>JAKVBQ010000025.1:0-13954 GCA_022447205.1 Phycisphaerales bacterium
GCCTTTTGAAACATGGCCGAACCGAAACACGAATCATGCGATTGAGAACGGAGTATTCTTCGCACTCGAGGATGACCGATGACCATTGAAAATCGCCTACGTACTGGCTCCCAATGATCAGATGCCATAGGATCGAGAGTTGATACGGAATCCATTCCAGAACGACAACACGCCAAACCGGGACGGGACCTGACCATGAAAGAGACACGATCGAACCAGTCTTACATCGCTGTCATGTTGCTCACAATCTCTGCATGGACGCTGGCCATCTGCTCCGGTGTGGCGCTCTTCATGTTGGTGCCCCCCTACCAGGAACGAGCGAGTGATCTTGATCTCCAGGTTCCGGGACTGGCATTGATGCTGTTCGACATGGCCTCGATGCCGGCTCAGATCCCCTTCATCACGTCGATCTTCATCAGCTTCATCGCAGTCTTCGGACTGATCCTTGGGTGGCATCGACGCAAGCTGGTGATCACCCTGGCACTGGCAACCAACATCATCATTCTTCTCCTCTTCAGTGTGTGCGCCTACTCGATGACGACCCTGATGGAAGGGATGGCGGCAGCACAGTCCTGACAAGCCGGACCGCGCAATGTCGGCCTGACCCGATCTCCTGACGGATCGGCCATACAAGCCCACTGGCGACCATTCAGCCCTCAGGTGGCCACATGAAGCAGCCAGCGACGTCAACTCGATTGTGTCGCTACCATGCGCGAACAACCGGCGACCCAAGTAAGGGCTCCTGAACATCAACGGTTTCACACACGAAGACGAAGGATAGAACAACACATGAATTTCATCAGCACACTCGGTGCCGCCTCAGCACTCGGCCTCGTCGGCACACTCGCTGCCGCAGAGACCAACAGCACCCTGACAAACACCCAGATGACCAGTGCCACCGCACTCATCGGCCTTGGCGCGCAAGACGATGCCAGTGCCGACTCAGGCATGTACCTCCTGCTGGGTGTCGGCGCGAACATGGCCCAGGACACCGATGTCGATGACGTGTTCGTCACCGGCGGAAGCGTGACCTCGACATCGATCAGTTACAACGTCGGGCTCGATCTCAACGTCGGCCTCGGCATCCCGATCATGGATCAGCTCAGTGTCGAAGTCATGACCGGACTTGCCTACAACACGATCGACACGGTCTCTGGCAACTTCGACGTACTCGGCATCACCGGTAGTTTCACCGCAGCCGACGGTGAGCTCATCCAGGTTCCGATCATGGCGAACCTCCGCTACGATTTCGATCTCGGGGACTCGATGACCCTCGGCCTCTTCGGCGGCGCTGGCGTCCAGTATTCTGATCTCAATATCAGCTCGCTCACCGCCACCACGGCATTCGGAAGCGGTACAGACGACTTCGGAAGCGGCGATGATTTCAACTTCAGGTATCAGTTCGGCCTGAACTTGGCCTGGGACATCTCGAACAACAGCGCGCTCGGCATCTACGTTCGCTACTCCGGCACCACCGGAGCCGATTTCGGCGACGACTTCTCAACCGGCGGACTCGGCAACGGCAGCATCGGCGCAAGCTTCAGCCTCGAATTCTGATTCAAGGGCCAGCTGGCCCATTGATGAATTCGACAACAGCCCACCAAGGCCCTGCATCTCGGATGCAGGGCCTTTTACATGCCCAATCCATGCCTGTACAGCCACACATGTCAGCCGGATTCTCCTGGTTTCAGGCTCGTGAATTCGGACCCTTCCATCGCGATTTCACATCGAATAGTCGACCTATGACACCTCACGAGACGTATTTCCGTTGACAGGACATCAACGCTGCCACACAGTGATGAGTGATCGACCGTGGCCGCCTCGTCACTCAACCTCGAACCACAGGAAAGAGCATCGATGATCAGGCTCCCCCACGTTGCAATCACGATCGCATGCGCAACGTCAAATGCAGTTTGCGACACCTTCATCGTCTCCCAGGACGGAACCGGTGACTTTGTGACGATCGGATCAGCCCTCGATGCAGCATCCGAAGGCGACGCCATTTTCGTGACGGCAGGCACGTACTTCGAAGACAACCTCATGATCACAGGCGAGATCACGCTTGAGGGCGAGATGGACGACCAACAACGCCCTGCCGTCACGATCAACGGCCAGGGGAGTCCGATGCTGCAATTCAGACCCAGCATCAACTCCGCCATGGTCAGGAACTTCGTGCTCACTGGCAGCGACGAAACCGCCAACTCATGCTTCCACAGCAAGCCGACCCTCGTCAACTGCACCTTCATCGACAACGGTGGTGATGACCCTGCTGATTTCTCCTTCGGAGGGGCGTTCTACAATCTGAATGGAGCACCGGTCTTCATCGACTGCCGATTCATCGGCAACCGTGGAGGTCAGGGCGGCGCGTTCTCGACCTGGGAATCAGGTCCCGATCCCAAGAACCACCCGTTGTTCGTTCGGTGCATCTTTCGAGACAACATCGGTCTCTCAGGAGGTGCAATGGCCAACCTGAGAAGCAATCCGACACTGATCGACTGCATCTTCGAGAACAACACCGCACTCATGTCTGGCGGTGCGATCTACAACGATGGCTTTGATGGCCCTGACTTCTGGATCAGCAGGCCGGTACTCGAGGGATGCTCGTTCCATGGCAACCAGGCCACGGTCGATGGAGGAGCCATATTCAACGAGGGCTCGAGCGAATCAACGATAACGCGATGCCTCTTCACCGGGAACAGTGCGGCCACCGGCGGCGCGATCATGAACAAGGGCGCGAGTTTCTCATCACTGAGCATGAGCACTGCTTGTGCCAATCTCCCGAACCAGATCGACGGGACCTGGAACGACCTTGGCGGCAATTCAATCAGTACCGAGTGCGCCGAACCCTGTCCCGGAGACTTCAATGGTGACGGCGCGGTGAATGGCGCAGACCTCAGCGCTCTGCTGGGCGACTGGAACCAGAGCGGATCTCCGGTGGATATCGACGGCGACGGGTTCGTCGACGGCCTCGATCTCGCGATCCTCCTCGGAGCATGGGGGCCATGTCCTTGACGATCTCCATCTGACCGGAGAGAGTCATTGCATGCTCACACACACAACACGTTGCGTGGCACTCCTGGCCATCCTCCTGTCGACCCTCCTCTTCGGTTGCCAGACCACGCCAATCCCATCCCAGGCCATCCCTCCGCTTCACGTCGTGAGCTACAACATCAAGCACGGCCTCGGCATGGACGGCAAGGTCGATCTCGAACGAACCCGTGACGTCCTCTCGGCATTGGATGCCGACCTCATCGCCTTGCAGGAAGTCGACGAACGCGCTCGCCGCAGTGGCGGCATCGATCAGGCCGCCTGGTTCGGAGATGAACTCGGCATGCAGTCTGCATTCGGTGCCTTCATGGACTTCCAGGGCGGCCGATACGGACTTGCGCTGCTTTCTCGCCATCAGATCGTCTCACATGAAGTCTGGCGCCTGCCCGATGGCAACGAACCAAGGGTGGCGCTCGCGGCCAGAATCCGACCCGAACAAGGACCGGAGTTCACCGCCGTGGTCGTCCATTTCGACTGGGTCAAGGACGACACCTACCGATTCGCCCAGGCCAGTGAGACCATCGATCGAATCCGGACCCTCGACACCCCATGGATCGTGCTCGGGGACTTCAACGACACCCCGGGCTCCCGAACGATGGATGCCTTTCACGCGATTGCCGACGAGGCCACCAAGCCCGAAGGGGCAACGAAGACCTTTCCATCGATCGAACCCAGGATGGAAATCGATTTCATCCTTGCAGGACCGACAAGCAGGTGGGACATCGGAGCAGCAACGGTGATCGACGAGACCGCAGCCTCCGACCACCGTCCGGTGGTGGCAGAACTCACACCGACCCCTTGAGCAGGACCTCATCCGCCGGTGGGAACCAACTCGAGACTGCGGAGCTTCATCAGCGGCCCTTGTTCCTTGCCGCTCAGAATGGAGATCAGGTGCTGGCCTGCCTCAAGCGAGATGATTCCGAGCGTTCTCGATCGATGATCGTCCCAGGAGTCGGAGGATTCCACGACCGAGTCGAGCGAATGCACGGTTCCCTCATCACTCGTCGCGCGGAAACGAAAGTCGTGACCTGATTCGGAGCTGGGACACGCATAGGTCACGATGACCTCGAACTCGGTGTTCGAAGCGAGACTCACCCGCCATTCAGGCGCATCGGTCATGGTTCGCCACCAACCAAGTGCGTCGCGCTCCGGTTCATAGCGAAGTTGCTTGCCGCTGATTCGAGCGGTACGGGCCGACAGGATGAGGCCACCCGTGACATCATCAGGTTCGGCAGGACGCCCCGCGCCGATCTTCATCAATGACTTCAATTCATCAAGGTGGTCGGCATGGATGGCGCGTGGATCACAGCCATGCTTCTTGCAGATCGATGCGGCCATGCCGACGATCTCCCCCATCGCACCCGTTGTCTTCATGACGCGCACCGCACCAAGCGCCTCGTGTGTCGTGCTGATGTCTCGGCCAGCCATGAAGAGATTGTCTATGTTGCGGCTGTACAGGCACCGATACGGGATCCAGTATGGCCCGTCGTAGGTGTAGCCCTCGCCGAAGGTTGCCGAGGCGATGAACTCATCCCCCTCATGCCCCTTGCTGTAACGCGTGTCGGGATGGTGGGTGTCGATGCCCCAGGTGCAGGGAACGCATCCGTCCTCGTATCGAACACCATTCCGCAGGTCCGCACCCGTCAGGATGAGATCGCCCATGAGACGACGTGATTCCCGCTTCCCGGCGATGTAGGCGACCCAGTTCAATCGGTGAGCGGGGTAGCGACCCTCGACATTCTTGATCGCATCCCATGCCCCGTACATCGCACGGAAGTTCTGATCACGGATCCGTTCCATGTCGTTGATCGGATCTCGATCGAACCCCGATTCCCAGTACCACTGCCCCAGGCTGATCGGTAGTGCGCCCGGCTCCGGACTCGTTGCCCCCCGCTCCCTCCCGGGAAACGGCTTCTCGGCGAGGTCGACGGCCCACGGACATCGTGGGAAGGCAGCCTCCTCGCAGGCGGCCTCAAGCTCCGATGCAAGCGGCTCCTCGTCTTCACAGAGACATTTGATGTTCCAGAGGTTGCTGGCTCCCATGTGGCCCGTATCCGTCTGTTCGAAATCGGCACCGGCGAGGTACCCGACCGAGGCGTCACCGGTGCTGTCGAGGAACCAACGGCCATGCACCCTGAGGCGTTTCGCGGTCCGGATGTCCTGGCAGACCACGGAATGAACACGACCATCCATGACGTCGACTTCATTCATGCGCTGTTCGAGGAACAGGGTGATGCCTGGTTCCGCTCGTGCCAGCGACAACTTGCGGTCGTCATCGAAGACCGATCCCGACTGCGCATTGTGCGAATCCGGCCTGCGGTCGGGCACGAGTTCCATGACCACGTCTCCGACGCGCGGCCAGGGCGCCTGATTCACGTGTCCCTGTGGCCAGACCCGTACCTCCGAGCTGGAGTTGCCACCAAGCACCGGTCGATCCTGGATCAATGCGACATCGAGGCCGAGTCTGGCGGCGGTGATAGCCGCACTGGTGCCTGCCATGCCGCCACCGACGACGACCAGGTCGAAACGTCCACCATCCTCCGGTTCATCAGGCAGCCCAAGAACATCACGCCTGAAGGAAGCGAGTTCATCGACGTCATCCGGCGGCTGAAACTCGAGGTCGCGTGCCAGCAGAACGGCATCACACCGCCCCTCGAAACCCGTGAGGTCATGGAGTGCCAACTCGGTCGTGCCGGCCAGATCGACCGTACCGCCATCCTGCCAGTGCCACTCCGCACCCTCCGTGCCGAAGGTGGTTGCAAGAGGTGTTCCATCGATGAGCAGTTGGAATCGCCCCGGCGCGCCCGGCGCGCCCCATGGAGCGACCCAGTCACGCGTTCGCACCCAGACACGATACGTCCCCGACAGTGGAGTCTTGATCGTGGTACGTGCGTCCTCGACCGGTCGTCCCATCCCATGCGCCAGGAGAAACGGTGATCCCATGAGATCCATGAACTGCTGATCGAGGACCCATCCACCGAATTCCTCGAACCCTTCGGTCTCGAGGAGCACAAGGTCCTCCCCGGCACGGAGCCCACTCGGGGCAAGAAGGAGGAGCAGTGCCAGGATGGCCGAGCATGCCGGGAATGAACGAGGCTCGTAGGTTCCGGTTGTTCCTGTAGCGCGCATGGAGGCATCCTAACCTGCAACACCACATGGACGTCCTATGGCCGGAAGCGGAGACATGAAAACAAGGGGTTTCGGTCAGCCGGGACCGAAACCCCTTCAACTTGGAACCATGGAAGGTGGCTACGTATGGAACCGTTCGGTCACGGAGCGCAGGAGCCCCACGCGCTCAGGAGGCTTGCGAGGTCTACGCCATCGATCACGCCATCGAAGTTGAGATCGGGAGCGCAATCGAGGTCCTGGCAGTCACCCCAGTACCCCAGCAGGACGGAGAGATCGGCGCCGCTCACCTCGCCGTCACCGTTGAAATCGCCGGTGCAAATGCAGATGTCGTTTCCACCAAGATCCGTGTAGCGACCGGTCACGTTGAAGGTCATGTTGTCACAGATCGTCGTGTTCGTGATGTCGACGGAGTCATATCCGGGCTTGACCCAGAGACCCCCTCCATCCTGTGCGGATCGGTTGTCGATGAGCACGCAATTGGTGATCGTCATACGGGGAAGTTCATCAAGGCTGTCATCGATGTACGTGAACCAACTGATGGCCCCGCCGTCATCCGTATAGGTGATCGTGTCGCTGTACCAGGGCCCGCCGTTTCGGGTGAAGGTGCAGTCATTGAAGACGTGGTACCCCTGGATCGCATGCACGGCGCCTCCGTAGTCGGAACTCCAGTTTTCGATGAATTCGCATCCATCGAAGGTCACGCCGTTGAAAAAGGCCTGGGCCGCGCCGCTGTTCGAGTTGGCGATGCACCGTCGGAAGACGCAGTCCCTGATGACCGAGTCACTCCAGATCGCGTACAGCCCTCCGCCGTATCCGCTCCGACACTCGTCGAACACCACATCCTCCACGGTCGGACTGCTCGAATTGATGTACATGCCGCCACCCAGGTAGAGGGAGTCGGTGAAATCCTGGGTCCCGGAAATGCCTCGATAGAGTCGGAACCCCCTGAACACGGCCTGATCGGTCTCTCCACTCACGCACTTCACGATCGAGACATCGAGGCCGAGACCGTCGATGGTGGTGGCATCGGATCCGTCCTCCGACTCGACGATGATCTGCTTTCCAAGGAAGTCGATCCCTTCATTGTAGATGCCGGCCGAGACCAGGACGGTGTCGCCATTAACGGCTGTGTCGATCGCCGACTGGATGGTTGGGTACTCGGATGGGACCAGGAGAACATCCGCGCCCGTCGAGTAGGCAGTCGCGAAAGTCATCATGATGGAAGCGGTAGCGGTCACATTCAGCATGGTCATCTTGCAATTCTCCACTCTCGAGTCGTGTCGGTGTGTCAGGATCGGGCGATGAAAGCCCTTGGTGGCCAGGAAGAAAATACAGGCACGCCGTCCCGGCGATGGCCCATGGGAACAGATACGTCGTTCATTTCCAGTTGTTATTGAGAAATAAAAAAAACATGGAAATCGCTCCTTCCACTCCTGGCAGCCAGCGCGATGCTTCGGGGCCCGCCCCCCGGGCTTCGGGATGGCTCAAGACCCCGCTCAGAACGCCCCGGCAACGCAAACCCCCGGATAAAATGGCCTTCAGGACACATGGCGACCAGTCCGAGACGGCAGGCACGATGACCAGAACAGGGCGACCAACACGATCTGAACTCAAGGCACTCGCGCGTCGCGACCCGAAGCTGGGGCGAGCGATTCGCCGCCTGCCTCCCTTCCCCGACTTCGCGAACAGACGATCTGCCGACAGCCACTTCCATTCGCTGGCCAGGACCATCATCTATCAACAGCTGGCCGGGAATGCCGCAGCGACCATCCACGACCGGGTCCGGTCACTGACCGCTGGACCACGCTTTCCACGTCCTGAAGAGATCATGACGATGCCACCCCGGAGCCTCAGGGAAGCCGGACTGTCCGGAGCCAAGCAGCTGGCCCTGACGGATCTGGCAGACAAGGTCCTGGCTGGAGAACTCAGCCTCCGTTCGATCTCGAGACTCGAAGACGGTGAGGTGATCCGACAACTCACGACCGTTCGTGGCATCGGGCCCTGGAGTGCTCAGATGTTCCTCATCTTCAGGCTCGGCCGCCTTGATGTGCTCCCGAGTGGCGATCTGGGGGTCCAGGAAGGGCTTCGTATTCTCGACGGACTCGAGGAACGACCCTCGGCATCCGATCTGGAGGAACGTGGCGCCTGCTGGGCACCGATGAGGAGCGTGGCCACATGGACCCTCTATCGGGTCGTGGACGAGGCCAGGGGCTCATGAGGACTCCGAACGGCCTCAAGGGCACCTCATGCGCCTTTTCGGACTTTTGCTGTCACTCAGATGGCATGCTCTCGTAGACAGGAGTGGGCCAGGACCGCCAGGACCAAGGACAGGTACCACCACTGCATCAGGAAGCCCCTCGCCATGGCGCTTCACATGCAATGATCCCTGTACGACAGTCCGGGAGTATTGCGGGCAACCGCAAGGAGAACACGATGCACCGCCAGACGAATCACCGGAACCGACAGCATGCCGAGGTCACACTCCTGACTGCTACCGCGAGTCTGCTCGCAGCCTCGACGTTCGCACTCGCTCAGGACAGTCGGATCATCAATGAACCGGGTGGCATGGGTGTGAATCAGTACGGAGGCGAACTCGTCTCCTCGGATGAGAATGCACTCTTCCTCTTTTCCGATGACCGAACCGGGGAATCCCAGTACCGGCTCCGTTCCATGGATCAATACGGCAATCTCTCGCTGGCAAGTGTCGCAGTCGAATCACTCCTCGAACCGGAAAACGGGTTCTACTCCAGCGTCGAGATCGACATGTCCGCTTCCGGTGGCACGATCCTCGGATGGAAGACGAGGTTGAACGGAACCTGGCAGTTCCTCTACAAGCTTGCATGGATCGATCCAGCGACGGGCGCACCAGCAGCTGACCCCGTAGAGGTCGATGAATTCGACCGCATCTTCGTCTCGGGCGATGACGGCGCGCTTCTCCTCCACTCCGATGATGGGTTTCTCAGAGGGAGGATTCTCGACAGCGAACTTCAGACCACACACGGACCGATTGATCTCGTCGATGAGTCGGACCTGGACTTCCCCAACGGAATCAATCGCTACGACGTCGCCTTTCGTGATGACGGCTCGTTCCTGCTGGCATGGATCGGCACCCAGCCCCCGTACTTCGACAAGGTGTGCAGCAGGCTGTTCGACGCATCCGGTGCACCGATCGGCCCCGTCAACAGCCATTCCACCGAGATCGATCTGTTCAACATCGAATGCTTTGCAGCGACCCGCCAGGACGGCAGCTTCGTCGTTGCATGGTCCGAGGAGACGATCGCCCTCGCCGAGGACGTGAACGAACAGGGTGACGCCTCAGGTGCGCCTGCCGAGATCTGGAACACCGGGATGTCGGTCTGGGCACCGACGGACCTTTCGGCACGATCCGAGGACCAGTGGGTCTTCACGAGCCGCAATGGGTGGTTCACCGTCGATTCCGACACCTATGCCCTCGACCAGGTCCATGCCTGGGGAGATGGCACCGGCCCTGCGAACCAGACCGGTTGGTTCAACGCCATCGACTCGGCGATCGAGACCCAGAGACAACTCGGCGAAGATGGTGACATGGACGTGATCGGATGGGCACACACCACCGATGGCGAAGCGATGGAGCTGGGACTGGTTGCCGACGATGTCGACGGCGCCTACCAGACCCATCCCGCCTCGGCATCCAGCTCAAGCGGCAATGCAGTGATCGCATGGCTCGACAAGAGCTCAAGCGGTGACGGCAGGATCGGTTTCCAACTCACCGACCAGGATGGCAACCTGAACGGCCCGAATCGGTTCATTGAAGTCGCGAATCGCCGTATGTATTCACCACAGGTTGCGATGAACGATGCCAACGAGTTCGTGATCAGCTGGATCGACGTCGCATCCCAGGACACTGGCGGCCGGAAGTCCATGAAGTACCAGAGATTCGATCCGAACGGACAACCCGTCGGTACGAACAGGCTCCTGCACATCGAGTCGTCTTCCCTGCTCAGCCCGAAGTTCAATGGCCTCTGGGACGCGAACGCCAGCAAGCGGAGGCTCATCCTCGACGAGGATGGTGACCTGTTCGCGGTCTGGGGCATGATGATCGTCACCGGCGGCACCGTAGGAAACCCCCAATACGGACGTACCGACATCTTCACCAAGTCGTTCAATGCCGCGAACCAGTCCACGACGGCAAGCAGCAACCAGGTCGTCGGAGGTAAGCTCCATGCATTCCTCAAGACTGGCGAGACCACGGCCACCGTGTACTACGCTGACAGCGACGAGAACAGGATCAACACGATCAGCTTCCATTCGAACGGCCAGTCGGCGATCCAGCAGTACTTCCCCGACGTGCCCGGCATTGGTGGCGATTTCGATGCTGACCGTCACATGGACATCATCGTCGACGAAGCCGGCACCTCGATCACCTGGAACGAGGACAATGAGGACCATGGCAGTCGGTGCTTCGTAGCTCACTACGACGACTCTGGAGATCTCGTCTCGTCCCATGTGCTCCCCGACGAGAACCGCTTCTCCTTCATCGGAACCAATGAAGACGGTTCGAGGACCATCGTCCACGGGACCTCATCCACGATCAGGACGACGATCCTGGATGCCTCCGGCGCGGCCACCGGCTCGAGCACGATCTCGTCCGACGTGGACTACTACATCAACGGCATCGGACACCCGGAATTCGACATCCGATTCCTCTCCGGCGAGTTCAGGCTCACCAGGGATGTCGACAGCGGAACCGATCAGGCGACTGAGATCGAGGAGTCAGTCTTCGAGTATGAACTTGATCCCTGTGCGCCTGCGGACTTCGACTGCAACGGAGCCGTGAACGGGAGTGACCTGGCCATGCTTCTCGGATTCTGGGGCCTCCCCGAAACCGACCTGAATGGTGACGGCACCACTGATGGAGCGGATCTCTCCCTTCTGCTTGGTGCATGGACAGGTTGATATCTGCAACGTTCGATCAGGGCCCCGCATCAGGAAAGATCACCTGATGCGGGGTTCTTCACGTGGATGCAGATGCGAGCAACAAGAAGGAAATGTTCACCCGGCCGGTTTCGGATCAGCAACCGGTCCGTACCTTCTGTAGAACTGATTCTGGAACAATTCACCGGGGTCGTACAGTGCCTTGAGTTCGAAGAACCGATCAGAGCGCGGGTAGGCTCTTCTGAACTGCTCACGAGTGGCATGCAGACGATACGGGAGGTAGTAACGACCACCGAGGTCGAGACTGGCATCGATGAGCTCGCGGGTCATCTCGACCATGTCCTCCTCACCGGATTCATTCCTGTCCTGAACGAAGAGCATGACGAAACTGATCATCGGGCCATCGGCGTACCTGAGGAAGGTGTCCTCATCCGTCTCGACCTGTCGCACCGTCACGTTGAGGAGATCCGACTCGTGTCCCGTGACGATCTGGCGCACTCGGTCGACGAATGCCTCAGCACCCTCACGAGGAACGAAGTACTCATGAAGGATGTCGGTGGTGCCTGCGCTGCGATTCTCGAGGATCTCGACCCCCTCATCCAGGAGTGCGTTTCGAGTGTAGGTCCGACCGAGGACCATCGGTGCGAGACGGGATTCGGCATCCCATCTGAGGCTCTTGCCGAAATCGCTCCCCGAAGAACCACGAAAGATGATCCTCTTCAATTCAGAAAGGGCCTGATTCGAAGGTTCGCCATCTTCGAGTGATCCTGCCTTCGTTTTGGGCACGCCAGAACTGACGAAGAAGGCATTGAGGATCAATTCGTCAAGAAGAGAGTCGGGCGTGACATCCATCCGGGCGTAGAGCATTGAAAGACCCTCACGTCCGGCGAGGTCATCGTCAAAGACACGGAGCGCCTCGTCGGTCGACAGGACTCTCTGATCGATCTCATAGAGCTCATTCGGAACGACATCAAGCGCGACATCGAGGATGATTCCAAAGAGGCCGTAACCACCAAGCGCAAGCGAGAACAGCTCGGCATTCTCCTCTCGACTGCACCGGACAACGTCCCCATCGGCGAGCATGATCCTGAACGAGCGCACGCTTGACGCGATGGGAGGACGCCCGAACTGCCAGCCATGGCAATTGACGCTGATGGAACCACCAACGGTGAAGGAATCGTTCGACTGCATGATCGAGACGGAAAGCCCGTGTGCATCCAGGAGGTCGATGACCTCGTCCCAGGTCGCCCCAGCCTGGACGTTCAGGACGGAATCCTCGAGATCAAGACTCATTTCGTTCCACCCGGACATGTCGAGGATGATGCCATCGGGATAGATGGTGTGCCCTCCCATGCTGTGCCTCGATCCGGCGATCGCGACCCTGCGACCGGAAGAACGCGCCTCGGCAAGGAGGTCGACCAGGACAGCCTCTTGATTCTCGGAATCGGACATGATCCGTTCGATCCGGTGAACAGGCGTACTGTTCAGCCGACTGGCATCGTCCACATGTCCGTATTCGATCGGTTCACGTTCATCACGATCATCGTGTGCCGTCCTGGCCAGATGGGCGATCGGCCTGTAGATGACGACGAGGGCAAGGCCGCCGAGCAGAGCAAGGACACAGAGCCAGACAACGTGACGTCTCATGACGGGCCAAGGCTATCATCTTCGGAGCGATGATGGGTCACTGCTCCCTTGGAACAGTCGACGAGATGAAGGCGATGAAACCACTCTTCGACATCCTTCCTGGAACGAAGAACATGAGCGTCGAATCCTCCCGCCTCCGATTCAGCGAGGAGAGCCTCGTATTCAAGTCCGTATCTCGAGTATGTCTTCAACGACCAGGCGATCACTGATCGCTCGGGATTCATCGAATAGAGGTTGCTGAGACTCTCCCTGTTGCCATTCCACAGAACCTCTCGCCGCAGCTGACGCTTCAAGGTTCGCATGGTGATCTGCAGCATGACCCTGGCAAGGGGAGGATGAATCCAGACGACGTCACTGGCACGCTCCCAGACGAGTGATCTGACGGCTTGATAGTTGCCATCAATCACCCATCCTTCGTGCAGATCCATGAACTCCAGGACAGAACGCCTGAAGGCCTCTTCCTCGAGAGGAACCCATCCCGGCTGGTGATAGATCGAGTCCAATTCAAGAAGCGGAAGGCCTGCCTGCTTCGCAAGTCTCCTCGCAAGCGTGCTCTTGCCCGAGCCGCTGCATCCCACGATCGAATATCTCTTCGCCTGAATGGACACTGACGGTCTCCGTCAAGGTACTGATGATGGGGCATGAAGGATACAGCAATATGTCGAGCACCGACATGCATGCATCGATAACATGACTGTGCCCGACCTGTCGCCATCTCCAGAACGCACACGACCATCGAATTCCATTCGAACAGCAGGCGATGCAGGTGATCGGTTTCAATGGGAAGGAACATCATGCTGACAGCATTCGTTACTGTCATTTTCGCCATCACCGATGAGCCACGTCTGCACCCCTCCTACCGACTGGTCACGATCAATGAATCATCGGATTACGAGGCGTGCGGCGTCGCCGACCTCGACAATGACGGGCATCTGGACATCTTCAGTGGAGATGCCTGGTACCGGTCGCCGGACTGGTCTCGACATGATGTCGGCCTGATAAGGAACATCGGGGGGTACCGAGTCGATTTCGCCGATGTGCCGATCGATGTCGACGGTGACGGATACATGGACATCGTCTCATGCAGCTGGCACGATCGCGGCGTGTTCTGGAGAAGGAATCCAGGCAGCAGTGGCGGTGAGTGGACGACACATGTCGCAGACCTGCCGGGAAACATGGAAACTGCCATACGAGCTGACGTGGATGGTGACGGGGT
>JAKVBQ010000025.1:13964-46027 GCA_022447205.1 Phycisphaerales bacterium
TTCTACCAAACGTGATCGGGAGAACTGTCTGGTACAAGCTGATCAATGGCAAGCTCGTTCCCATGGTGGTGTCGGATGAAAGGGGCGGGCACGGTATTGGCACAGGTGACATCGACCAGGACGGCCGGACGGATCTCCTTGGACCGGACGGGTGGCACCAGGCACCGGCACGATCCGGGGACCCATGGATTCACCATTCGGATTGGACGCTCGGCGCGGCAGGCATCTCGATCATCGCACATGATTTCGATGATGATGGTGATGTCGATCTCTTCTGGGGCATGGGGCATGACTACGGCCTTTACTGGCTCGAACAGGGCAGGAACGACATGGGCCAACGCACATGGACCAGGCATGCCGTCGATGAGGAATGGTCGCAGGCCCACGGCCTCGTCCTGGTCGATCTCGACATGGATGGCAAGATGGAGGTGCTAACAGGGAAGCGCCGACATGCTCACAACGGAAAGGACCCCGGCGGCGATGATCCGCTCATTGTCTGTACCTACGGCTTCAACCTGGACTCCCGCGAGTTCACGAAGACCAACATTTCATCCGGTGGAGAAGTCGGAGCCGGCCACTATCCTGTTCCTGTCGACATTGATCGTGACGGCGACCTCGACATCGTCCTTCCGGGAAAGAGCGGTCTCTACCTGCTGGTCAGAGAGGACCCGGAAACCCGGGACGAGGAATCGATCAAGTCGATTACTGAGTGAGCCTCAGCACCCGAACAAAGCACGTTCTGGAACAGTCCACTTGTTCCAAATGCTCTCAATCCCTGACCAGTGGCACGAGAAGTTACACGGACCATTTCTGTGATTTACAGGACGCTGTGACTGCAAGAAAAGCCCGCTTTCAAAATCGGGCATCGTCCGCACAGTGATTTTTCAGGCATCGGACCATTGCCGGCATACTCTTCATATGGCGGTACAAATGACCTGGAAAGGGTGCACAGAGCGATTCTGCATGTTCACGATTTTCGTGAGTGCTGTCGCTTCATCTGCATGTTCCGACACCATCACCGTCGACGATGACGGGTTCGCCGACCACGAGGACATCCAATCAGCGATCTTCGCCTCTCAGGACGGAGACACCATCCTCATACTGCCTGGAAACTACTCGTCGATGTTCTCTCAGAACATCTTTGACACGAACGGGAAGAAGATCCACATACGTTCAAGTGATGGGCCGGGTGTGACCTTCATCGATGGCCGCAACCAGTATCGATGCATTGAATGCAACTCCGGAGAGAATTCAGAGACGATCATCGAGGGCCTGACCATCATGAACGGACTTGCTCCGTTCGGGGCCGGAATCTACCTGAGCAACTCGAGTCCGACCATCAGGAACTGCGTCTTCAGGTCGAACGTTGCGGATTTCTATGGTGGCTCGATTCTCTGTCAGACAGCGCATCCAAGAATCGAAGATTGCACGTTCACAGAGAACAGTGCGGGTGCATGGGGCGCAGCTCTCTACTCCATGTACGACAGCATTCCGCAGATCCATGGCTGTGTCTTCACGAACAACGCATCGATCGAGAACGGCGGCGCGATAGCCGGCGGATCGGGCAGCCACACGATCATCGCCAACAGCTTGTTCTCATCAAACGGATCCGGAACGGGCGGGGCGATCTACAACAACCAGAGCGACTGCACGATCCACGAATGTATCTTCATTGACAACACCTCGCTGGAACGTGGAGGCGCGGTATCCGCCAAAGATGGATGTTCGATGAAGATCACTTCATCGGCTTTCCAGGGAAACCTTTCAACGGAAGGCGGCACATTCAGCGTGAATTCGAGCGACATCGAGATCGTTCTGTGCGAGCTCACGAACAACATCGGAACAGCTCGAGGCGGATGCCTTGACGCCACGAACGACAGCACGGTCCTGGTAGAGGACACCTCGATTCGCCTCCACAGCTCCACTATCGGAGGCGCGATATTCGGTGACAACAGCATGCTCCAAATCACCGGATGCACGGTCACCGAAAATTCAGCGAATTCAGGTGGTGCGATCTACACCCTCATGGGACAGACCTACATCACGGAGAGCCTGATCTGCAACAACTCGCCCGACCAGATCGTCGGGAAATGGCAGGAAGATGTTCGGTCCTGCATCGCGAGGTGGTGCGAGACAGACGAGGATGGTGTGACCGGATGCCTCTGCCCTGCAGACATTGACCGGAACGGTTTCGTCGATGGAGCAGATCTCACCATACTTCTGAGCAGTTGGGGATGGTGTGGAGCAGGCTACTGTCCGGAAGATCTTTCCAATGATGGTCTGATTGACGGGCTTGACCTGGGAATCTTCCTTGGATTCTGGGGACCGTGCGAGTAAGCCAGGTGATTCAAAGTCATTCCTGGCAGACACAGGCCGAACGGAGTCGTCCGATCTCCGTATGATGTGCGTCTGAACATCGGAGCTCATGTTGTCCCACATCGAACGCGAATCCAGCAGTTCCGAACGCCCGGAGACCCCACGCCTTCTCAGGCTGACCTGTGCCCCGGGTCTGACACCCTGGCTCGAACAGGAGGTCAGGGATCTCGGCTATGACGTCGAAGGTTCAGACCACACCGGCGTGGAACTCAGGGGCCGCATGGTCGATGCGATGCGACTGACCCTCAGGCTCAGGACCGCATACCACGTACTCCAGAGATTCGGCGACCTGAGAGCACGGGACGCGGAAGCCATGTACCAGGGAGCGATACGCCTCCCATGGGAAAGAGTCATCTCCCCTGACGGCCACGTGACCGTGACGTCGACCGTCCGAAACGACAGCATTCGGAACTCGATGTTCGCGAACATGCGACTCAAGGATGCGATCGTGGACCGAATCAGTCAGGTGCATGGCCGACGTCCTGATGCCGGTTCCGACGGGGATCGGACCGTCGTCCATCTCTACTGGCAGGACGACTTCTGCCGAATCACACTCGACATCTCGGGCCGCAAGCTCTCCGACCGCGGTTACCGCAGGATCCCTCGTCGGGCACCGATGCGTGAGACGATTGCCGCGGCCATCCTCATGCAGGCTGACTACGACGGCTCACGCCCCCTGGTCATCCCCATGTGCGGAAGCGGCACAATCGCCATCGAGGCAGCCTTGATCGCCGCGAACCGGGCACCCGGACTCCTCAGGAGCAATTTCGGTGTCAAGCATCTTCTGACGTTCGACGAGGGCACCTGGACCGAGGAACGAGTCAGCGCGCGGAAGTTGAAGGCGAAGCAGTCCCCCGCTCCCATCATCGCCTCCGACATCGATCCTGATGCCGTGGACGCGGCTCGCAAGAATGCGTCAACCGCAGGCGTCGACCACTTGATCGAATTCCAGGTGTGTGATTTCGCAGAGACCCCCCTTCCCGAGGAAGCGGGAACAATCATCCTCCATGGTGAATACGGACAGAGACTCGGGGATCCGGTTGAGCTCCAATCGACCTACAAGCGCATCGGAGACTTCCTCAAGCAGTCATGTGGCGGCTGGGACGGGTATGTCTTCACCTCGAAGGAGCTGGCTGGCACCATCGGACTCAAGGCTGCACGAAGAACTCCATTCGAGAATGGAAGCATCGATTGCAGGCTCCTTCAGTTCGAACTCTACTCGGGAACCAGACGAACCTCCGACGCCAGTTGAAGAAGCCACGCCCGTCGGACCGAATTGATGAAAGAGGAGCCGGAGTCACGGAGCCATCCGGGGACGGCCTTTGACTGGAAGCCTGCAGATCGACACTCGATGACCGACCATCCCCAACACCAAGTCAGGATCCTGCGCTCCGATGAAGAGCTCCGCCCCCTGGTGCCGGCATGGAACGACGCGACCATCCACCCTCAGGCGCACCCCAGGCTTTTTCTCGATCTCTGTACCGCTGATGACGTGATCCAGAGACCGCATGTGCCGGTCATCACGAACCCCGACGGCTCGATCCGGGGCATGATGACATCGAGACTCGAACATTCGAAGCTGGTCAGGGCCGGTCGCTACCTGCCCCTCCCCCAACCGATGGCACGAACCATCGTCGTACCCTTCGACGGGATCATCGGAACCCATCCCTCGGAAACCGCACCACTGCTGCTGGACGCACTCCTCGAGAGCATCGACGGGGGCGAGGCAGAGGTCGTCGAACTGCCCCTGATGCCACTCGATGATCCGATTCGCCTCGCACTTCTCGACCACGACGATCCCAGGTTCTCCAAAGCGACTCCAACGAATGTGGCGCACTGGCACATCGACATCGCACCATCCTTCGACGAGCAGCTTCTTTCACTCGGAAAGAGCACTCGTGGCACCCTGCGGAACAACCTCAACAAGTTCCACAGGGAATTCGACGGTCGTCACGAGATCCAACGCCATGATTCAACGACCGATCTTGACGAACTCCTCTCCAGCAGCGAGGTGATCGCTCGCCAAAGCTATCACCGGGGACTGGATGTGGGGTTCTCCGTCTCGAAGCGGGAACGTGCCATCTACGAGGCTGCATACGAAATGGGTGCGATGTGGGCGAGAACCCTCGTCATCGACGGCAGGCCCGCCGCCTTCCTGCATGCATTTCTCTGGAAGCGCACACTCTTCGGAACCTACATGGGGTTCGACAGGGAGATCAGCCGGCTCCCACTCGGGACGATCCTGCTCTTCGAAACGTTGAAGGAACTCTGCGAAAACGACTCCGTGGACACCTGGGACTTCGGCCCGGGAGAAGCCGATTACAAGACACGACTCTGCTCGAGACGGGTCGAGGAGGAGCAACGGACGATCTTCGCAAGCACGCTCAGGGCCCGGCGCATCAGGATGCAGACCGGCTTCTTCTCTTCGGTGGAGTCGACCTTGAGAAAGGGAATCGAGTCTCTGGGCCTCGACCAGAAGCTCAAGACGGCTCTGCGGAATCGAGCCCGGACAAGACAGCCCGAAGACCACGACGAAGCCGAGTAGGCGTCCGAGAAACCCGGTTTTCTCGCTCCACGGCTGAAAACAGCATCGAGCTCACGGTGAATGTGGCCTGACAGGGCCTTTGATGCCGACATCAAGATCCTGATGACGTCACCACTTCCACCCGATGAAGCGCCTGAGCTCCCGCCCGAACTGCTGGCACTCCGTGACTCGATCGATTCCATCGACCACGAGATCCTCGAACTGTTGTCCCGCCGAAGGGAGATCGTCAGCGGGGTCGCGAAAGTCAAGCGTGACAACGCACTGAAGGTCCGCGACAGAACCAGGGAAGCGGCGATCCTGAAGGACCGGCAGATCCAGTGCGACCGACTCGGTCTTCACCCGGGAATGGTCGAAAGCCTGTACCGCCTTTTGCTTTCCGCGAGCCGTGACCAACAGGCTGCACTTGGAACGGAAGTTCCGGAAGACCTCCCCTTGAGGAAGGTGGCCGTGATCGGCGGAAATGGAGCCATGGGTTCGCTCTTTGCGGGTCTCTTCCGCGACCTGGGACACGAAGTCCTCATCGCCGATCTGGATACGTCGTTGAGACCGGTCGAGGCGGCCCGTATGGCCGATGCCGTCCTCATCAGTGTCCCGATCCGCTCGACGCTCGAGGTCATCGCAGAGATCGGTCCGGAATGCAGGGAGGACGGCCTTCTCTTCGACCTCACCTCGACAAAGGTGGATCCCGTGCGAGCGATGTGCGAGTCGTCGCGAGCGAACGTGATCGGGACCCACCCGATGTTCGGTCCCGGTGTCCATACCCTGCAGGAACAGAGGATCGTCCTCGTTCCCGGAAGGCTCCATGAAGGATCGTCATGGGACGACTGGCTCCGAACCTGCCTGACGGCCAGAGGCCTTTCGATTCTGAATGCCAGCGCCGAAGAGCACGACCGCTCGATGTCGATCGTCCAGGTCCTGACCCATTTCTCGACCGAGGTGGTGGGCCTTGCCATGGCCAGGCTTGGAGTCTCCGTCGAGGACACGCTGCAGTTCGCCTCTCCCGTCTACCTCATAGAACTCCTGATGACTGCAAGACACTTCTGCCAGAGCGGAGACCTCTACGGAGCGATCCACATGGCGAATCCGAATCGAGGAGAAATCGCCGCCGCCCTCGAGGACAGCCTGAGATCCTGGAGACAGGCGGTTGACGAGACCGACCAGGAATCCTTCTCAAGACTCTTCGATGAATGCAGTGCTTTCTTCGGGTCGTTCAGCGAACGTGCCATGGAGCAGTCAAGCCACCTCATTGACCGACTCGTCGAGCGAGGTTGAGTCGGAGACGCCACGGCCACCATCCATCGTCCGGGCCCATTTCAAACCCGTCCAGAGGATCATGAAGTAGAGGGCCAGAAGACCCCAGATCGGCATTCCCTGTGAACGGAGTGACTTTCTCAGGTCATGCATCTCGTCGGTGATGGGTGGCGGAAGCACCAGGACGAGGAACACGAGGATCATGACCGTGAGAAGCGGCAGCCTCGGCACGGCCGGGCGCTGGACGATGAGCAGCAACACCCCCATCATCGCAAGAATCAGAAGCAGCGCCAGGTGACGCATCTTGGTCTGTGGTGCGAAACTGATTGCAGCGACCAGCAGACCGATCCATTCAAGGGCGATGAGCGGTTGAACGAAATCCGCCGTCCTTCCGGCCGCACCGAAACGTCCACGGAAGAGCGGCATCCCGGATCTGCGGTGGATGACGACCCCAAGCATGAGGCAGGCCGCCGCCGCCAGGACGACCATCAGGAGCATCCCTCCATCACCGAAGCCCGCCGAGTCGGACCAGCGCGCGAAGGTGCTGGTCAGCGAGATGCTCTCCGGCCATTCGACCGGAAGTATGAATGGAGGATTTCCTTCACCAGGAGGCATCCCCATCATGTTTCCGAGACCGGAGAAGGCACGACCAAGGTAGCCGAGGTTGGTTGCCCATCCGATGACGAGGGCACCCGACAGCGCAGCAGCCAGCGCGCCGGCGACGAATCCGACCGCCGAACTCCACCAGCCCCTGATCAGGAAGTATGGAACGAAGATCACCGTCTGGTACTTGACGTTCGCCACGATGCCCAGAAGGACACCAGCCAGGAACGGATGACGCCGAACGAGCATCAGGCTCCAGATGATGCCTGACAACACGAGGAAATCCACCTGTCCCTGGTCGAATTCGGCATCTATTCTCGGATAGAAGAAGACGACGGACAGCAGCATGAGCGTCGGAAGCGTCGCGGAATCGAGACGCGCATCGAAACGACGCATGAGCTCTCGACCTCCCAGCCAGAGGCAGGCGAGGAGCAGTGCGATGTTGACGATCGTCCACGCGACCCCCGCACCTTCGGCGGTGAGATAGGTGAACGGCATGAAGAGAATCGCGAAGAACGGTGGATAGATGTAGGTGAGCGGTGCCTGGTGGAAGGTGCCGAACATGTCGCCACCGGTCCGGAGTGCCAGGGACGCCTCGTAGTAGATGCCGACATCCATGTGCGGATTCTTCAGGAACGAGAAGCACTTGAGCACACCGGTGACAAGCACGATGACGAAGACCGCGCTCGTGGCCAGAACGGCCGCTGCACGTTGGCTGGATGTTCCTGATTTGTCGGGTTTGATCGAGTTCATGGGTGGCCACCTGATTCTAACGTGCCTCGGACGCCATGGCTTTCCGGAGTAGAATGGCCGGCACGAAGCCTGCCGGTCGATGACCAGAGAACCGCAACCGAATCGATGCACGTCACTCCCACCCGAGAACGCTACCACGGCCTAGACTTCATCAGGGCGTCGATGATGCTCCTGGGCGTCGTCATCCACGTGGCGATCAGCTACCTTCCACCCCTCGAGGGAATGCCGGACGAGGCTCGCTGGGCGTACACGGATCCGAATCACACCGCGCTTGCCGGCATTCTCATACAAGTCATTCACTCCTTCAGGATGCCGGTCTTCTTCGTCCTCTCCGGGTTCTTCGCCGGCATGCTCATCGAAAAGAGGGGCTGCCGCTCCTTTGCTGGCAACAGGGCCGCCAGGATCCTCGTCCCGTTCCTCGTCGGCTGGTTCATCCTCTGGCCGTTGACGATCTTCGCCGCCTCGTTCGCCACCATCATGCAGGACGCACCACCCGGGAGCGATTCGATCACCTCGGTACTGGCCAGGATCGACTACGTCGGCTGCCTGCCGTTCATGGATCATGACCAGACCCGATCACCGGCACTCCGGGAACCGAACCTGCTCCATCTCTGGTTCCTGTACTACCTGGTCCTCTTCTGTCTCTTGACGGTGCCGTTGGCGATGTTTCTCCAGCGGCCTGCCGGTCGCCTCCGTCGCTTCATTGCCGGTTGTCTTCATCGGATCACGATCGGAGACCTTCGCCTCCTGAGGCTCCCACTTCTCATCGGCGCGACGTTCCTGATGCTCATGAGTTCGAAGGACGGAACCGGCATCGACACGAGAGTCGACTTCATTCCAGACCTTCGCATCTTCGCGACCTATCTGATCTTCTTCATGACCGGATGGGTTTTTCATCGTCATCGGGAGCTGGTCGAAGAACTCCAGGCCGGATGCTGGATACGGCTGGCACTCGGATTCATCTTTCTCATGCTGGGCCTGGTGTTCACGGTGGCACACCTCGTTGTCACAACGAACATGAATGAGACGGATCAGGCCGTCTCCATCGTCATCATGCGCCTTCTCTTCGTTGCAAGCCAGGCGACGATAGCGGTATCGATGTGGCTCGTGATCTTCGGCCTGTTCGGAGCCTCTGAAAGACTCTTTGACAATGCGAGCCCGACCATACGCTACCTGGTCGACGCCTCCTACTGGATCTACCTTGCACACCTCCCCCTCTGCATCCTGCTTCCACCAGTCTTCAGGGACTGGGATGCGCCCGGGTTCGTCAAGATGTGGCCGGTCATGGTCGTCGTGACGATCCCGCTCCTGGTCAGCTACCATTTCCTGGTACGAGGCACTTTCGTGGGCAAGATGCTGAATGGCCGTCGGTACCCACTTGTCGCTCCATGGAAAGAACCTGAGTCACGATCGGACAACTCATGAACGCTTCACGATTCTCCACCGCGCTCACAGTTGCACTGGCAACCCTGTTCATCACAGCTGCGAACCGGGCCACCGCCCTGCAACAGGAGGCTTCTGCCTCGTTCGCACCAGCACTCGAAGAGGCGGTTCGCGATGAGATGACGAGACAGGAGGCCGTCGGCGTTGCCGTCGGCGTGATCAAGGATGGGGAAGTCGCCTGGATCGGCTGTTTCGGATGGGCGGATCGGGAAAACCGGATACCCGTGAGCAGGGACACCATGTTTCGCTGGGCCTCGATATCGAAGCCGCTCACGGCAATCGCAGCCACGCAGCTCGCGGATGCGGGCGAACTCGATCTCGATGCAGATGTCAGGACGCTTGTCCCTGAATTCCCGGACAAGGGCGATCCCCTGACCACCCGCCAGTTGCTCGGCCATCTTGGCGGTGTCGTTCACTACCGCAATGGCGAGGTGATCAAGACGCAAAGGAAGCATGATGTCGAGCATCCGTACGAGGATGTGGTCCTGGCCCTCGACACATTCAAGGAATCACCATTGGTCTCGAAGCCGGGCGCGGACTACTCGTACACGACGCATGGCTTCATCCTCGCAAGTGCCGTCGTCCAACGAGCCGGTGGATCACCATTCCATGAACAAGTCCGAGAGCGCATCTCGCACAAGATCGGATTGGAGACACTCCAACCGGACTACCAGTGGAAGAAGATTCCACATCGCGCGATCGGCTACAGGAAGACCCGGAGCGGTCGGGATGCCGACACTGAACCCGGTGTCGTCAGGTCCACGGACACCGACGTCTCCTGGAAACTTGGTGGAGGTGGCTTCATCTCGAACATCGACGACCTCGCTGAATTCGCGGCAGCACTCGACGATGCATCATTCATCACGCCAGCAATGCACGAGATGCTCTTCACCAGACAGAAAACCGGATCGGGAAAATCCACCGGCTACGGCATGGGCTTCGGGGTCAGCAGTCGAGGCGGCGCCAAGATCGTCTCACATACCGGAGCACAGGAGAAGACACGTTCCATGCTGGAATTCAGCCCCGATACAGGGGATGGCATCGTCGTCTTCACCAACAGTGAATATGTCGATATCAGGGAGTTCGTCCAGGCGATCCGGAAGTCGCTCAGTGGAACGCCTGAACGCCGGTGAGCCACCTGCCGAGGACCAGGCGGTGGATGTCGCTGGTCCCCTCATAGGTCGCGACACTCTCGAGGTTGATCATGTGGCGCATGACGACGTGCTCGTCGAGGATCCCGACGCCACCGAGCATCTCACGACAGGTCGCGGCGATCTCCTGTGCGATCCGGACGTTCGCATACTTCGCCATCGAGATCTGCTCCTCCAGGAGCCTCCCACCATCCTTCAGATCGGCCAGCCTGGATGCAGTGAGACGGGCATGAGTGAGTCTGGTGAGCATGTCGGCGAGCTTGCCCTGGATCATCTGGAATGAATTGAGGGGGCGCGCAAAGACCACACGCTGCTCGACGTGGCGCACGGCCTCCTCGAGACAGGCTTCTGCCGCTCCGATCACGCCCCAGGCGATGCCATAGCGGGCCTGATCGAGACAGGTCAGGGCGGAACGCAGTCCGGATTCGGTACCTGGAAGCATCGCCTCACCGGGAAGCCGAACGCCGTCGAGACGTATTCGGCCGGTCCTGGCGATTCGCAACGAATACTTGCCCTCGATGAGGGAGGCGTTGTAGCCGTCGGCCTTGCACGGAACGAGGAAGCCACGTATCGAACGTGCCCCATCACCGATCTTCGCCCAGACGATCGCGACATCCGAGACATCTGCATTGCCGATCCACATCTTCTCGCCGTCGATGATCCAGTCACTCCCCTCCCGCCTGGCACGAGTCTCCATGCCGGCGGGGTTGGAACCGAACCCGGGCTCGGTGAGGCCGAAGCAGCCCAGGCACTCGCCACGGGCCATCGGCGGCAGCCACTCTTTCTTCTGCTCGTCCGACCCGAACAGATCCAGCGCGCCCATCGACAAGGCACCCTGAACAGACGCCAGCGTACGCAGTCCACTGTCTCCACGTTCAAGTTCGCGCATCACGATGCCATATGAGACCGCGTCCAGACCGGGACACCCGTAACCATCGATCGAGGTCCCGAAGGCGCCGAGATCCGCGACCTCCTTGACCAGATCCATGGGGAAATCACCCTGATCCCAGTATCGATTGATGACGGGAACGAAAGTGCCGGTGACCCAGGAGCGCACACGCTGCTGCAAGGCGCGCTGGGCCTCGTCGAGGTCCTCGTCCAGGGCATAGAGATCTGTCGTGGGTGGCGGTGTCATGTGGTAGATTCATAGTGTAGGAGACAACTCGGCGGAGCACATGCCAGGACCATGACCTCTTCTCAGGCCGAACACGGCACAAAGCATCGGGCACTCAAGGGCAAGTCGATCCTGCTCAGGATCGCCATCGCGATCCTGGTCATCGGGATGCTCGCGATCGCCGGTCGATGGTTCGGCTCCGAGATCGGCCCGTTCGAGGACTGGATCAGGAGTCTGGGATTCTGGGGCCCGATCATCTTCTGCGTGATCTTCCTGGTGATCACCGGTCTCCAGCTCCCGGAATCGATCATGGCGATCGCTGCCGGAGTCGCCTTCGGACTGCCCGAAGGACTTGCGATCCTGGTGGCGGCGAACATCATCGGTGCCATCCTCTGGTTCTGGATCGCGCGCAGGTTCCTCACCGGCATGGTGCACCGCATCCTCTCCAGGCACCCGAAGATGGAAGCGATCGAGCAGGCCACGGCCATGGAGGGCTTCAAGCTCATCGTCCTCCTTCGCCTTGGTCCGTTCAGTTACGGTGCTCTCAATTTCATGCTTGGCGCGAGTGACGTTCGATTCTGGCCGTACTGCCTGGCCCTGATCGGTGTGATTCCCGGCAACTTCGCGACCGTCTACTTCGGCTCGATGGCCAAGCACGTCGCAAGCAAGGCTGCGAACGCCGACAATCTCTCAGACACTCATTTCGTGATCATGGCGATCGGTTTCGCCGTCACCCTGGCCGTGGTCGGCATCATCGCCAGAGTCGCCCATGATGCCCTGAAGAAGTACCAGCTCGAGGTGGTCGACGAACCCAAAGGTGCGCCGGATCCGACAAACTAGTCTTCGTCCGTTTCAGCCGCCTCGACAGGCACGACATCCTGCACGCAGCGAAAACCGAGATGTGACATGCCGGAATCGACCGCCGTTCCGATCCGAGCGCTCGGGCGATAGCGAAGACAATAGGACTCGTGACAGAGGAAGGAACCCCCGCGTGTCACGCGCTTGGGAACGCCCGGTTCGGCAGGATCCAGCGAGGCGCGTGGCCCGGTGGGATCGATCTGGAGCTCCATCTCGCGCCCGCAATAGGCATCGGGACGATACCAGTCGCTGCACCACTCCCAGACGTTGCCCGCCATGTCATGCAGGCCGTATCCATTGGGCGAAAAGCTCCCGACGGGAGCGGTTCGGAGGAATCCATCGTCGCCGGTGTTCTTGTTCGGGAACTCGCCCTGCCAGATGTTCGCTCTGGCCGGACCCTCGGTCGGATCCTCGGAACCCCAGCCATACACCGCTCCTTCCAGCCCACCTCGTGCCGCCCTTTCCCACTCGGTTTCGGTCGGCAGCCTCTTGCCAGCCCAGTCGGCGTATGCCCGGGCATCCTCCCAGGCGACCATGACCACCGGATGGTCATCACGACCCTCGAGCGTGCTCCCAGGGCCTTCTGGATGCCTCCAGGATGCCCCTGGACTCCAGATCCACCAACGGGTGTAGTCACCCAGCCCCACCTCTTCCCCCGGTGGCGTGAAGACCAGCCCTCCGGGCTGGAGCAGTTCCGGGGCGGGTTCCGGCGTCCCCGGGGGAAGCTGCTCAGCCAGCTCCGCCCAGTTGATCGACCGCTCAGCCACCGTCACGTAGTTGGTGTCCTCGACGAACTTGGCGAACTGGGCGTTGGTGACCTCGTGCCGATCCATGAAGAACCCGTGCACCCGGGCGCGATGAACCGGATTCTCCTCGGGTCGGGCATGTTCGGATTCACTGCCGACCTGGAAGGTGCCTCCCGGGACCCAGACCATCCCTTCGGGAACGGCACCCGGAGGATCGTTGCTCCCGTAGATGGCCATGATGATCAACAGGCAGGATGACATTCTTCACTCCGAACCCATGCGCCGATCAAGGAGCACCCTGAACCGTGACGGATGCAACCGACTGATCAGTCCGTGCCGTCGGAATCCTCCAGGCCCGCCGCCCAGACGATCGAACCCCGAAGGTGATCGACGAACAGCTCCTCCTCGAAGCTTTCGCTGGTGTGCCCGCCACCGGTATAGAGGGCTCGACCCTTGCCGACATCATGACACCAGGCGATCGGATGATCTCCGTTCATGCCACCACCGGTGTAGGACATCTCATCAAGGCTGGCGAGCACCCGGACGTTGGGTCGGGGACTGAGTCGATAGACATACCATTCATCGGTCCTTCGCCACAGGCCAGGCAGCATCCTGGTCGACGGGTGATCCCGATCCTCGACGGTCACCACGGCCGGCTGGATCCGTGGATGGGTCTTGAAGTACGCACCGACGAGGTGTCCGTAGAAGGGCCAGTCGTACTCGGTATCCGCCGCCGCGTGGACTCCGATCCACCCCCCGCCGCCGTTCACGTAGCGTTCCAGAGCCGCCTCCTGGGACAGGTCGAGCACGTCACCGGTTGTATTGAGGAAGACGACAACCGCACAACGAGCCAGGGTCTCGTCATTGAATGCGGATGAATCCTCCGTGGCCAGGACCTTGAGTCCGAGTTCCTCGCCAAGGTCACGGAAGCACCTGACGCCGTCGGGGATCGAACCATGCCTGAATCCAGCGGTCTTCGAGAAGACCAGCATGGTGTCCGGCTCTGGCTCATCGGCCTTCGGGCCCGGCAATGTGTTGAGGGTGTACCAGGCCTCGGTTGCATGGATCGGCTGCCCGGATTCGTCCTCGAGAGAAGCATGAAAACGGACCACGCGGTTTGGTTTGAGTCCGTTGATGACGAGCCGGACCGAACGGCCGTCGTCCATCACCGACGCGGATTCGACGTCGAGGTTCCGATTGTCGATCTTGCCACCACCGTAGTCCGGGGTCGGTCGATACCCCCACTGGTCGATGGTCCAGTTCCCCGGGTCTGAAGCGATCCCTTCATCGACGGGACGGGTGAAGTGCAGCATGAAACCATCCGGTTCAGCCGAGATGTGGTGGTACTCGAAGACATCATCGCCGGTCGGGACGAGGCGCTGGAGTCCGGTGCGGGTGCCACGCCAGCTCCATGTCGCCTGTTCACCGATACAGCCGACGATGAGCGAGCCGTCCGGAGCCCACTCGAGCCGGTTCACACCGCCTTCGAGCCCCTGGGTGTGGCGGAACACCGCACCCTGCAGCTGTCCGTCGACCTCCTCAAGCGCGATGCGACGGAGTCCGCCCATCTTCAGTTCACCAAGGAACATCTGTCCCTCGAACGGGCCGTCCTCGATCATCACCATCGAGGTCGGTGAATTGGCAGCTTCGTTCTGGGGAAGCCAGACGGCGGGTGGGGTGAGCGGTCGGTCCGAGTTCAGAGCGGGCACTCCCCCTTCCGGATACATGGAGCTCCACGCTCGTGACTCGTTGTAGTGCCCGTAGAAGTGACCGGGTCGAGCATGGTTGACCTTGCTCGCGGGCATCCAGGCACCCTGATTGTCGCAGACGAATATGTTGCCGGAGGGATCGACCATGATGCCATTGGGCGTCCGGAAACCGCCGGCAAGATGCTCGATCGTCCCATCCTCGAGCGAAATGCGCATGAGGTTGCCACGGTGTTCCGGATTGGGACCATTGATTCCGCGGATCGAACCACGCTCGAGTTCGACGGGCGAGCCGATCGAAGTCGAGAGCGACGCGTACAACGAGTCATCATGGTGCTTCAGGCCGAATGTGAAATGATGGTAGTTGTCGCTGGTCCAACCGTCTGCGAACGTTTCGCGACCCTCGTAGACCCCGTCACCATCGGCATCGGTGAATCGAGTGATCTCGTCCCGCTGCGCCAGATAGACGTCCCCATCGACGACACAGAGACCCAGAGGATGGTAGACGTCGTCGGCGAAGACCTCGTATTCGATCTGCTCCGGATCACCACAGTCCCAGTTGCTGATCACGTGCAGCATGCCGTTGGGTTCCTCGAGCCAGACACCGTTGTTCTTCGGTTCGAACGTTCCGATGAGCAAACGGCCGTCCGGCAGGAACGTCATGCAACCGACCATCGGGTTGTTGTCGGGATCATGAAGGGTCTCGACAGCCCAGCCGGGATGGAGATCCTCGAGCGGCACGCCATCCCCGGGCCTGACCACCCCACGTCCGTCATCCATCGCCTTGAAACCGGGAGCAACCACCCGCGTGACCCCGGCTTCGGTCCTGAGTGCGGACTCCGGAACGATCTCGAAGACATCGGATCCTGGCTTCTTCCATTCGAGGGTCAGGTATGCACCACCCTGGTTCTCGAAGAACAGCAGACGAAGCGGGTGAAGACCGGCATCGAGATCCACCGTGGCGTTCTCGGTCACGACGGGATGGACACCTCGAATCCAGATGACCCGCTCGTCGTCGAGAAAGAGCATCGAACCGTCATCGCTCGCCAGGCGGAACTCATGTTCCCCAGCCTCCTCGACGAGCAGGTACCCGGTGACATCGACCACGAACTGATCCATCAGCCCTGCGAAGTCCGAATCCTTGCGCCAGTCGATCGACGAACGCAGCTCATCGACGTTCGGCGTCGTACCGGGAATCGGCTCGACCATGCTCCTGAGCTCACGGCCGACGCTGTAGATTCGCATCGAGACACCGGGCTCGAGGTCTTCCTCCGAAGGAACATCGCCACGGACCGCGCCTGGTGACACCGAACCGACCACCAGCTCGAACGGCGAAGCAGGCATGCCTTCGGTGTTACCAAGGTGGCTCCAACCGAGGTCTGCGCCACGTGGTTCACCCTCCCATGCGTAGCGAACCAGACGGGGTTCTCCCGCGATCGAGTCAGGGGGCATCACGAGAAGCTGATGCCCGTTCATGATCTCGGCCTCTGCCCATTCGAACCTGCCATCACGTCCCGCAACCATGAACCCGCCGAGCTGGGTGCCGTCAGACCACGTACCGAGGTCGGAGCCGAAGGTCTCGAATTCGACGAGGATGCCCCGTTCGGAATCGATGGCGGTGACTGGAAGCGGCCCGCTCCTCACACCGGAATCTCGTCCATAGACTTCCGGAAGTGCGAGCAGGGCAAGTCGGCGACCGACATCATGCTTGTTGCCCGGATGAATGTCGTTCGCCTCCCCAAGGTCCATGGTGACGGCGACTCCGGTGCGCGGATCCCCTTGTGCGACTCGTCTCTGGGCATCGCGGATGCGCGCATAGTCCCAGCTCGGTGCGTGCCGGAAGTTCGGCAGCTGAACGATGTAGAACGGAAGCTCGGGATCAGCCATGGCATCACGCCAGTCGGCGATCATGCCCTCGAGCAGCACCTGGTAGCACTGAGGATCACCCTGCTCGATGGCGTTGTTCTCGCCCTGGTACCAGATGACCCCTGCGAATGGGACGTTCCGGACCGCATGCACCATGCCGTTGTACAGATGGCTCGGGCGGTGCTGGTGCGGCATGTCGCGGGCCTGGGAGGTGAGTTTCATGCGGGCAGGTCCGGCCAGTGAGATCCGTTGATCAGGCGAACCGATCGGATGGACGTTCAGGTCGGATGCATCGCCATGAATACCACCGGGACCGGAACCGTCGATGCATCGGATGGCGATGACCGATCGTCCGGGCCGCACCAGTTCACCGGGCACCTCGTAGCGTCGATCCCGATTCCAACCGTCGGTCCTGCCGATCTCGACACCGTTGAAGTAGGTGATGTCGTGATCGTCGATCTTCCCGAGCGAGAGCGCGAGCCTTCGACCCGACCAGTCTTCAGGCAGGTCGACGACGATTCGATGCCAGAAGATCCCATCCACCGAATCGTCGATGCCGAACGCGTTCACGTGACCGGGAACGGTACCCTCGAGCCACGCGGAATCATCGACATCGATACCGGTGAAAGGCGCTGGATCCGCATGGATCTCTTCCAGTGCAAGCGCCCACTTTCCCTGCCATGCCTGACCACAGGGTCCGCTTGCCTGAAGGGCATCGGGACGCATCCATGCCTCGACACGACTTCCTCCCCAGCTGGCATTGACCAGTCCGATCGGGACATCGAGGACCGAGTTCAATTCTCGACCGAAGTGATAGGCGACGGCGGAAAAGCGACCGACAGTCTCGGGAGAGCAGATCACCCAACGGCCGGGGAGCCGGTCTCGAGGTTCGTCGACGGACGTGTTCCCAACGGTGAACATCCTGATCCTGTCGTTCGTCGCAGCAGGCCGGAACTCATCCGCACGATCGGAACCATCGACGGTCCAGACCATGTTCGACTGTCCTGAGCAGAACCAGACCTCACCCACCAGGATGTCCCCGAATTGAAGAACGTCCTGCCCCGAGGCGAGACGCAGGTCAAGTGTGCTGCCATCAGCCGAGCCAGGGTCGAATTCGACCTGCCAACGGCCTGACGCGTCGATGACCACCTTCTCGGCGATCCGGTCACCGAGGACGAAATCGACCGAACTGCCGGGAACACCGGTCCCACCGACTGTGTTGATGGCGTTCTGCTGCAGCACCATGCCATCGCCCACGATGGAGTCGACCGTGAAGTCGAGCGCATGACAGCATGAAGCGGCGAAGAGAACAGGCGCGCAGGCATTGACGAGGAACGGGGACATCGACAGGCTCCTTGAATGTGATTCGTTCCGGCCATGATATGAAATGAAGTGGACACTGAGCGCTCACGGCACCGAGGCATCATCAGAGGAATCGCACGAACAGCGCTTCGGCGATCCACAATGCCATGAATTCCACCTCGGAAGTCCGCCTTGCAGGCGTCTGGGAGGAATCAACGGGAAATCGCGGACTCGAGATCCCCATCCCGACGGGATTCCCCAATCATGTCGGGAGGGAGCTCCCAGACGACGAAAGACGGACACCCGATGATCAGACGTGCTGATGGTTCAGTCCGGAAGCCCGCTCAGTCGAGTGATTCCGACACTCGGGTGAAGACCTGCACGATTCATCGACGAACACGCTATGGTCGACGCCATGAAGGCCATGTCATGCTCGATCCTCATCGCCCTCCTCTCCGCCCAGGTATCCGGGGCGGACGACACGGAGCGTTGGCCACCCTCACATGAGATCCCAGTCGAGGATGGACGACGCGCCCTCGATGAGATGAGAACAGCGTGGCAGGAACGTGACGGGTGGCAGCTTCGCGCTGCGAACATTCGCGCTCACGTGCGCCAGACACTCGACCTTGACGAGCTCCCCCCACCCTGCCCACTGGATCCCGTCATGCATGACAGACACCTGCATGACGGATATTCGGTGGAATCCGTCCACTTCGAGAGCTTCCCGGGCTTCTTCATCTCCGGGAACCTGTACCGCCCTGCGGACATCGAAGGTCCACATCCGATCGTCCTGTGCCCGCACGGCCACGCAAGAGCCGACGGCACAAGACCCGAAGGGAGGTTCAGGGCCGACTACCAGAGGCTCTGTGCGACTCTTGCCCGCATGGGTGCACTGGTGCTCACCTGGGACATGGTGGGATGGGGCGAGAATGAACAGGTCCCCCATCGAAGACCCGAATCAACGGTACTGCAGACCTACAACACGATGCGTGCAATCGATTTCATGCAGTCGTTGGAAGATGCGGACGGAGACAGGATCGGCATCACCGGCTCCTCCGGTGGCGGAACCCAGACATTCCTGGCGACGATGCTGGATGAACGCATCGACGTCTCGGTGCCGGTGGTCATGGTGTCAGCACACTTCTTCGGTGGTTGTTCCTGTGAATCCGGCCTGCCCATCCACGACGGACCGGGATTCAGGACGAACAACGTGGAGTTCGCGGCCTGTGCGGCACCACGACCGACCCTGTTGCTTTCGGTTGGCGGGGACTGGACGACGAACACCCCTGAAATCGAGTTCCCCTACCTGCAGGAGGTGTATCGAACGATGGGCGTTCCGGATGCCTGCGCGAACGTCCATCTTCCAGAAGAGGAACACGACTACGGATCTGGCAAGCGATTCCCCGCATATCGATTCCTGGCACGGCATCTCGGACTGGATCTCGCCAGTGTGACGAACCCGGACGGGTCGATCGACGAGGCACCGGTGCATCTCCACCCGAGACACGAACTGCTGGCGTTCACTGACGGACACCCGAGACCACCACGTGCCCAGATGGGCGCCGAGGCCGTCGACAGTGCATGGGCCCGACACAAGCGAAGGCGCTCAACCCAGGGCAACGACACCCGAGACGAGGTTCGGCCCGAGGACAGTTGAAAGCTTGCGAGTCAAGGTCAGTCCTTCGGGGCAGGATCGTGTACAGGCAGTGCCCGATCCCCGATCAGCGCGAAGCGCCCATTGACCTTCCGGATCGCTTCGTCCATCGGAATTTCCTGACCAGGCAGGAAACCAGGAATCGCGAGCACCTGAATGACGGCGCCACCCAGCCCGCGATGGGTCACACCACGAGGGATCAGGATCAGTTGCCCGGCTTCGAGTGGAATGGACCGGATGAGTTCGTCCACGTCACCTGCTTCGACCGCGCCGGCCAGGAGTTCACTCGTCCGGCGAGAAACGATCAGTCTCGCACCCGCAGGCGCTTCCTGCACGAGATAGAACTCGTCGAAACCACCTTCAACGGGATGGTAGTGGGAGAATGAATCATCGATCCTGACGCGGTGGCAGTTGAAACCATGCAGGACATACGGTCCCCGCTCTGGATTCCACGTCAGCAGCAGTCGTCGATAGGCACCCGGGTCGGTCGCACAACCGCCGGGCCGGTCAGTGAGACGGGGATCGAAGTCCGGCCGGATGAGCGTCGGGATGTCGGGATCGATCATCACGTCGGTGGGAAGCACGAAGCTCACGAGTTCGTCGCCCGTACGAATCGACGAAGGGCCATCGGATCGATGGATGACCATGTCTCCGATGCGCAGGCTGAGAGGCTGGGAACCCTCCCCGACGAACTCGCCCTCACCCTGCAGGAAGGTGACTCCCTGTGCGCCCGGAGGAAGCGGGCTCGAGGCATCATGCACCACGACGCTGTAACCGGGAGCGACCTGCCCCAGCCGTTCATTGAGCTCGGCGACACCTTCGCCTCGTTTCGAACCCGAGACATGAGCCACGACGACATCGGGAGGCAGTGCAGCATCCTGAAGCAACGGGCAGTTCGCGCTCAGCAGCACCGTAGCGAACAGGATCATGAACCAGCTCGATCCGCGATCCTCATCCAGTCGCCCTCACCTTCACCGGCATCAGCCCCGACGGCTGGCGGATACCAGGGAGCGACCGCCTTGATCGCATCGGAGAGTGCCTTCTGTACCGCCGGGTCAAGCGACTGGGCGGCCTTCATCGCCGCAACGCTGATGCGGTGATGCGCCGAGAGCCTCTCGAGGTACGCGTCATGGCCGGCTTCTCCAGCGGGCACGAACTTGACTCGCTGGGTCATGAAGTACCAGCTGTTGTCATGCTGCAGTTCACGGGAATGTTCCTCCTTGATCAGAACCCACCGTGAAATGGTGTTGAGGCTCGTGGCGTCGACCTTGCCCGAGAGCAGCGTGATCTGGGCCGATGCCTTGCTGATGGTCTCTCCCGCAAGCAGCATCTTCTTGATCATCATCGAGTCGTCGTAGATGCCGCAGGGAATCTCGCAATGCAGGGCCGTGGACGAGACCGGTGTCGCTGGCGCGTACGGAACCGTTCCAGACAGGCCCTTGCTGCCTGCATCCGCGGAAGTGGCCAGGAGTGAACAGAAGAGTGCGGTCACGCCGAAGAGGACTGCCATCATGACGGGGGACTTGACTGACATGGATTCTGACCTCGAATGGGTTTGAGTGATTGCGAACACCGGCATGGTAGCCATGTAGGCAGTCGTCCCCTGAAACCGGAGGTCTTGAGGAAAATACGGGGCCCGTCCTTGGACGGGCCCCGCGCTCCTCCGCAGCCGGTTCGAGAACCGGCTGCAATCTTCATCTTTCTCCCCCAATTCGGTTTCGGGGCGATCCGAAGCGGCCAGCAGGTCGAGAACGACCACTGACACTCGGATCCATGCCCCGTGTGCATCACCTGGATGCCAATCGGAGGGTTGGCGCGTGGAAGCGCCGATACGGGGCCTGGACAAGCGGATGACCGCTTGAAGAGACCGGACCGTACGGGCCGATGTTAGCGCCAGGGCTTCCTGTTCAACGAGCACTGATTCCGGCAATCGGACAATCAAAGTTTCCATGTGAAAGACAAATCATGGCTGAACGGCTGCCTCGGGAGACAGAAGACCTGTTCGATGAACTCGGAGTGGAATCGCCGCCTCGGGACATCGGTGGTGACAGAGCGAGGACAGGAACGGTCCTGCGAGTCACGACGAAGCGCTGGGGCGTCGCCGTTCTGAAGATCCCCAACCATCGCTCCATCGCGGAACGATACGACCGGGAGGCCGCCATGCTCACCCTCCTTGAAATGGAATCTTCCCCGTCGACGCCCGCCCTCCTGAAGTACGAACCAGGCACGATCGCCTCGAACAAAAGCAACATGAACCGCCATGGGCAGTTCCTCCTCATGAATGAGCTGCCAGGTCGCCCGGGCGATGCGGCCATCGGTCTCCTTCAGTCCGAGGTTCAGATGACGCTTCGTGCCATCGCACCACTGCATGCAGCCTGGTGGAATCGTTCACCCCATGCGCTCGAACTGCCGAGATGGGGAAGCGGAAGCAGGAACAGCTCGAACCCCCATGAACGACGGATTCGCAGGTACCAGAATCGGTGTGTTCCGTTCCTGAACAGGCTCCAGAAGACCGGCGCGTTCCTGGAAGATGATGAAGAAGGCATCCTCAGTCTCATGCACCAGGTCCAGGGTTCGCTGGCAGAAGACATCGCGAGTCTCACATCCGGCGAGACGACCTTGATCCATGGAGATCTTCATCCCGAAAATCTGCTCTTCAGTGACGGTGCCCCCTCGGTGATCGACTGGCAGACCGCCTCGATCGGTCCTGTCATGCAGGACATCGTCCGACTTTCCGCCGAGGCCCTGAGAGGGCCGGATGCCGCATCAGACATGATCGACGTCATCGAAGAGCACCTGCACGAACTCGAGCGGCTCGGGGTACATCCAGACGCCATCGACGGCGCACGAGGGGCCATCGACAGCTGCCTGCGGCTTCTGTTCGCGGGCGTGGTGAGCGGCTATGGTACGGATGCCCCACTCACGCCACGAGACGAGACCGTTGCCCGGGTCCATGCGTCGAGGGATGGCCTGGCAGGCATCCTTTCTCGACATTTCAAACTGGACATCAGACTCCCGAGGGCTCCCCAGGAAGAGCACCACCATGATTGAATCCGGCGCACGGAGCGAAGGGATCACCACCATCGATCTCGGATACAGATCCTGCCCCAGATGCGTCGCGGCGTTTCTGGTGCGGACTTCCGAGGGACCGGTCCTCGTGGAGTGCGGCCCGGCAAGCTGCATCGACGCACTTCGTGCCGGAATCGAAGCAGCAGGAACGACGCTCGAGGAGATCAACCACCTCTTCCTCACGCACATTCATCTCGATCACGCCGGCGCGACAGGGACCTGCACCAGGGCTGGGGCGACCGCTCACGTCCACGAACGCGGAGCCCGTCATCTGATCGATCCGACGCAATTGATGGCGAGTGCGACCCGTGTGTTCGGGGATGCGCTGAAAAGGGACCTTGGAGCACTCGAGCAGTCCGACGAGAGTCGAATCGACTCGATGAACGACAATGACCGGGTGAAGGTCGGTGACGCGACGTTCACGGCACTTGAGACACCGGGTCATGCCCGGCACCATCATGCATGGCTCATGGAGACCGGCGGAAACAGGCACCTGTTCTCCGGGGACGTCGCCGGCATGTGCCTGCCCGGCACCCGATTTGCAACGCTCCCCCTCGTCGCGCCAGAGCTTGATCCACCCACGTGGCTGCAATCGATCGATCGGATCCGATCAGTCGATGCGGACGCCCTCTGGCTGACGCATTTCGGACTGATCGAGCGACATGGGGACTTCCTCGATCATGTGGAGCACAGGCTGAGGAGCGAACTCCAGTTCGTGGAAGAACTCATCAAGAGCCAGGGAGATCAGGCTTCCAATGCCCTCCTCGGACCCTACCGGGCATGGCACACCCAGGAAGCGAGGAAGCACGGCGTCGACATCGAGCTCCTCGACCTGCACTGCACCGACCAGCACTACCAGGCCAATCTGGCCGGCGTGGGGCGCTGGATCGAAAAGCGCCCCTGAGGAGCCCAACGGTTTGACGGGATACGGCAGATCGTGGACCATTTCCCGCCATGCCCACCACTCTCCAGCTCAAGCGGGTCGCCGTCCTGATGGACCGGGCTTTTGGTTCCAATCGCGAGATCCTGAGGGGCATCCAGAGCTGGAACGCCACCGAATCAGATTGGACGATTCACCATGCGGTCTCCGCTCCGCATGTGCTGCCGGCACTGCGTGAGTGGCAACCGGATGGGGTCATCGCCCATGTCACCGATCCAGAACTCGCTGAAGGCCTCGAGGCCTGGGGCGGACCGGTGGTCAACACCACCAGCACCCTGAATGACGCTGGATTTCCTCTCGTCGAAGTGGACCACCAGGAGACCGGTCGCCTGGCCGCACACCACTTCATCGATCGCGGGCATCTCGATTTCGCGTTCTTCGGCAGCAGCATGACGGGATTCAGCCTCGAACGGGAGCAGGGGTTCCGCGAGGTGATCGAGGAGCATGGTGCAACCCTCCACGTATGCCATGCCGACCAGACGCTCACCCGGACGAGACAGGAGAGCTGGATCCGGAACGAGGAGGAGATCGAACGCTGGCTGCTTGATCTCCCTCGTCCCTGCGCCGTCTTCGTGTCGAACGATGTTCCCGCTCGAATCGTGACGACTGCCTGCGAACACCTCGGCCTCAAGGTCCCTGAGGAATTCTCGATCCTTTCCGTCGACAACGACGAGTTCGAGTGCCTCTTCGCCCACCCGACGCTCTCCAGCATAGAAATCCCATCGGAGAGGATCGGACGAGAGGCGGCAAGAACACTGCGCGCCTTGATGAGAGGCGAGCAACCACTTCACGACCGCAACTACCTCCCACCCGTGCAGATCATCGAACGTGAATCGACCGATCTCGTCGCGACACCGGATCAGGCGATTCAGGCAGCCGTCGCCTTCATCAGGGCCCGTCACCCGGATCCCATTTCAGTGGAGGATGTCGCGAAATCGGCCCACTGTTCCCGAAGGACCCTTGAACGCAAGTTCCGCCAGTCCCTCGACCGGACCATTCACGAGGAACTGGCACGACAGAGGCTCGCGCACGCACGCCGCCTGCTGGCGGAGACGGATGCCGACCTGGAGACGATCGCCCAACGTGCCGGCTTCACCGATGCCCGCAGGCTCGCAGTGGTCTTCCGACAGCACTTCGACAGCTCACCGTCCAGTTTTCGCAGGACCATCCGCTGAATCGAGACAACCTGCAGGCAGACTGATGCCGAGTTTTTCCAGACCCGCTTCAGCCTGGGGAGCCCATCCCCTGTTGGCGATGGGAGAAGCCGGACTCGGATGAAGAATCGAGCCGACTGGAACGTCCATGTCCTTCACGACTCCGGCAGCACGCTTCATCGCGTACGCACCGATTCCGATCACCATCTGCGGACGAAGTGCCTCGACCATCTTGCGAAGCGCGTCATCACAGACCGCTTCCAACGCGACGCGTTCCCCGGCAGGCAACTTGTCAGGAGTCCTGTTTCGACCGGATTCCTCCAGGAATGCGAGTGGACACCAGTTCCAGACGAAGAACCGGTCGAAGAATGCATCGGCACTCCCGAATCGTTCCTGCGCCCATCCCCAGAACCGTCGACCGCTGACCTCGCTTCTCGGGCAGTCGAATCCCTGGACGGGACGTTTCGGGTGCTCATGATCGGGTTTCCCCACCGGACACTCGATCCCGAGGAAATCCCGCACATGAGCCACCTCCCCGAAGGGGACGCCGGTCTGCGCCATCCCCCAGGGCCCGGGATTCATCCCGAGCATCAGTGCCTCCCCACCAACCCGTGCATACTTCTCCAGATAGCGCTCCACTGCCTTGGAGGCATAGTCAAGTGGCGCGTAGACATGCGTGACCGGCTCCGCAAAGGAGAGGGCCGCGGTTCGTTCCCTGAGTTCCTGGACGATCTTGATGGGCTTCATGTCGAGCAGGATGCTCGGAACGGCGTCGGTTGGCAACCGGATTCCGGACAATCGGCTATCGTCGACTCCTGATGGACCTCGCACTCTACTTTTCCTGCCTCGCGACCCTCTTTGCGATCATGGACCCGATCGGCACGGTCGGGATCTTCATCGCCATCACACCGGGCGAAACCGAGCGCCACCGTCGGAACCAGGCATTGCTGGGCTGCTTCTGGGCACTCATCTTCATGGTGCTCTTCTTCATGGCAGGGCGCCAGATCCTCGATTTCTTCGGAATCACCGTTGATGCCGTCCAGGTCGGGGGAGGACTCATCCTCCTCAAGATCGCATTCGACCAGCTCTCGACCTCCCGACAGACACGCCACACGGCGCAGGAGGATGCTGCCAGTCGACTCCAGACGGATGTCTCGGTCTTCCCCCTCGCCATGCCGCTCATCGCCGGACCGGGCGCCCTGACCCTGATGATCACCGAGGCTGCACGCGGCCGTTCCGGAACGCTCGAAGGCTGGCTATCCATCGGACTTGCCGTGGTGTCCGCGCTCACCATCATGTGGATTGCACTCGATCGTTCCGTCCTCATCCAGCGCCTCCTCGGGGCGAACGGACTTGGTGCGATCACGAGGCTCATGGGGTTCATGCTGGCCTGCATCGCCGCACAGATGACGATCGTGGGCATTCGAGGTGTCGTCAACAATGACTCCGGGACGGCCGACACCAAGGTCGAATCAAATGCAGTCTCCATGCATGTCGACCAGCCATCCGAGGTGACCTGCACGATCGAAGAGCGCCCTGCCATGCATTTCGAACTGACGGACGACACGACAGCCTGATCGGGTGAGCGATTCGCCATCGAACAGAGTGCCGGAAAATGACAGGGGCGCACCCGAGAGGATGCGCCCCTGATATGAATCGTGGAGTCGAGGTGATCAGCTGCCGCAGGCACCCCAGGCCGCAAGCAGCGCGGAAAGATCCGCGCCATCGACGATCCCATTGCCGTCGAAGTCGGAGGCGGCATTGCTGCCCTGCCATTCCCCAAGGAGCTGGGCAAGGTCGCCGCCGTCGATCACGCCATTGCCGTCGAGATCCTCCGGGCATTCCGAGCCGGTCTCAGGCACGAATGCCATGACACCGTTGGTGCCTGCCGTCGCCCAGACCATCTCCTGCACGGAGAAAGCGAAGTCATTGACCGCTTCGGTGTCACCATTGTCAAGGACGATCTGGACCGGAGCAGTGGTCTCTTCGCGCCAGTCGATCGCCGTCACTGAAAGCGTCGAGTCCGTGCGGCCACTGACCAGGAGCTGTTCCTCACTGGCCGTGAAGTGGATCTTTTCCGCGATGTTCTGTTCGAGTTCGCCGTGGTAGACGCGCTGGCCAGTGACTTCGCCGCTGCCGGGAAGAGCGAACACGCTCAACGTGGCATTGTCTGCATCAAAGGCAGCTTCCTCGCCCTCGCCACCGCCGCCGACATAGGTGCAGCCGGGAGCGAATGCGATCGAGACCATGTCCCCATCACCAACGGTGAAGTGCGTGAAGAGCGTATCTCCCGTGGGGAGGTCCCAGACAGTCATCGAACCCATCTCACCGACTGCGCCGACAACACCCTCACTCCCATCGTTCTCGGTCGCGATCGCGATCGAGTTCGGAGTGGTCATCGGGAGCTCGCAGACGAAGACTCGGGTCGATTCACCTGTCGAGAGACTCGCGACCTCGACGTACGGGGAGCCCGCACCGGCCACGGCCATCGAGACGCCGGAGCTGTCGAAGGCAACCATGGAGGTACCGGAGAAGGTACGCATGGGAAGGCCATCGGTACCGAAGAGGATCGTCTTGGGAACACCCTGGAGATCCAGGAAGCTGATCGCAAGTCGTTCAACGGAGGAGCTGTAGGCAAGTCCGTAGATCTCCATCGCCGAGAGCGCGGCCACATCCTCGAGCTCCCCGGTGACGGAATCATTGACGGCGAACACGTAGTTAGTGCCGGTCGTCTGCTGGTAGCAGACGATGAATGCGTCCCCCTCGATCGAGGTCTCGATCATCTGAGCGACACCGGACATGTTGTCATCGCTCCACTTGGGAACTGCTGACGAAAAGTCAATGATGTCATCCCCCATTGCCGAGACAGCAATGGTGAGCCCCGTGAGAACGACAAAGGTCTTCTGGAAGCGCATCGTACCGCACCTCATTTCTGGCATGCCATGGCACGCCTGGACTGACACAATCACTCCTCCGGGTACCGACTCTGGTCGTTCGGCAGGATCGTGTGCCTCTTCTGGCCTACACTAGGGTATCCTCGGAAATGCAAATGGGGAATAGCCAAAGTACAAATCCAACCCGGCGATATACCGTCAGGGGCGTCAAGACGAGGGAAAAACTCGTCGATGCCCTGCTGGAAATCGTCTCAAGCGAGGGGATGCAGGCCGCATCTGTGCGAAAAATCACAGGTAAGGCGGGGTGCAACGAGGCGATTCTCTACCAGCATTTCCGCAACAAGGACGAAATGCTGCGGGAGGTCTTCGCTGAAATCATGGCCGAAATGGCTGATGAGAAGGAGGGCCTGGTCGAGGAGCATCCCCTGCTGGATGATGCGATTCGAAGGTGGGTCGAGACGACTTTCTCCTTCTACGACCGGAATTCAGATGCCTTCGCGTATGTCCTGCTGGCCTCTCCACCGGTGGTTCGCAGCCCAAGCCCGCTCTACGGGCGGATGACGAAACTGTTCGGAGAGCTGCTCGACAGCACCGAACCTCCTCCAGGCAAGCGACTTCGACGAGACCCGGAAGTCCTCAGCATGTTCCGGGGCCTGCTCCTGGGCGTGCCTCGCTCGATTCACTTCGGCTCGATGGAGGGACCGGCCTCCAGATACGTGGACATCGTCTCGGATGCGATCCTTCGACTGATCCTGGATGAACCTGACACCAACGGTTGACCCGAGTCCCCCGCCACACCTGACCCGGACCAGACGAACCGATGACTCATGACTTCGATCTTGTCGTACTCGGGAGCGGCCCAGCCGGACAGCGAGCGGCAGTCCAGGCCGCCAAGATCGGCCGCAGGGTCGCAGTGGTCGAGAGGATGCCCTCGCTCGGTGGGGTGTGCATCCTGACCGGAACGATCCCCTCGAAGACATTTCGACAAGCGGTCCTCACCTCGGTCGGCTCAACACCCTTCGAGCCCGGTTCGAGCATGGCGACGCCGCCCTCGATGAGTCAGGTCCTCGAGCGGGTCCAGAACGTCATGATGGCCGAATCAAGGGTCATCAGGGACCAGCTCGTCAGGAACGGCGTCGAGATCATCCAGGGAACGGGGCGATTCAGCGGCCTTCATGAAGTCACGGTCAACGGCCTCTCGGGGACCCGCTCCTGCACCGCCGAGAACTTCCTGATCTCGGTCGGCACCTATCCGGCAGAACCCCCCGACGTGACGGTCGACGGCAAGGTCATCCTCACCTCGGATGAGATCCTTGCGTTGGAACGCATGCCGGAATCCATGGCCATCGTCGGTGGCGGGGTGATCGGCATCGAATACGCATCGATGTTCGGGCACCTCGGAGTCAAGGTGGATGTCGTCGACCGCCATCACCGACTGCTCGAATTCGTGGATCACGAGATCGTCGACGAGCTGATCGCGCAGCTGGACGGAATGAACGTCACGGTGCACCTCGATGATTCCGTCGATGCGATCGAGGTCCACGGAGGAGAGCGTCCCCACGCAGCGCTGACACTCGCGTCGGGCAAGGTCGTGCAATCCGACACCGCGCTCTATTCGATCGGGCGCGTGGCGGCCACGTCCTCGCTCAACCTCGAGGCAATCGGTCTCGAAACAGGAAGACGGGGCCTCATCTCCGTCGACGAGGACTACCGAACCGCGGTGCCCCACGTCTGGGCGGCCGGCGACGTGATCGGATTTCCCGCACTTGCCGCGACAAGCAGCGAGCAGGGCAGGATCGCCGTGTGCAGGATGTTCGGCATAGAGGCACCCGACATGGGGCAGTCCTACCCGTACGGCATCTACTCGATCCCCGAGATCTCGATGGTCGGCGCGACGGAGGAGCAGCTCTCCAGCTCCAACGTACCCTACGAGATCGGCATCGCTCGTTACGGCGAGATCGCACGTGGCCAGATTCTCGGAGACGACACGGGCCTGTTCAAGATGTTGTTCCACCGCGACACGGGACGCCTCCTGGGCGCGCACTGCATCGGCACCGGTGCGACGGAACTCATCCACGTCGCTCAGGCGGTCCTGAAGCTGGGTGGCAGGATCGACTACTTCCTGGAGACGGTCTTCAACTACCCGACGCTTGCGGAGTGCTACAAGGTCGCCGCATACGATGCCGCGAACAAGATGGGCTATCGCCATGTCACGGTGGATGCGCCCATGAATCCCGGCGATTGACGAAAGTTCATCCGGAGAAGAGGTCGGATCGGCAGGACGCACCTCCCAAAAATGACGGAGACCGGTGCTGAGCCCGGTCTCTCGTCTCGGTCATCTTTCATGAACCTGCTGGTCGCAAACGACACGCGGCCTCTCCGCCCCGCTGCCAACTCCCTCGTCGAACAACATGGTCTGCGTGCAACCGTGATGCGACGGGGAGTATGCACGTGACAATCTATGTGCCATGGTCACGAACACAAGGAGATTCCCGAAATGGGACCAATTCGATCGGCTGCTGCCGACGGCTGGTTCGATTCACTGGGCCTCGAGATCGAAGACCAGATCCATCGGTTTCCACCATGTGTCCTCGGAAGCACCCGGAACCCGGACCTGATACTCCCGCATCAGGTCGTCCCATTCACGACAGCGAGGATCCTCGGTGTACGCCTGGTAGTCGGTCGCAGGATCGAACCCCGGGGGCGCCTCGAAATACATGAACAACCTCGAGCCGGTGCGATAGAGACGCATCCTCCTGATGCCGATCCTGCGAAGGCCGGAAACAACCTCGGGCCATGCTTCGCGGTGGTAGGCGTCGTATTCCGCGATGCGCACCGGGTCGTCGACCAGATCGAGTGCCATGGCATGCGCTGTCATCAATCACTCTCCGAACGCAAAGCCGATCCGGACACGAGACGGCACCTACTTGGTCCCATCCGGACCGCCATCGACCAGATACTTCGCATGAATGGCCGACTCAAGATCGACCTCGCAGACATTCGCGATGGTCGCCAGCCAGGCGAGGACATCGGCGAACTCCGAAGCCAGTGCCTCGTGGTCGCCACCACCTCGTTCGCGTTCCGCAAGCGCTGATGCAAGCTCCCCGATCTCCTCGGTCAGCCACAGGAAGGTCGCAGGCACCCCGCGCGCGGAATCAGTTGCGTGGTAACGATCACGAATGAGTTGCTGGAATTCCTTGAGTTGCATGGGCCCCAAGTTAGCAGGAGCGACTCTCGTCATCGAGCCAGTCGGTCGAGCCATGTGCCCGGAACCCGTCATCACGGTGATCCTCGCAATGTGGCGGATCGGCTTCACCAGCGAGACGAGCGAGATCCTCATCGGTAATCGAGTTCAATTCGGACAGCACCAGCCGTTCGAGGAGTGCTGCCAAGCCCTGTTCGAGTTGATCGTCGACCCTGGAGACCAGAACGGCGCGAAGTCGCCCGAGCTCCCCCGAGCGGAATCGACGCACACTGCCACGCCGCTCGAGTTCAACAGCGACGAGCTCCTCGATGATCTCGAACCAACCCGGATCCAGCGTGACCATGTCTCTGTTTCCCGCCGAAGGTGGAGCCCCATGACAAGACGACATCCGATCGTAGGCATCGATCTTCACCTCCCCCGGTGCAGTCACGAAAATTCAACAGGATCCGAAAAACGCCCTCGGGAAGACTCGAACCTCCAACCTCTGCCTTCGGAGGGCAGCGCTCTATCCAATTGAGCTACGAGGGCCTTGCGGGCTGTATGCCCGGATGGAAGAGCCTACGGAGACCGACGGGGACGCGCAACCGGGCTGGAAGGCGTATCTTGTCCGGATCGACATCGATATCACGGAGACCGACGATGCCCAGAACCATTGCCCAAATCACCCTTTTCGGATCCCTTCTGCTGGTTCTTGCTGGTGGATGCGGACCGCTTCAAGCCTATGAAGGCCCCAGCCTGCCCAGCTACGAGACCGCCAGGCTCGACATCAATCCTCCGCAGGCGGACATAGGCTTCCAGCTGACCGCGGTGAATGACCGACCGATCAACGCCCAGGTCGCGGTCAGCATCAAGTCCGGCTCGAACAAGCTGGCACTCGAAGTCTGGCCGACGACATCCACGACCTTCAGTGAATCCGACCCGGCCTTCGCCGAGCACTACCAGATGATCGACCAGAAGTTCGGCAGGATGATGACCATCACCTTCGATGCGCGAGCAGGCGTGACCTACGGCCTGAACGGAACCTTCACCCAGGGCGCGACGCCCTCGGAGTCCTCCTATTCGATCCAGGTCTTCGAGCAGGATTCGAAGAACGTGGTCGCACGCGCCTCCAGCGATGGAATTCCAGGTGCGGCCGATGAGAAGGTCGACGCACTCCGTGACACCGAAGGCCAGGACTGGTCGGTGGAGGCGGGCCCCGGTAGCTGATGAGATCCGACCTCGAGGCTCACGACGCAGGGCATGCCGGAATCGATCCGGATGCCACTCCGATCGTGCCACTGTTCATCCTCACCTTCCTGTTCTCGATCGCCACGGCGGTCCTCTGGAACGGACTCGGATTCGTCGCCAAGGAGGCGTACGCGTTTCCGGAGTGGTTGAACTTCCTGCTCTTCGCGGTGAACGGCTGCATCTACGCACTGGTTGCCTTCTTCTGC
>JAKVBQ010000026.1 GCA_022447205.1 Phycisphaerales bacterium
AGCATGTCCCTGGCTCGTTCCCGCGCCAGAGCGTCCGTCTGAAGTACGTCCGCGAGGTCGTTCGGTTCTGGTGCATCGACTTCATCAAGCGTTCGTCGGACCACATCGATGATCCGTCCGAACCCGATGCCTCCGTCGAGGAATGCCTGCACGGCCACCTCGTTGGCGGCATTGAAGACCGCTCCAGAGCCTCCTCCCCGGTCGATCACCTCGAGGGCGGTCCGGAGTGAGGGAAAACGGTCGTGGTCCACGGGCTCGAATCGCAGGTCCCCGAAGTTCCCCCAGTCGATGCGGGGGGAACAGCCTCGTGTCCGATGCGGCCACGTGAGGGCATACTGGATGGGCATGCGCATGTCCGGAGGCGAGAGCTGCCCGAAGACCGAGCCGTCGATGAATTCCACGAAGGAGTGCACGATCGACTGAGGGTGGATCACCGCATCAAGCCGGGAGGACGGGAGCCCGAAGAGCCAGTGCGCTTCGATCAGCTCCAGCGCCTTGTTCATCATCGAGGCCGAATCGATGGTCACCTTGGGCCCCATCGACCAGGTCGGATGGTCGAGTGCTTCCTCCACCGATGCTCGCTCCATTCGGTCCCGGTCCCAGGTTCGGAACGGTCCGCCGCTCGCGGTGAGCACCAGTCGTTCGATCTCCTCGGGGGAGCGACCTCCGCGCAGGCACTGGTAGATGGCACTGTGCTCGCTGTCGACGGGGATGATTCGGGCGTGGCTTGCTCTTGCCGCATCCAGCACGAGCCTGCCTGCGGCGACGAGCGTCTCCTTGTTCGCAAGGGCGATGTCGCAACCACGTTCCACTGCCGCCAGGGTGGGGGCGATTCCCGCTGCTCCGACGATCGCTCCGACGACGAGGTCCCCCGGTCGTGCGATCGAGTCCACGAGTTCAAGGGCGGCATCCGGACCCGCATGAACGGTTCCCATGCCATCAAGTTGTTCGCGTTTCGATGGGTCCGCGATCGCGAGGTCCCGGACCCCGAGTGCCATGGCCTGGTCACGAAGCAGATCGGCCCGTCCGCCCGCGGCGAGCCCGACGATCTCGTAGGCCGGCCCTCCCTCGGCAGCAAGGTGCTTCACCACTTCCATGGTGTTCTGCCCGATCGAGCCGGTCGAGCCGAGCACGATGATCCTGCCTGTCCTTGGTGCCGGCTCGTTGTCCACCATGTCCATGTGCAGATCCTCGACCAGGATGCGGTGTCATCGACCCGTGTTGGTTTGCTCGCCCGGGCCCACTCGACGGATGCGTCCGCCATAGAGCGTTCTTGGCTTCTGAGGGGCTTGCTTGGGTTCCTTGGCGGCCACGGAAGTCGTCTTCTCCTTCGGGGGAGCGTCGGCCTTCTTGCCCTGATCGGTCCGGGGTTCCTGGGGGGAGTCACTGCTCGAACCCTCGCCGTCACCATCATTGCGGTTGCGTGAACGCCTCCTTGAGCGACGACGCTTGGGTTTCGATTCGACATCGCCAGCTTCGCCCGTCGTGTCCGTTTCGGAAGCCTGTTCGGCGGAAGGTGCCTCCGAAGATCCCTCCTCGGTGGACCGTTCGCCATCGGCTTCCGTGTCGGCATTCCCGCGGCGCCTGCGACCACGCCTTCTTCGGCGTCGCTTGCGGGGCGCATCCCCGTCTTCCTTCGGGGTTGCTTCCTCGTCGTTTTCGGCTTCCGGTTCCTTCGTCTGCGGTTCCTCGTCAGCGGATTCGCCCGACTCCGGCGTCTGGTCATCCTCGCTGCGGTTCCTGTTGCGACGGCCACGCCGTCTTCGACGTCGCTTTCTGCGGCCTCCGCCGTCCTCCGAATCCTGTCGTTCCTCGCCATCCTCGCTTGCTGCCGGGTCGGAGGTGTCTGACGTGGTTTCCGGTTCTTCCTGTGGCTTGAACCAGTTTCGAATGGTCAGGATCGACTCGCCCGAGACCGAGGACATGTGGTTCTTCACCTCGATGTCCGTGCTTTCCGCACACTTGTCGAGGATCTCTCGCGAGGTCACGCCGAGCTCCTTTGCGAGCGCGTGTATGCGAATCGGCTCGAGTGTCGCGGGATCCGGATCCTGGGACTTGCGTCTTCGGTTGCGCCGACCTCTTCGGCGTCGTCGCTTTCGTCCGCCACCCTCGTCCTTCTCGTCCTCGGAACCTGAAGCCTGATCCCCACCCTCAGTCTTGATGTCCTCGTCCTCTTCCTCTTCGATGTCGAATCCGCCGGCAAGTGCGATCGCCGTCGCGTCCGCAGGAGCGGTCTTGCCACGGCGCCTTCGCCGTCGCTTGCCCGTCTTGCGGTCTGCGGCGGCGGCCTTGAGATCCTCTTCGTCGAGGGATTCCGGGAACTCGTCGAAGTCGGGGAACTTTCGGCGGCCCTTCTTCTTCACCTCGATGTCGGCGCCCTGGCCGTCATAGGCGTAGAGGTCGACCCGATCGTTCGGCATCGTTTCGCTGACCCGGACGGCGATGCTCTTCTGGAATCGTTCCTCGAGCACCGCGATCGTCTTGCGTCGGTCGTTCATGAGGGCGGAGGCCACCTCACTCGAGCAGACGAGTTCGACGGTCTTTATCACTTCATCGTCGAGGACCGCGGCGGCTCTTCGGATCGCATCAGCTGCAACGGCATCGACACGAAGCAGCACGCCTCGACCCGAGCAGGTGGAACAGGTGTCGTAATTCGCCTTCTGCGTGTTCGGTCTCATGCGCTGGCGCGTCATCTCGACGATGCCGAACTCGCTGATGGGAAGCACCGTGGTCTTGGCGCGGTCCCTGCCGAGGTTCTTGACCAGGCGGGCTTCGATGTCCTGCCGGTGCTTCTGCTGGCGCATGTCGATCAGGTCGTTGATGATGACTCCGCCGAGATCCCTCAGGCGAAGTTGCCGACAGATCTCGTCGACCGCTTCGATGTTCGTCTCGTAGGCATTGCTTTCCGAGTCCTTGGCCGAGCGGCTTCGTCCGCTGTTCACGTCGATGGCGACGAGCGCTTCGGTCTGCTGGATGACCAGTGCTCCCCCCGACTTCAACGGGACCGTCTCCTCGTGGATCTGGTCGATCTGGCGTTCGACGTCGTAGGCGCTGAAGATCGGCATGCTCTGGTCGTAGTACCTGACGTCCGGGGCGGAACGAGGGGCCGCCACCTTCAGGAAGCCGGTGGCTCGCTCGAATGCCGATGGATCGTCGATGAGAATGCGGGTCACCGTCGAGTCGACGACGTCCCTGATCGTCCTGATGAGGACATCGCTTTCCGCGTAGAGGAGGCAGGGGGCTCCGGTATTGCTCTTGCGCCGGTCGATCTGCTCCCACAGCCTGTTGAGGTAGGCGACGTCCCGCTTCAGCTCCGCCTTCGATGCCTTGAATCCGGCGGTTCGGACGATGAAGCCGAAACCTTCCGGGAGATCCAGCGAGTCGAGGATTTCCCGCATCGACTTGCGTTGGTCGTCGTTCGCGACCTTCCGGCTCACGCCGACCCGGTCCATGTTCGGCATCATGACCATCAGGCGGCCCGGAATCGAGAGGTAGCTGGTCAGGGTCGGTCCCTTGGAACCGATGCCCTGCTTGAGGACCTGGACGAGGATCTCCTGCCCCTTGGTGAGGGCATCCTGGATCGGAGGACGCTGGCGGCGGGGGATCTTCTTGCCGACCTGTTCCACCATCGAGTCACCGGGGAAGTACTGGGGGTGCAGGTCCGAGACGTGGAGGAAGCCTGATTCGCCCAACCCGAAATCGACGAATGCAGCCTGGATCGCCGGTTCGATGTTGGTGACTCTGGCCTTGTAGATGTTGCCCACGACGGTTGCGCTCGAGGAGCGTTCGACGAAGTATTCATCGAGTCGGTTCTGGTCGAGGATCGCGATGCGACATTCCTCTCCCGGGACCTCGTTCACCACGAGGAGTCGGTTTTCGGGTGCCGATGAATCGGTCGCATCAGGCAGGGCTCTCGTGGACCGCCCCCAGGAGTTGGTCCTGCGGCCGTCGCGAGGCTTGTCGCTCTTCTTCCTGGAGCGCTTGTCGGTCTTCTTGTCGCCGGTCTTCTTGGTGGTCTTCTTGGCAGCGGCCTTCTTCGAAGTCTTCTTGGCAGCGGCCTTCTTCGAAGTCTTCTTGGCGTCGACCTTCTTGGTGGTCTTCTTGGCAGCAGCCTTCTTGGTGGTCTTCTTGGCAGCAGCCTTCTTGGTGGTCTTCTTGGCAGCGGCCTTCTTGGTGGTCTTCTTGGCAGCGGCCTTCTTGGTGGTCTTCTTGGCGGCAGCCTTCTTGGTGGTCTTCCTGGCAGCGGCCTTCTTGGTGGTCTTCTTGGCAGCAGGGGAGTCCGATGTCGCTGCGGGGACAGCCTCCGGCTTTGATGCAGCCGTCCCGGATGTCTTCGTACTCTTCTTCTTGCCGGCCGACCTGGCCTTCTTGGTTACCGGTGATGATCCGGAGGTGTCAGTGTCGGTCGTGTTGTCCTGGGTCTGTCGCTTCCTGCGATCCACGGTATTGCTCCTTGCGTGCGGTCGTGGCGCAGGAATGGAATCGCATGACCGGCCCGGATGCTCGTACGAGGAGCCCCGCCACGTTCGTGGCGCTGGTCCTTGTCATCGCAGATGCTCCGAAGCCGAATTCCATTCATCCTGACGTCACCTGGACACGGCTCAAGCGCTCTCGTCGAAGGCACGTGGTGCGAACCGTGTTGCCATCTGGTCCCCAGGTCATGTGGTGGGGGGATGGGTTCATCACGCGGTTCGCCCTCGTGTCATCGGGGCGTGCTCTTCGTCGTGCCGACCGACGGGGTCCTTTCGTCCCGGCTCTTGAATGGAACCCGGGACACGTTCCTTTGATGACCCGAATCCGCCACTACTTCCGCTTGCGTCTCACTTCGCCGTTCTTGCCGTGACCTGTGCTTCGAACGTAGCTACGAAGCTGTCGATTTCGGCTGGCTCAGGAGTCGCCGTTCGTGGTGATGGAGGACTCGGGGTCCACTTTCCGTAATTCGTCGCGCAGGCAGTTGAGGACCTGACGCTCCGAGTCGAACGTGCCGATCTTGCGAGCGACACGTTCACAATGTTCGACGTCCACCGACCTGATCACCCTCTTGATGACGGGGATCTGCGCTGGAACCATGGACAGTGTACGTATACCGAGCCCGATCAGCAACATCGTGTAGATCGGGTCCGCGGCGATCTCTCCGCAGATGGACACGTTGACGCTCTTGCGCCGGGCGGCCCGAACGACGGTTTTTATCAGCTGGAGCACCGCTGGATGGGCTCCGGTGTAGAGGTTGGCCACCCGCTCGTTCCCTCTGTCGACAGCCAGGGTGTACTGGATCAGGTCGTTGGTGCCGATCGAGAAGAAGGAGACTTCGCTTGCGAAGACCTTCGCCATCAGGGCTGCACTCGGGACCTCCACCATCATGCCGGCCTCGAGGTCCCGGTCATACGGGATCGATTCCTCGTCCAGTTCCTCGCACACGTCTCGCAGGAGCATCTTCGTCTGTCGGAGCTCCATGACGTTCGATACCAGGGGGAACATGATCTTCATGGTCCCGAATGCGGAGGCCCGCATGATCGCCCTGAGCTGCGTCTTGAACATCGGCAGGTTCTGCAGGCAGTAGCGGATGCTCCGGCACCCGAGGAACGGGTTGCGTTCGGGCTCCTCCGCACGTTGCTGCGTGTACTTGTCGGCACCAAGATCGAAGGTTCGAATCGTCAGGGGGCGACCTTCAAGCAGTTCGATGGTGCGTCGGTAGGATTCGAACTGCTCCTCTTCGGTCGGTGAGTGGTCGTTGGTGAGCCAGAGGAACTCGGTTCGATAGAGACCGACTCCGTTCCCGCCGTTTCCAAGGACCGTGGCCACCTCGTCGGGGAACTCGATGTTCCCGAGCAGTTCGATGTTCGTGCCGTCCAGGGTCTTCGAGTCGAGATCGACCAGCTCTCGATAGGACGCCACGCGAACGAGGCGCTCCTCCTGGAGCTTGCGGTAGGTCTTGATCTCCTCTTCGTTCGGGCGGATCACGACCTTTCCGGTTTCGCCGTCCACGATGATCTGGTCACCGGTCTGGATGACGCTGGTCAGTTCGTGGCATCCGACCACTGCGGGGATCTCGAGTGCACGCGCGACGATCGAGGTGTGGCTTGTCCTGCCGCCGGCGTCGGTGGCGATGCCGAGGATCTTGGTTCGATCCATGGAGGCCGTCTGGCTCGGGGTCAGTTCATGGGCGACGAGGACCACCGGCTCGCTGACCTGTTCCAGTCGGTTGTCCGACTGTCCCAGGAGCTTGCTGAGCACACGTCGATCCAGGTCGATGATGTCGTTGACCTTCTGGCGGAAGACGGCGCTGCCCATCCCCCTGAACTGCCTGGCGAGTTCCTCGAAGCGTTCGGCGACCGCACGCTCCGCATTGACCAGTCCGGTTCGGATCCGGTCATGCATCGGGCTGACCAGGGTGGGGTCCTGAAGCACTCCGATATGGAAGTCCAGGATCTTCGCCGGATCGGCGCCGAGCTCCTGCTCGGTCTTGTTCCGAAGTTCGGTGAGTTCGTCCAGAACGGACCCGATCGCCTCCCAAAGGCGCTCGATCTCCGCCTCCACGGCGTCTTCAGGAATCCTGCGCTCAGGCACGTAGCGTTCCACGGCATCGAGGACATGCGCCCGGCCGATGACTACGCCTGAGGAAACCGCGATTCCTGTGAGTGACTCCATGGTTCGAATGCCCGGCCGGGGTTGAACAAGCGTTCCAGACCGGAGCCCAGCCATTCTACAGGATCAGACTTCATCAGGGTATAGTGGCCTCAGGGCTTCTGAGCGCGGTAATCAGGCATTCCAGGCAGGTATCGGTTGCAGCCATGTCCGGTCCAGAATCGCAATTCTCGAGAATCGAACACCTCCTCCGGGAGGCACGCGAGGTCTCTCCGCCCCAGCTGGAAACCTGGCTCTCGGGTCTGGATGATCCGCCCGAGATCGTGGATGCCGTCCGCCGCACCCTGAAGGCTGTTTCGGATCGGACCTCGGACATCCTGCCCACCGAGGCCACCAGAATGGAGACCAGCGCGCCATCCGGTGACCGGCTGAAGCCGCCCGGGGGCCTCGAACCCGATCCCCTGACCATCGGGCCCTACGAGGTCAAGCGTCGCCTCGGCGAGGGTGGATTCGGTGTCGTCTTCCTCGCCCATCAGGAAGAGCCCATCCGGCGTGATGTCGCGATCAAGGTCGTTCGAGCGGGGCTTGGCGGTTCGAACGTGCTCGTGCGTTTCGAGGCGGAGCGGCAGGCGCTCGCGATGATGAGCCATCCCGGCCTGGCCACGGTCATCGACGCGGGTGCGACCGAGGATGGCGATCCCTACTTCGTCATGGAGTACGTCGCCGGGAGCCCTGTGGACGAGCTCTGTGATCGGTTGCAACTCGACGTTCGTGGTCGGATCGAGCTCTTCATCGAGATCTGCGAGGCGATCCAGCATGCACATGGCAAGGGCATCATCCACCGTGATCTCAAGCCGGGGAACATCCTTGTCGCGCCGGACGGAAAGCAACTGCTTCCCCGGGTGATCGATTTCGGGATCGCGAAGGCGCTCGATCCCGACACCATCGGCACTGGATCGGTGACCGTTGAAGGTCAGTTCATCGGCACGCCGCACTACATGGCTCCCGAGCAGACCGGCTTCACCGGACAGGATGTGGACGTGCGGGCAGATGTGTTCTCGCTGGGCTCGGTCCTCTACGAACTGCTCGTCGGACGCACGCCCATCGACCTCGACACGATCGCGCGGGCAAGGGAGGAAGGCGGTCTCGGTGCACTGCAGCAGGTTCTCTGTGAGCGACCGGCGATCAGGGCCAGCACGTGCTTGAACCGCATCCTTCGTGAGGAGCCGGAACGGGGCGAGTCGATCGCCCGCAGGCGAGGATGCGATGGTCGCGGGCTGGTGCGCCAGCTCAAGGGCGATCTCGACTGGATCCTCCTCAAGGCACTGGAGATCGATCGTGATCGCAGGTACGAGACACCGCTCGGCCTTGCCGATGACCTGCGCAGGCACCTCGGGCACGAACCGGTCAGGGCGGGGCCTCCGAGCCGGGCGTATCGGTTCTCGAAGTTCGTTCGCAGGAACCGCGCCGCAGTGGTCGCGGTCGTGGTCGTCTTCGTCGTCCTCGTCGTTGCCGCCATCTACAGCAACTCCGCTCGGCTCACTGCCGAACAGCGCCTGCAGGAGACGGAAAGCACGCTGACCTACGTCGACAGTTCCATCGGGAAGGCGGTCGATCCGTCTTATGGGGGTGGTCGTGACCTGCTCGCCGTCGACTATTTTTCCAATGCGTACGATTCCATCGAGAGTGACGCTTCCCTGTCGCCTCGAGTGAAGGTCCGTCTCTACCTGATGTACGCCAGGGTGCTCATTGCGCTGAACGACTACGAGAAGGGGGCCGAGTGCGCGCTTGCCGGGCTTGCGGTGATCGAGGAGAACGATCTTCAGCAGGACTTCATCGATTCCGCCAATGAGCTGCGTTTCCATCTCGCACAGGCCTGGCGCAGTCAAGGGCTCCAGTCGGATGTCGCCGCCCTCGAGGAGACGATCGACACCAGCACCCCGGAGTTCATGGCATCGCGTGCGTTCACGCTGCACAACGCCGGTGACTATGACGGTGCTCGCTGGTTCTACGAACAGGAACGGGCGAAGCGTTCTCCCGACGGTGATTCCTTCCCGCTTTCCGAATGCCTCGGTTTCCTCGGTCGACTCGACATTGATGAGGGCCGACTCGATTCCGGCACGGCTCTCATCCGTGATTCAGCGGAGATGTGCGCCCGACTCTCCGAGAACAACGGGAGTTCCGTCGCCGCGAGCTGGCTTGCACTCGGCTCTGCGGAAGCCGCCGCTCTGCGGCTCGAGGCGGCGCTCGAACACTATGAGAACGCACATGCGCTCTACCTGGACCTCCACGGAACCGGGGAGGTCTTCATGGTGGAGGTGTGCAGGATCGAGATCGAGGGCCTTCTCGAGGATGCCATGGTGCTCGGCATCGACCTCGAGGCGACCGTGCCTCCGCCGAACGGCATCGCCAACACCGATTTTCTCCAGGCGATCATCCTTCGGAACCGAGCCCGGATCCTCCAGCGTGCGGGGCACGGTGATGCGGCGCTCGACCTGATCGAGAGATCCATGGCTGTCGAGGGTGTCGACGGGGACTACCATCGCCACACTCGACTCGCACTGGCGAGGATGTTGCTCATCGATGGACGAGCGGAGCAGGCGCTCGAGGTGATCGACGAGCTTCTTGCCGAACTTCCCTTCGAGTCCGCGGACGCCCTGCCAGGGGAGCCCCCGGCCCGGGCGATGCGAGTGGGGATCCTCATCGAGCTCGATCGCCTGCCTGAAGCTCGACTTGAACTGGACCGGCTCCGCGCACTTCGAAGTGCGTTTCCGGCGGAGTCGCCTCCCCAGGCCACCATCAACAACTATCAGTCGCTCCTGAACGAGTGACGGCCTGCCAAGTGACCTTTTCGCTTCAATCTCGGCGGTAAGTCGGTCACATTTTCCCGGTTCGCATCTATTTTGAAGTGCCTGCTCAAGGGCTGGGTCGAGAGTCTTCTGGAGCTCACTGGATGATGCAACCTGCCGCAACCGGATCAGCTGCCCTGGTCATCCTTTGCCTTGCACTGTCCGCGCATGGCCAGGAGGATCGATTCGAGGACTTCATCATCACGCCCGAGACCACCTCGACGGTGAATCGACAGCTCGGGTCGGTGATCGCCGCGGACGAGGAACACCTCGCCATCGGGCTCAAGGATCCGGCCGACGGTTTCGATGGTGGGACCCTGCTCTTCATGAAGCGACCGTTCCCGGGTGACAGCTGGGTCGAGATCGACAGCATCGCCGGACCGGGCGACGGCGGTGACGAGATCGCGGCGGTTCTCGCCATGGATGACGGTTCCCTGGTCGCCACCAGCACTGAATTCGGTGCGCTCCCCGAGGTCACGCTCTACCGCTATTCAAGCCAGTCCGACGACTGGACCGGCTGGACCCGGGTGCTTGCACGACCGGTCTCCGCGTCCGAACAGTTCGGTTCGAGTCTCGATATCGACGGCGATCTCATCGCGGTGGGTGACCCCGGTGCGAACCGGGTCTTCATCTATCGGTTCACGACGGATTCGGTGGGACTCATCGATACCGTGCTGCCCCAATCGGGAGCCTCCCAGGTCTTCGGCTGGTCGGTCGGCATCGACGGCGACTGGCTCGCGGTCGGTGATCCACGGGATGGCACGGGGCGAGTCGAGGTACACCGACTCAATGACGGATCCGGCAGCTCGATTCACAACGTCCTCGAGGGGGATCCCGGAGAGCTCGTCGAGGGTGATGAGTTCGGCGCCGTGGTCTCGATGGATGAAGGGGCTCTTGCCGTCGGTATCCACAGGTTCGGCGGCACTCCCGGCAGGATCAAGATCTACAACCTGGTCGCGTTCGAAGGTGGGGAGTCCTGGTACTTCTACCACCAGGCGGATGCCGTCGACGGCATCGAGCGTTTTCCGCGTTCGATCGATGTCGAGGCCGGTGTCGTGATCGCCGGTGCGCCGGGGCAGTTCCTCGGATCCGACAGTGGTGCGGTCATGGTGTTCAGGTTCAGTGGGAATGCATGGAACAATTCGGAGAACTTCCGGCTCCAGGGTGATGATTCGGGGTTCCAGATGGGTGACGCCGTCGCGCTTGCCGGGACCCAGGCCCTCGTCGGCATTCCTGCGCGCGAACTCGGGGGATTTCCCCCCCAGTTGGTGGGTGGCATCGCCTCCTACGACATGGACTGTGACGGCAACGGCGTTGCCGACGCCCTCGAGATCATGCTCGGTACCACGGCGGACTACGACCAGGACGGGATCCCGGACTTCTGCGAGTTCGACGAGTTCGTCCTGGTGCCCTTCGACTTCGAGACGATCCAGTCCGCGATCGACACGGGTGGTGGGCGGGTGATCCTGCTCGAGCCGGGCACTTTCGCGGAGGAGGTCGTCGCCGACGGTGTCGACGTCGACATCAGGGCTTTCGACCCACAGGACCTTCCGATCTGGAGAACTTCGTTCGCGGCTGGAACGGCCATCGCCATCGAATCGGGTGACCTGCATCTCGAGAGGATTCTCTTCGACGGCAATCGGACCGCGGTCGATGCCGCTTCATCGGAACTGACGACGATCGAATGCGGTTTCACGGCGAACGGCTACGGGATGCAACTCCTGGACGTCTCGCTCGATGCCACGAGTTGCGTCTTCAATGGCAACATCTCGATCGGCGATGGTGGATCGGCGATCAAGGCGGACCGGACCGACCTTGACCTGGACACCTGTGAGTTCCGCGCCAATGGCGGGAACTCCTCCGACAGTGACTCGCACCTGGGAGGTGCCATCCAGATCGGTTCCGGGAACGGCAACGGCATCAGGGCGCGGAACTGCCTCTTCGCCGGCAACCAGGCGCTCGTCCGCCATGCCCTGCTTCCGGTCGCTGACCAGGGCCAGGCCATCGGCGGGGCGGTTCATGCATCATTGCTTGATGGGCCTTCGTTCTTCTACCAGTGCACGTTCTCCGACAACTTCGCCGAAGCCAGCCTCGAGCGCCTTCCGGGTGGATCATCGGCCAGCAACAACGCGAAGTGCGGTGCGCTCTGGACGAGAATCGATGGTCGAACCCTCGGCATCAGCGAGTGCATCTTCGAGCGGAACGAGAGCCGGGCCCTCGACATCCTCGGTTCGACCGGCTTCGCGAGCGAGGGGACGTTGCATGTCGCCGCTTTCGCGAGCGGGGACGTCGATTTCACGAATTCCACGGTGCGTGACTCGGTGTGCACGATCGCCTATCCCGACGGGACCATCACCGAGACCCCGAGGGTTCTCGCTGCGTCCGTGAAGTTCTATTCCCTCGACAGCGTGTCGATCGCGCAGAGTCGTTTCGAGCGATCGGGATACCTGGACTGCAGTGGCATCGGCCTGGCGGACATGTTCATCGGCATGACCGAATCGGAGTTCGTGGACTGCGGTATGGCCGACCTCCAGAAGCCGGCCAACGCCGTCAGCTGCACGTTCATCGGAACCAGGCTCAAGATCAGTGGCGATGTCATCGGATGCGATTTCGAGAGCATCACCAGCGACTCTTCGAGCGCACTGCACTTCTACGTCCAGGACGAGCCCCGGGCACTCATCAACAGCGACTTCCACCGGATCTCCGCCGAGACCGTCATTTCGGGTCCCAGTGCGGCCCTGCCGGTGAACCTCGTCGGGACCACGATCTGCGGGAACGCCACGCCTCCCTTCGAGTCGGACCTGGTCTGGAACAACAATGGTGGGAACATGGTCGAGGGTGGCGGCAACGGGGCCATGCCCTGCCCTGCGGGAGGGACGCTGTCCGTTCCGGGTGATCATGCAACGATCGAGGATGCACTCCTGGCGGCGAACAACGAGGACACCATCCTGCTCGGATCCGGTCTCTTCATGGAATCGATCGACCTCCGTGGATTCGGGAGCCTGACCATTGCCGGTTCGGGGGCCGCCCAGACCACCATCGATCCCCCTTCGGGTGAGGCCGGTGTGCTCGTCCATGGCGGTGCCGTCTCGATCCGTGATCTCACGATCTCCGGTGCTTCCACGGGTGTCCTTGCACACAGCGGGACGCTCGTGATCAACGATGTCGTTCTCGAGAACAACACGGGGAGCCGTGGTGCCGGCATCAACCTCGGTTCCGGTTGGGATGAGACCGTCGGTGATGGCGCCGAGGCGTATCTCCTTGACACGATCATCCGCAACAACAGCGCTGTCGGGGACGGTGGTGGCATCTTCGTCGCTTCCGACGCGGCCCTGGTCGTCGAATCCTCGTTGTTCGACACCAACACCGCTGGCGGTGGTGGGGGTGGCGCGTGCATCGAGGAAGGTGCGCGAACCGTGTCGTTCGCAGGGACGGACTTCGACTTCAACATCGCATCCGACAATGGTGGCGGACTTCTTGCCGGTGAAGTCGAGCTTCTGGAACTCGTCGAAGTCGACATGTCCGGCAATTCGGCGGGGATGTTCGGTGGAGGGGCTCGCGTGGTGGCCGCCGACCTGGTCGACTGCGCCTTCGTCGGGAACACCGCCGGCGAGGTCGGTGGTGGCGTGCGCTCCGACGGATCGTCCTTCCTTGAAGGCTGCTCATTCCAGCTGAACGTCGCCGGTATCGGTGGTGGCATGGCGTCCACCGCCATTCCCAGCTTCGTCGACGGGTTCACCGCCTGCGGGAACATCGGTGGTGACTGGTACGGTGACCTGCGCGAAATGAACGGGGTCGTTCTCTTCTGTTCCACTGACTGCAACAGCAATGGTGTCCCTGACGAGGAGGAGATCGATGGTGGTCTGGTCGACGACTGCAACGACAACGGCATTCCCGATGTCTGCGAGGATCTCCCTGATCTCGATGGCAACGGCATTCCCGATGAATGTGATTCCGCCTCCGACATGAAGGTTCTCGTTTCGGTTCTGGATGTGGTCGATGGTCTTCCCGCCGGTGCGATCGATGTCCAGGGGCGTCCGCTCTTCAGGAGTGGCGAGCGCACGCACGACATGCTGGTCCTTGATCCGGACGGGGCGGGTTCGGTCGTGTCGATCCGGCCCGACGGCCTCGGTGGCTATGAAGCGGGCACCACGTTGTCCGGCGATGCCTTTGAACGCTGCTGCGTGACGCCCTTCGATGTCGAGGGCATGTGCATCAACAACGGTCCCGCAGGTGGCGCGAGCCTGGCCTTCGCGCGTGGTGATGTCATGATCTCCCATCCCACCGGTGACACCGGACTCTTCGACGAGGAACTGGAGATGTACTACGCCTGCGATGCTCCGGCAGGCTCCGGTCTTCCCTCGCCAATCACCGACTTCGATCTTGCTCCCGAGACGAACCACCTGGTCGCGGTCAGGTACGTCGAGGAGAACGAGGATGAAGGTGGTCTCGCACGAGCACGTCCCTCGAGGCAGGGTCAGGTGCTGCTTGCCGCGCCCACCGCCAGTACCGGTTCGAAGCCGTCTTCCAGTCGGCGCGGTTCCGGGCAGGGGGGTACCGGTCCCTACCCCGGAGTCGATGCGGAGAACGCCTACGGGCTCTCGATCAGGACGTTCTCGACCGGGACGTTCGATGGGGACCTGAACGACGATCTGATCACGTTGCATCCCGACGAGAACAGCTTCTCGATCCGCAACTTCACCGGTCTCGCCGACTACATCGATCCCGACACGGACGAGCTCATTCCCTCCGGCGCGACCTGGAGCGAGCCGACCTTCGTCTCGACCGTCGATGCCGGGCTTGGCATGGTCGTCGGGAGCTTCATCGATTTCGCCGGAGACGAGGATGACGGCCTCGATGATGTCGCCGTCGTCGTCGACGCGCCATCGGGTCCTGCACTCAGGATCTGGGCGAGCACCGGCCCGAACACCATGGTTCGTCTGGGCGGTGACTACGTCCTGATCGGTGAGAACTTCAGTCTCGGCAAGACTCGCATCGACAGTTCCGGCACCGAGGCGATCCTGCTTGCACAGCGTGATCCCGGCGGGAACGCCTACCTCGATCATGGCGTGTTCGATCCCCTGGACGAATCGATGGAGTACGGGTGGATCGCGCTGGGTGGTGGAGAGGTCCTTGCGGTCAGCAGCGCACCGGTTCGCTTCGGTGTGTCCGACCGTGAAGTGATCGCCGTTCTGCTGGATGTGGGGACAGGCACCTCGATGACTCTCGTCGAGATGAGCAAGCGTCCCGGCATGCTTCCCCCTTCCAACGACGAATGCCTGTCGGCCGAGGTCGTTGCAACGGGATCGGTTCCGTTCTCCACCGTCGGTGCCACCACCGGGGGTTCCCTGCTGCCTGCCGAGTGCCAGTCCGATGGCAGTCTTCAGATTCGCAACGACATCTGGTTCAGCTGGACCGCTCCCTGCTCCGGTGAGGTCTCGATCTCCACCTGCGGGACCGCGGATTTCGACACATGGCTCGTTGCATACGCCGGTGGCTGCGAGGGTGCGGTCGTGGGATGCAACGACGAGAATGTCGACTGTCCTGATTCGACTTCATCGATGACGATCGATGCGATCTCCGGCGAGACCTACCTCATTCGCGTCGGTTCATGGTCAACCATCGGCGAAGGCGAGGGAACACTCGTCATCACCTGTCCCGGCACGTCATCCGACATCAATGGTGACGGCCTGGTCGACGGTGCGGATCTCACCCTGTTGCTCGGCAACTGGGGGCAGCCGGGTGCGACCGACCTTGACAAGGACGGAGACACCGACGGTGCGGATCTCGCCCAGCTCCTGGGTGACTGGGGAAGTTGATTGCCGATCGGATTCCGTTGGCTTGTCGAGGCCGTTCATTTCCTGCAAGGTATGTGCGTGGTGGGGTGCGTCGCCTCACGCCCAGGCGAGCAGTCCGATGCCACGCTTTCTCGACCGGGAACGTTCGCTTCTCGTCACCACCAACATGAAGGTGCTCTATTCCTCGCTCTGTCGTCAGGCGGATCTCCAGCTGATCGGTGAAGCGAGATTCCTTCGGGAGATCCTGTCCGGTCGTCGGCATCTGCACCTGATGTTCGCCAGGGATCCCTACGATCGCCTGGTCTCCGCCTGGATCGACAAGTTCCAGACCCATCCTCACTGGTTGGGCACGCCACGCTTCAAGGGATGGCAGAAGATCCAGTACCGCTGTCTCGACACCCTCGGCATCCGAAGGGATGCCGGTGACGAGGTGATCCGGGATGCCCTGCTCGGGGTGGACTTTTCCTTCTTCATGAAGCAGCTGCCCTCGCTCTACTGGCGTGACGCTCATCTGCGACCACAGCATTACCGCATGTCCCTCTCGGTCAGGATGCTCGTTCGTCTCTTCCCGCTGAGGATCGACGAACTCGTCAGGATCGAGGACATGGACCATGGCCATCTCCTTGCCGACCATGGGATCGACCTCGGTTCGATCCGGGAGAACGCCACATCACACGGACCTTCTTCCGAGTACTTCACTCCGGCACTTCGTGCGATCGCCGATCGAATCTACCGGAAGGACTTCGATCGCCTCGGCTATTCGCGACACCGCTGAGTCCGTGCCGAACTGTCCGATCAATGAAAAGGGACGAGCCCGTATGGGCTCGTCCCTTGCTGTTTCTGTCCTCTCGGGTCGACGGGAACTCAGTTCTCGTCCTTGACCTCGAACTCCGCGTCGATGACATCGTCATCTCCGCTGGGACCGGCATCCGCTTCCTCGCCGGAAGGCTGGTCGTTCCCAGCTTCCGCCGAAGTCGCCTCGTAGACGGCCTTGCCGAGTTCGAGTGATGCATCCGAGAGCTGCTTCATCGCGGCGTCAAGTGCGGGCTTGTCGTCCCCCTTGACCTTGTCCTCGAGGTTGCTGATCGCGGATTCGATCGAGCTTCGCGTCTCGGCGGACACCTTGTCGCCATGCTCCTCCAGGGACTTCCTGGTGGCGTAGATGAGTTGCTCGGCCTGGTTGCGGGCCTCGACCAGCTCTCGCTTCGCCGAGTCCTCGCTCGCATGCGCTTCGGCCTCGCTCTTCATCCGCTCGATCTCCTCGTTGGAAAGACCGCTCGAGCCGGTGATCTCGATCTGCTGGCTCTTGTTGGTGGCCTTGTCCGTCGCGGAGACGTTGAGGATGCCGTTGGCATCGATGGCGAACTCCACCTCGATCTGCGGCATGCCTCGCGGAGCGGGAGCGATGCCCGCAAGGTCGAAGCGGCCGAGTGACCGATTGTCCGTGGCGAAGTCGCGTTCGCCCTGCAGCACGTGGATGGTCACCGAGGACTGGTTGTCCGATGCGGTGGAGAAGATCTCCTTCTTGCTGGTGGGAATGGTGGTGTTCTTCTCGATGAGCTTCGTCATCACGCCACCCTGGGTCTCCACACCGAGCGAGAGAGGAGTCACGTCGAGCAGGAGCACGTCCTTGACATCGCCCTGGAGGACGCCGCCCTGGATCGCCGCACCGACCGCGACCACTTCGTCGGGGTTGATGCTCTTGTCGAGCGAATCGGTCTTGAAGATCTCCTGGGCGAGCTCCTGGACCCTCGGGATCCGGGTGGAGCCACCCACCATGACCACTTCAGCGACGTCACTGGCCTTGAGGCCGGCATCGGAGAGCGCGGTCTCGCACGGAGCCTTGAGCCGGTCGAAGAGATCCGCGCAGAGCTCGTCGAACTTCGCCCGGGTCAGGGTGACCTGGAGGTGCTTCGGTCCGTTCTGGTCGGCCGTGATGAACGGAAGGTTCACCGCGGTCTCCAGCTGCTGGGACAATTCGACCTTTGCCTTCTCTGCAGCTTCCTTCAGTCGCTGAAGCGCCATCGGATCCTGGCGGATGTCGATGCCTTCGGTCTTGCGGAATTCGTCCGCGAGGAAGTCGATGAGCCTCTGGTCGAAGTCATCACCACCGAGGTGCCCGTCACCGTTGGATGCGAGGACCTCGAAGACGCCGTCGCCGACGTCGAGGATCGAGATGTCGAACGTTCCGCCACCGAGGTCGAAGACGGCGATTCGCTCGTTCGAATTCTTCTCCAGTCCGTAGGCAAGAGCGGCCGCCGTGGGTTCGTTGATGATCCGCTCGACCTTCAGGCCGGCGATCTCGCCGGCATCCTTGGTCGCCTGGCGCTGGCTGTCGTTGAAGTACGCCGGGACGGTGATCACCGCCCGGTCGACGGTCTCGCCGAGGTAGTCCTCGGCGGTCTTCTTCAGGTCCTGGAGGATCATCGCCGAGATTTCCGGCGGGTTCATGGTCTTGTCACGAACCGTGACGCTGACCAGATCGTCCCCGCCGCCCTCGACGGTGTAGGGCACGAGCTTCTCCTCGTGCTCGACTTCGCTGTGGCGACGGCCCATGAACCGCTTGATCGAGAAGACGGTGTTCTGGGGGTTGGTGACCTGCTGGTGACGGGCGGGCTGTCCGACGAGCCGCTCACCCTTGTCGGTGAATCCGACCACTGATGGCGTGGTGCGGTTCCCCGAGGAATTGATGACGACCTTCGGCTCTCCGCCTTCCATGACGGCGACGACTGAGTTGGTCGTTCCGAGGTCGATTCCGATGATTTTTGACATGATTGATTTCCTTTCTGCCGAGGATCCCTCTGCCCGGCCCTGGCCGGTGCCGTGGATCGGCTCGGTTGCGTGCTGGCCCGGAACCCGGGCACGCCACCGGTCATGTGCAAGGGCGGTGCCAACATCGGCCCCCCCGTAGAGGCACAAAAAGGGCTCTTGTTGCGCCTTGAGGGCACCATGGGCCGGAATCCCTGCCAGATTGGCACGGGACACTCGATCTTCGGAGCACGGTCTTGATGCGTCAGAAGGCAACACCTGATCAGGAGCTGGGCCGAGGTGTTCTCTCGTGGATGGGACTCTTGTGCTCGATCCTGCTTCTGACAGTCACCCTTGTGGTGCTTGCCGGCTGGGTGGGTGGTGACGAGCGTGTCTGGTCCAAGTGGTTGTCCTGGGTTCCCGCCGCGTTTCTCCTTCCGATCTCCTTGATCGGGCTCATGACCTGCTGGTGGGTCCACGGCCGGGCCGCAAGTCGCGTTCGTGCCGCGCACGGGCTGCTGTCCGTTTTTCTCCTGAGCTGGATCCTTGGTTCCGACCTGGGACTGTTTCGTGCAAAGTCGGTCGCATCGACTGACGCGGTTCTCGTTCATTGGAATGCATCCTGGCCGAATCGAAAGGTGGAACTCCCCCTTGCCTACGAGGTGCTCCGGGACCTTGATGCCGATCTTGTCGTCATCACGGAGTCAGGTCAGTTTGGCTGGGGCACGGTGGGTTCGGACCTCAAGGATGAATGGCCGCACGATGCCAGGGCTTCCGGCGCACTCCTCCTGAGCCGGGAACCGATCCTGGAGGTCCGGCCGATCCTCTACAGCAAGGGGGTCTCCCTGGTCTGGGCACGCCTCGAGCTTTCTGGTGTCGAGCGTTCCATCTGGATCATCGACCTGCCATCCGACCCTGGTCGTTCGAAGGGCCTCATCTTCGAGAAGCTCCTCCAGGCAGCGCGTGACGAAGGGCTGGAGATGCCTGACATCGTGGTCGGCGACTTCAACGTGACTCGGCGCAGCCGCGCGCTTCAGTCTGCGTTTCCCGAGATGAGGAACGCCTTCGACGAGTCTGGAGTGGGTTGGTCGGGAAGTTGGCCGAGAGAGTGGCCATTCTGGCAGCTTGACCAGCTCCTGCTCGGCCCTTCGATGCAAAGTCGGCGCTACGAGATCATCGATCCAGGAGTGGGGAGACATCGGATGCAACGTGCCGTCCTCCGCTCAAGGGCTTCCGGCCCTGCGGAGGAGTGAACGGTCGGTGTCATGTCCTGTCGGATCAGCGGCGGTCGTTCTCTTGGAACTCGCTCCAGGCCCTGGCGAAGCAGGAGAGCTGTTCCTCGGATGAGATCAGCGGGACCTCCGGAAGCTCGTTGTAGAAGCTGTTCTCGACGTCCTGCCACCATGCGATCGAACCGTCGCCATAGAGCCTGTTCATGCCAAGCTGATGGTTGAAGTCCTGCTTGGTTCGGAAGCCGTCGGTCACCAGCAGGTCCTCGTCGTCGAGGAATTGAACGGAGTCCGGTGGATCGAAGTCGGAATCGTGCTGTCCGTTCTGCCCCACGTACTGGTAGTTCGCCCAGACCTGCTGGTCGAAGGACAGCAGGAAGTTGGTCTTGTCCAAGGTGCCCTCGTACCGCTCGTAGGTGTGCGTGTTGGCGTGGGAAGGACAGAAAAGGCACTCCGAAGCATCGCAGTAGCAGCCGAACTTGCCGCCACCCACGAGCAGTCCGAGGCCATCGAGGACGAATCGTGTCTCGCCGGGCTCTGCTTCCGGATCCTGGACGGTGACCGCCATCTGATCGAACGGCCGATCCATTTGCGACATCAAGCTGCCGGGAATCCGGTCCCGGTGATCACTCGAGTAGAGGATGATGCCGGTACCGATCTGCCTGAGATTCGAGGCGCACATCAGTTTGTGGGCCGTGTTCCGTGCCGTGTTCAGGCCGGGGAACATGATCGCCGTCAGCAGGGCGGTGATCGCGATGACGACCACCAGCTCGAGCAGGCTGAAGCCTCTCGTGGGCATCGAACAATTCATGCCTTGGCGTGTGTGCCGCATCATCACTGGCATCATACCGCCCCGTACAAGTCTCAAAGTCCAGTGTCTGGACCTTGAATCGGAGATTGAGGAACCATAATAGGATCGCTGAAAACCCCGGATATTCGCCTGGAATGTTCAAATTTGAGGCGGAATTGTTGACCTTGGAGGTATATTTTCGCAGCCCTGAAAGCTGGCCGTATGGCTCCCTGAGGGTAGACTTCACAGTCTGGAACCGGTTTTCTGGCCGGAACAGGGCTTTATTGGGTGCCCAAGGAGCTCATCATCGCCTCGACGCACACAGATGACTGGAAACTGATGCAGCGCATCGCGTCCGGCGATGAGCAGGCTGTCGAGGAGCTTTACGACCGCTTTGCGCCCCTGATCTTCAAGGCGTCTCGGCAGGTGCTTCCGACCCTCGCAGAGGCCGAGGATGCTGTTCAGGAGGTCTATCTGAGGCTCTGGCAGACCGCAGACCGGTACGATCCGAGGCGGGCGAAACTGGTGACCTGGGTCATGCTGATCACCAGGCGGCACCTGATCGACCGTCTGAGGAGGAAGAGTGCCCGGCCATCGCCTGGCAAGCTGGATGAGTCGACTGGAATTGCAGCCGATTCGGACCCCGGGGAGTCCCGATTGGCGGACGGAGAGTCCGCTGAGCTGCTCAGAAAGCGTATTTCGGAGCTTCCGGAGCTCCAGCGGATGGTCATCGAGCGGGCATACCTCCAGGGCTTCACGCTCCGAGAAGTTGCCGCTCAGCTCGATGCGCCCCTCGGTACGGTGAAAAGTGCCCTCAGTCGTGGGCTAAATCGGCTACGTGAACGGATCCGTTTGGACCGTTCCATCGGATAAGTCTCGGGATGGCGCAAGGTTCCGACCGGCCGTCCCTCTGGTACTGATTTTCGGGTTCTTGCTGAGTTCCACGTCCCATGTTCTGCAGATGCAGCTCCAGCGTCCGATGCCTTCAGACGCGGTTTCCGGCCAGGAGGGCCGCATGGGTCCAGATTCACATTTCTGGCTGAATTCGGCCTTGTCCCGAATAGGCTGGAACCAGAGCGAACCCTCATGCGGACTGCGTTGGACTCCTTGTATTTCCGCCATCCCTGATGGCACACACTGGATGAATCGTGATGCACGGCTACGAACCAATGACTCTTTCCGAGCTCCGTGAATTTGCGGACCTTGATGCACTCGGTCTTCTCGATGAGATCGACGCGAAGCGCTTCGAGCAGGGCCTCGAGGCAGCGACCATCAACGAACAGGAGATGGTTCGCACGCGACAGGCGACCCTGATCCAGCGTCTGGTCGGTACGCCTGAGGAGGAGCTTCCGCAGGAACTCCGTGAACGAGTGCTCGATTCCGTTCGCGAGGAGATCGCGATGCAGGACGAGGCGCTCGCCCCGATTGCCACCATCGGCCGTCGGCGCCGCGAGCGATCAGATGCCGCAGCTGGTGTTCCGACGATGACCGGTACCGAGGCCCTGGCGACTTCCGTCAGTTTCGACCCCCTTGAAATCACAAGACTCCGTCGCTCGTCCGTCATCTGGCGGGCGGCTTCTTTTGGTCTGACGGCAGGACTGGTCGCCGCGGTGCTCTTCGCGATGTCCACCAGGAACTGGGTCGCCACCGGCAAGGAGGTCGCTTCCCAGAAGGAGAGTCTTGCCGCACTCGAGGATCAGTATGCCCAGGACTTCGGTGAGCTGACCAACGAGACGAGTTCCGACCGCATCTTCGGACTCAGCACGCCGCGCGATGCACACCTTGCGGTCACCGCTCTGATCCAGACCGATCCCGAGAAGTGCCACCTCAAGCTTCAGCTCACCGGTTTCGATCGTGGTACCTACGAAATCGGTCGCATGGAGGAAGGCGTCTTCACGCCATCCCACTCCTTCGAGGTGTTCGAGGGCAATTCAGTGGTCTCGATCAGCGGGATCACCCCACAGGATGCAGTCGCCTTCGCCGGTTCGGACTGGGTCATCCGCGACTCCGAAAGCAACATCATCGCGCGCGCGGTCGTCGACGTCGTCGCCTGACCCTTGGGGCGGGGCGAACGACTGCGCGACGTCGTCACTCGAGCTCTGCTCTCCGAGACCATTCGAATTCAAGCGGCTCCAGCTCGTCCTGGAGCTTCTGCCTTTCCTCCTGGAGTCGGCTGCTCCTGGACTGGTCGCTCCATGCGTCCGGATCTGACAGCTGCACGTCGATCGCGCCTATGCCTTCGGAGAGCTCCTCGATCCTGTTCTCGAGTACTTCCGTGGTGAGCCTTGCAAAGGGGTCCTTCTTCGCCGCGGGTTTCTGCCTGCGCCCCTTCTTTTCGCTCTTCGGCTTCTTCTTCGATTGCCGAGTACCTTCCCTCGTCTTCGCTTCCTGCTGTGCGAGGTAGTCGCTGTAGCGGCCACGGAAAAGCCTTGGTTGCCGGTCTTCCTCGAAGACGATCAGTTGCGTGCAGGTCGCCTCGAGGAGCGCGCGATCATGGCTCACCAGCAACAGCGCACCACCCTGCCCGCCGTCGTCCCCGTACTGGAGGAGCGCCTGTTCGAGTCGTTCCGCCGATGGAATGTCCAGGTGGTTGCTCGGTTCATCGAGCACCAGCAGGTTGTGCGCGGAGGAGACCAGCCCTGCAAGCAGGGCTCGAGCGCGTTCGCCCCCTGAAAGCAGGTCGAGCGTCTTGTCCTGCTCCTCTCCGGAGAAGAGAAACGCACCTGCGAGGTTCCGGGCCTGCTGCTCCGAGGCCTTGGCATCACCATCCGTCGAGACGATCACCGACTGCAGGTACTGCCAGGCCGTCAGCGAAAGGTCCAGGTGTTCGTGCGTCTGCCGGAACCAGCCGACGCTCAGCCTCGGACTTCGACGGACCTCCCCGGATTCCGGGTCCAGATCGCCCAGCATGGTTCGAATCAACGTGGTCTTGCCGATCCCGTTGGGTCCGATCACCCCGATGCGATCTCCCGGTCGGATCGAGATCGAGAAGTCCTCGAACAACGTGCGGTCGGGAATGCGTCGAGTCAGGCCTTCCCCTGCGATCACGACATCACCGACCCTGGGGGGGCTCGGCAGGTCGAGCTTCATCACATCCAGTTCCAGTGGTCGCTCGACGAGTTCCTGTTCCTTGAACCGTTCGAGCCTGCCTGCACGGCCTCGTGCCTGCTTGGCACGCTGGCCTTCCTTGTACTTCCGGATGAAGGCTTCTTCCGCACGGATCTTGTCGAGCTGCTTCGCGTGTCGTCGTGACTCCGTGAGCATCCGCTCGTGTCGAAGTTCGATGTACGCCTTGTAGTTGCCCGGATAGTCCCTGAGGGTGCCGCGCTCGACTTCCACGATCCTGTTGACGACTCGGTCCAGAAGCCAGCGGTCGTGGCTGATGACCAGTACCGCTCCCTCGTACTCCTCGGAGAGGAACCGCTCGAGCCACCTTCGTCCATCGATGTCGAGGTGATTGGTCGGCTCGTCGAGCAGGAGAAGCCCCGGCCGTTCGAGCAGCAGGCGCGCCAGCCCCAGGCGTCCTCTTTCCCCGCCGGACAGTGTCTCGACCGGCTGGTTGAACTGCTCCGAGGTGAAGCCGAGGCCCGACAGGGTTCCGTCGATGAGATGGTCGACCGCGTACCCGCCTTCGCTGGCGATCTCGTTCTCCAGCTTTGCCTGGCGAGCCAGGAGCCTGTCCAGCTCCACGCCGTCCGCATCCGCCATCGACTCGTAGACCTCGGCAAGGTCCTGATGCAGCTGGTGCAGCTTCTCGAAGGCTCGCTCCGCCGCACTTCGGACGGTGTCACCCGGTTCCATTTCCTGGTGCTGGCCCAGATAGCCCACTCGGACGCCCTTCTGGACCTGCACCGTTCCCTTGTCAGGCTGGAGGTCCCCCCTGATTGCCGACAGCAACGTCGTCTTTCCCGTCCCGTTTCTTCCCACCATGCCCACCTTCTCCCCCTGTTCGATCGACAGGGTCGCGCCATTCAGAATGACCCGGGTGCCGAAGGCGTGGTGGATGTTCGAGACGGTCAGGAGGGGCATGGCAGGCTCCGAGTATATCGAGGGCCGACGGCTGCTAGACTTCGCCGCATGGTTCACGCACCGACACGTTCCTCGGGCGGGCGCAGTCTTCTCCGACGCAGGCTGGCCTGGCCGATCCTCATCCTCGCCGTTGCCGTTCCCGTCGCATTCATCAGCGGCAAGCTGGAGCGCGACCGCCGTTCCGCCGCAGAGGAATTCGGTCAGAAGGTCGTTGCGTGGGATGCTCGTTCCAGCAGTGCGCCTGTCTGGCTCGACGAGTGCGCCGCCCATCCGATTCTCCTCGTCGATCTCCGGCGGCGTCTCTCCGCGAGACAGGCTGCCGGCGGCACGCCATCCGTCAGTGCCACCATGGAGGAGAGCTCGACCGGACAGCCACGCTGGCGCGTTCGGCTCGACTGGCCGGATGAACCATCGATCAGTCTCCTGCTCGCCTTCGAGGATCTCGACGCCACGCCGCACCTGGTGAGCGTGGGGGGGGAGCAGCCAATGACCTTCGGAGCCACACCATGACCGATGAACCGACCGCACAGGAGACACGACCGCTCGAGGTCTGGATGAACGGTCGGTTCGTGCCGGTCGAGCGTGCCGGGATCTCGGCATTCGACATGGGCTTTCAGCATGGTGTCGGTCTCTTCGAGACGATGCGTTGTGCGCACGGCCGGATCTTTCGTCCCGAGGCACACATGGCGAGGCTTGCCGAGTCGGCGCGTGAGTTGATGTTGACGGATTCCCTGCGCACTGGTCCTCTCGCCGATGCTGCCCAGGAGACCGTCGAGCGGAACGGACTGGTGGATGCACGAGTCCGTCTCACACTCTCCGGCGGGCCGATGAACCGCAGACCCGACCAGGCAGCGGAGACCGACCCGACGATCCTGATCCATGCGCAACCGCGCACCGTCTATCCCGATGCCTTGTACGAACAGGGCATCAGGGTGATCATCGCCAACGAGCGGTTGAACCCATTCGATTCCCACGCCGGTCACAAGACCCTGAACTACTGGTCTCGGCTGACCGCCCTCCAGGAAGCCGGTTCGAAGGGGGCCGCGGAGGCACTCTGGTTCACCGTCAGCAACCACCTTGGCTGCGGGTCCACCTCGAACGTCTTCGTGGTGCAGGATGGTGCCCTGATCACGCCGCCGGCGCGTGGAGAGGAGGCTTCCGGGGCACTGCCGGCGCCGGTGCTTCCGGGCATCACCAGGGCAGCACTCCTGGAAGTCGCTCGTGAGAACGGTCTCACCGTTGAACAGCGCTTGCTCGACATCGGGGATGTACTCGGCGCTCAGGAGCTGATGCTCTCCAATTCCGGCTGGGGGCTCCTGCCCGTCATCGGGGTGGAGCGTGAATCGGTCGGGGAGGGTGTGCCGGGGCCGGTCTTCAAGATGCTCCGCTCCGGTTTCGAGGAGCTCCTGGATCGCGAGACCCGCTTCGGGATCGGCGCCGACATGGGCGAATAGCGGCCTCGCGTCTTCAGCCGCGTGGCCCTCGTTGCACGACCCGGACGTTCTCACGTCCGGCCCCCTCGGCCGTCGAGCCGGGGCCCGATCGGAATCGCCGCTTCAACCAGAGCACGGCCGCCATGCCGAGGCCGATGATCGATCCGATGATCAGGACCACCGCACCGATCCCCAGCAGGATGAGCAGCAGCGGGATCCCCAGGAGCACGGCCAGGACCAGCAGGGCGACCTGTTCGAATCGGGAGCGCCCGGCGACTGCGGTCCGGGACCTCCGGTGGGCGTCTGCGCCCAGGTTGATGATTCTGACGGTGGTTGAGTTGCGCATCATCCGGTTCCTCTCCAGAGCCTAGCCTCTGCCGCTACGTCCGTCGCCTGCCATCGGATCGAGCATTCCGGCAATCCTCGTGTACAGCCTGTCGCAAGGGATTTTTCGATTTCGGCAACCGTTCCGAAGGGGTACCATCGGTGCAGTTGTTCGGAATCCATCCGGGCATGTTGCATGGACGCAGAGGACGCCGGATGCCCAAGGCCCCGACACCCAAAGGGAGCGCCAATGCCGGATCGGCAGGGGCTGCCGGTCGGTTCGCCCACCTCCATCTCCACAGCGAGTATTCACTGCTTGATGGCGGGAACACGATCCGACGCCTGGTCGACCGGGTCAAGGAACTCGGAATGGATTCCGTTGCCGTCACCGATCACGGCAACCTGCATGCGGCGATCGAATTCCATGACTGTGCGCGTGCGGCCGGCATCAAGCCGATCCTCGGGATCGAGGCGTTCGTCGCCCTGGACGACCGGACGAATCGAGTCTCCTGCGGCGATCGCAAGCTTGATCGAGGATTCCACCTCGTACTCCTCGCGGAGACGATGAAGGGCTGGGAGAACCTGGTCAAATTGTCTTCCGACGCCTTCGTGAACGGTCTCTACTACGTCCCGAGGATGGACAAGTCGACGCTCGAGCAATGGTCCGATGGCATCATCGCGATCAACGGGCACCTTGGATCATCCCTTGCACATCATCTCGTTCGCTACGAGCGGGAGAGGTCCGATGTCCACTGGGAGGCTGCACTCGAGGAGGCGCGCTGGCACCAGTCGGTCTTCGGGCCCAACGGATCCGGTGATCCCTGCTTCTACGTCGAGCTGCAACGCCACATCCCCGAGCAGGAGGCGATCAATCCCCACCTCAAGCGGCTTGCCGATGTCATCGGTGCGCCATTGGTCGTCGACAACGATGCGCACTTCCTCCTGAAGGAGGATCATGACGTTCACGACACCCTCTGCTGCATCGTGAAGCAGGACGACAAGGACGACACCGATCGATTCCGGTATCCCGAAGGGCTCTACGTCAAGAGTCCCGACGAGATGTCGGAGCTCTTTCCCGAAGAACCGGAAGCGCTCGCGAACACGGTCGCCATTGCTGATCGATGCTCCGTCGACCTCTCCACCGATGCGAATCATGCGCCGGTCGTCAAGGTCGTTCATCCAGGTCAGCCTCCCTCCTACGAGAGTGGCGACCTGACCGAGTGGTTCAAGGATTACTGTGCGCGCTTCGAGCTCCTGCCGTTCGATGCGGAGAAGGAGCCCGAGATCTCGACCGATGATCTCAAGGAGGGGTGCGATGCCGCACTGCGTGACCTCTGCGAGGCGGGGCTCCTCTGGCGCTACGGTCCCGAAGGGATCACTCCGAAGATCCGCGAGCGACTCGAGCGGGAGCTCAAGATCCTCGCTGACAAGCTGATCAGTGCGTACTTCCTCATCGTCTGGGACTTCGTGAACTGGGCCCGACAGAACGGCATCCCCACCAACGCTCGTGGCTCCGGTGTCGGGACGATGGTCGGATACGTGCTCGGTCTCTCGAATGCCTGTCCCGAGAAGTACGGTCTGCTGTTCGAGCGCTTCACCGATCCGGATCGGGCGGAGTACCCCGACATCGATATCGACATGTGCCAGGACGGCCGTGGTGACTGCATCGACTACGTGAAGAAGAAGTACGGTCACGTCGCGCAGATCATCACCTTCGGTCGACTGAAGGCGAAGTTCGCCATCAAGGATGTCGCGCGCGTGATGGGGTTCACCCCGTTCGACGGACAGCGTCTTGCGAACCTGGTCCCGAGCGAACTGGACATCACGATCGACGAGGCCCTGGAACGCGAGCCGAAGCTGCGCGAGGAGTGCCGGATCGATTCCCGGGTCGCGCGGGTGATGGAGCATGCACGCGCACTCGAGGGCCATGCCCGACATACGAGCGTGCATGCTGCAGGCGTGGTCATCGCAACCCAGCCGCTCGACACCATCGTCCCCCTGTACAAGCCGGGAGGCAGTGACGACATCGTCACCCAGTGGGATGGTCCGACCTGCGAGCGACGCGGGCTGCTCAAGATGGATTTCCTCGGACTCCGCACCCTCTCCACGATCGAACGTGCGAAGCAACTCGTCCGCGACTCGCTCTCCGAGGATGAGATCTGGCGTTCGGTCGGTCAGGAGCCGCCGCGCAAGGGTGAATCGGACGCACGTGCCCATCCGCTGGACCTCGAGCGCCTGGTGTACGACGACCAGAAGGTCTTCGGGCTGTTCTCCCGGGCCGGGACGGACGGTGTGTTCCAGTTCGAGTCGGATGGCATGCGGAGGCTGCTCGTCGAACTCCAGCCGGATCGTCTCGAGGACCTCATCGCGGCCAATGCCCTCTTCCGACCGGGACCGATGGATCTCATCGACGACTTCGTGGCACGGAAGCACGGTCGCGAGGCGGTGCCGCTGGTCAACGAGGTCGTGGACCACTACACCGCCGAGACGTACGGGATCATGGTCTACCAGGAACAGGTGATGCAGGTCCTGCATCACCTGGGTGGCGTGCCGCTCCGTGAGGCGTATTCGATCATCAAGGCGATCTCGAAGAAGAACGAGAAGAAGATCGGAGCTGCGCGCTCCGGCTTCATCGCCGGTAGTGCGGAACGGGGGATGGAGGAGGCTCAGGCCGACGAGCTCTTCGACCTGATCGAGAAGTTCGCCGGCTACGGTTTCAACAAGAGCCACTCCACCTGTTACGCGATCATCGCCTACCAGACCGCCTACCTGAAGACCTACTTCCCCGCGCAGTACATGGCTGCGGTCCTGACCTTCGAGAGTCAGGCGAAGAAGGTCGAGGACTGGGTCTCCTACAAGGCCGGATGTCGAAGGGTTCCCTGGCCGGATTCCACGCCGGAGCGACCCCATGTCGGTGTCGATGTCCTGCCGCCAGACATCAACAGTTCAGTGACCGACTTCTCGGTCGCGTTCGCCGATGGAGAGTCCCGGAACGCCAGCAGCGGTCACATCAGGTTCGGGATCGGTGCGATCAAGGGTGCCGGTCGCGATGCGATCGACTCGATCATCAGTGAACGTGAGGAGAACGGCTCGTTCCGGTCGCTGCATGAGTTCTGCGAACGCGTGGATCACCGCAAGGTGACGGCCAAGACGATCGAACTCCTGATCAAGGCCGGGTCCTTCGACACCGTTCACGGCATCGAGAACCGCGCTTCGATGATCGAGACGATTCCGGACGCGGTGGGGGCCGGCAAGCAACTGGCCCATGACCGGGCCGTCGGTCAGGAAGTGCTCTTCGGAGGCCCTTCCGATGGCGGGTTGGCCGTGGACACCGTGGAGATGGCGCTGCGCGAAGCACCGGCGTGGGATCGGATGACCACGCTTGATCATGAGAAGGCGACGCTCGGTTTCCATGTGTCGGGGCACCCGCTTGATGAGTTCGACGAGGTCATCCGCGAATACTGCAACACGACCGCGGGCTCGCTCGGCGCCTTGCAGCAGGGTTCTCGCGCGGTCATCTGCGCTTCGATCAATCGACTGCGTCCAACGGTCACCAAGCGTGGCGACCGGATGACGATGCTCACCCTGGAGGATGAGTTCGATTCCGTGGACGCGGTCGTCTTCCCCGAGGCATTCGCTCGCTTCGAGACGCTGCTCGAAAAGGATCAAATCCACCTCTTCTGCGGTTCGGTCGATCTCGAGCGTGCCCAGCCGAGTCTCCAGATCGATCATGTCATCGAGGTCGAGAATGCGGCGAATCACCTGGCAAGCTGCATCGAGATCCTCTTCGAGGATGGAGCGGAAGACGATCCCGTTCGAATGGAACGCATGCGGTCGGTCGCTGGGATGCTGAAGGATGCTTCGGAAGCCGCGTTCGAGGGGCATCGCGTGGAACCATTGGTGCGCGTCGATGCCGACGGTTCCCGAGTCTCACTTCGAACCCGTCGATTCTCCGTCGTTCCGACCGAGGACCTGGTGTCCCGGATCAAGGGGGTCGTCGGCCAGGAGTGCGTTCGCGTGGTGGGGGGGTACATCCCGTCACCACCACCACGGCCCAAGCGGGGGCGGCCCCGGCGATTCGACTGACTCGGAACCGCTGCCTCAGGGGGAGAGGCGACAGGTCTCCCAGCGGTCATTCACTCTTTGACAGACCAGCCGGTCATGAATCCTTGCCGGCTGTCCCTCCCAGAACTCGACCTGGTCGAGCGACACGCGGTATCCGCCCCAGTGTTCGGGTCGAGGGACTTCACCACCTTCGAATTCCCTGGTGTACCGTTCGATCTCGGCTTCCAGAGCGGCCTTGTCCTCGAGGATCTCGGACTGTCGACTCGCCCAGGCACCGATCCGACTCTCCCGGGCACGCGTCGACCAGTACGCGTCGGACTCCTCGCCGGACACCCGGCTGACCCGGCCTTCGATCCGTACCTGACGCTCGAGTTCGTCCCAGTGGATGACGAGTGCCGCGTTCCGGTGTGCATCGAGGGCTCGGCCCTTCCGACTTGCGTAGTTCGTGAAGAAGACGGCGCCCCGCTCATCAAGACCCCTGAGCAGCACGATTCGTGCACTCGGTCTTCCATCCTGATCGACCGTCGCCAGGGTCATCGCGTTGGGGTTCGGCAGGTTGGTCCGGACCTTCGCGTCTTCCAGCCAGGTGTGGAGAAGCTCGACCGGATCCGTGGCCTGGTTGTCGAAATCGAGGGTGCTCATTGTGCGGAGTCTAGATGTCCTTGGGTGACTCGTCCTGCCCGCGCTCGTACCTTCGGAGCAATTCCTCGGTATCGAGCGCCTCCCATTCCTCGGATGGCGCAGGTGGCCCGGCCGGTGGAGTGGCTTGCTGCTCAGATGCAGGCTCGGGCTCGGGTGGAGGATCCGGAATCTGGCGTTCCGTGGACGGTATGGCTGTCAGCGCATCATCGACCCCGAAGCGCCTGACCCAATCCTCGACATCGTCGGATCTTTTCTTCCCCGGACCCTTCATGCCATCGGAGTCTCCCACGTTTCGTCTGGTCAGGTCGAATGCGATCTGCTCAAGGAAGGTGTCGGAATCCAGCGTCCTGCATCGCCTTTTCCGTGCGCTGGCCAGGATTTGGCGATCTGACGTGACGATCAGCAGTCGCTTGGGAGCGCTTGACTTCACGATCAGATCGATGATCAGGTCATCCGCGCTGGTGCCAGGCCCACCAAAGACATATCGGACGTTGTGCTCAGTTCGTGAAATCCGTTCCTCGGCTGGCCCGCCATCGCAGACCAGCAAGGCTTCGTATTGCGCGTAACGGCTTCTTGGCAATAGACTTGCGAGTGATCGCTCGTCGATGCCAGCCAGGTCCGGAGGCAGGATTCCGGTTCGATGCAGGACATTGCAGGTGTCGATGATGAGGCTCACAAGCCGATCCTAACAACGGCCCGGTGAAAATCGGAGCCCTTCGGCGGTCGAAAGAGGGTTGCGTTCCCCCTCAGGATCCCGTGTAATGTCCCGCTTTCCCGCAAAAAGGACCAACACCCGATGGCGATTCGAATCAAGGCCCGTGGCAGCGAAAGCGTCGAGCAGATGCTCAGACGATTCAAGAAGCTGTGTGAGAAAGAGGGCCTGACCAAGGAAGTGAAGAAGCGACAGTACTACGAGAAGCCCTCGGAGCGCCGTCGTCGAGATGCACGCAAGAACGCAACGCGCGTCGCGCGTGGCCGCTGAGTCGCCTCTTGCAACCAGCTCCTGTCGCCCGTGGGCGCAAACATATCCAATCCATCGTGTCCTTCATCAACATGAAGCGGCATGAATTCATGCAAACCCGATCGCTTCCCGCGTGGGACAGCGATTCCTGAACAACCTCAGAGAAGGCAGCAGATCAGATGATGCTCCACCTGCTCGAAGCACCCAGTATTCTCGAAGCGGCTCCGTTCTGGTTCCTCGCCCCAATCGGCGGGGTCCTGGCACTCGTCTTCGCCATGATCTTCTATGGCGGACTCATGAAGAACACGGAAGGCGAACCGGAGATGGTCCGGATCGCCAAGGCAGTGCGCGAAGGCGCCTACGCCTACCTCAGCCGTCAGCGCAACGTCGTGATCGTGGTGTTCCTCATCCTGATCGCAATCCTCTTCCTGATGGCCTTCGGTGGGCTGCAGAACATGCTGACCCCGTTCGGCGTGGCGGTTGCTGGCCTGCTTTCCGGTCTGTGTGGCTGGTACGGCATGAAGACCGCGACCAACGCCTCCGCTCGTACCACCGCTGCTGCCAAGGAGTCGCTGAACAGCGGCCTCAAGGTCGCCTTCCGCGCTGGTGCGGTCATGGGCCTCAGCGTGGTCGGCTTCGCCCTGCTGGACGTCTCCATCTGGTTCTTCCTGCTCTATCAGGTCCTTGAGTTCGGATCCCTGGTCGACATCACCACCGTCACGATGACCTTCGCGATGGGTGCTTCCCTCCAGGCGCTCTTCGCACGCGTCGGTGGCGGCATCTACACCAAGGCTGCCGACGTCGGCGCCGACCTCGTCGGCAAGGTCGAGGCAGGCATCCCCGAGGATGACGCCCGAAACCCCGCCACCATCGCCGACAACGTCGGTGACAACGTCGGCGATGTCGCCGGCATGGGTGCGGACCTCTATGAGAGCTACTACGGTTCGATCCTCGCCGCCATGGCACTTGCTGCCGCGGCCTGCGTCGGCATCTTCGCCGGTCAGGACGAGGCATCGGCCGGCATCTGGTCGCTGAAGCTCGTGGCCGTCCCGCCGGCACTCGCCGGTCTCGGCATCGTCTGCTCGATCGTCGCCGTCTTCTTCGTCAAGGCCAAGGAGGGCGCGAGCTTCTCGCAGCTCCTGAAGAGCCTGCACGCCGGAGTCTGGCTGTCCTCGGCACTCATCATCGTCCTCGGCGCGGTCCTCCTCTACTTCATGCTCGGCACCGCTGCCGAAGAGGAACTCGGACTCGCCTGGTGGCGTCCCCTCGTCGCGATCTCCGTCGGCCTCCTCGGCGGCCTGGTCATCGCATGGGGTACCGAGAAGTTCACCAGCTACGAATACGCACCGACCCAGCGCATCGCGGAACAGGCCGAGACCGGTTCGGCAACCGTGATCATCGCGGGTGTCGCTGAAGGCATGCGGTCCACCTGGATCCCGCTGCTCACCACCGTGGTCGCGATCCTGCTCGCCTTCAGCTTCTGCAACGGCAGCGAGAGCTTCCTGCTTGGCGTCTTCGGCGTGGGCATCGCCGCGGTGGGCATGCTGTCCACCCTCGGCATCACCCTCGCAACCGATGCCTACGGTCCCATCGCCGACAACGCCGGTGGCAACGCTGAGATGACGCACCAGCCCTCGTTCGTTCGTGAACGAACCGACATGCTGGATTCCCTCGGCAACACCACGGCAGCGACCGGCAAGGGCTTTGCGATCGGTTCCGCGGCGCTGACCGCCCTCGCGCTCCTGGCTGCCTTCGCGATCACCGTGAAGACCAACCTGAACTCGATGGCCGTCACCGGTCAGACCGACGCGTTCTATTCATCCGTCGATGACACCGCCCCCGGAGCCGGCCAGAAGTATGCTCGCTATGCGGGTGACGGCCTCTTCGTCCTCGCCGAAGGCAAGGACGAGACGGGTCGCGTCGGCGGCCTCGTCGTGGACGCCAAGACCAGATCCACCCTGAATGACAGTGGCGACGAGGGTGTCTGGACGACCGTGGACTGGCAGGAGGGTTCCGGGGCCTATCTGGGCTCGTTCCCCGGGGTCAATGATGACTCGGTCCAGGTCGAGATCGTGGCCGTCGAGTCGGCGAGTCTTCCCGACGTCCTGGCCTACTACAACGTGACCCTCATGAATCCGCGCGTGCTCGGCGGGCTCTTCATCGGTGTGATGATGGTGTTCGTCTTCTGTGCGATGACCATGAACGCCGTGGGCCGTGCTGCCTTCCAGATGATGCAGGAATGCCGTCGGCAGTTCGACATCATGAAGCGTGGCTTCAAGGCCAATGGCATGAGCGACGAAGAGATGTCGAACCCGTTGAACTGGCCGTTTGAGGTCGAGGTCGATGGCAAGAGCTATCCGGACTACGCCTCATGCGTGGCGATCTCCACCAATGGCGCGCTCCGTGAGATGGTCGTTCCTTCGCTCATGGCCGTGATCATCCCGATCACCGTCGGCGTCGTCCTCGGTGTCGCCGGCGTGATGGGCATGCTTGCAGGTGCCCTGGTCTCCGGCTTCGCAGTCGCCATCTTCATGTCGAATGCGGGTGGTGCCTGGGACAACGCCAAGAAGTACATCGAGACCGGCAAGCATGGCGGCAAGGGCTCCGATGCCCACAAGGCCGGCGTGGTCGGTGACACCGTCGGTGATCCCTTCAAGGACACCTCGGGTCCCTCGCTCAACATCCTCATCAAGCTCGTCAGCGTGGTGTCGGTGGTGTTCGCGGGACTGACCGTCAAGGCAAGTCCGATCGTTCTCTCCGCACTCGGCCTCAACTGAGTCGGACACATCCATCAGTCAACTTCGCGAGGGGCGGTTGAAAGACCGCCCCTCGCATTTGGAACACAAACGTGGCTCGTTCCCGCTCCAATGCAGATCCCGAACTCGTCGAGGCCTTCGCGGTACAGGCCGCACGCTCCATGCGTGATGACAAGTGCGAGGATGTCGTTCTTCTCGATGTGCGAGGCCTCAGTCAGGTCTGCGACTACGTGCTGATCGGTTCAGGCACCAGTCAGCGGCAGATGAAGACCGTCGCCCAGTCCGTCGAGGATCTCGGCAAGGAGCGTGGAGAGCCACCCTTCCGTTCGACCGCGGATACCGGGACGACCTGGGTCGTCGTCGACTTCGTCGAGACGGTTGTCCACATCTTCGAGCCCGAGCACCGCATGTACTACGATATCGAGTCGCTCTGGGGCACCGCGCGACGTGTCGACTGGGAGTCCTCGACGTCCCCTGACTCCGACACGGAGTGACCTGGCCCCGAGCCACGCGCTCGAAAGGTGGGTCTGCCATGCTTCGATCATCGTCTTGCGCCGTTGCCTTCTGTGCCTCGGCATTGCTGCTGTCCGGCCCTGCCGGAGGAGCTGATGACCTTGCTGGTACCAGCTGGATCGTCACCCCGTCCGCGGAGTCCACGTTCATCGCGATCGAATTTCCGGAGGAGGTCGATGCCGATGTGCCGGTCACCATGCCGACCATGCTCGGCATGCGTCGTCCGATGGTGCGTGGTGGAACCGAGGAACAACCAACACTCACCCTGGAGGATGGAGCGGCTTCGGTCATCCTCACACTCGACCGGGGAACGGATCGAATCGATGGTCGGTTGGAGGCACGCGGCGGCTTCCCTGGAATACAGGAGATGGCCTTCGCACTCGTCCGCTGGACGCCGCCAGGTGAACATGCCACGACCGCGGTCTTCGCCGGCGACCTCGAACTGCCTGGTGGCGCGACGATGGAGATGATTCTCGAGCTGGGGCATTCCGAGAATGGTGCGTCCGCTGCGATCGGCATTCCCGCCCAGATGATCGAGTCGTATCCTGCCGTTGCCACGTACGTCGATGGTTCCTGGAAGATCGATGCCAATTTCGGCACGATGGTCAGCATTCGCCTGTCAGGGAATGGAGCGGAGGGAGCCCTTGAAGGCACGATGTCCCAGTCGGGATTCGACATGAAGCTCCGGCTTGATGAACTGACCGAGGAGGAGATTGCGGTCGATCCACGACCCCAGACGCCGAAGCCACCCTTCCCCTATTCGGAGGTGGAGGCACGTATCCCCGTTCCGCAGGGTCATGAGCTGGCAGGCACGCTGCTGATTCCCGATGGGGTGGAGGATCCTCCGGTCGTCGTGCTGGTGACTGGCAGCGGGCCTCAGGATCGCGACGAGACGCTCATGGGGCACAAGCCGTTCCTGGTCCTTGCCGACGCCCTCGCACGTCGAGGTATCGCAAGCCTCAGGTATGACGATCGCGGTGTCGGTGAGTCGACCGGAGACCATGCATCGGCGCTCACGGTGGATTTCGCCGATGACGCACTGGCCGCCGTCGTCTGGTTGAGGGCACAGGACACTGTCGACACCGAGTGGATCGGCATCATCGGGCACAGTGAAGGTGGCCTGGTGGCTCCGATCGCGATCGCCCGGGATCCCGGGATCGCCTTTGCCGTCCTCATGGCGGGGACGGGTGTTGATGGTGGTCGGATCCTGACCTCCCAGACCGAACGAATCATGGAGATTGGTGGCACGCCCCCCGAGGTGATCGAAGCATTGGCCGTGCAGCAGGAGGCGCTGATGGATTCGGTTCGCGATGAGGCCTCCGAAGACGAGATTCGTCGTCGAATGCTCGAACTGAGCCTTGCCCAGGTCGAGGCTGGTCGTGCGACGGTGGGTGACAAGGTGACCGATCAGCTGTTGGCCAGCACCCGACAGCAGGTCGAAACGATGGAACCACCGGTCTCGGACTGGCTGGCCGCCTTCATCAGGATGGATCCACGCGTCTATCTCTCCCAGATGCGTTGCCCGGTCCTCGCCCTCAACGGCACCACCGATGTCCAGGTGCTCTCCGATCTCAACCTGCCGGAGATCGAACGGGCGGTCACCACGGGTGGAGGGCAGGTGACCGTGATCGAGTACGAGGGGTTGAACCACCTCTTCCAGCGATCGGAGACCGGATCGATCCAGGAGTACGCCTTGATCCGGACCACCATCGAGCCGGAGGTCCTGGAGGACATCGCCGGTTGGATTGATTCCGTTGTCGGGCGTTCGGAACCGATTCATGTCCAGGGTGGGGAGGGTTGACTGATCATGTCATTCGGACTTTCCAGGGGCAGGGAACTGGACACCGAAGGCTGGGGTTTTGCGTCCCGGGATCTGCCATCCTTCGAGGAGGGCAGGCTTGATCCACGGTCCTGGTTCGATGATGCGGATCGTCCTTTCGAGCTCGAGATCGGTTCGGGGAAGGGCACGTTCCTCGTGCAACAGGCCGAGCTTCAGCCGCAGACGAACTTCCTCGGCATCGAATGGGCTGGTGAGTTCTATCGATACGCCGCGGATCGAATGCGACGTCGAAACCTTGCGAACGTCCGGATGCTGCATGCGGACGCGACGGAGTTCATCCGATTCTGGTGCCCGGACGGGATCGCGGACGTCATTCACCTCTACTTCTCCGATCCATGGCCGAAGTCAAGACATCACAAGCGTCGTGTCGTGCAGGACGCTTCTCTTCGGGAGTTCCACCGACTCTTGCGCCCTGAAGGTGAACTTCGAATCGTGACGGATCATGACGATCTCTGGGCGTGGTACGAGGATCATGCCGAACGGAATTCGAACCTGTTCGCGCGACAAACGTTCTCGAAACCGGATTCAGCCGGCGCGAGTGAAGTGGTGGGGACCAATTTCGAGCGGAAGTTCGCTCGAGAGGGACGCCCCTTTCATGCCATGACTCTTCTCAGGATCGACGGCAGCGGTGATTCCGGCTGATCAGCTTCGTCGTACCGGGCCTGGCGCATTCCAGTCCGTGTCATCCTTGCGGAGTGCCTGGGCCGAGACCCTGATGCAGCGTCGGCAGATGAATGCCTCTTCGTGTGCGGGTGATCGATAGCATGGATCCTCACGATGTTCGAGACACATCGTGCACTTCCAGTCCTTCACCGAATCATCGAGTCCACCTTCGACGACGGCACTCCATGCGACGTCGAGGCAGCGGCCGCAGATACACGAACCCTGGTGGCCTTCGACCATGGCGATCTCATGGGTCCAGGTTCGTTGGCAGAAGTCGCACAGCACGTCGCTCATCTGCACGTCTTCGGGGTCTGTTCCAGGCCGTCTCATGTCGACACGATAGCGCCGTCTCGGGTCGCACCGGGGAGGGTCCTTCCTCCCGGGAAGAGGCTCGGCCAAGGGAAAGGCCCTCGTCGGCTTGAGCCGACGAGGGCCTAGGAGGAAGAGATGAAGACCTCCCCAATATCGGTTTTTGAGCTGGAATCTGTCCAGTTCTCGGACACTTTCTTGTGGCTCGATGCCTCCAGATCAGTGGAAATCCGCTGCTAAGCCCTTCCTTCGCATGGGGATGGGGTTTTGAAAGGAAATGTGGAATTTCAACTGCGCATGGGCACTGGTTAGCATGTGTCTGGAACCACGCATGTCTTCAGGTCTCTCACTCGCCAACAAGTGCCAGCTCCTCTTCGGAGCCGCCGTCATCCTGCTCCTGGCGGGTGTGCTGGCCGTGCCCTGGTTTCGTTCGGGCTCCCTCGTGCAGGACGCACAGCTCGAGATCGTCAGGCAGCTCGCCGACACGACTTCGGAATCCTCGACTCGCGCCCGGACCACGGTCAGGACGCTGACCTCGGAAGAGGCCCGGTCATCCAGTGATCCCTTCGTTGCAGATGCGTTCGCGGCATTCGAGTCGGAACCCGACCGTGCCGAGGACTTTCTCGAGGTCGCCGAGGATGGCGAAGTCCGACTCCTCTACGTGCGTGCGATACGAGGCGACGACGGCCTGACCGGGGTGGTGCTCGTGGAACGTCCGGGCGCATTCGGTGCCGGGCAGCTTTTGACGAGCAGGATCTTCATCGTCGCAGCGGGTCTTGTTGCAGGACTGATCGCCGTTCTCGTCTTCTACCTGGTGCTGACCAAGCTGATCTTCTCACCGGTACGTGCCCTGCGTGAGACGACCGAACTGATCGAACGTGGAGACCTGCACGTCCGGAGCCAGATCCGGACAGGTGATGAGTTCGAGCAGCTCTCCCGTGCATTCAACAGCATGCTCGATGAACTGGGGAGATCGCAGGAACGTCTGACTTCGATGAACCAGAGCCTGGACCTGAAGGTCACCGAGCTTGCAGAAGCCAACATCGGGCTCTACGAGTCCAACCGACTCAAGAGCGAGTTTCTTGCGAACATCAGTCATGAATTGAAGACACCGCTGAACTCGATCATCGGATTCGCGGAGCTCCTCGAGGAGATGTCCTCCCAGGACGGGGAGCCGGACGAGAAGCAGTTGCGTTATCTCCGGAACATCGTGACGAGCGGCAGGAGCCTGCTCGACATGATCAACGAGCTCCTGCAGATGGCCAAGATCGAGGCGGGCAGGGTGGAAGTGGCTCTCGAGCCTTCCAGCATCGCCGATCTGCTGGAGGGGTTGCGAGCGATCATGCGTCCGCAGGCGGAGGCGAAGTCGATCGATCTGCAGGTCCGGGTGCCTGAGGGCATACCCGCCGTCGAGACCGACCCGGGGAAGTTGCAGCAGATCCTCTACAACTTCCTCTCGAACGCGATCCGCTTCTCGCCCGACCAGGGGACGGTCCTGATCTCCGTTCACAGGGTCAGCAGGCAGGATGGAAAGCCTGGAGTCCGGATCGGCGTGACTGATGAGGGACCCGGGATCCCGTATGACATGCAGGACGCGGTCTTCGAGAAGTTTCGTCAGGTCGATGCGAGCCACACCCGTGCGCACTCCGGTACCGGTCTCGGGCTGGCCATCTGTCGAGAGCTTGCAGGTCTGCTCGGGGCCACGGTGTCCCTGGTCTCCGAGCCGGGCAATGGTGCGACCTTCTCCGTGGAGATCCCCCTCGTCTGGCAGAACGAGGATCTTCTTCCCCTGATCGAGCAGGTTCGTCGAACCTGAGCAGGACGTGCTTCAGGCGCCCATTTCCCTGATCAGACGGTTGATCACGTCATCCGCGGTGGAATCGAGCCGTCGTGGATGCGAAGAGTCGACACGCCCGGGCAGGGGTGTGAAGGCCTCGTGTCCCGTGATGAACTCCAGGATGGCTTTGGCGACACGGACCGGCTCGATCGAGCCGTCACGGACCCAGAGGTCGTAGTCGGCCCATGAGAGCCGGACCTGGTGTCGTGTCGATTCGCCTGCAGGATCGCCAAGGGTGACCTCGTAGATCCAGCAGTCCGCACCTTCGTCTTCGGAGAGCACTTGATAGTCGGGCATCGCCTGAAAAGCTTATCATGTCACGTGAACTCCCAAGAGCGCAGGTCAATGGCATTTCTTCTCGAGATCATCGGTGTCGGACTCGGCAACCTCTCCTTGCACAAGTTGAGGACTTTCCTCACCAGTCTCGGCATCATTCTGGGGGTCTCCGCGGTCATCGTGGTGGTCTCGATGGGCGAGGGAAACAAGCGGTCCGCCCTTCGCGACATCGAGGCGCTGGGCGCGACCAACGTCATCCTGAGAAGCAGCCGGCCGACGACCAACAAGTCCGGGTCACAGGCGAACTCGTGGATCTTCAACTACGGCCTGAGCAGGCTCGACCAGCGTCGTATCGAGGCGGCCTTCGAGGGTGAGGCGCTGGTCGTCCCCCTGAAGGCGACCGGTGGGGAGGTGCGACGAGGTGGCGAGCGACTCGTCTCCCAGGCCTTCGGGACCATGCCCGGGTTCCAGGATGTCGCGAACCTGCGCCTCACGCCCAGGAGTCGCTACCTCACCCAGGAGGACATCCTCAACAACAGCCCGGTGGCGGTGGTGGGTCATGAGGTCGCCCGCAAGTTCTTCCCTCTCGAAGACCCGATCGGTTCCCAGATTCTGATCGACGAGGTCGTGTTCACGGTGGTCGGCATCCTCGAACCGATCGGATTCGCCGGTGGTTCCGGAGCCGCCCAGTTGGATCGTGACCTCAACAAGGACATTCATGTTCCGATCACCACCGCCTACGAGCGATTCGGGGACCTGCTCGTTCGTCGGGATTCCGGTACGTTCAGCGGGGAGGAGATCGAGGTCTCCGAACTCTACATCAACACGCGCAGCACCCAGGAGGTTCTTGCCGCTTCACAGCGGGCAAGGAGAATCGTCGAACTCACCCACCCGGGCTTGAAGGACATCGACCTGATCGTCCCCTGGGAGCTCCTCGAGAATGCCAAGCGTTCGATGCTGGTGTGGAACATCATGCTCGTCGCCATTGCCGCGATCAGTCTTCTGGTCGGCGGTATCGGTATCATGAACATCATGCTCGCCTCGATCACGGAACGGACCCGTGAGATCGGCATCCGGCGGGCGATGGGGGCGACCCGAAATCACATCGTGCTTCAGTTCCTCGTCGAGACGGGCAGTCTCTCGGCGGTGGGTGGGCTCATCGGCATCCTGCTCGGCATCTCCGTGTCGCTCGGACTGAAGACACTCGTGCCCTGGATCCTCTCCCTTGCGTTCTTCAAGGGAACATTCGAGGGGAACCTGTCGGTCGAACCGGTGGTCACCCTCTGGTCGATCGTGGTCTCGTTCCTCGTTGCAGCCGGTGTCGGGTTGATCTTCGGCATCTACCCGGCGATCGTCGCGAGCCGGAAGGATCCGATCGTCGCACTACGCCACGATTGAGCGGCAAGTCACGGCCTCTTCGCCTTCTCGAGCAGCAGCGCGCCATCCATGTGATCGATCCATCCCTGGATCATGACCGACTCGAGGTGATCCTCCCCGTCATCCGTCCAGCGTTCGTTTCGGCTGGGGTAGGCGTGGATCAACCAGCCCACGTCCGACCTTTCGAGACGCAGATCGGCATCGTCGACGTGGGGCCCGGCATCGATCACTCGATTGGCGGCATCCTCGAGGTACCAGCCGATCACGATCGGCATGTCCGGGATTCCGGTGGATGCCACGAGCGTCCCGTCATCGGGGACCTGTTCAACGAGTTCACGAATCGGTTGTCTTGGTATATCCCACAGATTCAAGAGAGCCAACGTCCACGCGAAGCACAGGAGTGTGGCCGGGAGTTGCTTCAGCACCCTGCTCCTCCCGCACGACAGGGAGGAAGCGGTGATCGCCAATGCGATGAAGGGCAGGCCGAAGACGAAGAACCGGGCATACACCCAGGTGCCGAGCACGGCGACGAGGAGGATGCCAGTCACGATCGGCAGGCCCGCGACGAGAATCATCAGTCGCGTGCGTGGCTCCCTCAGCGTCACCCAGACCCCGGTCACCATGAGGATGAGGCCCGGGAGCGCGGAGGCCAGGCCGAATCGGCCCATCGGCCAGACGCCACCCAGGCCGAGCAGCATCGATCGACCCTCCTTGCCGAGGAGGGTCGGCTGGTCGCTCGTGGTCGCGGCGAGCCCCTGCTGTCCCGCTATGAGATCAGGCAGCACCGGAGCCAGCAGCATCAGTGTGGTGATGGCTGCGAGGGCGATGCCACCAAGCGCGGCAAGTGCGATCTGGCGGTGTGTTCGGGAGCATGCGACAAGTCCGACAAGGACGAGCGCATGGCCGATCGGGACCACGACCGTGACCAGGTGGCTCCAGATTCCGAGCGTGCAGAGCAGCGCATAGAAGGGGAGCAGCTCCACCCTGCGGTCATCAAGTGCTGCAAGCAGGGTTGCGCTTGAGGCGCCTGCAAAGAGAAGCATGAATGCATACCCGCGTGCCTCGGTACCTTCCGCGATCGCGATGGGCATGAAGAGCAGGATCATCATCGCGACCACCCCACCAGATGGCCCGAAGAAGCGACGCCCGATGCAGTACAGCGGCCATCCTGCAAGGAGGCCGACCACGAGTGCAGGGAACCGGATCACCCACTCATCAAGCGAGTCGCCGGCGAAGCTGACCGCCGCCCACGAAGAGAGGGACTGGAGCTGGTGATTCGCCGGGGTGAACATGTTGCCGATGATCGGTCCCGGTCCGTACTGTCCGTAGTACCAGAACGCCACGATCTCGTCGTACCACAGGCTCTGGTCCATGAGCGGGGCCCGCACGATGAAGGCGATGCCGATGATGCAGAGCACCATCAGCGCTCGGCCTCGCAGGGGCGAGGTGTTGTCTGCAACAGTCGGGCGGCCGATACCCAGGCCACGGATGCGCCCGAGCAGGGCTCCGGTCGCGAGCCAGGATGCTCCGGCCACCGGGAGCATCACCATCAAGAGGCGTATGCCGTCCCTGGTCTCCGGGGGGATCGGGGCTCCAGGTGCCGAACGGAGTGGATGTTGGAAGAAGGATGCCCAGAAATCGGAACTGGTGAGGGAGGCAAGGAGCAGCCCCGCACCGAAGGCCATCGGCCAGAGCGCCCAGGGTGAGCATGTCGACCGTGCGCACACGGTCTTGCTCGCGAGATCTTCTCTGGTGCGTGAGTCGTTCAATTAGGAATCTTTGACTGGTTCGACCACGGGCAGTTTCCAGTGTCCCGGATCCGGCATCACCGCCCTGGGGTAGCCGTTGAGTGCACGGTGGATGAAATCAGGCGCTGTCACCAGCAGGTCGTCGCGATGGTAATGCATCCTGCCCCATCGGCCGATCGTGAAGAGTTCGAGTGACTTGAGCTTCCGTCCCGTACTCCTCTCCAGCAGGTAGGGGGCCAGGTTGGCCCACTCCGTTCCACCATTGGGCGAGGAGGGCGGCACGGCCTGGTCGTCATCCAGGGTTGGAGGGAGCCACCCCTCCGGGTGGACGCTCGTCGCGATGTGGTGCATCAGTTGTGCTGCCAATTCGCGAGGCGTTTGTCGCTCGGTCTGATTGTTCGGGTGCGGGGAGCTGTCGAAGTAGGGGATGTCCAGCGTGAGGTCCTTCAGCGGATAGACCACGGGCCGCTTTTCACCTGAACGTGCCAGCCTCGACTTGGTTCCGACTTCGACGATGCTGCCTCGAAGCTGCCATGTGTACGACTCGCCGAGTTCCGCGGTCGCCAGGATCAGGTCGAGGCCTCGGTGCGCGCTGATCGACGCGGTCTCGATCGTGATCGGGGTCTCTCCGACCATGCCGCTGTCGGAGCTGGGGCCTCGGAAGTACGGCGCGTAATCAAGTTCGAGTGCCTTGAAGAATGTCCGCAGTGCCTCCTTCAGTGGCGTCTCGTCGAAACTCATGCCGACCCTGAAGTAGGAGAGCTTGCCTTCGGCAACATGCCGTCGGGTGGTCTTCTTCGTTGCTCGTGGCCCGGCTTCGATGGCGACGGGGGCGACCGCACCCTGGTTCGCAGGTGCGGGGACAGGAGGGTCCTCCTGACCGGCGGCACCCAGGAGCACCAGGCCTCCAAGGATCAGAAGAGATCGGCTCAGGCGGGTTCCGAGGGCAAGGGGGCGAGGCATCATGTGTCTCCTGATCCAAGAACGGCCACGAGCAACGATACGACAAGCGGCACGAACTTGTCGTGCCGCTTGTGTGATTCATTGAATTCGCCGGCCATTCGAGGCCGATGGCCTCGGATCAATAGTCCTGGGCCGGGGCGAACTGGTATCCGCTGATTGCGCGGTGGACCCAGTCTGGAGCACGAACGATGTAAGCGCCCTGATAGAAGCGCATCTCGGCGTAGTAGCCCCATGCTTCGGGTTCCGCGAACACTTCGATGAGGTCCCTGCGGAGTTCGTCAGCGCGTTCCTTCTCGTCATCCTCACGGGGATCTTCGCCCGGTGAGCCGAAGAGGCCGCCGCCGCGCGAGGAGGAGGAGCCGGCGGCGGCCACGCCGGGTGCAGTGCCGCGCGTGGTCG
>JAKVBQ010000027.1 GCA_022447205.1 Phycisphaerales bacterium
CTTCGGCGTGGACCGGATCCTTGACATGTGCCGAACGGTCGTCAACGTCTGGGGTGATTCCACCGCAGCGAAGATCATCACCCGGCTGGCACCGGACGATTCGATTCCGGATGTGAAGGCACCGGCTGCGACGGCTCAGTGAACGCCCTGGTCGGCGAGCCAGCGCTCGCAGTCGATCGCGGCCATGCAGCCCATCCCGGCGGCGGTGACCGCCTGTCGATAGACGGAGTCCGCGACATCGCCGGCGGCGAAGACACCCTCGATGTTGGTGCGTGAATCACGACCCTCGAGACTGATGTAGCCCGCGTCGTCGAACGCGACTCCCGAGCCGTCCAGGAAGCCGGTCGCCGGACTGTGACCGATCGCGATGAAGAGACCCTTGACCTCGAGCTTCGAGCGCTCGCCGGTGACGGTGTCCTCGAGTTCGATCGCCTCGATCATCGTGTCCCCGATCACGTCGACGACCTGCTTGTTCCAGTGCACCTCGGTGTTCGGGGCTTCAAGCACCCGATCGGCCATGGTCTGGGAGGCCCGGAACGAGTCACGACGGTGGATCACGTGGACGGTCGAGGCGAACTTGGTCAGGTAGCTGGCCTCCTCCATTGCGGTATCCCCCCCGCCGACCACTGCCAGGGGCTGGTCCCGGAAGAGAGGCAGCGCGCCATCGCAGACCGCACAGGCGCTGACTCCGCCACCGGAGGTCGCGAGACGCAGCTCGTTGTCGAGTCCGAGCCAGTTGGCGGTCGCGCCGGTCGCGAGGATCACGGATTCCGCCTTGACGGTCGAACCGTCATCGAGGTTCAACGTGAAGGGACGCTGTGAGAAGTCGCAGGAGACGACGTCGCGGGAGAGAACCCTGGTCCCGAACCGTTCGGCCTGCTTCTGGAAGAGCTGCATCATCTCCGGCCCGGTCACGCCTTCGGGGAAGCCGGGATAGTTCTCGACCTCGGTGGTCAGCATCAGCTGTCCGCCGGGGAGCACCGGTGCGGGATTCTGCTTCGGCACGCCGATGCAGCAGAGCGGTTGGAGATCGGCGCGTGCGGCGTAGATGGCGGCAGTCCAGCCCGAGGGACCGGAACCGACGATCACGACCTTTTCAACGTTGTCGCTGGACATCTGTACTCCATGGTTGTGCGGAAGACCCGAGGCCTGCGCAGGATCAGTCGAGCTTGCCCTCGTCACGTGCAAGCTGCCGGGTGGGCGGCCAGACGAGGAGGTCCCCGTTGCTGCCATCGACGGAGGAGATCGTCCCACCACCATCCGCGTGATCGGTGCCGATCGAGTAGAGCATGCAGCCGTCGGCGTCGATCCAGAGCTGCCCGTAGTCGGTCTCGATCGAACGCCGAGACCTGAGCTTCCGATAGACGAACCGACCGTAGCTCTTGTTGTACGGATCGAAGTCGAATCGCTTGACCGCGGACACGGCATAGATCGGGGCGAGGGACTTCGGCCATGCCTGCCCGAAGGTGCTGTAGTAACCGCAGAGCCCTGCGGAGAGGATCGTGCCGTTGATGTTGGCGATCAGGCGATTCCTGGACTTGAACGCATCGTCGAGGTCCTTCGCGATCAGGACGATTGCGGCGAACCTGATCTCGTTGAGACGAGACAGCTCGGTCGGCGTGTCCATCATCGAGTCGTACTGCCTCATCCGCCATCGGCGCCACCAGTCGTCGTAGACATCGGTGAGCTTCTCGAGCGAGGCGTCCTGCGAGGCGTGGACGGTGGAAAGCCGCTGCCAGCGACGCCGGGTCCCGAAACGAGTGAGCGGTTCATCCCGTGCCTGCAGGGAACCGAAGACCCGTGCGAACTTCTCGGCATCCGCCTGACCGGCGGCATCGAAGGTCTCGCGGATCATCGCCTCGGCGACGACCCGATCACCTTCGGGCATCTCGAGCCGCCTCATCCGCTGGTCATCGGTCGGCTTGAGGAACGGGTACTCCTTGATCCCGAGCTTCCGGTAGACGTCCGGGGAGATGGAGTCCCGATAGGTGTACATCGCATCGCGCTGGATGGAGAGCGCGTCGGAAAGGGTGTCCATGAACCACACCTTCTCCTCGAGCATCTCCTGCTCGCATCCCTGGCGAAGGACGCGCAGGAAGGCCAGCCCGATGTCGAACGCCTTCTCGTGCTCGCCGGCCTCGAGGAGGCGATAGAACTCGGCGGTCGCCCAGCAGGCGATGGTGTCCATCGCGCCGTACAGGTACGGGTAGCTGACATCGCTCAAGTCACCATCTGATGCGATCAGGGTGACGACATCGTTGTCGCGCCAGTCAGAGGAGACCGCGGCTTCGCCGTAGGGCATGCCGAGAATGAGGCTGCTCTGGGCCTCGAGCAGTGCCTCCCCCATCTGTTCGTTGGAGGCCGCCCAGCTCGCCACGGAATCCCATCCATCCATGCCGGGCCAGATCGTGGTCAGGTTGAAGTAGCTGCCGACCTCCATCGGGGGGTCGGTCAACTCGAGGTAGGCCCCGAAGAGCGTCGAGGCACTGCGAGATGACTCGGATGCCGTACCCTCGAACAGCCGATCGTTGAGCTTCCGTTCGAGCTCCGGAGCCTGGGCACAGGCCACCGAGACGAAGGACAGGGACAGTACCACCGACGTGAGCGTGCGTTCGACCTGACCGAGCATGCTTCTCTCCGCTAAGGCGATTCAGATCCACCCGGCCGTTCCCCACGGCTGGGGCTTCCGGGCGTCAGAAGAGCGAATCCTATCAGGGATCAGGGGTTCCGGCACGAAGAACCCCCCTCGGAATACGGGGTGGCGATACACTATGGAGCCCCAGAGGCCCTGTGAACGGGGCCTCCAGCCAGTCCCTCAGGAGGCGAACATGCTGATCGGCGTTCCAACCGAAGTCAAGACAGACGAGCATCGGGTCGGCATGCGACCGGTCGGTGCGGAAGTCCTCGTGAAGGACGGACACCAGGTCATCGTCCAATCCGGCTGCGGCATCGGCAGCGGCTTCCCCGATGAAGCCTACGTCGCCGCAGGCGCGCAGGTCGTTGCGGAAGCTTCGGAGATCTGGGAACGCGCGGACATGGTGGTGAAGGTCAAGGAACCCCAGCCGGCGGAGATCGCACAGATCCGGAATGGACAGTACGTCTTCACCTACTTCCACTTCGCGGCGGACAAGGAACTCACCACCGGCTGCATGGAACGTGGCTGCTGGGCGATCGCCTACGAGACGCTGACCGACGACCAGGGCGGGCTGCCATTGCTCACCCCGATGTCGGAAGTCGCCGGCAAGCTGTCGGTGCAGGAAGGTGCGAAGTACCTCGAACGACCATTCGGAGGACGCGGTGTCCTGCTCGGTGGCGTCCCCGGCGTCGAACCGGGACATGTCTTGATCCTCGGCGGTGGCGTGGTCGGCACCTGTGCCGCCTGGATGGCTGCGGGCCTCGGCGCGGAAGTCGTCATGCTCGACATCAATGTCGAGCGCCTGCGTCGTCTCGACGAGATGATGCCCGCGAACGTCCGGACGATCTACTCCGATCCGGAAGCGATCCGCGAACGACTCGCCTGGGCGGACCTCGTGATCGGTGCGGTCCTCGTCCCGGCCGCCAAGGCACCCAACCTGGTCAGCCGTTCGGATCTCGCCTTCATGCGACCCGCATCGGTCGTCGTCGACGTCGCCATCGACCAGGGCGGCTGCTTCGAGACCGCAAGGGCGACCACCCATCGCGACCCGATCTACGACGTCGACGGGATCGTCCACTACTGCGTGGCCAACATGCCAGGTGCGGTCTCCAGGACCTCGACGATCGCCCTCACCAACGTGACCCTGCCCTGGGCGCGGAAGATCGCCGCCATGGGCCCGGAAGCCCTTGCCGCGAACGACCCGCATTTCGCCAACGCGATCAACATCGCGGGAGGCCGGCTGGTGAACGCCCCGGTCGCGGAAGCGCACGGACTCTCCTGCGACTCACTCGACTCCCTCCTCGTCAACGCCTGACCGGATCAACGCATGCCGAAGTCCTCATCCAGACCACTGCCCGAGAAGGCGAACGTGCTCCTGGTCGGAACCGGGGGGCGTGAACACGCCCTCGCCTGGAAGCTCAGGCAGTCGACGCATCTCGGCACGCTGTGGGTGGAAGAGAGCGCCAATGCGGGCCTCCTCGATCTGGGACGCCCCTGTCCCGAGCACATCGGTGCGACCCTCGATACCAACCAGAAGTTCCGGCTGAAGAAGTTCTGCGACGAGGAGTCGATCGACCTGGTGGTGATCGGGCCGGAAGCCCCGCTCGCAGAAGGGCTCGCCGATCTCCTGTCGAGCGAACGAACCCTGGTCTTCGGACCGACCGCAGCGGGCGCGAAGCTCGAAGCGGACAAGGCCTACGCCAAGCAGATCATGCGCTCCGCCGCGATCCCCACCGCGGAGGGTCGGGTCTTCACCGACCATGAATCCGCGGTGCACTACCTCGAGCAGCGCCAGGAACCCTGCGTGGTCAAGGCATCGGGACTCGCGGCCGGCAAGGGCGTGGTGGTCTGCTCCGACCGGGAGGAGGCGCTGGCCGCGGTCGAGATGATCATGACCGACAAGGCCTTCGGCGAGGCCGGCGACTCGGTGGTCATCGAGGAGCGACTGGAAGGCCAGGAGATGAGCGTGCTCGCGCTCGTCGACGGACACACCATCTGGATCCTCGATCCCTGCCAGGACCACAAGCAAGTGGGCGAAGGCGACACCGGTCCCAACACCGGCGGCATGGGCGCCTACTGCCCGACCCCCCTCGCCACCGAGCAGATGATGGAGAAGGTCCAGCGGGACATCCTGGTCCCGGTGGTCGATGCACTCCGGCGCGACGGCGTCGAGTTCCGCGGCGTGCTCTATGCGGGGCTGATGCTGACCCCCGCCGGTCCCAAGGTGCTCGAATTCAACGTCCGCTTCGGGGACCCGGAATGCCAGCCGCTGATGATGCGCCTCGAGGGGGACCTCCTCGAGATCCTCTGGCGCACCGCGGCGGGCACCCTCGACGAGGCATCCTTCAGCTTCAAGCCGAAGACCGCATGCACGGTGGTGATGTGCGCCGAGGGGTACCCCGGCAGCTACCACAAGGGCATGACGATCAGCGGCATGGAGGCGGCGGCCGCCCTCGAGGATGTGGTGGTCTTCCAGGCGGGGACACGCCTCGGACCAGACGGCACGGTCACCAGCAACGGCGGACGCGTGCTCGGGGTGACCGCCCTCGCCGATGACCTGAGAGCTGCACGAGATCGAGCCAACGAGGCATGCGGGCTGATCGAATTCGATGGCGCGTTCTTCCGACATGACATCGGTGAACGCGTTCTGGCCCCCGCGTGAGAACCACAGGATGACGATCGCCGACAGCACCCGCACTTCGACCCGCAGCAGTGAAACGCCGCCTTCATTCATGTTGTCCTGGCGAGGCGCCGGTCGAAAGCCGGGCGCGACACTCGATCCGACGGACCTCAGGCCCGAGGGTCCGTTCAGCTTCGTCGTCCGGGTCGATCCGGGCGAGCTCGCGGACACCGGCGTGCTCACCGGCTGGTTCCAGACCGAAGAGACGCGAACCGAGGTCATCCCGGCCACCCACGTGGACATCACCAGGGTGCAGGAACAGGGCTGGACCCATCTCGAGATCAGGGGCGAGGAGGCATGCCGTTGCGCCCTTTCGCTGCACGATGGCGCATTGCGCTACGTCACGACCGACCTGACGAAACAGGCGGGCCTGCCGGGTGGCAGCTACGACGCCCCCGGGTTCGAGGAGCTCACGACGGACGAGCCTCCGGCCTGACCCCGGCCGAATCCACCGCAACGCGGATATCGGGCCCTCCCGAAACGAACCGCCCTTTCGACCCCGACCTCGAGTCCGGGTGGGAACAAGGCGGGTTTTTGATGATCGAGGAGCCGCCCCTCGGACATGATGCCGAAGCGTGCTACACTCTCCCTCCGGCATGAAGCAGGGACAGGTGGCCGAGCGGCTGAAGGCACCGGTTTGCTAAACCGGCGTATCGGTTATACCGGTACCGCGGGTTCGAATCCCGCCCTGTCCGTTTCAACGACCCCCGCTCTCCAAGGGCGGGGGTCTTCTCATGCAGGTGACAGCGACAGATGGTCGCACCCTGAGTGCACGAGCCAACCCGGTCATCAAATGACGTCAGCCGTTGCGAGCGGTCTCGGCAAGCTGGTCGAGGCGTTCGATCGCCTGCTGGCAGGACTCGATCGCCTCATCGAGGGCACTTCGACCCTTGACCACCTCGATCGGATCATCGAGACCGAACTCCGCCAGCCTGGATTCGACCCTGGAGCGGTCCACCTTGAGCGTGACGAGGAGCTGCCGGGCCTCGGCGAGGAGTGCCTCGGCGTTCTCCGGGCTCGCCTTGTCGCTGCGGGCCTGCAGGTCGGAACCCGTCAGCCGGAGCCATGGCATGGTTTCCACGATCGGCTTCGGCGAGCTCGAACTGGCTTTGCTGGTCGGTGCATCCATGGGTGAAATCTTCCCAGACAATCGAGAAACGGGCAAGGCAGGAGCAGGCTTCGGGCACTGATCCCCAAATCACCCCGGAATCCAGGGTTCGCAAGGATCCCCCCTGAGCACCCCGGGCAGCGGTTTTCTGGGACCGCACACTGTCGAGGTCGGCTCATACCCCTTCAGCGCTTGAGGAACGGCTCCCCGCCCGGACCTCCTCATCATCGCCACCGAGCAGGCCGATAGCCCCGGAAACGACCGCACCCAGGAGAATCAGGGCACACGCACCGCCGAACTGCGCACTGGTCGGGGTGAAGCCCACCGTCGGCCAGTACTTGGTCTTGACCGCTTCGGCTTCCTCGATGGAGTTGATCGTGACGCCCCTGACGACCGATCCGACCTCGGGGGGGACCGGCGTCTTGAACGGCCAGAGACCGAAGAGTGCACCAACCAGCAGGCCGAGGAGCACGCCGAGGGTGAGGGAGCGGAACCTCGCAAGCAACCAGCGAACGACCAGCCCGACCAGGGCGATGCCGAGCAGCACACCGAGGGCGACGGGGACGATGACTTCGAGTGGACCTCCGAGATCCCCGAACACACGACTGGACAGCACGCTGCGCAGTTCATCGATCGCGGTCAGGACGATGACGTACTGCCCGAGGATCAGGAGCACGTAACTGCCGGAGAGTCCCGGCAGGAGCATCGCACCGCCTGCGGCAAGGCCCGCGACGAACAGCATCAGGATGCTCGAGGAACCGGCGGCATCGACCGCACCGGAGCCACCGAAGGCGAGCATCGCCATCAGCGCGATCCCGACCAGGCAGCCGAGCATGATCATCGGCGTCGGCCGACCGGTGGAACGAAGCAGCACCGGGATCCCACCGAGCGTCAGCCCGATGAAGAGACTGAACGCGATCCAGCGATGCTCGAGGACGAAGCGACCGGCGAACCCGGACAAGGCGACGATGGCGAGCACGGCAGGCAGGACGACCAGCGCGAGGACGAACCCGCTTCGCAGCAGTGATCGGAAGGAGGCCAGGTTCGCGATCGACTCGATCATGAGTCGGTAGATGCCCACCGCGAGGAGCATCGTGCCCCCGGAGATCCCGGGAACCAGGTTCGCGAGACCCATCAGGATCCCCCCGAAGATGCACCGGAGGGCGGCGAGTCCGGAGAGTGCCGCTCCGGTCCCGTGATCGTCATGTCCTGGAGTACCTGATGGCATGTCGTGGGGCCGTCCCTTCCTGAATCCGCACGCCCCGGCCTGAAGCTCGATAGGCTTCATGAACGAGAAGACGCGCACTCCGTCTCCATCGGAAAGGCAGGCCCGGTCACATGAACGTCCTTGTAAGCGGCGGTGCAGGATACATCGGCTCGCATGCATGCCTGAGCCTCCTGGACGCAGGGCACGAAGTCACCATCGTGGACAACCTCCACATGGGGCACCTCGGTGCGGTCAGGGTCCTGGAAGGTCTCGGCGGCGACAGGGTCCGGTTCCTGCAGTGCGACATCCTCGACCGGGCGCGCCTGGTCGAGGCGATGAAGGCACACCGCATCGACACGGTGATGCACTTCGCCGCACTGGCCGAGGTCGGGGAGTCGGTCAGGGATCCCCTGGCCTACTACCGGAACAACACCGCGGGCACGATCTCCCTCATCGAGGCCTGCGAGGCGTGTGACGTGGAACGGTTCGTCTTCTCCAGCACCTGTGCCACCTACGGTGAACCCGCCCCGGAACGGATCCCGATCAGGGAGGACTGTCCGCAGGCACCGATGAATCCGTACGGCCGCTCGAAGCTCATGGTCGAACACGTCCTGCACGACCGGGCACACGCTGCGGCGATGGCCGACCGACCGTTCGCCTATGCCGCCCTTCGCTACTTCAACGTGGCGGGCGCCGATCCGGAGACGCGACTCGGCGAGGACCACCGACCGGAATCCCACCTGCTGCCGATCTGCCTCCAGGTGGCACTCGGGCAACGCGACGCGATCACGGTCTTCGGCACCGACTACCCCACGCCGGATGGCACGTGCATTCGTGACTACGTGCACGTGAGCGATCTGGTCCGCGCCCACCTGATGGTGATGGACGCGCTCGAACCGGGAGACCAGCGTCACTACAACATCGGCATCGGGCGAGGCTACTCGGTCCATGAGTGCGTCGAGGCCTGCAGGCGGGTGACGGGACACCCGATCCCGGCGAAGGAAGGTGCGAGGCGTCCGGGTGACCCACCGGAACTGACCGCGGATCCGACCCGCATCAGGGAGGAACTCGGGTTCAACGCGGAGCACACCGATCTCGACGGGATCATCTCGACCGCCTGGAACTGGTTCCAGGCACACCCGGACGGTTACGAAGACTGAACCGGACTCAGAACGGCATCGTGAAACCGATGTAGCCGTTCAGCATGTCCACACCGGGATTGCTGTCTCCGGTCTGTCCGTTGGAGATGTGAAACCAACGCACGCCCGCAAGCAACCGAAGCTGATCCCCACAGGCGATGCTGCATCCGATGCCCAGTTGAGGCGTGAAGTTCAGACGGGTCGCTCCACTGGGGACTCGAGAGGAGAAGTAGGCCAGGCCGCATCCGCCATCAAGATAAAGCGACCAGTCAGTCCTCTTGATTACGTGCCACCGAAGGAGGAGCGCGACCCCCCCGCCAGCCGTCGTGGCCGTGTCCTCGAGCTCCACGCCGATCCCATCGGCGCGTACACCGAGGGCGAAGCCCTCGACGGGGTACCACTCGACCCCGATGCCGCCGACCGCGGACCAGCCCTCGTTGAAATTCGTCCCCACCCCGCATTCGAACCACCATGCGGTGGATGACTGTGCCCCGTAGGCCGGGAGGGGTTCGGCCGCCTCGACCGCAGGAGCATCCTCAGCGTCCTGAGTGGCCTCCTGAGCCCCTGCGAGCACAAGCCCCTGGATCTCGAGGGGGAGGTTCGTACTGCCCATATGAAGCTTCACGGCCGTTGGGGCAGCGGACGCAGGCAACGCCAGGAAACACCCCAGCAGACAGGTGAGCAGATGAGCCATGACAGGAAGGACCTTTCGTGAAACCGACCTGCACGTGCAGGTGCACCGGGCACCCTACGGCCCCAAAGGCAGCCTGCAAGCCCAGAACCACCCCAACGCGCGCCTATCAGGCCCGATTTGGACCATGTTCGGCACACGTACACAACATTTAGCCTCAATTCGAAGCAGAACAGTGCATGTTCGGCGCATTTCTCGGGCAGAAAACCACCCAGATCCGCTTGCACGGGCCAGAAGCCCCTTCAAACCACCCGAATGAGGGGTGATTCGGCACCCGACAGGGACAAAAAAACCGCCGCCCGAGTGCTCCGACAGACCCGGGCGAGCGGTGAAGTGGGCACCAGGCCCACGAAGAAGATCGTTGATCCGACGGAGAGCGTATCCTGAGTCCCAAGGAGTGGTCAATGGCCATTTGGGCCGTTCCTTGATGAAACTCCCAAGTCATTACAAGACAAGGACTTCGGTTTTGTTTTCTCGCGACATTTCTCCCCAGCCTCCCCCACCTCCTCCTGAAGCGATCAAGGTCGCGGTCGCACTGATTTTCCAACGCATCGAGGGTGATCGTTTCCGTTTCCTCGCCACGTTGCGCGCACACGATGTGCCGCGCGGCAACCTCTGGGAGTTTCCAGGTGGCAAGGCCGATCAAGGCGAGACGATGTTGCAGGCTGCACGACGTGAAGTGCAAGAGGAACTCGACATCGAACTGATGCACGTGCACGGTTCGCCGTTCTGCATCGTCGGTGACGATGACCCGAGCCAATCACGCGAGCAGGTCATCGAGCTGCATGCCTTCGCCTTCGATGCCACGTCATTGGAACTCGAACCGACCGCTCTTGCAGCACGCGAGGTGCGGTGGGTCGAAGGACATGCCTTCCATGACTTCGACTGGCCGAACGCGAACACGGCGATCTTCGACGCCTTCGCGGCGTGGTTCCAGGCGACGACCGATCAGCCCCCGAGCTGACTCATCTGCCGATCACCCGTGGCGCCGTGCGTGACCGGCTTCATACCGATGCACGATTCGAAGGCACGTGCGATCGCGCCTTCATCGGGAACCGGACGAAGGCGACTTCGCAGGTCGACCTCCCCACCGTCGAAGAGACAGGCCCGCAATTCCCCGGTCGCGGTGAGCCGGAGTCGGTTGCACTGTTCGCAGAAGGGGCGACTCATCGCACTGATGAAACCGACTCGTCCAGCGCCGCGCGGCAACTTGAAGACGTCGGCGGGGCCGACTCCCGGCTCGTTCGTGCGCCGGACCGGTTCGAGAGGGCCATGGCGTTCCTCGATTCGTCGCTTCACGAGCTCGTTCTCGAGGTGCTCCCCCCCGACATCGAAAGTCGATCCGGAACAGCTCAGGCGACTCGATCCGAGCGGCATGAACTCGATGTAGCGGATCGTCCAGGGACGTCCGTGCGCGAGCTCCGCGAAGTCCAGGATCTCGTCGTCGTTGACACCGGGGATCACCACCATGTTGATCTTGATGCGATCGAACCCCGCATCGCCCGCGGCCTCGAGTCCCTCGTGAACGAGATCGAGGCGTCCGCCTCCGGTGATGTCCCGGTATCGGTCGGGTCGGAGGCTGTCGATCGAGAACGTGAGACGATCGAGCCCCGCATCACGCAACGGAGCGGCAAGGCGCTTCATCTGGAGGCCGTTCGTCGTCATCGAGACGTCCTCGAAACCGATCGAACCGATCAAACCGAGGATCTCGAGGAGATCCCGTCGAACGGTCGGCTCCCCGCCGGTGATCTTGACATGGGTCACGCCCAGTCGATGCGCGACCCTGGCGGCGGACTCGATCTCACCGGGCGTCAGCAGTCGATCGACCGGAGCGAACGTCATCCCTTCCTCCGGCATGCAGTACATGCATCGGAGATTGCACCGATCGGTGACGGAGATGCGCAGCATCCGAAGCGCGTCGAGGCTCCGCGGCCCCTGGGCATGCAGGGGACGAGCGGACTCGAATCCTTCGAGGATCGGAAGGGTCAGGATCGTGTCGAGGGCGGCCATGCGAAGCGCATCAGGAACCCGGCTGGATTCCATCACTCCGGGGATAGAGTTCCGGCGGTCGGACCGGTGCCTCGCCGGGCGCGGTGTCCGGAGGCAGCGAGGGTCGACCGAACGGCACAGGCGGACCGATCAGCCCCTGGTCCTCGATCGGAACGTCGGTTCCGGCCGCATCAGGAACCGTGCCGTCCGGAGCCTGCTTCCAGTCGGAGAGCATGCCCTGCATGACGAGCGCACGATCATGGATCGCACCGGGATCGTGTTCCGCTACGAGCAGGTCGAAATGCCATTGCACGGTCCGATCGATCTCGAAGGGCAGGATCTCGGCGACGAAATCGGGTCCCGGCAGATCCCAGATCGGGGGATCGGTCGAGGCGGACGTCACCAGCGGCTGGTAGCCGTCGTGCTGAAGGCGGATGTCGTACTGCCCCTCGTAGGTGAATTCGAAGGAGACCGGGGTCCTCCCCATCTCCCTGGCATTCACCCAGACCAGGGCCTCGGTCGGCGTCGAGGTGATCTCGATGGTCCTGCGAACGCACCCCGTCGCGAGAGGAAGCCCGCCGAGCAGGAGCAGTCCGCAGGTGATCGTGCGACGTTCAATCATCGAATTCGTCTCCTCGGAACGTGGAGGCGAGATAGGCATCACGCACTTCCTGATCGTTGATGATATCGCGTGGACTGCCATCCTTGAGGTTTTGACCGCGGTGGATGATGTAGGCGTGATCACAGATGCGCAGGGTCTGCTGGACGTTGTGATCCGTGATCAGCAGCGCGATGCCGCCGGCGGCGAGCCGGCGGACCTCTGCCTGCAGTTCCTCGACGGTGTGCGGATCGACCGCCGCGAAGGGTTCGTCGAGCAGGACCAGCTGGGGCTGCATGATGAGCGACCGTGCGATCTCGAGTCGACGCCGCTCACCGCCGGAACAGGTCCGTGCCTGTTCATCCGCCTTGTGGGTGAGCCCGAACTGTTCCATCAGTTCACCGGCACGTCGCTTGCGATCGGCACGGGAGAGCGAGGTCAGTTCGAGGATGGCATGCAGGTTCTGCGCGACGGTCAGGCGCTGGAAGACGCTCGGCTCCTGGCTGAGGTAGCCCATGCCGGCACGAGCGTGCTTGTACATGGGCATCCCGGTCACGTCGGCACCGTCGAAGGTGACCTGCCCGGCCTCGGGCGTGATCATCCCCATCGTCATGCGAAAGGACGTGGTCTTGCCGGCACCGTTGCGGCCGAGGAGACCGACGATCTGACCCGGTTCGACCTTGAAACCGATGTCATCGACGACCCGGCGACCGCCATAGCTCTTCACGAGTCCATTCGCCTCTAGTAACGGCATGGGGAGCAGTCTAGCCGATGCGGGAGCCGACCGGATGCCGGCCCCTCGACAACCTTCCCCTACACGCCCTGTCCCTCGGGCACGGCCTGGATCTCATCGATCTCGAGTCGGCGGATACCGACCGAGTCGACCCGGGTCTCGCTGGCCTCGAGGACGCGGAACCGATGACCGTAGGCGTCGAAATGCTCGTTGGCGTCCGGCACCCGCCCGAAATGCTCGAGCACGAGCCCCGCAACGGTCTCCGGCTCGATGTCCTCGGGGAGGACGATCTCCATGTGATCCTCGAGATCGTGGACGGGAAAACGACCATCCGCCTTCCAGTCGGCCTCGCCGATCAGGGTGCAGGTGGGCTCCTCCTCGTCATCCGGCTCGTGCTCGTCGTGGATCTCCCCGACGATCTCCTCGAGCACGTCCTCGATGGTGATGAGTCCATGGGTGCCACCGTACTCGTCGATGACGATCGCCATGTGGATCTCGGCGGTCTGGAAGTCACGCAGCAGGTCACCGACCTGCTTGGTCTCCGGAATGCGGATCGGATCACGCAGCACCGAGCCCAGCCTGAAGTCCGGTGCCTCCTCGCCGAGGTAGCGGATGAGGTCCTTCACGTAGAGGATCCCCTCGATCTCGTCGAGACTGTCCCGATAGACGGGAATCCTCGAGTGCCCGGCATCCTCGATGAAGGCTCGGATCGCGGCAAGGTCGTCGGTGTACTCGATGCCCTCGATCTCGGTCCGTGGCGTCATGACCGAACTGACGTCGGTGTCCGCGAACTCGACGACGTTCTCGAGCATCTCCGCCGCGACGTCATCCAGTCCGCCCTGACGCTGGGTCTCCTCGATCGAACGCAGGAGTTCCTCCTCGGCATCACGCTCCCGGAGGTTCGCACCACTCAGGCGCCGGACGATCTCGTCGACCACCCGGTGCACGAGGTGGAAGGGCTTGCTGGGAATGATCGCGAGCCGAAGCGGCCCGCTGAACAGGCTGATCAGTCCCAGCCCCGTGTAGCGGGCGATCGCGACGGCGATGATGTCCCTCGAGATCCAGATCAACGCCACCGCGGTGCAGAGCCCCGCGATCACACCCAGTTCGAACACCAGGAGGGCGACCAGGACGAATTCGCAGAGCAGCCGTTCCACCGCCATCCAGGAGGCGAGTTCGTCCTGCCGACCGATCAGCCAGCGGGATCGCTCGAGGCGCCCCTTCTTCGCGAAGTGGCGTTCGAGGACGCCATCCGGACTCGTCAGGAGTGCGACATGCAGCGCGGAGGCGAGCACGACGAGCACGAAGCACAGGATCACCAACAGGACCATCCACCAGATCACGAATCACCCTCCCTTGCGGGGCCTGAACGAGGGGCGAAGATCGCCCCGAGGCCGACCGACTCCAGGAGCCGGTCCTCCTCCGCGTGCATGGCACGGAAGGATTCCTCGTCATGGTCGTCGAAACCTGCAACGTGCAACAGGCCGTGCAGGGCATAGAGAATCAGTTCGCGAACGCGCTCATGGCCGAGACCGAGAGCACGACGTTCCGCTTCATCGAGACAGCATGCGACATCGACGTCGATCGGTTCCCCGGGTTCGGACATCGGGAAGGTCAGGACGTCGGTGGTCGAGGGGTCGTCATGCCAGCGCTGATGCAGAAGGCACATGCGTGCATCATCCACGACCTCGACGGTCAATCGGACACAACGCCCCTCGAGTCGCTCGATCAGTCGTTCCAGTCCATCACGAAGCAGCTCGAGCTCATCGCCTTCGAGTCGCCTTGTCCGATCAATGATCTCGAGCACGCGATCCCCGCCTGAGCACGCCGGCTCGGGCGGCTGGGGAGGCTCTGAGGGCTCGGAAGGGTCGCTTCCGGCAGTGTCGCCTTCGGATGTCTGGTCGGTGGTGTTCATGAGAACGGGCATGTCGGCTCCGGGTACAGCATAGATCCCAGACCCCGGGGAACCAAATCCCGGACCTGACGACGAGGAGAATCCCCCACACGGGCGTTCAGAACCCGATCCGGACAGCTTCCCTCAATGGATTCTCGGATCCAGTCGGAGCAGCGCATCAGGAGGAGATGGTCACCGGAACGAGCGTGGGCTTCAGACGCGCCTCGAACTCGCCTCGGAACTTGCTCACGATGGTCCGAACCGCCCAGTTGTTGCCATCGGCGAGCCCGCAGATCGTGGTTCCGGGGGTGAGGCCCATCGAACCGGCGATCTCCATGAGGAGGTCCAGGTCCTTGAAGGTGCCACCACCATGCTCGATGCGAAGCAGCAGCTTGAGCATCCAGTCCGCGCCCTCGCGACACGGCGTGCACTGGCCGCACGATTCGTTCTTGAAGAACCTCGCGAGGTTCCTCGCGACGGCGACCATGTCGGTGTCCTCGTCGAAGACCGTCGGGCAGGCGGTGCCCAGGCCGAGCACGTCGTACCTGGTGCCGATGTCGAAGTCCATCTCCGCCTCGTACTGGTCGGGACCGAGCACGCCCATGGAGACGCCACCCGCGATCGCACCCTTGAAGCGCTTGCCTCCACGCATGCCGCCGCAGTAGCGATCACTCTCGATGAGTTCCTTGAGCGGGATGCCGAGGTCGCATTCGTAGACGCCGGGTCGGTTGACATGACCGGAGACACCCATGAGCTTCGGACCGTAGGAAGGCGGACCACCGACGCTGCTCTCGCAACCGTGCCCCTTCCACCACTCGGCACCGTGCTCGATGATCGGGCCCACGCAGGCAAGGGTCTCGACGTTGTTGACGAGGGTCGGCCGACCGAAGACGCCCTTGACGGCGGGGAACGGAGGCTTGATGCGGGGCCAGCCGCGCTTGCCCTCGATCGCCTCCAGGAGTCCCGTCTCCTCGCCGCAGATGTAGGCACCCGCGGAGCGATGGACGTAGCAGTCGACGACCTGGTCGACCGCGCCGCCCAGGAGACCCTTGCCACCGAAGATGCCGTGTTCGTAGGCCTCGCGGACGGCCTCTTCCATCACCTTGGCCTGGTGGTGGTATTCGCCGCGGATGAAGAAGTAGGCGACGTCGATCTGGCACGCCCAGCAGGCGATCGCGATGCCTTCCAGGACGAGATGGGGATCGTAGTCGACCAGCAGACGGTCCTTGAACGTGCCGGGCTCCGCTTCATCGCAGTTGATGCACAGGTAGCGCTTGCCGCCATCGGGCTCCGGAAGGAAGGACCACTTCAGTCCGGCGGGGAAGCCCGCGCCTCCGCGCCCCCTGAGCACGCAGTCCTTGACCAGGGAGACCACGTCCTCCCGCTTCATGCCGATCGCCTTGCGGAGCGACTCATAGCCACCGGTCAGGAGAAACTCCTCGAGGTGGACGACGTGTCGTTCCGAGGCATCACCCCAGGGTGATGTCGGAATGCGTTTCAGCAGGACTGGCTCACTCATCGTCATGTCTGGACGGTTCCTGTCTGGTGGGGTCTTTCAGTTCCACTTCATCGATCACGGTTCGCCTGAGGATGACGTCACCCTGATCCTGCTCCTCGACGACACGGTTCACTTCGCGCCGATCGGGCGCACCTTCGGGACGGCTCCTGACCCCATGCGCGATGTGGCCGATGAACTCGCCCAGACTGCGGGCGATCGACTTGCGGCCGGATGATTCAGTCATGCAGATCCGATCTCCCGTCGCCGGTGCCGGATTCACGACCACCCTGGGTGATCGCATGCCGACGCACGATGTCACGGACCGCAGGGCGATCGAGGTCGGCGATCGGAACCCTGTCGATCTCATCGAGGATCGCATCGACCTCCTCGACCTTCAGGTGCTCGGCGAGCTCCTCGTTGAAGAGGGCGACCGGTGCGGTGTCGCAGGACCCGAGACACTCGAGGAGGAGCAGCGTGTAGCGACCCTCGTCATCCGTCTCGTGCGGATCGAGGTCGAGGCGGTTGCGGATCCGATCGACGATCGCCTGGTGACCGCAGACCTCGCAGGCGATCGACTGGCAGACGCCGATGACGCACCGTCCGACCGGCTCGGTGTGGAACTCCTCGTAGAAGCTCGTGGTGTCGAGGACCTCGGAAGGCGGGATCCCGAGAAAATTCGCGGTCTCGATCATCGCCTGGTACGGAATGCAGCGGTACGCGTGCTGGAGATCATGGAGGATCGGCATCAGCGCACCATGGCTGGTGGCGTACTTCGGCAGGATGTCCTTCGTCCAGCTCGCCTTCATCGCATCGGTCACGTACGGCGTGCCCGGGGCCCGGTCTCGATCAGCGAGCACGTCGAGGGAGACGGGGTCGGTCGTTGCAGATGGCTTCGCTTTCCAGGACATGTGTTCGCCGTGTCAGGAGGATGAGGTTCGCCGCATCAGCGGTCGAGTTCGGCCGCGATGATGTTCAGGGATCCGATGATCGCCGGGACATCGGCGATCTGGTGGCCTTCGACCAGCTTGGGGAAGACCTGGTAGTTGATGAACGAGGGAGGTCGGACCGAAGCCCTCCAGGCGCAACGATCGCCGTCGGAGACGATGTAGAACCCGAACTCCCCGTTGGCGGTCTCGCAACAGTCGTAGACCTCGCCGACCGGAGTGTCCCAGCCTCGGTTGTGCATCTTCAGCTCGAAGAGCTGGATGACGCCCTCGATCGACCCGTAGACATCGCCGGTCGGGGGCACCGTGGCCTTGGCGTCGGTCTGGATGTTCACCGGACCGGAGGGGATCGAATCGATCAGCTGGTCGATGATCGAGATCGACTGCTTGATCTCCTCCACCCTGACCAGATAGCGGCTGAAGCAGTCGCAGTCGGTCGAGACCGGCACCGAGAATCGGACCGCCTCCGCACCCTCGCCATCCCAGTTGTCCTTGTAGCACAGGTACGGCTGGTCCTTGCGGACATCCCGACGAACGCCGGAGGCACGAGCGCAGGGACCGGAAAGCGACCAGGCGACGGCTTCCTCGTGGGAGATCTCCCCGACCCCCTTCAAGCGGTCGACGAAGATGCGGTTCCGATTGAGGAGGGTCTCGAGATCCTTGACCGCACGAGGCAGTCGTTCGTGGATCAGCTTCTTGGACATCCGGATGAAGACCTCGTCATCGGGGATGTCGCGCCAGACTCCCCCCACTCGGGTCCAATCCGGATGGAAGCGCTGGCCGGAGATGTACTCGACCAGATCGTAGATGTGCTCACGCTCGTTGAATCCGTAGAGGAAACCGGTGAAGGCACCGAGATCGAGTGCGGCGGCACCCACGCAGAGCAGGTGGTTCTGGATCCGACCGAATTCGGCCATGATCGTCCGCAGCACCTTGCAGCGCGGCGTGATGTCGATCCCGAACAATCGCTCGCACGCCTGGTGCCACACGATGTCGTTCACGATCGGACTGATGTAGTCCATGCGGCTCGCGGTGCAGACGTACTGGTTGTAGTCGTGGTGCTCGGCGAGCTTCTCGAATCCGGAGTGCAGGTACCCGATGTGGGGCGTGCAACGAGCGACTCGCTCCCCGTCCAGTTCGAGGACGAGGCGCAGGGTGGTGTGGGTCGCCGGATGCTGCGGACCGAAGTTGAGGACCCAGCGATCAGGACCATGGACGTGGTCCTTCAGGTACTCCGTGGACTCGATGTCGAGGTCGAATCCCTGGTCCGGCTCGAGGGTGTAGGGCATGGAGGAAGGGTCCTGCGGGGGGTAGGAGCGAAGCCCGACGGATCGAGCATGTCGCCAGTATAGGGGTCTGGAGCGGGTTTCTGGCGAGGAGATCCCGGGGAGGAGCACATCTTGACCCCTGAATCAGACCCGGAAGATCGCCCCCATCCGCTTGCCGAGGAGGAGCGAGGCCCCGACCAGCGTCGTACCCAGGAGCAGCATCGCCCAGACCCCCATCGCGCTCGCGATGTACTGACCGTCACCCAATCGTTCGAAGAGGACGTAGATCGCCTTCGTGATCGGATAGTCCGCGGCTCGCTGAGCGAGGATCAGGCTGTCGGAAACCTCCAGCATCGCGAAACTGAAGGCCAGGAGGCCGCCAGCCACGAGGTTGGCCGCGATCAGCGGGAAGACCACCCGCCTGAGGCGGAGCCACCAGCCGGCGCCGAGGTTGGCTGCCGCCTCCTCCAGTTCGACCGGAGTCTGTTCGAGTCCGGCGACGGCACTCCTGACGACGTAGGGCATCCTGCGAACCGCATAGGCGACGATCAGGAGGGGAATCGGATTCGGATCGGACCCCAGGATGTCCGCCACCGCATGCAACGGCCCGTCGTTCAACCAGAGGTAGGTGGAGGTGCCGTCCAGACCGAACATCGAGAACGTGCCGTCGAGCCACCCGGGCATCGTGCCCTGGAACGGCCAGCGGAGTGACATCGCGACGTAGCCGAACGCCATGACCAGTCCCGGCACGGCGAGCGGAAGCATCACCAGGGCATCGAGCAGCGACCGTCCGGGGAGCCGGGTGCGGACCAGGATCCGTGCGATCAGGATCCCCAGCGCGACGTCGATCAGCATCGCGGTCCCCGCGAGGAAGAGACTGTTGCGGATCGAACCGACCGCGAGGGGATGGCTCAGCGCCTGACCGTAGTGATCCACGGTCCAGGAACGAGGCAGGATCGACGCATACCACTGACCTTCGACGGTGAGGCTGGTGATGATCACCCCGAGGTGAGGCATCGCGGCAAGCATCACGACGGAGAACACCACCCCTGCGGCGAGCCAGCCATGCCAGCCGGCGAGCCGACGGGTGTTCGAGGCTCGTGAAGCCTTGGCGTACATCGCGTAGGCGCGCCCTCCGAAGACCCATCGCCCGAGGAGGTAGAGCATGACCACGGAGAAGAGGAGGACCGCCGTGAGTGCATACGGTCGGGTGGAGGCCTCCATCTCCTTGATGCCGTTGAAGATCTGGACCGGGGTGACGTTCTCGAACTGGAACATCAGCGGCGTCCCGAGCTCGGTGAAGCTCCAGATGAAGACGATCGTGGATCCGGCGAAGACGCCGGGGCGGATCAGGGGGAGGATGATCCGGAAGGTGCGTCGCCAGGAACCGGCACCGACGTTGCTCGCCGCTTCCTCGAGTGCGGGGTCGAGGTTCGCCAGCGCGGCGACGATGTTGAGGTAGATGATCGGATAGAGGTGCAGTGCCTCGAGGATCACGATCCCCCAGAATCCCCCGTCCCCGAGGAAGTCGATCCCTTCGTTGATCCAGCCGAGGTCGATGAGCAGGGTGTTGAGGGTGCCGAAGCGACCGAGCAGGTGTTGCACGCCGATCGCACCGACGAAGGGAGGCAGGATCAGTGGCACGAGCAGGAACGCGGAGAGAAGCGACTTGCAGGGGAACTCCCAGCGAGCGACGAGCCAGGCCAGCGGAGCGGAGATCAGGATCGAGAGCACCGTCGTGCAGAAGGCGATCGCGAAGGCATTGAAGAGCCCGAGGCGGAGCACCGGATCCTGGAAGACCTCGGTGATGTGATAGAACGTCCAGCCGGTCGCGTTCGAGGCGGCATCCTGAAGGAAGGCACCTCGGATCGTCAGCCAGATGGGCCACAACAACGCCACCGCGAGCAGGGCGAGAATGCCGACATAGAGGATGTAGTCACGGGGGCGGTTGCGGTCCATCTGCCCCGGAGTGTACCGCGTGGGTCTGCTCCCGACAGGATCCGACCCCTGTCGGGGGGTGTGGCATCAGCCCCAGTTGCCGAGCAGCGCGGCCAGGTCCCCGCCGTCGACGAGGCCGTCGGGAACGATGTCCGATGCCGGATCGTCGGTGCCCCAGGCACCCAGCAGGATCGACAGGTCGAGTCCGTCGACCGTACCGTCCCCGTTGATGTCCCCGGCAATCGGTTCGGACCCGAGGTCGCTCATCAGCCAGGCGATCCCGGCATAGGTGTTCTGGATGTCACCGGTCGACTGACGCTGTGCACGGATGACGTAGTCACCGGGCTGGAGCCCGCCGATCGAGAGCAATTCGACGTTGTCGACCCGGCTCTCGCTTCGGACGTTCCCGGTGTCGAAGTGACCAAGCCCCGCATCTCCCACCATCGAGACGAGTTCCCCGTCCACGAGCCTGAAGAGTTCGAGATCGATGTCCATGAGGGTGTAGCCGGTGAAGGTGGTCGTCGGAACCCGCTGCCAGGCCAGCGCGACGGTGAGTTCCTCCATCGGGCTGGACACCGAGAAGCGCCAGTGCTTCGTGCTGTTCCAGAGGACCCGGGGCCAGTCCCAGCCGGCACCGGAGATCTCGGGAGCGTCCACGAGGTTGGTGGCTCCGATCTGTCGATAGCCGGTGAGGATCCGATGGCTGCGATCGACGTTGACCATCCCGGCACCGAAGACGTCGTCGATCGGCCGCGCGGTCGTGCCGCGATCATCGCCGCTCACACCCGGATTGTTGGTCCAGCCCTCCATGTGCGTCGCCCCGGCGAGGAGGCAGGCATGCATGACCTGGATCCGATCGGCCGCGAAGTCGTCGGCGAGGATCGAATCCTCTTCGATCACCTGGTAGAGCATCGCACCCACCGCACCGACGATCGGCGTGGTGTAGCTGGTGAGGTCGCCCGGCGCGACGATCCAGGGCTTCATCCGTCCGGGCCCATCGATCCCATCCGGGACGTCGGTGCTGGTGTGGCTGCCTGTATCGCACCCGACGGTGAGGGTGTTGAACCCATGGGCGAACATGTGCGCCGCGGCCCCCCCGTTGTTGGTTCCGTTGACCACGAGGATGTTGTCGCGGATCGACAGGTAGTCCATCCGACGCAGGGCCAGGCTGTCGTTGGGGTTGTTGAACTGCCCGATCCAGCTGTGGTTGTGGACCCGGATCGACGGGTCCGGCGACGTGATGGGCGGTACGGAAGAAGCCTCCCCGACCTTCAGGTAGCCGTTGGTGAGGAACGTCACGGCATCGTAGAGCCAGATGTTGTCGATGGCCGGGGCGATGCTGCCGTTGTTGGAGTAGAACTCGAGCGCGACGGTGTTCGCGTGGGAGCTCGTCGTCGGGTTCCCGAAGGGAATGGTGAACGTCTTCCCGCCATAGCGCACGGAGTCGTCGATGTCCGGGATCCAGCTGTTGTTGCTGCCGGATGCCTCGCACTGGAGCACACCGATACCGACACCCGTTGGCATGTTCCCGACCCCGAGTCGCTCCTGGAGTTCGTACCAGCCGACGCCCTGCTTCACGGTCTCGATGTCCGCCTGGGCAGCGAGTCGACCGCCAAGACAGGCGGCAAGCCCGAGGGCCAGGGAGCTCAGCGTCCGGTAGTCAGGGTGGCAGGTCATTTCTGGTCATCCTTTCGGGCTCGGGGACGTCCACGGGCGCACAAGAGGCGCTGACTGAACCCTATCACCCGTTTCTGGTGCTGACCAGCAATGATTCGGAAGGTGGGCGAACTTGCTCAGGCCGCCACCCGGATGACCTGCCGAGGGGCCTCAGCGACCGTCCAGCGCGGACTCCATGCGGACCTCCTCGACCGCCAGGCGGTCGGTGAGCCGGAGCTCGACACGGCGGTTCTGGGCGTCATCTCCGGCATCGTCGGGATGTCCCTGGATGGGGTCGTGATGACCGGCCGCCACGATCTGGATCCGCTTCCACGGAATGCCGTTGTCGACGAGGGCCTTCGCCACCATGCGTGCACGTTGGTAGGAAAGGTCGAGTCCGGCCTGGACGTCCCTCGAGGCTTCGGCATGCGAGGCATGTCCGTGGATCTCGATCATCGTCGGCAGGCCTCGGATCTGTTCGGCGACCCGTTCGATCGAGGCGCGCGCGGCATCGCCGAGCGACTCGGTGTCGTGCGAGAAGGTGATCTCGACCATCGCCGACTGCTGACCGGATTCACGCGGCGAGTAGGTGTCGGCGTGATCACCGACCTCCCCTTCCTGATCCGCACGACCGGGACCCTCCGACTTGTACCAGTCGACGATCTCCTTGAGCTTCGGGTCGGTGGTGTTCAGGTCGATCGGATTCCCGAACGCCTTTCGGGTGTTCCAGACGAACTCCGCCCAGCGGTCGAAGGGCACGGTCGCGGCGGTGTCACCGTCGCTCGCGCCCTCGGCACCGGCCTTGGCGGGCGGCGTCGCGTTCAGTGCGTAGAGGATCACGAAGAAACCCATGATCAGCATCACCATGTCCGCGAAGGAGATCAGCCATTCAGGCGCACCCTCGTGCTCCTCGTCGTGTCCGCCGAGATCATGCATGCCACCGAAGTGGGGTGCATGTCCATGTTCCTCGCGAGCGTCGTCGTGGTCGTTCTGATCGGACATCGGAAGGTCTCCGGTGGGCCCTTGCCGGCCCGTTCACCATGTGATTTCCGGCCGCGTTCGGCTCAGGCAGCGGCGGCGAGCTTGAGCCGCTGCTGCTTCGGCACGAATGCGAGCATCTTCTGCTGGGTCGAACGCGGGTTGTCCCCGGCCTGGATCGAGAGGACGCCCTGGAGCATCATCTCCTTGCTGAGCATCTCCTCGCCGGAGCGCAGGGACAGCTTGTCACCGATCGGACCGGCCACGGCATTGGCGAGCAGGGTGCCGTAGAGGGTCGCGGTGACGGCAACCGCCAGCATCGCGCCCAGTTCCTCGACACCACCGGTGCCGAGACTTCCGAACATCCCGATCTGACCGATCAACGTCGCCGCGAGGCCGTAGCCTGGGCCGTAGAGCTTGACGAGATCGAAGAACTTCTTGCCGGCCTTGTGTCGTTCCTGCATCGCCATGATCTGGAGACGCATGGTGGACTCGATCACGTAGGCGTCGGAGCCGTCGACGGTCATCTTGAGTCCCTGCTGGAGGAAGTCGTCGTCGACCTGCTCCACTTCGGACTCCAGAGCGAGGATCCCGTCGCGGCGAGCCTTGTCGCTGAACCGACCCATCATGTCGAAGGTCTCGGTCGGACTCATCTGCTTGTTGGTCATGAACCGCTTGATGTAGCCGGGGACCTGCTTCAGTCGTTCCATCGGCATCGCCATGAAGACGACGCTGATCGTTCCGCCGAAGACCATCAGGACACCCTTGAGGGACCAGAACATCCCCCACGAGCCCCCGTGCCCGACGATGAGGAACGCGGTGCCCACGCAGACTACGACACCCAACAAACTTCCGATGATACTGGACTTGTCCATCCGTTTAGCCTCCCTGACGTCGGCGGATGAATCGACGTCGGGAGTGTCATCGGTCAGGCGACCGGCCCGCTGAAGCCGGGCAACCGGAGTTGTTGCATGCGAATGAGGCTCGGGACCCGGACCTGCCGTCACAGATGGAACCCCACGAGGTTCTCGGACACGCCGGTACCGGCCGAAGGCGGTTCAGTGGTTCACGAGCTTCCTGAGGCGTATCCCCGGGCGGAACCCGACGGAGACCGAGGGAGCCACCTGGTTCGGTTCCCCGGTGGACGGGTTGCGGACCATGCGACCGGAACGGTGGCGCCTGCTGAAGGATCCGAATCCGGAGATCGTCACGGAACCGGAGGACTCGATCCCCTTCGCGATCGATCCCAGGACCGCTTCGACCGAACGTGCCGCGGCGACTCGTGAACAGCCGAGTTCCTCGGCGACCGAACCGACCAGGTCTGACTTGTTCATGAAGGACCTCCTCGAGTCGTCCGGGCGCCTCTGGCGGGTCCTCTTCACGAACCGGAACCCGCATGCGTGTATCCTCATGACCTGGAGCCCCCATGGCGCACGATCCACTTGTCATCCACACCGAAACGATCTCCGATCGAGCCCGTGCCTGGCTTGCCGATCGAGTCGAGCTGCTTTCGACACGGCCCGGGGAGGACGCCTTCGAGTCCAATGCCGCACGAGCGGAAGGACTCCTGGTCCGCACCTATACCGACGTGGATGACGCACTCCTGGATCGAATGCCGGCACTCAAGGTGGTCGGTCGGGCCGGAGTCGGGCTGGACAACATCGACCTCGATGCCTGCCGCGCCAGGGGCATCGAGGTGGTGCACACGCCGGAAGCGAACACGCAGGCGGTGGTGGAATACGTCTACACCCTCCTCTTCGAACTGATCAGGCCGCGGATCAGGCTGGAGACGGCGGTGGACGCGGACACCTGGGGCGGACTCAGGAGCACGTACGTCGGCCGACGGGAACTCGACGAGATGACCTTCGGGGTGCTGGGGCTCGGCAAGATCGGTCGACGGGTCGCCGCGGTCGCGGGTGCCTTCGGAGCCCGCACGATCCACCACGACCTCCTCGACATCCCGGAGGCGGATCGATTCGGTTCATCCCCGGTCACGCCGGAAACGCTCTTCGCGGAAGCGGACATCCTTTCGATCCACGTCGACGGCCGTCGTTCGAACCACGACCTGGTGGGTGCGGACCTCCTGGGGCTGATGAAGCCCGACTCGATCCTGATCAACACCAGCCGAGGCTTCGTCATCGAGGAAGCGGCGCTCGACGCACACCTCCTTGCCCACCCGGATGCGACGGCCCTCCTCGATGTCCATGCAAGCGAGCCGATTCCGGCAGGGAGCCCCCTGCTCGAACGCCCGAACGCCCGGCTCACCCCCCACCTGGCCAGCCGGACCGCCAGCGCGATGGAGCGGATGAGCGGCGTGGTCGAGGATGTCTGGGCGGTGCTGCAGGGGACGTCCCCCCGGTGGTCGGCCTTCAAGGGCAGGTGACCCCACCGCCCGGTCGATGGCATACCATGCGTTCGTGCCGTCCCCGCCACACCCCGAGAACCAGGAACAAGGACCTGACCATGTCATTCTCGATCGAACATCTCCATGCGCGACAGATCCTCGACTCACGTGGCAACCCCACCCTCGAGTGCGAAGTGATCTGCGAGGATGGTTCGGGCGGTCGAGCCGCGGTGCCCAGCGGCGCCTCGACCGGTGAACATGAAGCCGTCGAACTGCGTGACGGGATCGACACGGAATGGATGGGCAAGGGCGTCTCGAAGGCGGTCGCCCACGTCAACGAGATCATCACTCCGGAACTGATCGGCGCCGACGTCCGCGACCAGGAGTCGATCGACGCGATGCTGATCGACCTCGACGGCACGACGAACAAGGGGAACCTCGGAGCGAACGCACTGCTCGGGGTCTCGATGGCGACCGCGAGTGCCGCGGCGAACGCCATGGGAATCCCTCTCTACCGGTACCTCGGCGGCACGTCCGCCCGACGACTTCCCTGCCCGATGATGAACATCCTCAACGGCGGCAAGCATGCGGACAACACCGTCGACTTCCAGGAGTTCATGATCCAGCCGGTGGGCTTCGAGACGTTCGGCCATGCCCTGCAGGCGGGGGTCGAGATCTACCACACCCTCCGGGGCGTGCTGGCTGAACGGGGACTCTCGACCGCGGTCGGTGACGAGGGTGGATTCGCACCGAACCTGGACTCGAACGAGGAGGCGCTCGAACTCATCGGCCTCGCGGTCGAACGATCCGCCTACTCGCTCGGCGAGCAGATCTACATCGCACTCGACCCCGCCACCAGCGAACTGACCAACGAGGCACGCAAGCTCGGGAAGGAAGGCTACTGCTTCTTCAAGAGCGATCCGGACCGGGTCGCGAGTTCCGAGGAGATGATCGACCTCTGGGCGGACTGGTGCGACAAGTGGCCGATCCTCTCGATCGAGGACGGCCTCGCCGAGGACGACTGGAGCGGATGGGCGAAGCTGACCGAACGGCTCGGCGACTCGGTCCAGCTGGTGGGCGACGATCTCTTCGTGACCAACCCCGAGTTCCTCGCCCGTGGCATCGAGTCCGGATGCGCCAACGCGATCCTCGTGAAGGTCAACCAGATCGGCACCCTGAGCGAGACGTTCGAAGCGGTGAACCTTGCACAGCGCAACAACTACCGTGCGGTCCTGAGTCATCGCTCCGGCGAGACCGAGGACACCGCGATCGCGGACATCGCGGTCGCGACCAACTGCGGGCAGATCAAGACCGGTGCACCCTGCCGGAGCGACCGCAACGCGAAGTACAACCAGCTGCTGAGGATCTCCGAGGACCTCGGCGAGAACGCGACCTACGGAATCGGATGACCGAATGAGACGACGCGCCCTCGACATCACGCTGCTTGCCTGCATCGCGCTCCCACTGGGCTGCGAGACCACCCACCCCGATCGCTACCCGGTGATGAAGTCGTTCCATCCGGACGGTTCCGGTGGCGGCGTGTTCCCGGAGAAGGGCGCGCTCGAGGGAGCGGAGGGCGTGGTGTTCGCCTACGAGGCGGGCGACGAGATCGAACTCGTCTTCACCCTGGACTCCGAGAGCATGCACCTCAAGGAGCCGATGACCAACGTCCTGGTCCTTGACCGACCGATCCGGATCTCGGCCGATGCCGACGGCATGCTGGTCTCGATCGACGGCGGGCCATGGCAGGCACCGCTCGAGGCGTTCACCGGGTCCTTTGCAACGAGTCTCTCGATGGAGAAGCAGGATCAGGCGAACCGAGGACGACTTGGACTGACCGCCATCCGACGCTGACCACCAGGGACGGACGACGAAGGACGTCATGGCAGAGACCACCGGGCAATTCAGTGCGATCTGGCGGCTGGTCACGAGTGAACGCAGGCGGTACGTGCTGGCCTTCGGCGCCCTGCTCGTCGGCACCCTGCTGATCTACCTGATCCCGCTGGTTCCCCAGGCGGTGCTCGACGTCGCTCTCGGCTCCGAACCGGAGAAGGCCTCCGGGATCTCCCGCACCGTGATCGACTGGATGGGCGGGCCGCAGCTGGTCGCGGACCAGCTCTGGATCCCGGGTCTCCTGATCGGCGTGATCGCGATCTGTGCCGGCACCTGCGTCCACTTCCGCCAGCGGTTCGCGGCGATCGCCGCACAGAACATCGCGGTGAAATTGAGGAGCAGGATCTACGACCACGTGCAGCGCCTGCCGTGTCGCACCATGGAGCGACAGGAAAGCGGCGACCTCCTCCAGCGGTGCACGTCGGATGTCGACACCGTGGTCCTCTTCCTCAGCGAACAGATGATGATGATCGGCCGCGCCACCGCGATGATCCTGGTGCCGCTTCCGCTCCTCTTCGCGATCGACTGGCGGATGAGTCTGGTGTCGATGACCCTCATGACGCCGATCGCGATGTTCAGCTTCATCTTCTTCAAGCGGATGCGGGAGAACTTCCTCGAGAAGGACCGGGCGGAAGGACGACTCACCGCGACCGTCAACGAGAACCTCAACGGGATCAGGGTGGTGCGCTCGTTCGCCCGCCAGTCCTTCGAGGAGGAACGGTTCGACGATCGGAACGCCACCCACCGGGACCTCGACAACCGGCTGTACGTCCTGATGTCCCGCTTCTGGTCGCTCTCCGACCTGCTCTGCTTCGCCCAGCAGGGCCTGGTGCTCGGCTTCGGCCTGTGGTGGCTGACCCAGGGTTCGCTCGAGGTCGGCGCCTTCTACTTCTTCATCTCCGCGGTGAGCATGTTCCTCTGGCCGGTCAGGATGTCGGGACGCATCCTCGCGGAACTGGGCAAGGCGCTGGTGGCGATCGGACGCATCAGCGAGATCCTCGACAAGCCCGTGGAATCGGAACCCGAGCATCCGGTCGAACCGGAACAGCTCGACGGCAGCCTGACCTTCGAGGGCGTGCACCTCAACCACGGGGACCTTCCGGTTCTCGCCGGCATGGACTTCACGATCGCGCCCGGTGAGACGGTCGCCCTCGTCGGCCCCGCGGGGAGCGGCAAGACCACGATCGTCGACCTCCTGCTCCGACTCCACGACGTCGACGAAGGCCGGATCCTCCTCGGGGACGTGCCGATCGACCGCATGCGACGCGACTTCATCCGCAGCCGCATCGCGGTGGTGATGCAGCAGCCGTTCCTGTACTCCCGTTCGATCGGTGACAACATCGCGATCACCCAGCCGGGACTGGAACAGGACGCGATCGAGACCGCGGCGATCGAGGCGTGCATCCATGAATCGATCCGCACCTTCGACCAGGGCTACGAGACGGTGGTGGGCGAACGCGGCCTCACCCTCTCCGGCGGCCAGCGTCAACGGGTCGCGATCGCACGTGCGCTCGTCCAGCGTCCCTCGATCCTGGTCCTGGACGATGCGTTGAGCGCGGTGGACACCCACACCGAGGCGGACATCCTCGAGGCGATCGAACGCCGACGCGGACGACACACCACGATCCTGATCGCACACCGGCTCTCCACCCTGCAGAAGGCGGATCGGGTGCTGGTGATCGAGGAAGGTCGGATCACCCAGGAGGGACGACACGCCGACCTGATCCGGCAGGACGGACTCTACCGGAGGATCTGGGCGATCCAGGGCGGACGCGAAGGCGGTGCGGCATGAGCACCCACTTCTATTCCGACGACGAGCGCTCGGGCTCGATCGACCTCCGACTCTGGTGGAACTTCCTGCGTCACCTCAAGCCCTACCGTCGCTGGGCGTTCGCGATGTGCGGCTTCGGCTTTGCACTCGCGATCGTCGAATCCCTGATCCCCCCGCTCACCGGCTGGATGATCGACGAGGCGATCACCAACGGCGCGACGGAAGACCTCCTCATGATGGGGATCGCCTTCGCGGTGATGATGGTGTTCTTCGCGCTCTTCGTGTGGATCTTCATCCTCTCCGCCGGACGGCTCGCGACCGGGGTCGCCTACGACCTGCGGAAGGGCTGCTTCGAGCGCCTGCAGGAACTTCCGTTCAGCTTCTTCGACGTCCGCCCCACCGGGTGGCTGGTCTCGCGCGTGACCAGCGACTGCTCGAAGGTGAGCGACCGCATGCCATGGGTGCTGCTGGATCTCTTCTGGGGTTCGACGATGCTGGTCGGTATCTGCACCGCGATGATGCTGATCGACACCGGACTCGCCCTCTGGACGATGGCGATCGTGCCCCCGCTGGTGATCGCGACCTGGTTCTTCAAGCGGAAGATGCTGGCCAGCTCCCGCAACATGCGACGCACCAACAGCGCGATCACCGCGAGCTTCAGCGAGTCGATCGCGGGCGTCCGGACCACCAAGAGCCTGAACCGCGAGGCGCGGAACCTCGAGGAGTTCGGCACCATGGCCGGGGAGATGCACGCTCACAGCATGCGCAACGCGCTGCAGGCGGCGGTCTTCCTCCCGATCGTCGCGATGCTCGGTTCGATGGGCGTCGGCCTCGCCCTCTGGCAGGGCGGCATCCGTCTCGAGGAGGGCACCGGCCTCTCGATCGGGATGCTCATCGCCTTCATGGAGTACGCGATCCTCTTCTCGATGCCGATCCAGGAACTCGCGGCACGGCTCGCAGACCTGCAGTCCGCGCAGGCGGCGGCGGAACGCGTGCAAGGGCTTCTCGAGGAGGTTCCCGAAATCCGGGACGGCGAGGAGGTCACGATCCGGATCGAGGAACAGGCGACACGTCCGCGACCCGGGCGCGCATCCGATGGCGGTGATCCGGAGGTCGACACGCTGGAGTACCGCGGGATCGGGTTCCACTACAAGCCGGAGGAACCGGTCCTCGACGACTTCAACCTGCGCATATCGAAGGGTGAGACGATCGCACTGGTCGGCCCGACCGGCGGTGGCAAGTCGACGATCGCGAACCTCGCGGCGCGATTCTACGAGCCGATCACGGGCAAGCTCCTGATCAACGGCGTCGACTACCGGGAACGATCACTCGAATGGTGGCAGTCCCAGTTCGGCATCGTCCAGCAGGTCCCCCACCTCTTCTCCGGATCGATCCGCGAGAACATCCGCTACGGTCGGCTCGCGGCGAGCGACGAGGAGGTCGAGGACGCGGCGCGGCGGGCCGGTGCGCACGACTTCATCGAACGCCTCGACGGCGGCTACGAACATGATGTCGGCGAAGGCGGTGAGCTGCTCTCGACCGGGCAGCGCCAGCTGGTCTCCCTGGCCAGGGCGCTCCTCGCGGACCCGCAGGTCTTCATCATGGACGAGGCCACCTCCTCGATCGACACCGAGACCGAGACCCTGATCCAGGGCGCGATCGACGAGATCCTCGGCGGCCGGATCTCGTTCGTGATCGCCCACCGCCTCTCGACGATCCGGCACGCGGACCGGATCCTCTTCATCGCGGACGGCAGGATCGTCGAGAGCGGAACCCACGAATCACTGCTCGAGGCGGGCGGCCGCTACGCGGAACTCTGCGCCGGTCAGTTCACGGCGTCGGATTCCTGAGCCGGCCGAGGCGACGTCGAAACCCGACCCCCGAAAAAAGCCCGCGCCCTGACAGCGGATGAGCGTGGCAAGACACGGGCAGATGGAACCGGGTTGTCGCGGCCGGTCGGCCGCAGTTGTCGAGCCTCGTCGATCGTCACTCCACCTTGGAGAACGCACGGATCTCCGGCCGCTGGGTGGGCGAATCCACCTCGGTGCGGTCGACGATCATCACGTAGCGACTCTGGTCGATGATGTTCTCTTCCTTGCTCGCATCCCAGACCCCGCTCACCGGATCCTGCTTGAACGTCCTGATCGTCATGTAGACGGTGAAGACGTCGCTGCGGGTGGTGATCATGTTGGCCATGCCGCTGAAGAGGAGGTTCATCTCCTCCGCATCACCGCTGACCATGTCCGGGGCGTACTCGTCGACGGGGATGTTGTCGGAGAGATCATTCGGGTTGAAGTACGGCTGGTTGTTGCGACGGCCGAGGATCGTCCGGCGGAGGGTGTTTCGATCGGTCGAGACCCGAGCGTCGGCCTGAGAGGCGATCAACTTGCCACCTCCCCCAGCAGGTGAGGGCAGCTCGTCATTCAGGTAACCACGACAGGCAATGAAGAAGCGCTCAGCCGGTGTGGGGTCATCCCCCGGATACACGAAGTTTGGTGGGTTCCCATAAGGGCTATTCCCGAGTGCACGAACACTCTGACTCCGGTAGATCCAACCGCCGACATCCGGGCCGTCACCGGTCCCGTCGCCGTCGGGGTCGACCAGCTCGAACTCCTCGAAACTGGTCCGCTGCATCGTGAGCAGTTCACCGAGCGAGACCAGGCCACGCTCGTTGCGCATGCCCGGGAAGAAGCCGTAGTAGCCGGGGATGTCGTCGTAGCGAACGTCGTTCTGGTCGGTGTCCCCCCAGTCGGTGCCGGTGAATCCACGGTCGGCCATCGAGGGCTGCGGGATCCACTGCTGCTCCGGCGGGATGCCCAGGCGGAAATCCTTGGTCGACCTGAGCAGCGCATCGCCAGTGCGATAGCGCTCGACCGACTCCGCGAGCCGGACGTGCTTGTGATTGGAGTAGGCCCCATCCGCGTCAGGCTGCCCGGACGTATGACCGAAGCGCACCTCGCCACGCGCCGCCCAGGTCGCGGACCGCGCGAACCGGCCACGGAAGTCGGCGAAGGCCGGATCCTCGAAGTAGTCGTTGTAGACCAGGCGACTCATCTGAGGCAGGGCACGCAGCACCTCGGGAGAGGCGGTGTTGATGTTCAGGAGCCCCTTGGTCGGCTTGTTGCTGAAGCCATGGACGAGGTCGAAGCGATCAACTTCAGCCCGCAACGCCTCCTGGGGGGTGTAGGTGTCGTCCACATTCAGGTCGGGATGGCGTACGTTCAGGCCCCGACCATCGACGGTCACGGAATCGAAGAGCCCGGCACCCGCCGGAAGCTTCGGTCGATACGCAGGGAGGTTCGTGAATCTTCCACCACCGAGCACCTGTCGCCAGGGACGTTCGAAGAGGAAGTCGCCCCCATCCTGGTTGTAGCCGAGATCCATGTCCAACCGGTTGGCGAGGGCACCATAGCCGACAGGATAGGCGTCGGCAGGTCCGGGAGGCGCGGCGCCGCCACCAGGCAGGTCGGAGGGCGGGAGCACGAAGTCGGTCGAAAGACCGAAGCCGCCCTCATCGATCGGGGTCGCGTTCAGGTAGTCCTGATGCTCGGCGATCTCGGTCATCACCTCGGAGAATGTGCGGACCACGGCGAAGCCGTCTTCCTCGTCCCCGATGGGATGGGGCATGTTTCTCCACTGCTGCCAGAGCAGGGTGTCCTCGAACGGCAGCGGATCGCCGAACGTGCGCTGAGGCACCGGTGCATCGGGGAGCTGCAGGACGGGACCCCACAGGAAGACGTGCGAGAGTTCACCGATCTGCTCGAAGTCGTTGTCCTTGAGCAGCATCTGGAGCGGTTGGTTCCAGAGATACCCCCGCATGCCCTCGTCGAGATCGGTGACCTTGGAGCCACCGAGATCCATCGGCACGTAGATCGTGTCATTGAGCATCGCGTTGTCGCGTGCTTCGAGTGCATACCCGGTCGGGAAGTCGTTCCAGGAATTGCTGCTGGAAAACACCCTGATCGGGAAGTTGACACCGGAAACCGCATACCGGGATGTCCAGAGATTCTCGTCCGCGGCGGGCAGGTCGAGCGCGGTCCAGGTGGTGAAGTTGGTCGGCTTCGCCTTGATCCACCAGACCTTGTCGACATCCAGATCAAGATCGTTGAGCACGGTGTTCCCGAGGGGGACGATGCGCTCGATCGCAGCCATCATTCCGGGTTCTTCGTTGTAGTCATCGGTCTGGCTGGTGAAGACCTCGGTGTCGAAGGAATCACCACGGAAGCCAAAGACCGCATCGGTCGGCAAAGCCGGATCGTCGGGCTGGGTGTTGGCCGGCGGAATGCTGCCGGGATCACCGGTTTCCTGGGTCAGGTCAGCCCGGAGCTCGTCGATCTGGTTCCCGTCGAGCGCGGTGAACCGGAAATCGGAGCCACCCGGAATGATCGGAGTCGCCAGGACACCTGGGAGACGACTTCGGCGTCGCGCCACGAAACCCGGGTCGTCGGCGACCGTCGGGTTGTCGACGTCATACAGCTGGTTCCCACGCAACCTCGAGTAGTCGAGGTCCGCACCGGACGAAGTGACCTCGTTCACCATGCTGAAGATGTAGCGTGGCGAGATCTCGTCCATGTCGTAGAGACCGTCGTTGTCGACATCCCATCCCCAGGCCCGGGAGGCGTGCGCCCAGGTCAGGTAGAAGTCGTCACTACCGATGTGGATGCCTCCCCATTGGTTGTCCTCGTCGAACTCGATGGTGTCGACACCATTGGTCCCGTTGACGGTCGGGTCATCATCGAACGCGGAGTTGGCGATCTCGAAGTTCCTGAAGTCGTCCACCAGGTCGTCATCGAACAACGGTGGATCGTACTGGTTCTCCAGGTCGCTACCGACGGCGAGTGCGGGCGGGATCAGGTCCTTGAGGGTCTCGAGGAAATCGAAGTGCCTCGGATCGGAATCGTCGGGACGTTCGTGGTTGATCCGATCGACGACGTATTCCATGCGGTAGAAGTCGGTGACGTCCTGACCAGTCCAGTCGTTCGGAACGTAGACACCGGGGATGTCCTCGATGTCGTTGAGCGGAAGTTCGAGGTACGCCTTGATCGTCGGGTCCTCGACCTGACGGATCAGTTCGATCACCCGATCGTTGTCCTCATCGAAGAGCGCCTCGAGCCGTTCCTTGGAATCACCAGGCAGTCCTTCATGCAGCAGACGCGAGACATCGAAGACGAGGGTCTGGTGATAGCGAAGCGGCATCTCGGGCTCGTACCCGAAGAGGTTGCCGGGTTCGAGGTCGAGTTCGTCGAGCCAGGTGTCCCGGAACGTCGCGTAATCGATGTTCTCGAAATCGGCGGAATCCCAGCTGCCATCGGCCCAGGCATCCGGATCACCACCGCCCAGAGGGGGGACGAGTCCGGTTCGTTCCGGAGGTATGACCGCGAAGATGATCGCGGAGCGAGGTGCGTCAGGCTCTGTGGGGCCAAGGACGAGCTCGTTGGGGAAGTAGCCGTTGAAATTTGAAGGGTTCGCCTGGGGATCGGAATCGGGGTGCCCGGGTTGGATGATGGTGTGGGGGCACGCCATCTCCGCAAACCAGAGGTATTCGTCATCCTCTCCTGCCACGGCGTTGTCGTACTCCCCGATCCGCAGGCAGAAGTCGGCCAGGGAAACCGGTTCGTCGAAGGGATTGCCGAGCTGGATCGCGATGACGATCGCCGGCTTCGAGGTCCCGTCCACGTAGTTGCGGTTCTCATCGAGGTTCCCCGGCTGGCCGGCCGATCCCTGGTCGCTGTCGAAGTACGCCTCGTTGGTGAACTGCTGCGGGATCGCGTGCCCCGCCTCCCACTGTTCCTCCTGGGCGATCGGATCCTCGTCACGATTGCCGGGGAAGATGTACTCACCGCTGGCGTACTGGGTATCGGGCGTCGGTCCTTCCGGATGCTCGCTCTTCGGGTACACCAGACCGAAGTACGTCTGCATGATGAAGGGCTGCTTCTCGAGGCCGACGAAACCTTCCGGCTCGAAGTAGGGTGCATCCACCGCCGGCTGGTCATCGGGATCGGTGCCGTAGAGATCCTCGACACGGCGGGCATGGATCGGGTGCAGGGGCGGATCGACCCAGACGGTGTCCGAAGCCTGGCCGTTGTCGAAGACGTTGTACGGCTGGCTCGGACCGTCGCGGAAGGACTCGATGTTCGCGGTCATGCTGGCCGCGGCCAGGTACGACTTGCGGTACGCACTGAACGGGTCGGTCTGGAACCGGTATTGCGTGGGATCGGTCAGGTCGAGCTGGTAGAGCGGACTGGAGAAGTAGCTCTGCCAGGTCTGGTCGTCGGCGAGGTCCTCGGCGAAGACCATGTTGAGTTCGATCGTCTCCTGGAGATCGTTCAGCCAGCGACGCTGGTTCTGGAACGCCGCCCACGAGCCGGGCAGGGCCGGGTATCCGAGGTTGTCGAACTCCTGGGTGTAGTGGTCGCCCTCGAGTGCGGTCCCGGTGATGTTGGTCGGCAGGGCGTAGCTCTGTCTCAGGTCGATCTTGAGCTTGCGTCGCTGGTACTCCTGGAAGTCACGAGATGTCCCGGATTCCTCGTCGCCGTCGTAGTCCCGGAGCGGGTTGTAGAACGGCGTCGACCAGAGCCACATCGGCCGGGTCTCGTTGCGGGTGCCGCTGTAGAGGGTGATCCGGTGGCGCAGGTCGCGGACCAGCTGCTCGTTCGAGAGCTTGCCGGCGGTCGGGTGGCTGAGTCCCCCGTTCAGAAGCTCGCCGTTGTCGTACTGCAGGTCCCGATAGGGATAGCGCTTGAACGGCGTGGTCTCCTGACGATCCATGCTCGAACGGAGGATGCTGTAATGAGCGTTTGCGGAACCGGGTGCGTCATCATTTACGTGGCCGACGGAGACGATGTCATCGAGCGATCGCTCGAAGCGCGAGTAGGTGTAAGGGTTGTTCTGACCCGAGAAACCGCGCAGTTCCAGTTCATCATTGAGGTCGAACGGCGTGATCGTGAACGGCACCAGCACATCGTTGCCGTTCGAACTTCGGACATAGGCTCCCCTGCCATCTCGCTGCACGGCGCGATTCCAGAGTCGCCGTTCCCAGGCCGCGGTCTCCGGTTCGTCCTTGAAGGAGCCAGGGTCGAGGAGCGCCTGGAACTCGCCATAGAAGGGGCCTTCCGCACCGGCGAAACTGCTGAAGCGCAGTTCCGAGAGGCCTCTCATGTTGAGGAAGGTCGGATCATCGATCAGATCCGGCCCGGTGGCGTACCAGCGTTCCGGTCGATAGCGCTGGAACAGCCGACGCCCGTTGGACTTTTCGAAGAAGGGGTGTCCTTCGAAGCGATCCGTACTCTGGGCGCCTCCGTTGTCGACCGCATTCTTGGGATCCACCAGGAGCCCGACGTGTGTGTCATCTTCGTCGTACTCGAAGTCATCGGCGGTGCCCGGTGCACGAACCCGACTGATCAGGGCGAGATCCGAGGGCGTGGTGCCGGCGGTCGACCAGCGGTCGAATGCGGTGGCGACGTTGGCATCAAGCATCCCGCCGTTGTCGACGACGGAGATCCCGACGACCTGACGAACGCCGCGATCGACGGGAGTCGGAGGCACGAACCAGAAGCTGTCGGTGAAGCCGTCGCCGTCGGTGTCGCAGAACGTGCGTTCGACCTCGACCCGGAGATCTCGGATCTGGTTGTAGAGATCCTGGGACTGGGCGTTCCCGGTCTCGAGGTACTGGCGCTTGGTGTACTGCTCTGCATAGCGCATGCGATCGAGGTTGATGAAGTTCGGAAGTACCCGCTCGTCGTCGGTCGCGGCCTCGAAGTGCCGACGGGGGCTGCCGAACCACTCCTCGCGTCGCTGGGCGAACCAGCTCGCATCCAGATCCGCGCTGAAGTACTCGCCGAGTTCGAAGTTCCCGCTGCCGGCATCGTAGATCGGTTCGAGGTAGGCGGGGACGACGTTCGGATACCACTGCTCGTAGGGCGTCTGCAGCGCGACCGGGAACTCGAGGTCCCGGTAGAAACCGACATCCGGGTCGTCGAAGGCGTAGGCGGAGAGGGTGTTGCCGTTCTCGGGACCGACCGGATCACCATCGATGTACGCCTGTCGATCGAGCGGAGAGACGTTCGAGATGTTGTAGCAGACCCGCCAGCCGTTCTCCGCGGTCGGGAGCCAGCTCAGATGGGTCCAGTGACTGAACTGCTCACTGTAGGGATCGCGGTTGGGGAAGACCCCGCTCTCGAACCCGGTGGCTCCGTCGTAGTAGCGGCCGAGCCGTCGAGGTTCGCTGTCGCGCAAGAGGCGGAAATCGCCGTATCCGGGGTTGCCGGGCGGATTGCCTGCGCCGAGCGCGACATCGTAGTCCAACACGTCGTCGTAGAAGGTGGTGATTCCGAACGGAGCCCCACGTCCAGAGGGAACGCGGAGTCCCCCTTCGTCCAGGTTGAGCGGTTCATCCGGCCAGTTGGTGAAGGGACGCACCTCGTAGGGCGCGTAGTTGAAGTCGAAGTAGTTGAAGGCGAGGCCATCGGGCGGATCGGTGAATCCCGTCGAAGGGTCGTTGTCCCGCCAGAGCGGGGTGGGCGGGACCGAGGGATCGTCCGCGGTCAGGTCGGGGAGCTGTCCGTTGAAGTTGAAGAAGAAGTCGCCGGGGTCGGCCTGATAGCGCTCCGCGGTGAAGGCCCGATTGGGATCGGTGCCGGGGTGGGAACGGGGCACGCCGCTCCAGACGCTCGCGGCGAGGACGCCGGTGTTGCCGCCGTCGTTCAGCCAGTCGTAGACACCGGACTCGTCGTAGACGCTCGAGGCATAGCCGTCGAAGACGGCATGGACACGGGGGTTGATCGGCTTGGGAAAGAGCGCCTGTGCGACTTCCGCGGCGACCTGTTCGCCGGCGAGTCGGGCGTGATCCTCACGCTGGAAGGCGCGCTGCTGGGAGGTCGCGATCTTGCGTCCGCCCTGCGCACGGGAGATGAACGCCGTCGCGATGATCACCAGGAGCACGAGGATCGCGGTCACCAGGACCAGGGTGTTGCCCCGCGCCGTCGGGCGGGTCGTGGCCAACGTGAAGCGAGACGGACCGTGCATGCGATGGTATGAACTCATGGTTGCTCTCAGGTGCGTTGACAGGTTCAGTCCTGCTTGGGCAGTGGAACGACGAACTGAAAGAGACGACCCCCACGGATCACGTCATTGGCGTCGTGCAGACGCATCGTGATCCGGATCGCGGTCGGCCAGGGCGAGTAGGTGTTGACGTAGCGCGGGATGTTTCCGGTGTTGTTGGTGCCCATGGTGTCATAGAACTGCAGGGCATTGAATCCACCATCACGCGTGAGAAGCGGACGATCATCGGAGCCGCGGAGGAATCCCCGGTCACGATTGAGTCCGAAGACCGCCCCGTAGCGGCGAACGCCGTCAGGAGCCTCAAGCGCGGCACCGTAGCGTTCGATGTTGTTGGGGTAGTCCCCCGGTCCGTCATTGAGGGCGGACCAGATCGGCTGGCAGTTCTCGGGCAGTGACAGGTAGGGCGCGCTGTCCGCGGAGAAGTCCAGGCCGTACCACTCCCCCACGACCGCGTCGGCGGGCACGCCGGGCAGCCCGCCGGTGAAGAAGTCGTCCTTGGCATCAAGGTCGCGACCCAGGCCGTCCTCCCAGATCCAGTCGACCTGGAAGTCGCTGACGCTCCCGGAGAGCACGTTGTTCGAGAGCATCTGGTCGATGTTCGACATGCTCGGGGCGATCCGCTCCGCACGCGGATACGCGCTGAAGATCGCGTCCAGCAGCTCGGTGTTGCGGACCAGCGGGGAGAGAATGTTGTCCGACTCCGTCTGCAAACCGTTGAGTTCGTTCCAGGGGATGCCGACCTGCCGCTGGATGTCGTCGAGCTCCGAGGAGGCGATGTCGACGCGACCGCTGGCGATGCCATGGGTGAATTCCAACGGTCGCTTCGGGAAACCGTTCTCGTTCTTGATGAAGAGGGACGTTTCGGAATTGGCGAACTTCTGGTCCATCCCGAAGAAGTCGGTGCTGTACAGGACGGAGTCGTAGTCCCCTTCCGGATCCCCTGCGAGCACGCCGACGAGGTCGTCGGTGGTGAGGAGGACCGGACGACGGGACAGGACCCAGCGGTTGGCCGGCGGGGAGATCACCGGGACGTCCGCATCCTGGGAAACGCCGGAATCGAGACAGAAGGTCGGGAACCCGGTCTGGAAGGTCCAGGGAAAGACGTGGTAGACACCCTGGTTGTACGGCGGCCCCGCGGCGGCACGATCGAAGTCCCAGAGCCAGAAGTTGGAATTGGATCCGGCCGGTTGGGCAGGCTGGACCGGCATCTGCACACCATGACCGAGGTAGATCATCGCGACCGGCGCCTCGGCGGGTGCCAGGGTTGTCGCGGTGTCGAAGCTGCTGTTGTAGCTCCCGAGGAATCGGCTGGTCGGCTCGACGCCGTTGGAGAAGAACACCAGCTGGTCACAGCGGAGCTCGTCACCGGCGAGCCGTGCATCATCGAGCAGTCGCCCGGTCTGGCCGAAGTTGACGTCGTTGCGAACCGCGACGCACTGGATCGCGAGGAAGCCGTCGTTGGACATCTGCTCGATGTCGCGACGCACCCGACGCTCGATCGCACTGGCCTGCTGGACGAGATCGGCGTTCGCCTCGGCGACGGATGAGACCCGCTGCGCGGTCCCGAAGATCGTGCTGGTCGCGAGGATCACGATCGCGAGAATCGCGACCGCGATCAGCATCTCGGTCAGGGTGAAGGCCCTGGTCGAGTTGTTGGTTGTTTGCTTGCGTTCCATCAGAGGTCCCTCACAGTGACGAAGACCGGGGTCAGGATCAGACCGTCACGAGATTCCGGGGGGATGAACCAGACCGCCTTGACGGCAGAGGCCTGGTCGACGGTGGTGTCATCTCCCTGGGCGTTGAACAGATTCCCGTTGGAGATGTGACGGGACACATGGGGAACGGGACGAGCCAGACGGACGGGACCGTCCTTCGCGCTCCGTCTGCCGGCAAGCACCCGATGGATGTTGCCGTTCTGGTCGAGGAGCCACTGGCCCGGGTACTGCCATCCCTCGCCAAAGGGATCGAGTGTGGTGGTGATGTCACCGCCCCCACCACCGAGGGAGCTGCCCACCTCCGTACCTGGTACGACGAGGTCGTCGATGCGGTTCGCCGCATCATCCTTCTCGAGCCCTCGCGGGGTCCAGAAGACATTCTCCCAGTCAGTCTGGTTGCCGGGATCCCCGAGGACGACACGGGTCGGAAGCGGGGATTCGAACGGCCCCTGAAGCCCCGGAGAGGTGACGTCATAGCCGCTGGCGACCGCGTAGGGCCTCGGCACACCGCCGGCGGTCGAGACGCGATAGACGAAGATCGCGACCTGGATGCGTCCCTGGTAGCGACGGAACATGCAGTCCCAGACATACCGTGGATTGTCGACGCCCTGCGGCCAGGTCCGTTCCGACTGGAGGATGGTGACCAGAGGTTCGGTCAGCCCGTCACGATCGATGTTGTTGTAGACCGGCGGGTTCAGCGGATTGAGGATCGCGTACTTGTTGCGGTTGTAGGGAATCCCCCAGAGGGACTCGGGCCCGGAGTAGGCCGCGCCGTCATCCTGGACGATCACCGGGATGCCGGTGGCTCCTGTCGAGGAACCGACCGCCTGGTCGGACGTCGCGAAGATCGCGTTCTCACTGCCGGCACTGCCGAGGTTGACATCACCGGGGTACGACTGGAACCCCGAGCCGTCACGAGTGCGTCGGAGCGAGAAGATGTCGATCGCACCGTGCAGCGGATCCGGCGTGTAGTTGGGGTCCGGTGTCCCGAAGATGCCACCGCGCAGCAGGAAAGACGGCCGCATCCAGGTCCAGTCACCGGGCGCGGGACTGGCAACCGAGGAGATGACGCCCTCGTTGGTCGTCGAACGAAGCTGGTCGTCGAGGTAGATGCCGAACTGTTCGAACGTCCCGAAGTCATCCTGGTCGAGCTTCGAACGCAGGACCCCGAGCGCCTCCTGGGCGACGATCGGTCCGATGACGTCATCACTCGCCTGTTGCTGCTGGAGGATCCCGGCCGGGAAGATCGCGGAGATCGCGATGATCCCGATCGCAAGGATGAAGATCGAGAGGAGCAGCTCCACCAGGGAGAAGCCGGCTCGCCGAACCGTCACGCGACGCCCACGGGTTGTCGTCAGCCGTCTGCTGCTCATTGGTCACCACCCATCTCCGCAAGACCGGT
>JAKVBQ010000028.1:0-13018 GCA_022447205.1 Phycisphaerales bacterium
CAAGCAGGCCGTTGCAGCAGCTTCGGCCGATGACACACTCCTGATCGGAGGTGCCTCGTTCGACGTCCCGGGCATCATCGACGCACGAGACCTCCCACTGACCTTCGAGGCACGCTCTGATGTCACCATCACGGATGATCTCATGTTCCTGCCGGGCAATGGCTCCAGCTTCATCAGCCTCGATGGCGATGCACTGAACACGTACGCCTCACGCGGCCGGATCATCGCGCCCGAAAACGGCCAGTTGATCTTCAACGACCTCGAGTTTCTCGACGGATCGCAATTCCAGCAGAATGGATCTTCACTGCTGGTCAATGGACAACTGGCCACCACCGGGGGCGTGACGTATCTGTCCGGCGAAGCCCTGGCGGTCGGGATCTCGACCGGTATCAACGGTGTGAACCGGGTCGCAGACGACACCGATATCTACGGCGACTACACAAACGCCGGCGCAACGATCATCCAGCGCGGCATCCTCTACATCTACGGCGATCTGGTGAATACGGGCACCCTCACGGGCGAATACAACAACGGCTTCGCCGGAGGCAGTACACCCGAGCCGGGCGACGGCTTCTCCATCGGCGGCAGCTACACCGTCGGCCAGGATGCCACGCTCTCCATGCCCAATCCCGTCTGGTGGCTGCGCGTAGGTGGCGACCTCGACATTGCGGTCGATGATCCTGCCGACTTCACGATGTCGGAAGCCACGATCGAACTCAACGGACTCGCCCCCGGCAACCTCCAGACGATGGAGACCCTGAGCGCCGACCTTGGTGCCGACGAAGCAGGGTTCGACCCGTCGAACTTCCCGATCGGAACACTTCGCATCACGAGCGACTCAAGAACGCAACTGGTCAACAACCACGTCAACTCGACCGACACCCCGTGTGAAGTGCTCTACGTCGATGAGCTCGTTGTTGCTTCGGGCGGAACGCTCATCACCAACGGCTGCCGGGTCTACGCCCGAACCGCGATGATTGACGGAACGGTGGATGATCCTGATGCAATCGTCATTGTTGAAGACACGCCAGACTGTCTCGGTGACATTGATGGCAACTCTGTGGTCAATGGTGTGGATCTTGCGTTCGTGCTTGGCGCGTGGGCGAGTAGCGACGCTGCTGCGGATGTGAGTGGTGATGGCACGGTCGATGGCATGGACCTTGCGATTGTTCTCGGCGCATGGGGCATCTGTCCCTGACCGTAGCCTGAAGACAACTCCACGATTGCATTGCTCTCAACGCCCCGCGACAACACGCGGGGCGTTGTTCTTTTCATTTGAACGAGGGGTCTGCCTTCCCAATGGATCGTGCAGTGACTGCACCACGACCTGCACGAGTGACCTGGACACTGACGGTGACGTCGATGTCGCCGACCTCTCGCAACTCCTCTCCGATTGGAGTGCAGTTTGCGGGGAGTGAGTCAGCCACACCTCATTCAATGAAAGCCAACGACCACCCTGTACTCCGGCGCGGGGACAGGTCGCAAGCCTTTTTCTTAACGTCGACCGGCCTGTTCCTCGGTCGCCTCCTTCGGCGCACCGGTGTCGACCGCATTGCCATCGGCCTTCCAGGCCTCGAGGCCACCACGCAACGTGTAGATGTCCGAGTAGCCGAGTTCCATCAGGCGCTTGCTCGCACTGACCGCGATCACGTCGTTCCAGTTCGTGTCGTAGATGATGATCGTGCCGGCATTCCGAAGCAGGCTCTGGTGATCCTGTTCGATCATCGGGAAGGGGAGGCTGATCGAACCCGGGATGTGTCCCTCGGCATATTCCGTCGGGGTCCTCGGATCCATCCAGATGTTGACCCGATCGCCACGGGATCCGAAGGCGCCCGTCGGTTTCGCGAGCAGTTCGATGCCCTGGTACGCGGTGACCCACTGGAGATCGCGGTCGCTGGTCTTGTTCGAGCATCCCGCGGTCAGGGACAGGAGGAGGGCCAGGGTGAGTGAACGGGTGTGTCTCATGGCATGGGGCTCCGGAGGTATTTGCTGGAGCATACACGCAATGTTCAAGACAACCGCTCGTTGGTTGGATACCGTGGACTCCCTGATGACCCTCTCCAAGCCAGCATCACCGATCGGCCTTCTCCTCGGGCTCTTCCTGACGGCATGTGCCTGCTTTGACGCACCGGTCTCGGCCCAGGATCCGAAGCCTCCATCCGGAGCCGATCTCGTGGGGACTTCCGCGTTCGCCAGCGTCGCTGCCGTTCGTCCGGGCGAGCCCTTCCAGGTCGCGGTTCGGTATCGGATGAAGCCGCACTGGCACATCTACTGGAAGAACGCCGGCGGGAGCGGGCAGCCGCCCATCCTCGACCTCAAGGTGCCTGAAGGATTCGTCATCGGACCCGTCCAATGGCCGACCCCCGAGGTCTTTCCCGGTGCGGACGCCAGTTACGGCTATGCAGGTGAGGTGGTGCTCCTGATCCCCGTCACGCCACCCGATCGGCTTGATGTGGATCGGGTCAGTTTCAAGCTCGACCTGGAGTGGCTGGTCTGTCGGCGGGTCTGCCTCTTCGGAAATCGTGAACATCTGATCGAGCTTCCAGTCTCGACCGGAGCGGAAGTCCCCCCGATCAGCGAATCGCATCAGCGCCTGCTCGAGCACTGGCGTGCCCGCCTGCCGCGGTCGATCCGGACCATCAAGGATGCCGGCGCACGGCTGGAAGGGGACCGACTCATTGTCGAGGGTCCCATCGAGTCCGAGGCTGATGTCGTCTGGTTCTATCCGGACGACACCCCGGGGGTGTCACCCGCCATACCTTCGCCGGTCAAGGGACGGATCGATGCGGGACGCTTCCTGCTCGACGTGCCCCTGACGATCTCCCCTGAAAACGCCCTGGGAGGGCCTCTCAGGGTGGCGGGGCTGGTCGTGCCCCGAAAGACCGGTCGGTCTTCTATCATGATCCCCTCGATTGCAATCGAACTCCCCATACCTGTCGGCGATGCGTTCTCGTCGACAACGGACCAAGACAAGCCTCCCCCGGTTCGTGGAGGCACACCTTCCGAACGGAGATGATTTCATGTGTATCTGCAAGCCCATCCTCGCCGCAGTCCTCGCCACTGCCGGCATCATCGGCGGTAGCCTTCTCGTTGCCGCGGCTCCTTCCGTGACCGAGGTCGCACCCGCAGCCGAGATCGGCAAGCCCGCACCCGCCTTCACCATGAAGGACACCGACGGCAAGTCCCACAGCCTCGAGGACTTCAAGGGCAAGATCGTCGTGCTCGAATGGTTCTGCCCGACCTGCCCCTACAGCGGTGGCAACGGACGGCGCTCCATCCACAACAACGGCGCGGTCAAGGAACTCGCCAAGAACCTCAAGGCCGTCGATTCCGACGTCGTCTACCTGCTGGTCGACTCCTCGACCGCCAAGATGCGCATGTCCGCCGACGACCTGGCCAAGAAGGACGCCGAGCTCAAGAAGGCGATCGGCATCGAGTCCCCGATCCTGATCGATGCCGACACGTCGGTCGCCAAGGCCTACGGTGCCAAGAGCACCCCGCACATGTTCGTGATCGATGCCGACGGCATCCTTCGCTACCACGGTGCGTTCAGCGACCAGAAGAAGACCAACTACGTCCTCGGCGCCGTCAAGTCGATCAAGGCCGGCGGCACCGTCGAGCCGACCTACGTCAAGCAGTGGGGCTGCGGCGTTCGCTATCAGTGAGCATCGCGACCACCGATCACCTCGGTGATCGATGAACGACGAAACAGGGCGCAGCCTCGGCTGCGCCCTGTTTCATTGATCCGGTCCCGCGTGCGGGGTGGTCAGGTCAGGTTGACCGGCATCACCACGTAGGTGAAGCTCGAACCGACCTTCATCACGCCGGGCTTGTTGGGCGCCTTGAGTTCGATCTCGATCTCCGGTGCATCGACCACCCGCAGGGCGTCCGTGAGGTAGGTCGGGTTGAAGCCGATCTCGATCGGCTCGCCCTGATAGCTCTTCAATTCCACCTGGATCTCGGCTTCGCCCATTTCCGAGGCGCTGCTCGAGAGCAGGAGCTTGTCGTCGCTGAAGTTCATCCGAACGCCCTTGCTCTCCTCGTTGGTGAGGAGGGCGGCTCGTCGGACCGCGCTGCCGAGTTCGGAGGACTCGAAGCAGACCTTCTTGTCCTGATCCTTGGGGATCACGTCCTCGAAGGGCGGGAACTTGCCTTCCACCAGGTTGGTGGAGAGGACCGCGGCATCGGCTCCCTCGCCGATCCTGAAGATCGCCTGGGATTCGTCGCGCACGATCGAGACGGTCGCATCTGGATCGTCGACCAGCTTGTTCAGGATCTGGAGCGGCTTGGACGGGAGGATGAACGTCTCGTCCTCGGGACCGCCCTCGACGTCACCGATTGCCACCGCGAGGCGACGTCCGTCGGTCGCGACGAAGCGCAGCTGCTTGCCACGCTTCTCGACGAGGACGCCACTGATCGCGAAGCGACTGCTTTCGGCGGCTATGGCGAACAACGTCCTGCCGATCAAGGTGCGGAGGACCGATGCCGAGCAGGTGAAGGCGTTCTCGGCATTCTCCGGGAAGTCCTTGGCACCCTGGAACGCCTTCGGATCCGCTCCGTTGAGCTTGAAGACGGCGTCCTCGCTCCTGACCACCAGGTGGTTCTTCTCATCGGTCTCGAAGCTGACGGTGCTGTCCTCGCACGCCCTGACGATCTGGTTCAGCTTGTCCGAGGGAATCAGTGCCTTGCCCGGGGTCTGGATCTCCACCTGCGGGACCCCGATCGAGATGTCGACATCGGTGTTGGTGGCGGCAACGGTCAGCAGACCATCCTCCGCGTTGATGGCGAGGCTTCTCAGTACCTTGACGTTGGTCCTGGTCGGGACCACGCTTCCAGCGAGTGCCAGGGCCTCTACAAGGGCTGCTCGATCACAGACGACCTTCATGATGGGCGTTCCTCCAATTGACCGGGCAGTGTACCGCCCTCGGGCCGGGATGGTCGATTCTCCACCATTCTCCACGGTCCCTGACGGTTCTTGACGGCTAGAATGCCCCTGATGCTCTATCGCTTCATGTGCCGTTTCAACGACGTCTTCGGGCTCAGCGTCCTCGTGGCCTACGTCCTGGCCTTCATCCTGGCCTTCATCATGGTGTTTCTGTTCCCTCCGGGAGCGCTCCTGCTGGTTCTGGTGGGGATCTCCGGTTTCGTGGTGGTCTGGGTCATCAGCCTCTCCACGCGAGGGCTGGAGCGGAAGCTCGCCAGGGGCATGATGCAGTCTGTCGGCTGCCCGAACTGCGGCCACGGGCTGGTGCTCACACCCGTCGCCTCGATGCCCGGTCACGAGGGGATCCTCCGAGTGGGGGAACCCGAGTCGGTCTACCGCTGCGCGGCCTGCTCCCGCACCTACGAGGCGAGTGGCGCCCGGCATGACAGGGATGCCGACTCCGACGTAGAGTAGGTCCACGTTTCCCGCCCGAACCACGACACCTCCAACGGAAGTCCATCGACATGTCCGAATCCGACAACCTCGCCACCCTCGCCGCCTTTCCCCAGGAGTACTACGCCCAGATGCTCGTCGACGGACTCCGCGACGAGGGCATCGAGGCGGAGGTCTCCGGAGGCATCACGGGAGGCTTTCGAGCGGAGGCGCCCGGGATGGTGAAGGTTCTGGTCAGGGAGGACGACCTGGAACGTGCGAAGTCCTTCTTCAAGGCATGGGAGCACGAGAGCCAGAGCATCGACTGGGATGAGGTCGATGTCGGCAAGATGGAAGACGATCAGGACTGAACCTCGGCGCGCAGGTGCCGGTCAGGAACCGGTGCTCGCGAAGGGTTCGATCAGGTCGCGGACTTCCGCGGCCAGTGACTCACGACCCAGTTCGATGCGAAGGTGACCCGGGGGTTCCGCGCAGATCAGGAGCGGTTTGCCGAGTGCTGCCAGGGTCATGCCCTGCAGGGGGTCTTCGCCGACCTTCAGGATGCTCGCGAAGATGTCATGGACGAGGTGCAGGTCCACGGGTTCGCACATCAGTGGGTCGTGGGTGTTCAGTGCGACGATCGAGGCCGATTCGATCTCCTGCCAGTTCTCGTTCTCCGCGAGTTCGAAGGTGATCGCATCGAAGACCTTCCGCCACTGGCCGACCGGGAAGAGCAGGAGGGGTGCGAGGTGAAGCTTGTGGATCAGGGCTTCGAGTGCGTCGGCAGCCCGCTCCCGAGGGATCTCGAGCTGGATGGCATCGGCATCCGGCGTCGATCCGCAGAGGTCGAAGATGACCAGTTCGTCCGAATCATCCAGCCCCGGTCGGAACGCCTCCTCCGTGGATGCCTCCAGACGGATGACATGCAGGGGTGCCAGGCTCTTCCAGGCCTCTTCGAATCCGACGAAGTCCACGGGGTCCTCCAGACAGCAGTGAAACCGCCAGCGAGGTTGCTCGCTGTCGGGCCTCATTTTACCACGCACCGCCCGATCGTCGAGTCCGACCATGCCGCTTCCGGGCTTCTTCGGGCGGGCGGATCCGGTGATATCATGCCTTCTCCAGGAGCAGGAGCACCATGCGAACCGTTCTCTTCGTCTGCACAGGCAACACGTGTCGAAGCCCGATGGCGGAATCCCTCGCCCGGCAGATGGTCAGGGAAGGTGGCGTGAGCGGCCTCTCCAGTGCCGACGTCCTCTTCATCTCGGCGGGTCTTGCCGCCTGTGATGGTGCGCCAGCCTCGCCCGAGGTCACGGAGATCCTCTCCGATCGCGGCATCGAGGAGGATCATCGCAGCCTCCGGCTCACCCCCGAGATGGTCCGCAAGGCGGATCTGGTCCTGGCCATGACGCGGTCCCATGTCGCCGGCGTCAACGGGATGCTGGGTGCCGGGGACGGCGAGGGGCCCGAGGTGATGCTGCTCGATCCTGACGGCGACATCCTCGACCCGATCGGCGGTGGCATGGACGTCTACAAGTCGACCGCCGAGCAGATGTCGTGCGCACTGCCACGTCGCCTCGAGGAGCTCATGAAATGAACATCGCGATCGCAAGTGATCATCGTGGACTCGATCTCCTCGAAGTCGTCAGTCGCGAGCTTTCCTCGCAGGGCCACGAGGTGCTGGCGGTCGGTGACCGGAGCGGCGATCCGTGCGACTATCCCGACCAGGCTGCGGTGGTGTGCAACGCGATCGCCGACGGCAAGGCGGATCGAGGCGTCCTGATCTGCGGCACGGGCATCGGCATGTGCATCGCGGCCAACAAGTTCACCGGAATCCGGGCCGCGCTCGCGCTGGATGAACTGAGTGCCCAGCTGAGTCGATCCCACAACGATGCGAACGTGCTCTGTCTTTCCGGTGATCTCGTCGGACACGCACTCGGCCAGCGAATCGCGAAGGCCTGGATGCAGACCGACTTCGAGGGCGGCCGACACCTGAGACGCGTGCAGAAGATCACCGCCATCGACGAGATGCGCACCGAGGATGTCGAGGCCGGAACCGGACTCGATCCTCAGGACACGTAGCTTCCAGCCAGGTCGTAGAGGAGTCTGACGCCCCATCCGGTCGGGCCGGGGGGCATCATGTCGTTGCCGCTCTCCCGGCTCGAGGTCCCGGCGATGTCCACGTGCGCCCAGGGGACGTTCTCGTCGACGAAGTAGGAGAGGAAGGCCGCTCCCTGGATCGGGTGCGCCTCCCGCCTGGGGTTGCTGTTGAGGATGTCGGCGTGCTGCGAGCGCATGAAGTCCCGGTGGTCCTGCCAGAGCGGGAGCCTCCAGATCCGCTCGTCGGAGCTGGTGGCCGCGCGTTCCAGGCGACCCCGGAGGGTGCTGTCCTCGCACCAGTATCCGGAGCAGAACGATCCGAGCGCCACCACCACCCCGCCGGTGAGGGTGGCCATGTCCACGATCGCGGATGGCTTGTACTTCCGGCAGGCGTACGACAGGGCATCGGCAAGGACGAGTCGACCTTCCGCGTCCGTGTTCGTCACCTCGACGGTGATGCCGTTGTACATCGTGATGATGTCGTCCGGTCGGTAGCTCTCCGAGGAGACCATGTTCTCCGCCGCCGGGAGCAGGGCGACCACGCGCATGGGAAGCTTCGATTCCGCGATCGCCTTCATGGCACCGAGGACCGCCATGCCTCCGTTCTTGTCGTACTTCATGCCGCGCATGCCGCCGCCGGTCTTGAGCGAGTAGCCGCCGGTGTCGTAGGTGATGGTCTTGCCGACGAGGGCGAGCCGCTCCTTCGTGACGGTCTTCGCGGGCTTCCATTCCAGGACGACCATGCAGGGCTTGCTCGCGGAACCCTTGCCGACGTTCTCGAGTCCGCCCATGCCGAGCCTGCGTGCCTGCTGGTAGGTGATCACGCTGCAGGTCAGGTCCTCATGCTGACGAGCGACGGAACGCGCGACCTGCGCGACGTAGGTCGGCGTGCAGACGTTCGGAGGCGTGGCGGCGAGCTTCCGTGCGAAGTTCATGCCGTCTCCGAGGGTGATCCCGGTACGCAGTCCGTTGGTGAAGTTCTTGTTGGTCGAGGTGAGGGTCAGCTTGCCCCGTGGCTGCGGCTGCTTGCTGGCCGCACCGTCGAAGAGATCCATGCGCCAGTTCGCGGTGACCGCACCTTCCGAGAGGGCGCGACCGAACGATGTTTCCGATGCCTGCCGCTCGGTGAGTGATTCGAGGTCGAGCAGCACCTTCCTCGCGCCCAGTCGATCCAGGGCCTTGACGAGCTTCGCTCCGATCTTCCGGAACCGTTCGGTATCGAGCCCGTTCCTCGGTCCGATCCCCACCAGGGCGAGCTTCTTGTCGACCACCACCAGCTCACCCGGCTCACGCTTGAAGTCAGGTCGCTTGAGGGCCTCGGAGGCTCCGGCATGGGCACGGATCGAGTCCGGCAGTCGTCGGGTCTGTTCCGAGACGAGATGGACCCTGAGGGAGCTTCCGCTGCCGCCGGATCCTGCTGCGATCGACTTGTACATGGATGACTCTCCTGAGGCTTGATTCGAGTGGGAAAGGGTAGCAGGTAATCGCTTCAAACCGGTTTCACTGGTAGGCTCCAGCGTTGCGATGGGACATGAATTCGATGTAATCGTGATCGGCGGCGGGCACGCAGGTGCCGAAGCCGCCTGGGCGGCAGCCGGAGCCCTCGGCCCGGGTGGTTCCGTGGCCCTGGTCACCATGGATCCCGCACGCATCGGAACGATGTCCTGCAATCCGGCGATCGGGGGACTGGGCAAGGGACAGATCGTCCGGGAGATCGACGCGCTCGGGGGGATGATGGGGCGCGTCGCCGACGCGACGGGCATCATGTTCAAGGTCCTCAATGCCTCGCGAGGTGCGGCGGTTCGCGGTCCGCGATGCCAGAACGACAAGTACGCCTATGCCGCGGAGGTGCAGCGCCTGCTCTCGACGCGTCCCTCGATCACCGTGATCGCAGGCACCGTCGCGCGTCTTCTCCTTGATGGTGATGGCGCGATGCGTGGGGTTCTCGTTCCCGCGGGCGGCGGCCCTGTCATGCCCGACCGGATCCTCGCCGGATCACCCGGGAACCATGAGTCGATCGCGCAGCCTATCTATCCGACGCGTCCCACGGATCAGGACCGCTTCCAGGAGCCGACCGAGCTTGCCGCTCGAGCGGTCATCCTCACCACCGGCACCTTCATGCGCGCGCTGATGCACACCGGCGAGCAGCAGGTCGAGGGCGGACGGGCGGGGGAGGGCTCCGCGTTCGGGATTTCCGGCATGCTCGATGAACTGGGTTTCGAACTCGGGCGACTGAAGACCGGAACGCCGCCGAGGCTGGACATCGAGTCCATCGAATGGGATGCACTCGAGTCGCAGTCCGGTGATGAATCACCGCTCCCGTTCAGTGACATGACCGATCGCGACCGCTTCCCGGTGCTCCGCCAGGTGCAGTGTCGGGTGACCGGCACCGCGCCGGAGGCACATGAACTGATCCGTGAGAACCTCTCGAGGGCGCCGATGTACTCCGGTGCGATCGATGCGGAATCCGGTCCCCGATACTGTCCCTCGATCGAGGACAAGGTGGTTCGTTTCGAGGATCGGGAGAGCCATCATGTGTTTCTCGAGCCGGAATCGCTCTTCACCAACGAGATCTACTGCAACGGCATCTCGACCTCGCTCCCGGAGGATGTCCAGGAACGGCTGGTGCATTCGATGCCCGGATGCGAGCAGGCCAGGATCCTGCGCTGGGGCTATGCGGTCGAGTACGACATGGTCCGTCCGCATCAGCTGGACTCCACGGGCATGACCCGACTGGTTCATGGGCTCTTCCTTGCCGGACAGATCAACGGCACCAGCGGGTACGAGGAGGCGGGGGGCCAGGGGCTCGTCGCCGGACTGAATGCCGCTCGGCTCGTTCGATCCGAGTCGCTCGTCACCCTGGGTCGGGAGCAGGCGTACATCGGGGTGATGATGGACGACCTGGTCACGAGGACGCCTCGCGAGCCGTATCGGATGTTCACGTCACGAGCGGAACATCGTCTGCTCCTTCGATCGGACAATGCAGATGAACGGCTCACGGCATGGGGGCGCGAGCACGGACTGGTCGACGAACAACGATGGGCCTCGTGGTCCGCTCGCTCCGCGGAACTGGAACGCATCCGGTCCCTGTTCGAGAAGAAGGTCAGCGGGTCGCCCCGACTGTCCGATCTTGCGAGGCGTCAGGATGCCAGCGTGACGACGTTGACCGAGCTTGCGTGCGAGCGTGGCGGTGTCGACGTCGAACACACCCTCGTGGCGCGGGTGGCCACCGAACTGCAGTACGAGGGGTACATCAACCGACAGCGAGCGGAGGTCCGGAGGCAGGAACGGAATGAATCGACACGCATTCCCGCGGACCTCCAGCCGACTTCGATCCATGGGCTCCGGAACGAAGCTCGTGATGCCCTGCTCAGGTATCGGCCGGCCACCCTCGGCCAGGCCGCGAGGGTCGAGGGCATCACGCCGGCCGATCTCACCCTGATCGCCCTTGCGGTTCGCCGCCACGTTCCGGTGGGTTGATTCCCCGGCCTCCGGGGAGTGGTCGGGGTCGGAATGGCCGTCGGACTCCATTTCCGGATCGCCCGTGCTACCCTGTCCGGCCCTGATGCCGCCGTAGCTCAACTGGTAGAGCGCGTGATTTGTAATCTCGAGGTTACCGGTTCAAGTCCGGTCGGCGGCTTTCGAGTCCAGCGTTGCAGCAGGAGGGGGAACCTTCGGCTTCCTGACCTCTGCGTGTTGCCTGTTTGCCCCGGCACCGGCTAGACTCTCCGTCCTGCAGTTCCTCCATGGAGGCCCTGCAGGACGGGACCCTGGCGGGTTACCCAAGTGGCCAAAGGGGGCAGACTGTAAATCTGCTGGCGTATGCCTTCGAAGGTTCGAATCCTTCACCCGCCATTTTCTTTCGCGTCGCAAGACGCCATCGGGGTGTAGCTCAGCTTGGTAGAGCGCGTCGTTCGGGACGACGAGGTCGTAGGTTCAAATCCTGTCACCCCGACTTGTCAAAGGCCTGTTGTCATCCGACAACAGGCCTTTTTCTGTCGATGCTGCAATCGGTCTTCCTTGGATGACGCCGTGCATCAACCATGGTCGGGAGGAACGGGCGGGCCTCACTCCTTCGATTCGGTCCGGGCGTCCTCGTCCGCCTTCGGATGGCCGTCACGAACCATCGCCGGAGTGAGCCCCCTTTGATGCGTGCCGAAGCCGAAGCGTGTCGGCGCCCAGTGGCCGACGAGGGGTGCGTCGATGCCCTGCTCGGGAATCGCGTCCTCTTCCTCGAATTGCCAGAGCGCGGCCTGGAGCACGAGTCGACGAAGGTCCCGGCTGGAGAAGTCCTGGGAAGTCCCCATCGTCGTGCAGAAGATGCGCTGTGTTCCGCCATTCGACAGGTCGCGTTCACGAATCCAGGCCACGGGGTGCATCGGGTCGTTGCGTTCATCGGTCACCGGCTCGTCGGTCGGCTCCATACCGTCGAGGATCGCCCCGTCGAGCAGGATCGTGCTGTCATCCGGAAGTTCCCTGATCGTGTAGACGTCGGTCGGTCCGAAGACGTCCTTGACGCCGCGGAGGACCGGATGGCCTGCCTGTCCGGGGTGCACCACGCCACGGGTCGCCTCCGAACCATGGTGGCCGTGGTGGGCCACCCAGGTCTCCCCGAGGATGTGGCCGCCGAAACCACCCTTCGGATCGTTGCTGTTGAACGACCAGCTGGCGTAGGGGCTGTCCGGGTTCTCCCTGTAGTAGAAGGCATGGGTCGCCGTGCGGAGGCCGCTGACCGGCTTGCCGGCACGCACGTGGTCGACGAGGTGCTTCATGTCCTCGTCCGGCAGTTCGCGGAACCTCAGGTTCACGATGACCAGGTCCGCGTCGTCGATCAGGTGCATGCCGGGGATGTTGTTGACGTTCTCCGGATCGATCTCACCGCTCTCCTCGTCCTGGCTGAACAGGACGAACGTCTCGAAGCCATGGTGGGCGAAGAGCCGGGCGAGCATCGGCATGCTCTCCTCGGATCGGTATTCCTCGTCGCCCGCGAGGAAGACCACCTTCCTGCCCTTGCCCGGAGCGGTGCGCTCCTTGGACGGGTAGTGCAGCCATCTGGCCTCCTCCACGCCGGGGTGCTCGTGGGTGGAGGGCATGGCAAGTGACGCGCTTCCTGCAAAGAAGATGGTGGCGCAGATGATCAAGGAGTCGAGCATGGTTCCGGTGCCTTCCTGGGCGTGGCGATGGTGGAGCAGGGGGCGGTCCTGCCTTCCTGAGGCCCGTTATCCCCGAAGAAGCATCCTCTTGCCACCCAGCCAGCTCGCTCCACAGGCACGCCCTCCGGTGCCTCAGCCGGGCGGAAGCGCTTGGAGTGGTCGATTGGGGGGAATATTTCGGACCTTGGCTTGACGGCACCCAGAGATCAACGTATGTTGACATTTGAAGACCGACCGCCGGTCTTCGGCATCGCCCCCACATGCCGAAGCACTCGGTGAACGGACTGCCTGACTCGCATGGTTCCAAGGGATCAAGGCACAGGCGGAAGAGATGGAGAAGCGGGGGGCCCCGCGGCCCCCCCGGGGTATTTGATAGTAGGTGCCAGGGGCCCCCCCCCCCGGGGGGGTTGCG
>JAKVBQ010000028.1:13028-41015 GCA_022447205.1 Phycisphaerales bacterium
AGATCGCTGATCTCCAGCATCAGGGTGCCTGAGGCATCAAGTCCGCGATCGATGATCAGGTGGCGTACCGTCGCGTGCACCAGGGAGGGATTGGCCGCGGCGCAGGGACCGTAGTCGAGACGGAGGGACCGTCTCGCCTTGACCACCAGGTCGACTGCGTTCACAGGCATGGTGGAGCCGGCAACTTCCGTGGATGGTGATTCGAACATCGCCGACTGCTATCGGCTTGATCACATCCTCAGCTTCAGCAACAGGTCAGGGGATCAGAATCGAACCAGAAAACCGCCGCTGATCGCGTTCTGGCTCGCTCCGCCGAACGCACCGTCGTAGCTCACGCTGACCGCGGTGTTCCAGCTCGGGGCCCATTCCAGTTCGAGTCCCACGTAGACCTGGTGGATCGTGCCGCTGCCGGGAGACTGGGAGGTGGTGGCCTGACCGTAGGGGAGGGTCCAGGTGGCCTCGCCCCAGTTGTAGTACTGGGTCTGGTAGCCCACGCGAGTCGTGGTCCTGAGTTCCGGTGAGGAGAACCACTCGAAGCCGGCGCCCAGCCGGGTGTTCACGTACTGGAAGTTGTCCCCGGTGTAGTCGTAGGAGGCCGAGCCCTGCGTTTCGGTGCCGTCGTTCCTCAGGACCGAATACCTCAGTGATGCCTCCGGCTGGAGCGCGATGCTCTCGCCGAGGGGGACGCGGGTACCGACCGATCCGGAGACGTCGAACTGCCAGCCATGCAGTTCCACCGTCCGGTTGTCACCGTAGATGTTGTTCCTCGTGCCGCTGCCGTAGTTGTAGGCGCCGCCGACCGAGAGGATCGCGTACTGCTCGACCTTGCCGGAGAGTCCGCTCCAGGAGAAGAAGGGGGCGACTCGCATGCTGTCGACGTCCATCGTCCCGAGGGAGTTGTCCATGGTGAGGGCCGCTCGTTCCCAGCCGGCGGTGACGCCGACGGTGATGCCGTCGTTGAGCGCGATGCCCCAGCCACCTTCGACACCGTAGGCGTCGTTGTCGTAACCGGGGACGAAGGAGATGCCGTCCATCGAACTGCTGCGTGCATAGCCATCGAGGAACAGGGACTGGAAGACGCTGGAGTCGGAGGCATTGCTCGAGTCGGGACCCGGGTTGATGATCACCTTGGGCGTGGTCCGGCTCGCCTCGACGGCAGCTTCCACCGCATCCGCGTCCTGGCCGGCGAGGAACGCCATCGGATTGGCGGCGCGCACCATGCCCGGCGCACGTGAGCCGATGGCCAGTTCCCTGAGATTGCGCCTCTGGACGTCGTAGAACATGTTCTCGGCAAGGGCTCGATCGGTCGCGAATTCCGTCGTCGGCATCATCCAGGAGAGTGCCTGCTGGTAGGAGGACGTCGTCTGGGCATAGCCGTCGACCTGTCCGAGGAGCTCCATCATCCAGTAGTTCGGATGGTTCACCGGATCCGCGGATTCCGCGGCTTCGTCGGCGCCGGCGATCAGCGTGTTGAGCGTGGATCCGATGCCGCTGAGATCGCCGGCAGGTGCGGCATAGTCCGCTCCGATCCGGATCTTCAACTGCGAGGTCTGGAACTGGAAGAGGCCTGCCGCGGGCGAGAAGTTGTCGACGATCTCGATGAACCGCGTGACGCGACTGGTCGAGGTGTCGAAGTCGTCCGCGGAGTCCGAGACCGAGAGGATCCCCTCGTTCGTCTCGCCGTCCGGGAGCAGGGCGGTCGTCTCGAGCATCGTGAATTCACGGAGGGTGCTCAGGTACTCCGATCCGATCAGGTTCACGTGCAGGTTCACGCCACCGAGGAGCCCCGCGTAGGAAAGGCTGTCCCAGGTGATGTAGCTCGAGCCATCGTGGAGGTCATCGGAGTTGACCGTGATCATGAACCCCGCGTTGGGTCCGAAGAAGCTGTAGAAGCTCTGTCCCTCGATGCGAAGCTGGCCCTGGCCCTGGGCGTCGCCTCCGACCAGCCAGCCATCGGTGATGTTCAGGAGGTTCCCGAAGGCGGAGTCGGAATTCAGGATGATCCAGGCGTCGCCTCCGAACATGCCGCCGCCCGAGATGTTCAGTGATTCGAAGGTCAGGCTCGGGAGCTGGAACACCGTTCCACCACCGAGATCGAGTTCGAACCTGCCGACGATGAACGTGGCTCCGTTGGTGACGTTGACCTGGCCCTCGATGATGCGTTCGGTCTGCAGGGTGTAGTCGCCGGTCTGGTCCTGCTGGACGTATTCGAAGTACGTGCCCTGTCCGTCGACCGTGAAGCTGCCTCCGATGTTGAGGCTGCCTTCGAAGGTCGAGCTGCCGCCACCGGTGATGGTCACGTTGGAGTCGTAGGTGATCGTCGGATCCCCGGCATCGACGCCACGGATCGTCTCGAGCAGGCCGTTGCCGGTCAGCCCGTGGAACACGAAGTCCTGGTCCTCCTCGATGCTCGACGAGCCCAGGCTGACCGTGCTCCGAAGAGGCTCGCCGGGATTCGGCGAGGTGGGGCCGTTGATCTCGAGTGCGATGGCACCGTCGATCGTTCCGGCATCCTCCATCGTGAGTCGACCGAGAACCGTGTCATCGCCGACGGCGATCGTTCCGTTCATGCTCAGCAGGGCGTCCTCGCCGAAGCGGACGCCGTTCTCGCCGGTCACCCGGAGTCTCGAACCGGTCACTTCCATGGCGGCCTCGACCACGAGTTCCTCGGTGCTCCCACCGGTCATGCCGGTGGTGTCGAGGTGCACGTCGCCGTTGAAGTACGTCGCCACCTGGAGGGTCAGGCCGTCCTGCGGATTGATCACGATCTCGTTGCCACCGTTGTAGAACGAGAGCAGTCCCGAGCCGGCGAGGATCAACTGCACGGGGTTGGCGGAGTCGGTCGTGGTGAGTCCGGTGATCCCGGTGTAGTCGAGATCGATGCCGCCGATGGTCACCGTGCCGTTCGCGCCGGTGGTGTCGAAGAGGAGCGAGCCGTCGACCTGGGTGTTGTTCGTGCCGCCCCAGGTCCCGGGGCCACCAGCCGCCCAGTTGGGGTCGGTGAAGTCACCGCCACCTCCGGGCACGGTGTAGTCGTTCTGCCCGTGTGCCAGCGTTCCCAGTGCAGTGAGTGCGACGAGGGCCGTGATGATCGAGCAGTTCCGCATCCTGCGAGGTGTCCTGTCTGTTGGGTGGTGTGGGATCGCGGTCAAGGTACCCCACTCAACGCCCCATTGCATGACGGATTGCACCGTGAAGGCCGATCAGACCCCACTTTTCTGACCCTCAAGGCCCTTCAAGGGGGGGAGTCCCCCCTCTATCGGGCCTGTCTGGTGTCCATCGGGATCAGAATTCGAAGCTGATGGTCCCTGCGATCGACTGATCGTCGGTTCCGTCGCCGCTCTGGCCTTCGTAGCGAAGGCTGAAGCCGTAGTTCCAGTCCGGCATCCAGGTGGCCTGGACGCCGTAGTAGACGGTGTTCCGGTCGACGGTGTCTGCGGTGGCCGGGACCAGCGGGATGTTGTTGATGGCCGTCTCGATCTCGCCACCGAACGAGTAGTTGCCCTGCCAACCGATCCGGCCTTCGAGGATGAGACCGGAGAGGAAGTTGAACTGCGCCGCGACACCCAGGCGGGAGATCACGGCGTTCAGGTTGTCGGCGGCGATGTCGTACTGGGCGACGTTGGTCCGCCCGCTGTAGCTGTCGGTGTGCATGTAGCTGTAGACCAGCGAGCCTTCGGGGATGAGGCTGACGCCGCCACCGAGGGGGATGTTGTAGCCGAGGCCCGCGGAGGCATCGAACTGGTAGCCGCTGGTGTTCCAGTCGTAGGAGGCGTTGGGTGCGGCGAGCCCGGTGTTCTGGGTGCCGTTCCAGTCGTTGTACGCACCGGCGATCGCAGCGTCGACGATCCAGGTGCCGTCCGACCAGCTGACGAAGGGACCGACGCGGAGCGTGTCGACGTCGACGGAGCCGCCGTTGTCGTTGAGGGTGCCGTCGAATGCGTCGTAGCCGACGAGGATGCCGAGCATCCATTCGTCATCGAGCTGGGTCGCCACGCCGCCGACCACGCCCCAGTCGTTCGCACTGATCCCGAGGACGCCGCCCTTGTTCTGGAGGTCGACCGAACGACCGTAGGCCTGGACGAAGGCGACCACTTCGTTGTTCGCCACGCGGCGAGCACCGGACTGTGGTCCGGCGCCGTAGCCGTAGCGCGACTGGATCGCGTCGGCTTCATCCTGGCTGGCGAGCATCGAGTGGGACTCCTGCCCGAGAGGTCGCTGCGCGGGGCCCGGACGACGCTGGTTCTGCTGGAGACCGAGGCCTTCGACGGCCTCGCGAAGCACGGAGAACTGCCTGGTGTCCGCGACGACCTGCTGGCCGGAGGCGAAGGAGGTCGGCTGGAGCTGCTGGAGGGCGAACTGGTAGTCCGCGACCGAACCGATCTGGTCGAACTGGCTGGCGAGTTCCGAGATGCCGCCGTTGGCGTTGTTGCCGAGCCAGCCGGCGAGTCCCTGGAACTGGCCTGCGTTCAGCAGGTAGTCCGCGGTGATCGTCACGCTGCCGTAGTCGATGATGTTGCCGTTGGCGTCGCGCACGAAGTCGAAGAAGCGGGTGACCGAGTTGGTCGCCTCGAGCTGTTCGATGCTGAGGTCCTCCCAGTCGATGATGTCGCCTGCGCCGTCCGCGATGATCAGCTCGAAGACGGTGTCGTTCTCGATGTACTCCTCGCCGTAGACGCCGATCCCGATCGTGGAGTCGCCGTCGAAGGTGATGCTGTTGCTCTCGGTGAAGCCGTTGGTGAGGTCGAGGCTGCTGTTGTCGAGGGGGTCGCCGCTGACCGCGAACTCGAGGTCGGAGCCGCTGGCGTCGATGCTGCCGCCGGAGACCACCAGGTTGCCGGGCGCGAACCCGTCGTCCTCGTTGATGCCGACGAAGAGCGTGCCACCGTTGAGGAGCAGTCCGGAGCTGTTGTTGATGTTCAGGTTGCCGTGCCCACCGAAGCGTGCCGCACTGGTCAGCGCGAAGTCCATCTCGTCCTCGCCCGCGCTGCCGACGGTGAAGGTGCCGCCGTCGAGGTAGACCTCGCCGCCGATCGAGGTGTCACCGTTGGCATTGAAGTTGCCGTCGGTGATGGTCAGGGTTCCGTTCAGCTCGATCGAGTCGAGGTCCGCGGCGTCGTAGGTCCCGGCATTCACGGTTGCGCCCGCACCATCGATGGTCATCGTGCCGTCGAGGCCGAAGCTGCTCTGGGCGGTGATCGAGCCGCCGGAGATCGTGGTGTCGCCGCTGAAGGCCGCGTTTTCGGCGATGGTCATGCTGCCGCCGGTCATCTCGAGGGTGCCGGTATTCGCGAAGCCGCTGGCGATCGTGATGTTGCCACCGTTGATCATGGTGCCGGCGTTGGTCACGCTCTCCTCGGCGTCGGTGATGTTGACCGTGCCGTAGTTGATCAAGCGACCGCTGTTCGCGGTGGCGAGCTGCTCGAACTCGACGTCGCCGCCGCTCTGGATCATGAAGGTGGACGAGCCGTTCACCGCGAGGTTCTCGCCGTCGACCTCACCGTCCCCGCCGACCACGACCACGGAGTCGCCGTCGAGGGTCATGTCGTTGGTGACGACCTGGCCGGAGCCGGTGGTCTGGCCGATCGTGCTGACGTCACCCTCCGCGGGGTCGGTGTTGATGTTGAAGCCGAGTTCCTCGAGCTCCTCCATCGTGTCGCCGTCCGCGAGGTCGATCGAGCCGATCAGGAGCGCGCTCCAGCCGTTGAGATCGATGTTGCCGTCGGTGCTGCCGCCCGATCCGTCGTCGGTGGTGTCGAGGGTCGCGCCATCGGTGACCTGGAGGATGCCTCGCCCTGCGCCACGGTCCGCGGTGCTGCCGCCGGAATAGTTCAGGTCGACGCCGTTCCCGAGGTAGTACCCGGTGCCACCCGCGAGCATCAGGCTCGCGGCGCTGCTCATGCTGAGCTTCCATTCGGTGGGGGTCTCGTCATCATCCTCGCCTTCACCACCGCCGACGATGCCGCCGGTCAGGAGGGCGAAGCCATCACCGGCGAAGGTGAGGGTCCGGTTGCCGTACCCGTTGCCACCGTCGTTGATCTCGCCGTCGATGATCAGGTTGAAGGTGTCGTTGTAGTTCTGTCCGCCGACCATGACGTCGACCCAGGCTGCGCCGTCCCACAGCTGGCTGATCGTCGCGCCCGGTTCATCCTCGTCGCCGCTTCCGTAGTGGAAGGTGAAGTTGCCGGCGAGCTGGATGTCGATGTTCTGGATCGCCAGGGCACCCTCTCCCGTACGGATCTCGTCGTTGGCTCCGAACTGGAAGTAGGTGGTGTTGGCGGGGTCGCCGTAGAGGAGGATCGCCGCCTCACCCAGTACGTGCATGTCGCCCATGTTCTCGTAGCCGACCACGTCGTTCACGTTGATCAGGTATGGATCGGTACCGACCTGCTCGACGTCGAAGGAGATCCCGCCCTCGTCGAGGTCCTGCGCACCTGAATCAGGGTCCACCGGCCAGTCATCAGGTCCGCCTTCATTCCAGTTGTCCTGGTTGTCGAAGTCGTCCCCGGTGCCACCTGCGCCGCCGTCGAAGTTGTTGGCCTGCTCATCCTGTGCGGCGAGGAAGCCGCAGGAGGCGCCGGCAAGGCTGAGGGCGGTGAGGCTCACGATGAATCGTGACTGGGTCATGGTCTGTTCTACTCCATGTCGGTGAGAGGAGCCCCGAATCCTTCGGGACCCCGGTGGCCTGTCTGTTCTGTATCGGCTGGTTTTGCGAGGTACCGCGATCGAAAGCCATCGATAGGAACGGTGGCAGGGTACCTCCTGATGGGGAACCTTGTCCCGCGGTGCACCGGCTCGTCGGTGGGCTCCTGCATGCCTTCGATGTCGTGGGCAGCACCTGCTCCGGGCCGGTGGAGGTCCGGCGAAGACACTCGCCACGCCTCGACGGAATGCGTCACCATGTCCAGGTGGCTGGGTTCACTTATCGGACTCTTCATGCGCGGGATCCCATGGGCTGTCCATGGCCGTTCCCCATGAACAACCCACCCTCTACGACTGCAGAGGGTGGGGGGTTGGTCGAATTGGGTGCTTGCGCCTCAAAAAGGCACTTCAGGCCTTTTCAGGCGGGTTTTTTCAGCCATCAAGCGGTCGGACCCAGATGTTCTGGAAGCGGATCGGGTCCCCGTGGTCCTGGATCCTGATCGGGCCGGGCCCGTGCGGAGCGCCGTAGGTCGCCTTGCGCATGTGGGCGGTCGAGCCCCAGAACGCCTGGTTGTTCTGGACGACCACGCCGTTGAAGATCACGGTCGCTCGGCCGGGTGCGGTCAGCTCGCCGTTGTCATCCCAGCGCGGCGCGGTGTAGATGATGTCGTAGACGTTCCACTGGCCCTTGGGGCGGCAGGGGTTCACGAGGGGCGGATGCTGCCCGTAGAAGCTCCCGGCGGTTCCGTCAGCGTAAGTCTCGTTTTCGAAGGCGTTAAGGATCTGGACTTCGTACTGGTTGTTGAAGAAGACGCCGCTGTTGCCACCAGCCTGACCGTTGGTCTTCCGATCCGCGGGGATCATCCACTCGATGTGCAGCTGGACATCACCAAAGGACTCGCGGGTCTGGATGTCACCGCCGTTGACCACGGCCACGCCGTCCTCGACGACCCACTTGGCCGGGCCGTTGCCGGACTTGAAGGCATCGAGGTTGCTGCCGTCGAAGAGGACGATCGCATCGCTTGGTGCGGTGCCAGCGGTCGTACCGCAGGTCGAGGTGCCAGCGCTCACCACGGTGGGCTGGGGTCGGTTCATGTCGTGGACGGCCCAGTCATCCGCGGTGCCGAGCCCGATGATGACGGCTGCCGTACCAGTGGCGGCCAGGCCGACCGGCACGGCCATGGCCAGGACCGGGATGAGTGACGTGCGGGGGCGTGCGGTGGTGGTCGACTGTGTCTTCATCTTCATGAACTCCCATTGGGGCGGTCGAAAAAAGGACATGTGTATGGCGGCGAGCCACGGATCCTGATCCGGAGCGCGCCCCACCCTTGTACCAGATGAGTCGGCCTCACGGAGGCCGTTCCATGCCATCCTGCACGAGTGAATGACCCAGATGCCAGTGTCGAACGAGCAGGCAGTCGAGCTTCGAGGTGTCGGGCGTGTGTTCCCCGGTGGTGTCGAGGCACTGCAGGGCATCGATTTCACGATCCAGGCAGGCGGATTCCTCGCCCTCACCGGTCCGAGCGGGTGCGGGAAGACCACGGTCCTGCGCCAGGTGGCGGGTCTCGACCGACCCACCAGCGGAACGGTGACCGTCAGCTCGGGGCGGACCGCGTACTGCTTCCAGGACGCCCGCCTCCTCCCGTGGCGTTCGCTCCAAAGGAACGTCGAGCTTCCGCTCGAACTGGAAGGGGTCGACTCGGCCGAGCGCGCACGGCGGGCACGTGTCGCACTGGAACGGGTGGGCCTCGGTCGTGCACTGGACCGACTTCCGCATGCCTGTTCCGGCGGAATGCGCATGCGTGCGTCCGTGGCCAGGGCACTCGTCGTCGAACCGGACCTCCTGCTCCTCGACGAACCGTTCGGTGCGTTGGATGAAGTGACGCGCGAGGAACTGGACGAGATGCTCCTCGAGCTCTGGACCAGTGATCGGATGACCGTGCTGCTCGTCACCCATTCGATCCGCGAGGCGGTCTACCTCGCCGAGGACATCATCGTGATGGCGGCAGAGCCGGGACGCATCGTCGATCGGCGCACGATCGAGTTCGGTGAACGAACCCCGGACCTCCGCACCAGTCCGGAATTCAATGCACAGGTGCGCGCACTCCAGCATGCATTGCAGACCGCCGCTCCGGTGGGTGGGGGGGATGCGTGAAGGTCTTCCTCGGTCGGGTCATCCCTCCGGTCCTCGTCGTTCTGGCGGTCCTCGTCGCGTGGTCACTGGTGGTCAGGCTCTCCGGCATCAAGGCGTACCTGCTGCCTGCGCCCCTCGATGTCGTGCACGCGATGATCGAGGAGGCTCCGCGCCTGACGGAGGCGACTCTTCGGACCGCCTTCTCCACGACGATCGGGTTCCTGATCGCGGCGACGGTCGGCGTGCTCGCCGGCAGCCTGCTCGGCCTCTCCCGCTGGCTCGAGCGCGGGCTCTACCCGCCGACCCTCCTCCTCCAGATGGTGCCCCTCGTCGCGATCGCACCGCTCTTCGTGGTGTGGTTCGGTTTCGGGGCCGGTTCCACGATCGCTGCGACCGTCGTCGTCGCGCTCTTCCCGGTGATCGCCAGCACCCTCGGCGGGATGCGGTCGACCGACCCGGAACTGCGGGAGCTCTTTCGGCTGCTCGGTGCCGGGCGGGCGGTCACCTGGTGGAAACTCCAACTGCCTTCGGCGATCCCCTCGATCGTCACCGGGCTTCGAGTCGCGGCGGGATTGTCGGTCATCGGCGCGATCACCGCGGAATTCGTGAGTGGATACACCGGTGACGAAGCCCCGCTGGGTGCGATCATCATGGGGTCGATCAAGACCTTCAGGACCGATCTCATGTTCGGAGCGGTCCTGATCGCCTCCCTTGTGGGCTTCCTGCTTTTCGGTATCGTCAACACCGTCGGATGGATGCTGCTGCGTCGGTGGCATGGCAGCATCCGGGACTGACCGTCTCCACCGGACCAAGGTGAACGTCGTGCGTCGCACAACATGCCTCATGCTCTCGGCCTGCCTGTTCTCGGTGTTCGGATGCGATCCCGGCACGCCGGCCGGGGAGTCCTCCGGCGAGGCGGGCGCCCCGACGTCGGTGAGCCTCCAGTTGAACTGGCTGCCCGAGCCGCAGTTCGGGGGGATCTACCAGGCGAAGCTCGACGGGATCTTCGACGAGGAGGGACTCGACGTCGACGTGGTTCCCGGTTCGGCGGGCGTGTCCGCTCCGCAGCTGGTCGACAACGGGAACGTGGACTTCGCGATCGTGGGTGGTTCCCAGGTGCTGCAGCTCAACGACCGTGGGGGCACGCTCGTCGCGCTCTTCGCCGTCTACCAGCACGATCCGCACGGGATCATGGTGCTCGAGGATGCGCCGCACGCCTCGCTCGCCGAACTCTGGGCGGATCCCGAGGCGACGATCGGTTGCGAGGCGGAGCTCGCCTTCGTGCGTGAACTCATTCGCGTCCACGGGACCGAGGATGGCGCGAAGCTCGTCGCGTACAACCCGCCCGCCTTCCGTTCCGGCGTGCAGCAGGCCAGTCAGTGCTTCGTCACCTCGGAACCCGTCTCCCTCCAGTTGGAGGGCGTGGCGACCCGGGTCTTCATGACCAACGAGACCGGCTTCGATCCGTACAACACGGTGCTCGTGACCCGACGTGCCTACCTTGACGCCAATCCGGAGACGTGTCGGTCGATGGTGCGTGCGTTCACCAGGGGGTGGACCGACTACCTGGCCGATCCCGCGCCCACCAACGAAGCACTGGTCGGGCTGAATCCCGCGATGGGTCTCGAGGCGATGGCCCTTTCCGCGCGTGCGCAGGAACCGCTGATCGTCGACGAGACCACCGAAGCACTGGGGATCGGCTGCATGACGGCGGAACGCTGGAAGACGCTTGCGGAGCAGCTGGCGGGGATGGACATCATCGAGACGGTGCCTGATGTCTCGACGATCTTCGAGTGGAGCGGGCCATGAACGGCCTGAAGCGCACCCTCGCCGCCGCCTGGGCGCCGGTTCTGGTCTACGCAGTGCTCGCCCTGGGCATCTTCCTCGGTGACCATGTGCTCGATGCCCCGAAGTACGACCAGGACCTCTACCACCACGTGGCGGTCGTGACCTTCGCGGAGCAGTGGCCCGCGTTCGACATCACCGACTACGAATCCGCGACCAGTCCGCTCTACCACCTGGTCATGGCGAGTGCTGCGAAGGTCCTCGGCAGCGAGCTGGACACGCTTCGCGTCGTCTCCTCCCTGTTCGGACTCGCGCTGGTCGTGGCGGTCGCCGGCTGGGCGGCGACCTTCGTCTCCACCCGTGCCGCGGCGTTCCTGTCGATGCCCCTCGCCGCTTCGGTCTACGTCATCGGCAGCGGGGTCCATGTCCATACCGACAACATGGGATGGCTCCTCGTCATCCTCGCACTCGGTCCCGTGGTGTTCCTCGCGCCTCGGACCGATCGCTGGTGTCTCTCCGGCCTCCTGGTCCTGCTGGCGGTCTCCGTTCGACAGGTGATGATCTGGGCGATCGGTCCGCTGGTCCTCGCCGGTCTCCTCGCGTCACCGTTGCGACGGTTCGTCCCCCGGGGCTTCGACTCGGACGGCGAGACGCCCGGGGCGCGTTCCTGGTCGCCGCTGATCACGTCGCTCCTGGTCGCGATTCCCTCGCTGGTGGTCCTCTTCATCTTCATCGGGCTCTGGGGTGGACTGGTCCCGCCCAGGTTCCAGGAGCTGCATGCCTCCGCGTACTCCTTCTGCGCACCGGCCTACGGACTCGCGGTCCTGGCGGTCTATGCGCCGTTCTTCCTCGTGATGGTGCCGCGTCCGCTCGAACTCCTCGATCGTCATCGGACGGTGCTGCTGCTCTTCGCGTTGCTCGGCGTGCTGCTCGCCCTGGCGTTCCCCTCTTCGTATTCGATCGATGACGGTCGCTACGGCGGTCCGGTCTGGCTGCTGGTCTCGAAGGCGCCGGTGGTCGCCGAGCGTTCACTGCTGCTCGCGCTCATGGCGGGTGCGGGTGCGGTGTTCCTCGTGTTCCTCGTCCTTGCGGCGATGCGCAACCGTCGGGGCGTTCCCGCCCTCGTCCTCGCCTGCAGCTGGTGTGCGACCCACTCGACACAGCTGGTCAACGCCCAGACCTTCCAGCGCTACTTCGACACGCCGACCCTGGTCATCCTCGCCTGGTTCGGTGCGCTCATCCTCACCGGTCGTCCCGACGACGAACGTCGTTCCGCACTGGGTCCGTCGCTCCTGACGATCGCCCTCGCGCTCATGCTGGTCGCGGACGTCCTCACCGGCTGACCGTCCACCACGCCTCCGCTCCCGTATGCTCTCCCTTCAGACATGGACGAACCGCAACGAACGATCCTGCACTGCGATCTCGATGCCTTCTTCGCCTCGGTGGAGCAGCTGGACGATCCCTCCCTTCGAGGCAGGCCCGTTCTCGTGGGCGGTTCCGGCCCTCGCGGGGTGATCGCCGCCGCGAGCTACGAGGCCCGGGTCTTCGGTTGTCGCAGTGCGATGCCGACGTCCCAGGCGATGCGACTCTGTCCCGACGCGATCTGCGTGCCCGGCAGGGGGGCTCGCTATGCCGAACTGAGTCACGCGTTCATGGGGATTCTCGAGTCGGTGAGTCCCGACGTGCAGCCGTTGAGCCTGGACGAGGCGTTCGTCGACGTGACCGGGAGCCGAAGGCTTCTCGGTTCGGGACGTGCCATCGCCGAACACGTGCGTGCCCGGACCCTGGACGAGCTGGGGCTCGTCGTCTCGATCGGCGTGGCACCCAACAAGTTCGTCGCGAAGATCGCATCCGACCTCGAGAAGCCCGACGCCCTCGTGGTCTTCGAGCCCACGGGACTGGCCGAACGGTTGGCACCACTTCCGGTGGAACGGATGTGGGGGATCGGTCCTCGATCCCTGCCCGGGTTCCTCGATGCGGGCCTTCGAACCTTCGGTGATCTCCAGACCGTCGATCCGGAACGACTGGTGCGTCTCTTCGGCGAGTCGGCGCGTCGCTTCCACGACCTCGCCCATGGACGTGATGATCGTCTCGTCGTTTCGGAGCGAACCGCGAAGAGCATCGGCCAGGAACGGACCTTCGACGAGGACATCGCGGAACGGGACGTGGTCGAGGGGATCCTGCTCGGCGAGGTCGAGCAGGTCTCCGAACGCCTGCGGCGGAAGGACGCTCGGGCAAGGACGGTCTCGCTGAAGATCCGCTTCGGGGAGTTCCAGACGATCACCCGCTCACGGACGATGCCCGAGCCGACCGATCGGACGTCGGTGTTGTGGGAGGCCGCGCACGGGATCTTCGATGAATGGGCGCGTTCCGGATACCAGCCGGTGCGCCTGATCGGATTCAGCGTCAGTGGGTTCTCGCAGGACGCCCAGGAGCCGCTCTTCGAGGATCCCGAGGACCTGCGTTCGGGAAGGATCGACAGCGTCACCGACGAGATCCATGCTCGCTTCGGTGGTCGTTCGATCTCGCGGGCTCGTGCCGTCAGGCGCGGGAACCGCTGAGCGCCGGACTCATTCGTCCTCGGGGACCCGGCCCTTCAGCTTGATCTCGATGTCCATCTCCTCGCCGTCGCGCACCACCTTCGCGGTGATGACGGTGTCCGGCTCGAGTCCACGCAGCTGATCGATCAGGTCGCGGCGGGAGGTGAGCTCCTCGCCGTTGAAGACCAGGATCCGGTCGCCTTCCTTGATGCCGGCCTCTTCCGCACTGAGTCCCTCGAGCACCATGACGACCCTGATGCCGGGTTCGTCCTCGTCCGTCGTGGACCTGATGCCGAGCTGGACCTTCGGCATGCTGCGGGCACGGCCGCGTGCGCCACCGCCACCGCTTCGTTCCGCGAACTCGAACCGCTCGGGGCGGGTGGCCGCGCCGTAGGCGAGGTCATGGAAGAGGTAGACGGTCTCGACCGCGTCCTCGCGGTTGATCTTGTCCGGGGTGTCCCTCGGGGTGTGGTAGTCGTCGTGGAGGGGGAACGGGGTGATGCCGAAGAGGATCGGGACGTTCCTTCCGAGGAAGGAGGAGTGATCGCTTCCGCCGCTCGAGGCTTCGCTGACCACGATGTCCAGGTTGGAGGCTTCGAAGATCTCCGCCGCCCACTTCACCATGTCTTCACCACCGGTGCCGCTTCCCGACACGCTCAGTCGCTTGTTCTCGATCCGGCCGATCATGTCGAAGTTGATCATGAGGACGTGGTCCTCGATCGGGAAGATCGGGTTCCGGACGTAGTGTCTGGAACCGTTGAGTCCGCTCTCCTCGCCGTCGAAGCCCGCGAGGATGATGCTGCGTGCCGGTTCATCGGGACCCAGTTCGTCGTAGGCGGCGGAAAGGGACTTGCCGAGCATGATGATCGCGGCCACGCCGGAGGCGTTGTCGTCGGCACCCGGGTGCAGGGCGCGTTCACTGGAACGACTGCCGAATTCACCCATGCCGAGGTGGTCCAGGTGTGCGCCGATGACGATGTACTCGTCCTTGAGCTCCCCGCGACCCGGCAGCATGGCCATCACGTTCTCGCCCATGAGGGGGATGTTCTTGCGACTTCCCTCCATGGTGAGCATGGGGCCGTCGATGTGGACGGCTCCGCCCTCGCCGGAATCGGCGAGTTCCCGCCATGCCTCGATCGATCGCTCGTCACCGCCGGACTGGAGCATGCGTTCCGCCGCGGACGACGTCGCCATGAAGACGGGGACACCGTTCATGACCCTGGTCGCGTCGGTCATCATCTCGTTGGCGCGCGGGTCGTCGACACCGGGGGGGTTGACCAGGATCACGCCTGCGGGATTCCGCTCGGCGAGTGCGTTGAACTTCTCGCTGAAGGTCGAACGATAGGACCAGCCCCGTTCCGACCAGAGGCTCTGGCCGTCCTCGTTCATCGGCTCGAATCGGAACATGATCGCGATGCGACCGCTGAGGTCGTCGTCCTCCTCGTAGCTCGCGTAGTCCTCGGGACCGCTCGCGATCGAGTAACCGACGAAGGAGATCGGTGCGGTGATGCCGGCGTCGCTCCCGAGCCCGGTCATCTCGAACTCCTCGGTCTGCTTGAACCACTCGTCACCGATCATGAGCTTCTGGTCCGCGAACTCGGTGGAGCCGCCGAGTCCGAACGACTGTCGGTACGGGCTGTCGCTGTACTCGTCATTCTCGACCGGGCCGACCAGTCCGGTCTCCATGAACTGGGTCTCGACGTATTCACGTGCGAGCTCCATGCCCCGGGTTCCCGGAAGGCGTCCTTCCATCCAGGGGCTGGAGAGGATGATCAGGTGTTCGTTGTACTCCCGCACATCCGGCGTGGATGCCTGGATCACTTCCGAGATCGACGGTCGAGCCGCTTCGGCTTCCTGGGCGAGCGTGCTCGAGGATGCGATGCCGGCACCGAGGATGGCAAGCGCTGCAATGGTTCCTGCCCGACGGGAGGCACGATCGTTCATGCGAGAGTGGATCACTTCTGGAGCTCCTTTCGAACGCCATGGGGCCAGCTCGGCACCGATTGGCGAGAACGTCAATCCTAACCGGATGCCGCGGGCTTGACGTGTTTCCCCACCGGGAAGGGCTCCCATTCCGTCCAAACCGCTACGATTGCCCGGATGCGCGACCCCAAGGCCCGGTCCATCCCCTGGTTCCCCCGGCTCCTCGCCTGCCTGGCCTGGCTGGTGCTGCCGTCCGGCGTGGCCACGGCGGAGGCTCTCGATCCGGCCGATGGTCCGCACCTGGAACTCAAGATCCGACTTGATTCCGACGCGCTTCGGATGCAGGTGACGATGAACATCGTCTTTCTCGACGCCATCGTGACCTTCGCACGGGAGAGTCCCGATGCGATCGCTCCCGTCGAGGGACCGGCACTGCTGGACGCACTGCAGGCCTGGGCGGACGAGGACCTGCTCGCTCGGGTCGACGGCATCGACGTCGCCCCGATCATCGACGGCCTCATGATCAGCGATCCCAGCATGGAACTGCTCCCGCTCTTTCCACGCACCGGGATGCGCGGCATACGCAAGGTCCGGTTCCAGGTCGAGTGGCCGTTGAAGACCGAGCCCCAGGAGATCGAGTTCGACTGGCCGAGCTATCCTCCCGACGTCGCCATCGACCCCGACGATCCGCCCCCGATCCAGATCGCCGCGGAAGCGGAGGTCGACGGCATTCGCGAGGCGATCTTCTTCACCGTCGAGTCACCGACGTGGCTCTGGCGGAACGGATCGACTTCGATCGACGAACGATTGCAGCGGATCCCGGTTCCCGTCCCGGTCGAACCCTGGCGGGTTCCGATCGTCTCGCTCCTGCTTCTCGTGGTCGGCGTGGTGCCGGGGATCATCCTGCTCGCGGCGGGCGCCGGTCGTGCGCTGATCGGCATCATCCTGATGCTCGGCTGCTCCGTCGGTGCCTGGGCCCTGGGTGATGTCGCGGTTCGCGAAGTCCGGGTGGGGAGCGGTCCGGAACTCGTCATGCCGAGTTCGGCCGATGCGGAGGCACTCTTCGTCCCGCTCCATGCCAACATCTACCGGGCCTTCGACTATGTCGAGGAGAGTGACATCTACGACGCGCTCGAGCGCAGCGTGGAAGGCGGCCTCCTCGATCTCCTCTACCGCTCGATCTACGAGAGTCTGATCATGGAGGAGGAACAGGGTGCGATGAGCCGGGTGATCGCGGTCCGCCCCGTGGAACTGGTGGTGGAGTCGATCAGTCCCCTCGAAGCGAACGAGTCCGGTCCACGCATCGGGTTCTCCGCCCTCTATCGCTGGCAGGTCGATGGTCGCGTCACCCACTGGGGGCACGTCCACGAGCGGACCAACGAGTACCTCGCCCGATTCGACGTGGTGGGCACCACCACCGGCTGGCGCATCGGTTCACTCGAGCTGCTCGAGCAGGAACGCGTGGATCAGTACGACGATCTCGATGCCTACCGCCAGGATCTCGACGATCCCTTCGACGACGACTCGTTCGATCTCTGAGGCTCAGGTCCTGCGCAGGACCGACACCACGTCGACGAGATCGTCCTCCAACGAGTACTCGAGTGCGGGGTCGAGGCTGAAGTCGTGGAGTGCGACCAGCTCGAACCTCGGTTCCGATTCCAGCAGTTGAAGGAACTGGGCCAGCGTCCAGGTCCGGAACCACCAGCTTGATCGATGCCTGGTCCGGCTCCCGTCCGGATGCTCGACATGGATGTCCGAATGAATGCGCTGTCTTCGGTTCTCGAGATCAGGGGTGTCGCCCTCGAGCATGCAGGTGACACCGGCACCTTCCCTGCGGGCGTGGAACGCCTCGGGCTCCGTCAGGAGCTCCGGTCGGTCGGCCAGGTGCAGCCCGATCGCATAGACCCCGCCGGGGAGCAGGTGGTCCGCCACGAGGCGCAGGTGGGTGCGCGCCTCCCGATCGTCGTCGACGTGCTGGATCGAACTGATCAGGCAGTGGGCCAGGTCGAAACGGCCCGGCATCGCGAAGTCGTCGAATCGCGCCTCATCGATGCGGCTGCCTGGTTCGAGCGCGGGCATCCGTTCACGTGCGTACGCCAGCATCCCGGGGTCGATGTCGAAGCCGCAGGTCTCCCAGCCCCGGCGAGCGAGTTCCCGCATCAGGCGACCGGTGCCGCATGCCGGTTCGAGGACCCGTCTGCCGGGTGAGCGGCCATGTCGTTCATGGATCGCCTCCAGGAAGGCGCATTCCTTCATGGTGTCGATGTCGAAGACGATGTCGTAGGCGTGTGGTGTGTCGTACATCTCGTTGCGCCCGGCTTCGCTGTCGGAGTCCCGGTCAGGTCTTGCGGTTCACCCAGCCGCGCACCTTCAGCGGTTCCGCCGCGATGCAGACCGGATCCCCGATCGTCTCGATCCCGGTCCGGCCGACGAGCTGGTCGTCCAGGACATGGACGTCCGCTCTTCGCAGCGACCACGGTTCGTGCCAGACCGGGCCTCGCAGGAGTCGGTGCGAACCTCCCGCGTAGAGGTAGTAGCGTTCGGTCAGGAAGTTCCGCAACGAGCCCGGTTCGGAACGCGGCAGGGGATCGGTGGGGGTCCACTGCACGTGGCAGCCCGTCCCGTCCGGGCGACGGAGTCGGTAGTCGACCGTCGCGCCATCCTTCCTCACGTCGAACCTGCTGTGGATGTAGTTGAGCTTCCAGAGGCGGCGACCGCCGAGCACGGCGAGTCGACTCGCGGCGTCCAGGCTGAAGAACCAGACACCGGGGACACCGTTGCGAAGGACGTAGGTCCTGACATTGCATTCATGGAACCTTCGGAGCGTCGGAAGTCCCGGCAATCCGAAGAACCTGACGTCATCCATCAGGAACGGGACCAGTCCGATCCAGGCGCTGCCGTCGAAGGTGTCGACTTCAAGACCGTCGGGCAGCACCTCGGCGAGCTGATCGGGATCCACCCGCCAGTGGACGAACAGCAGCTCCCGCCAGTCCATCCTGACGGCGATGCCACGGGTCTTCGGGCCGGGCCGATTCTCGTCCCAGCCGATGCTCGCATGCGGGCTGCTCATCAGTTCATGGTATTCGCCATATGGTTCGAGGTGGGTTGTCGATATAGTTGTTCTCCAGAAGCGCCTGACACTCACGATGGAGATCCTGCCCATGATTGCCTTCCTACCAGCAGTCCTGACTCCGGCCCCACCTGGACCGGATTGGTGGGGAGCGCTCAACGGCCTGCATCCGATCGTCATCCACTTCCCGATCGCCCTGGTCATCACGGCGGCCTTCGTCGAGTTCATCGCGATGCTCGCTCGTCGGGACCGACCCGCCCAGTTCACGGTGATCTCCCTGGCCGTCGCCGGTGTGATGTCGGTCATCGCTTCCTGGAGCGGCTGGGGCCTGGCCGACGAGGGCTACGGCGGTGGTTGGGAGCTCGACCTGCATCGCTGGCTCGGTGTCGCCAGTTCAGCACTCATCATCCTGCTCGCGATCTGCGCCCTGATCGCCTGCAGCGGTTCGAAGTCCGGTGAGCAGCGCCATCGTTGGGCGACGGGGACCGTGCGGGCCGGCATCCTGGTCGCGGCGGCGCTGGTCGGCGTGACCGCGCACTTCGGTGGCAAGATGGTCTGGGGTGACTCGATGGTGATCGAGTCCCTCTTCCCACCGGTCGCCACGGTTGGAACCGACACCTCCTCCGGTGAAGATGCTGACACGGCGACCGCGACCGCAGCCACCGGCAACGACTCGACCGGGCAGGTCGACTTCACCTCCCAGGTCCTCCCGGTCATCAGCAAGTACTGTTGGAAGTGCCACGGTCCCGCCGAACTCGGGGAGCGCGCCAAGGCGGGGCTTCGTCTCGGCACGCGCAGCGAATTCTTCGGTGATGAAAACGACCTGGTCATGGTCAAGCCCGGTGATCCCGAGGGCAGCATGCTCTACGAGGTGATCACCCTGCCTCGATCCGACGAGATGGCGATGCCGCCGAATGAAGCGGTCGATCCCGAAGGCATCGAACTCATCCGACGCTGGATCGAGGAAGGTGCGGCGTTCCCCGACGGTTCGCTGGTCTCCGCCCTTCGGAAGAGCACTCAGGCCGCCGCGACGGCGACGCCCGCGACCACGAAGCCGGTGGCCCCGGAACCCGATGCCGATTCCGGCCTCGACGAGGTGCGTGCGCGACTCAAGGCACGAGGCGTTCCGGTCCGGCCGGTCGCCCAGGACACCGCGGACCTCGAGTTCAACGCGAACGCGCTGAGTCATCGCATCGATCCACCCTTCGCGGATGCGGATCTCGAACTCCTCGACGGTCTGCAGGCGGTCCTGGTCGAGGTCGACCTCAGCAACACCGCGGTCACCGATGCAGGGGTCGCCCGCCTTGCCGGGTTCGACGCACTGCGATCGGTCAAGTTGAAGGACACCCGGACCGGTTCCGGAGCGGCGACCGTGCTCGCCGGGCTCCCCGTTCTCGCTGTGGTGAACTTCTACGGTTCCGATCTCGATGATGCCGGGCTCGCGACCCTCGCCGGGTCGAAGTCGATCGACACGATCTACGCCGGCGAGACACCGGTGACCGAGGAAGGGGTGGCTGCGGCGAAGGCGGCGAACCCCGGACTGACGATCCACCACAAGCTGCCGTCGACCACGATCGCCGCGCCCGACGAGGACACCGAGGCCGGTGCCGACCAGTCGGGTCCGGGTGAATCCGGCGAGGCCGTCTCCTTCAAGGCCTCGATCAAGCCGATTCTCGAGGCGAACTGCTGGAACTGCCACGGTCCCGAGGGGCGGGCGAAGGGCGATCTCCGGCTGGCCGACCTGGCTTCGATCAAGAGCGGGAAGAATTCCCTGCTCGTTCCTGGTGAGCCCGATGCCAGCCTCCTCTACGAGCGCATCATCCTGCCTCGTGGGGAGAAGGGGGCGATGCCACCTCGTGGTGACGGCCTCTCGGCGGGGGACATCGACCTGATCAAGGCCTGGATCGCCGCAGGCGCGGAATAGGCGCTTCCAGGGCGATCTCCGGATCCCATAATCACCTTGTCATTCCGTTTTTCCGATTCTGCCGAATCGATGGTGCGGAGCATGGGTTCTCCTCGGGTATTCCATGTTTCTGCGCGTTTTCTCTTTGAATGGCCGCGCAGGATCCGAGGATCTAGTGCACGATCGTGACGACCTCCTCGCAATTCATGTCAAGCTTCACAAACCCAGATCAGGAGATAAGCGATGGCCAGTGTCGATCCAGGCAAGACAGCCCTGCTGCTCATTGGTTTCCAGAGGGACTACTTCGATCCCAAGGGAATCCTCTACTCAGTCGTCGAGGAGTCCCATCGCGTGAGCGGCACGCTTGCCCACACCCTTCGACTCATCGAGGCCTACAAGGACACCCCGATGGTCATGGTCAACACCCCGATCGTGTTCAGTGAGACCTACCGGGAACTCGAGAATCCGATCGGCATCCTGAAGACGATCCGCGAGGTCGAGGCGTTCAAGGAGGGTACCTTCGGTGCCGAGACGATCGATGAGATCACCGCCTACGGCGACCGCATCATCGAGGTGCCCGGGAAGGTGGGCTTCAACGCCTTCACCAACACCCGCCTCGAGGAACTGCTCCGTTCCAGTGGTGTCGAACGCGTCCTGCTCGCCGGATGCGTGACCTCCATCTGCGTGAACGCCACCGCACTTCAGGCCTTCGAGTCCGGCTTCGACGTGACGGTCCTCTCCGATTGCACGTCGAGTCGAACCCCGCTCGAGCAGGACTTCTTCTGCCAGAACGTCTTCCCCCTCTTCTCGGAGGTCTGCGCGAGTGACGATGTCCTGGGCGGCGTGGGCACCACCGCCTGATGGACGAACGTCCCAAGGACAAGTCGACCTCCGACCCCGATCTCGCGATCGTCATCCAGAATCGGTTGATGGAGGAGCTCGCGGAGTCGGAGCGCCAGCACAGCGCTCTTCTCAACGACCTGCCGGACGTCGTGGTCCGCCTCGATTCCGGTGGGAACATCCTCTTCCTGAACGAGGCATGGAGGAAGCGGTTCGGTTTCGACGTCGACGGTTCGCTGGGCCGTGACATCCGGGACTTCCTGCACGAGGAGGATCGTTCGAAGTGGGACGAGGCCATCCTGCAGGTCGGGGAGAGCGATGACGCGGATCATGTGATCCGCCTCATGGATGCCGATGCGGAGGTGCACCTCGTCGATGCCCGCCTTCGTCGGCTCGAGTCCGGTGAGATCGTCGGGAGCCTCGAGGACGTGACGGTCAGGCACAACCTCGAGACCGAGCGATTGCGGACCCAGAGACTGGAGTCGATCGGCCGCCTCGCCGGTGGTCTGGCCCATGACTTCAACAACCTCCTCACCGTCATCCTGGGCAACGTCTCCCTCGCCCAGCGTCGCCTCCGCATGCAGGATCTCGAGCTCAAGGAGCTCGACCTGACGGCTCGTGCGTGCGAACAGGCGGCGAGCCTCGCTCGCCAGATGCTCGCCTTCAGCAAGGGTGGCGAACCCCGGCGTGATGCCGCCGATCTCGGCGACCTCGTCCGTGAAGGCGTCGAGCTCTACGTCCGTGGTTCGAACGTCAGCCTGGAGCTGAACATCGAGCCGGACCTGCAGCCGGTCGACATGGACAGCTCGCAGATCCACCAGGTGCTGAACAACCTGATCGTCAACGCCATCCAGTCGATGCCCGATGGCGGTCGGCTTCGCGTCGACGTCGAGAGCTGCATGTTCTCGAGCACGCCCGAGGAAGTACCGGAGCGGGGTGTCTCGGTCTCCGTTCGCGACGAGGGGATGGGTATTCCCTCCGATCACCTCGAGCACATCTTCGAGCCCTACTTCACGACGAAGGAATCCGGGAACGGTCTCGGTCTGACCAGCGCCTACTGGATCATCAAGCGTCACCACGGAACGCTCGAGGTCGAGAGTGCGAGTGGTGTCGGCACCCTGTTCCGCTTCGTCCTTCCGCTGGCACGCGGGGAGATCAATGACAGCTCGGAACGTGTCCGGAGCCTCGAGAAGACGACGGGTCGGATCCTGGTCATGGATGACGACGAGCTGGTGCGCGGTGCGATGGTCGCGATGATCGAGTCACTTGGTCACGAGGTGACCGGCGTTGCGGACGGGGCGTCCTGTCTCGAGGCCTACAGCAAGGCCCATGAAGGTGGGACACCCTACGACCTGGTGGTCCTTGATCTCACCATCGTCGGCGGGCACGACGGCCTGTGGACCATCGCTCGCCTGAAGGATTTCGATCCCGATGTGAAGGCGGTGGTCGCGAGCGGCTACAGCAACGCGCCCGTGGTCTCGGACCACGAGCGATTCGGTTTCGTCGGCGTGCTTTCCAAGCCGATGACCCTCGATGAGATCGACGAGGTCGCGAACCGGTTCATCGGTGATTCGCCCTCCACCGTCTCCCGGCGCCTGCCGCCACGCTGATCGAGTCCCGATGTCCTCAACGAGTCCGGGGAAGCTCGTCCCATCGCGTCGTGAAGCGGGGTGAGCGGTGGTCCTGGTTCATCGTCCAGCGTCGAGGCGTGAAACTGCTGGCCGCGGGACGCAGCGTGCCGGACCCCATCTTCAGGTTGATCCGGTCCATGGTGTTCATCAGTCGATCATCACGTCGTTCGTCACGCTGTTCGAAGAGTCCGCCCTGGGTCGGTCCCCGGGTGATCTCCGACAGCATCACGCCCGCCTTCTTGTACTGGAAGCCTGCCCGCCACAGGCGACGACCGATGGCGAGTGCCCGCGCGAGGATGACCGGGGTGGTGCTGGTCGGTGGGAGCAGTTCGCAGCCGCCGGAGCCGCTGTACTGCGGCAGCTCGTCACGGAAGCGATTGGTGTGGATGAAGACCGTCAGGTGACCGGCACGGGCGTTCTCGTGCCGGAGCTTCTCGGCGGCACGGATCGCATGGGAGGCGATCGCCTCGGAGAGGTCGTCCCACTCCGAGACCATGCTGCCGAAGGAACGGGAACGGACCAGCGTCTGGCGGAGCGGGGGATCGGTCTCGAGCTCCCCGCAGGGCACGCCGCGCAGTTCGAGTGCGGTGTGCATCGCGACGATGTTGAAGTTCCGCCGGATCTCGGTGGCCGGTGCCCGGCTCATGTCGAGGGCGGTGTGGATGCCGATCCGGTGCAGCCGTTTCGCCCAGCGTCGTCCGATGCCCCACACGTCCTCGATCGCCACCGATTCGAGGACGCGCGTGCGATGCGTCTCGTCGGTGGGGAAGGTGCACACCCCGTCGGCATCGGGGGAGCGCTTCGCGATGCGATTGGCGAGTTTCGCGAGGGTCCGGGTGGGACCGAGTCCCACCGAGACCGGGATCCCCGTCCATCGACGGACCGTCGCGCGGGCGGTGCGACAGAGGGTCTCGAGGTCGCGGCCCGCCAGCGGGTCCAGGTCGAGGAACACCTCGTCGATCGAGTAGATCTCGAGGTCCGGGATGAACCGCATGATCGTCTGCACCACGCGGCGGGACATGTCCTCGTAGAGCGCGTAGTTCGAGGAGCGAACCGCGATCCGATGACGACGAATCCGTTCACGACACTTGAAGAGCGGTTCCCCCATCCCGATGCCGACGTCCTTGGCCTCCTGCGAACGTGCGACGACGCAGCCGTCGTTGTTCGAGAGGACGATCACCGGCCGTCCTTCCAGTTCCGGCTGGAAGACCCGCTCGCACGAGGCGTAGAAGTTGTTGCAGTCGACGAGGGCGTACATGGTCGGTGCCGTTCATGGCCGGTGCAGGACCCAGGTCACGACGCCCCAGATCACCACCTCGGTGTCGGGACCGATCGGGATCGGCGCGTAGCCCGGGTGTTCGGCGCGCAGGATGGGACCGTGTTCACTCCGGTCCAACCGCTTGACGGTGAACTCCCCGTCGACCACCGCGACGACCACCATGCCCTCCTCCGGGTCGCGTGAACGATCGACCACCAGGAGATCGCCGTCGTGGATGCCGGCACCCTGCATCGAACGTCCGCCCGCGCGGAGGAAGAACGTCGCGGCGGGATGGGTGATCACTTCCTCGTTGAGGTCGAGGGTGCGTTCGACGTAGTCATCGGCGGGGGAGGGAAAGCCCGCCTCGACGCGGGAGGCGAGGAGGGGCCGTGCGACGGTCGGGGCCGCGCTGTCGGGTCGTGAGGGCCTGTTCATGGGGAGAGGACCCTAACAGAACCCGAACAAAATGCAAGGGATCAGCCGCCGTCCGTCCAGGCGGCGAGGACGCTCGTCAGGTCCTTGCCTCCGATCACGCCGTCACCGTCGATGTCCCCGAGCCCCGAGCCACCCCAGTTGGCCAGCACGATGGTGAGGTCCTGCCCGTCGACGAGGCCATCGTCGTTCAGGTCCTCGGGCATGCCGTCGTCGGGGGGCAGGTAGGTGACTTCCAGTCGGGGCCGGAAGAGTCCGTTGTCGTTTTCGCTGGTCCAGATCGAGATGCCGTCGTCGTTGCCGTTGATGATCTCGGGGAGGATCGCGATGCCGTGGTTCATGGTGCCGTTGGACCAGGACTGGACGAGTTCGGTCAGGTTCAGCTGTCGGAGGCTGTTGCCGTTGGGGGAGTCGTCTCCGCTGAAGGAACCGACGAGGGAGCCCAGTTCGCCGCCCGAGAGTCCGTTGCCGAGGGAGTTCCAGGTGGAGGTCTCCTCCCAGGGAACGAGGATCGGATAGACGAAGAAGTCCGGCGAGAAGATCGGGTTGTCGATGTCATCCTCGATCTCGATCGACAGGCGTGCGTCGAGGATGATCGAGTCCGCGGGGATGGGGCCGGTGCCGAGTTCGCCGCCGAAGAGATCCTCGAAGCGGATCATCGCCTGTCCGAGGGAGTCGCTGAAGATCGAGTTGCTGGTGTCGTCGTCGGATTCGCGCGTGGAGTCGTCGCCGTAGGAACGATCGGGTTCGTCCTCGTTGATCCAGGTGTCTCGGGTGCCGTCGTAGCCGTTGAATCCTTCCTGGAACACCGCGACCGGGAAGATCGATCGGTAGGAGTCGAAGGACACGTCGAGGCTGAAGGTGCTCTCGTCGGCACTTCGATACTGGTCGAGCCAGGGTGAGTAGGAATCGACGTCGATGCGATCCGCCGCGACGTCGAACCGCATGATGCGCAGCCAGCCGTTGCCGCCGTTGGGATCGTCCTGGTAGTCGGCGAGCACCTCGTGGACGGGGTTGCCGCGGACGTTCGTCGAGATCTGCCGGTACTCCTCGTGGAAGTGGCCGCAGTTCACCATGAAGATGTTCGGGTTCCGCTTGATGAACCAGTTCCAGATGTCGTCACTCTGGATGCCGCCGTCGCTGTACGGGCTCTCGATCAGGTACCAGATCGGCGGGTAGCGACCGGAGGGGACCACCGGGACGTCGGCGGTGTAGTCCTCGGCATCCTGCAGGTACCGGTGGGTGGTCATCATCACCGGCTTGTCCCGGTTGCGGTCGAGGACCTCCTGGGCCCAGGTGAGTTCACGCACCGGTCCGTCGCATTCGATCTGCAGCATGAGGAACTGGAGACCGCCGCCCTCGACGACCTGGTAGCTGCTCATCCCGGAAGGGGAGGCGTTGATGTACCAGGGCCGGCCTTCGAAGCGTTCGGGGCCGAAGTACTCGAGGTAGAGCTGCGGGATGTAGGGCTCGCCGGGGATGCCGTTCGCCGTGATGTCATGATTGCCGGCGTTGATGCCGTAGGGGATGTCGTCGTCGTCGAGCACCACCATCGCGGCGTCACCGTTGTCCCACTCGGACCTGAGGTCCGCATGCTGGACGACGTCGCCGTAGTGGTTCACGTAGCGGATGTCGCGGATGTAGCGCTGGGAGAGGACCCACTGCGTCTGGTCGAGGAAGATCTCCGGGTAGAGCTCGGAGTAGTTCTGGGTGTCCGGCAGGCCGATCACCGTGAACGCCCCGGTGCCGCTGCGCCGCATCGGAGCGGTCCGGCTCGGGGTGGAGAGCACCGCGCTTCCGCGGTTCCTGATCTCCTTGAGCAGCGTGCGTTCGACCTGCGCCGCGTCGTCGGGGATCGAGATCCAGCGTTCCTCGTCCGGGGGATCGGTGGACGCGATGGCGGTGAGGCTGAAGATGAGGAGAAGACCGAAGAGCGTGCGTCCGGGCATGGGTGTCATGGCCTCCTGTACTCGAGTGGGATGATCGATGCTCGGAAGTCCGACTGCTCCCGTCAAGGATCCGGGGGAACCTCCGGCGTGATTTTCACGGAGATCCGGATGCGACGACGATCGCGGGGGCTCAGCGCGAATCGGGTGGGTTCGTCGGCGGCGCGTCCGGAGCGCCCGGGTCGATGAATGGCGGCGCCTTCGCTGCCCGACCTCGCCGGACGGTGTTGACGACGAGGGTGAGCAGCCCCCAGCAGCCGAAGGTGGCGACACCTGCCGGGAACCAGCCCGCGACGAGATAGACCATCGGCGCGGTGTCGGTGAACGCCTCGTCCGGCGGGTCCTCCATGTTCTGCCAGTTCCGGTAGCCGATGTCGGAGCCCAGGAAGAGTCCGACCCAGAGGATGAACGTGCAGAAGAGCAGCGTGATCATCTGGAGCCAGAGGGGGAACCATCGGATGGCGACCACGACCAGGAGCAGCATCGCCACCAGCGCGGAGCAGGCGAAGACCAGCATCGTCGATTGCATTGGATTCATGGCGAGTGAGGGTGTCATGGTGTGCGTTCTCCGTGATTTTCGGCGGTTATGCACGGTACACCGGGGCAGGCTGCCATTCTGCCATGATTCACGGCTTCGTGGTTGCAATCCAATCCTGATTCCCCGATCGTGTGGAGACCCTCGTTCCACCCGGATCGAGGGATTCGACCGGAACCCACGATGGAGCACGCCATGTCCACGAGCACTTCAGTACGCAGTCGACTCGAACGCTACACGATCATGGCCTCGGTCCCGACCGTCGGCATCATGGGAAGCGCTGCGCTGGCAGGAGGCGGAGACGACTTCTTCCACTACGGCGGACCTGCGATCGTCCTCGAGCGCGGGAACTTCACGAGTGGAACCGCCCAGAGTGGTGATCAGTTCTGGTCGCGTTCATTCTCGGAGGTGGGACTCGAGCCCTTCCCGATGAAAGCATTCAACGGTCGCAACTACGAGAACTTCGGTCAGGGCAAGTCGTCCTGGGACATCATCCAGGCCGGGATCAAGGGGTCATCAGATCTCCAGTTCGGCGCGACATCGGCCGACGGCTTCGGCCGGATGGTTGCCGAGGGAGATGTGATCGACGGTGCTGGTTTCTTCGCCAGGGAGCAGATCAGGGTCGCGAGCACCCAGGACGTCAACACCTTCTACAACCAGGGGATCACCCGAAACGGTGACTGGGCGTTGGGGGAAGGTAACGAGGACAGCGAGGTCCGCGGCTTCCTCTCGTTCATCGTGGAGGATGATGAATCGGAGGTGCAGGCGTGCGGCTGGCTGGACATCGGCTGGGACGGCGACCTGCTGACGATCTACGACTATGCGGCCTTCCTGGGTGACAGCATCGAGGCCGGCCAGACGTCTTCCTCGACCGCGGTTCCCGGTGCCGGTGGGCTCGCCGCGCTCGCGATGGGCGCCGCAGGCCTGCGTCGTCGCCGCAAGAAGAGCGCCTGAACATCCCGGGAAGCATCGAACCTTCGACTTCCGGTGGAGCGTCCGCTGCACCGCGGTCAGGCGATCATCGTTTCAGGTTGATCCAACCGTAGGTGTCGGGACTCGGCTCGGTGACATTCCAGGCAGGCTGGGAGACCAGGAGATCAAGACGCTCGTCGACGACCGACCTGGGCAGGAGGAAGAAGCTCTTCATGGTGACGGTGTCCCAGGCGGACACCTTGGCGGGTACGTCGATCCGGACGGGCCGGTACATCCGACCATTCGCGGCGGAGACCACGAATCTCGACATCCCCTTGCAATTCCGTTCATGCTCGGTCGGGTTCTCGAGGATGGAGTCGATGCGGAGGTAGATGCCCTCTTCAGGAGCGATGGTGCGTCTGCTGCCGAGATCGTC
>JAKVBQ010000029.1 GCA_022447205.1 Phycisphaerales bacterium
ATGGTTCGAAGATCCATCGAGAGCAGGGTGCCCGCGAGGACGTCTCCGAAACCACCCAGGACCTTGATCGCTTCCATCGCACCAAGACAGCCCACCGTTCCGGAAACGGCACCGAAGACGGGGAAGCGTCGTTTCCAGCGCGGGGGAATCTCCGGTACGAGGCATCTCAGGCAGGGCGTCCGACCCGGCAGGATCGTGGTGATCGTCGCCTGCAATTCGTACATCGCACATTCGATCATCGGCTTGCCCTGACCAAGGCAGGCATCGTTCATCGCGAAGCGCTCCTCGAACATCGGTGCGCAGTCGACGACGAGATCGGCCATGGACACCAGCTCATCGACATTTTCGGCAGACACGTTCTCGGGAATCGGGACGACCTCGATCCCGGGTGCGTACTCCTTGAGTCTCGCTGCCGCGCAGTCGACCCTCGACGCACCGATTGATGATGTCTTCATCAGGAGCTGGCGATTCAGGTCGCTCGGTTTGAGTTCACCGGCGTGAGCGAGCACGATCCTTCCCACACCCGCCGCAGCGAGTTCGTAGGCCACAGGACTGCCCAGTCCGCCACAGCGGGAGACGAGCACTGTGGACCCCTTCAGCCGCTCCTGGCCGCTCTCCCCGAAACCCGTGACATCGAGCTGCCACTCGTATCGTGCGCGATCCGTCTCGTCGAGGGGCCTCGGTGTGGGTTCATGCATGGGTGCCAGTCGCTCCTTGTCGGCTCAGCCACCACTGATCGGCGAGAGGAAGCGAACGCTGCAGGGTGCGTCAAACGCATGCGCTGCATCCCTGACCATGACGCCATCGACGTCGACCATCACCCAGGACACGAGCGTTCCCGTCTCGTCACAGATCTGTCCGACCGCCGCATCGCCATGTGCTTCATGGATCGACTTCACCAGCGCGGCGAGATCCGTCGCTTCGAAGGACTCCGAATCGATGCCGAGCGCGGCTGCCGCCTGGGCGAAATAGGTCACGTTGATCAGCATCGTTCGACCCTTCCTTCCTCGAGACGATAGAGGATCGTCGAAAGGTCCGCGACATCCCTCGGATCATGCGTGACATGGAGCGTGGTCACGCCGGTATGCGCGTGAACGGCCCGCAACGCGGAGACGACCCGGGCTCTCATGGTCTCATCGAGCGCGCCGATCGGTTCGTCCATCAGGAGCAGGTCGGGCTTCCATGCGATCGCTCGTGCGATGGCGACCCGCTGTCGCTCCCCGCCGGAGAAGCCTTCAGGCCGACGATCGAGGAGGTGGGTGATCTCGACCAGCTCGGCGAGTTCCGCCGCCCTCAGATCCGCCTCGGCACGCGAAGTTCCCCTCAGGACGAGTGGCAGTGCGATCTGTCTCCCCGCAGTCATGGTCGGGAAGAGAGCGCCATCCTGGGGCACGTAGCCGATGTTCCGTCGTGCCGGAGGCAGTCCCTCGACCGCTCGTTCACCGATCCGGATCGAGCCGCCGGAGATCGATCGAAGACCACAGGTCGCCTCGAGGATCGTGGTCTTGCCACAACCGGTCGCGCCCTTGAGGATCGCATAGGCACCTTCTGGAACCGTGAAGTCGAGGTCGACGAGCCTGAAATCGCCGGCCTGGATCGAGACGGTGTCGAACCTCAGTCCTGATGGCATCTGTTCGGTCATCCGATCACCCCCTTGAAGCCAAGGAGTCGAGTGGTGATCAGGACGAGCAGGGCCAGGCCGACGAGGAGCAGACTCACCGCGACGGCAGCTCCGAGATCACCGATCGACCATTCAAGGAAGATCGTCGTGGGCAGGACCTCGGTCTTGCCTCTTGTTGCACCGGCGAAGACGAGGATCGGACCGAATTCACCGAGGGCACGGGCCCAGGCCAGGGTGCCGGCGGCCACGATCCCCCGGGTGGACTGCGGCATCGTCACCAGCGTGAAGGACTGCCATCGCGTGCAGCCGAGCACCAACGCGACCTCCTCGGTCCGTCGGTCCATCTGCTCGTAGGTGATCCGCATGGCACGTACCGCGAAGGCGGTCGCGACGCAGAACTGTGCAAGGATCACGGCAGGGACTTCGTAGGTGATGCCGAAGAGGTTGTCCTGAATGAAGCGACCCACACCGGACTCGAAGAGGATCAGCAGAAAGAGCCCGACCACGAGCGGGGGGAGGACGATGGGTATGTCGAAGATCGCGTCGACCAGTGTCTTGCCGGGGAACTCCCAGCGAGCGAGGAGGTAGCCCGCCGGTATGGCGACCCACAGCGCGAGAATCGATGCCACCGTGCAGCTCACGATGCTGAGGACCGCGGACTGTCGGATCGGTTCCGACGACAGCGCCTGCAGGATGTCGGCAGGTGTCGTGAAGGTGGCGCCCGCAAGGAGCAGCGCGAGGATGAGGATCACGTAGATCCCGGCCAGCATCGAGATGGTCAGGGAGAAGAGTCGATCGTGACGGAACGTGCTCATCGGACGTCCTGCACGGTGTTCGGTTGTTCGGAGGGGAGCCAGTTGAAGCCGAGCGCCTTGAATCGCCCGGCCGATTCCTCGGCAAGCAGGGCGTCAAGGAGACGGCCGAGGGTGTTCTGGTGATCCGAGGTTCGCGAGACGGCCCATGGCTGTCGAGCCTGGATCTCGCCGGTCTCGATGGGGATGACCTCGAGATGCTCCCTGTTGAGTGCGGCGTTGCTCGTATAGACGATCGCAGCGTCGAGAGCGCCTGTCCTCATCGCATTGACGAGGAAGTCGCCCTGGGGAGCCTCCTGCACCCAGTTCCCGGATGACTTCATCGATTCGAGCAGTTCTTGTTCCTCGAGAAGACGCATGGTGAGCAGACCGAGGGCCGACTTCTCGGGATGTGCGAGCCCGACCCTGGTGCCGGGTCGGAGCAGGTCCTTGATCGTCTCCACCGAGCCCGGATTGTCCCTCGGGGTGATCAGGACCATGGGATTCTCGGAGATGTCGAGGGCAGGATGGAATCGTGAGCCGACCTCCTCGAGGAACCGGACATCACACGAGAGATAGGCATCGGGCTGGGCACCGGCCTTCATCTGACCGGTGAGGATCCCGCAGCCGTTGTAGACACGATCGACCTCGACACCTTCCCGTTCCGAGAAGGCGGCAACGGTCTCCTCGATCGCCTGGTTGAACATCGAGCCAGCGAACAGCACGACCTTCGGTCGTTCGTCCCAGACATCACCGACGGTGGGTTCGTATCCGAAACGTTCGAAGAGCAACTGCCCTTCGTCCCGTGCGGCAAGGTATCTCGCGAAACGAAGTGCCTCGGTCGGAACGGATGTCGCCTCGACGACGGCCACCTCGATCGTGCGTCGCCCCTGATCGAGCACCGGATCACGAAGTGCCTGGAGCTCCTCGTACTGGGCGGTCGTCGCATCCCAGACGATCGAGGCATCGAGCGAACCGATCACGACATCGTTCGCGACGTCGACCACCGTCGGCTTCAGGACCGTCAACCGGTCCTCGAAGGTTTCCCATCGTCCGATGTCGATCAGCAGCGAGCGGGCCGCCTTGCCGACCGCGGCCGCATCGGGATTCGCGAGTCCGATGCGGAGGTCCTCCCTGTCGACCAGGTCCTCAAGACCGAGGACGGAGCGTGGATTCCCTTTCGCCACCGCGATCACCGGTGTGAGGGTGGCGATCGGAATCGATTCACGCAGCATGCCTCGCGCACGGCCGTCCTCGACATAGGAGCTGTCGGCGGCGATGTAGAGATCGGCTGAATCCGGCTTGATCTCGATGCCACCGAGCAGAGTCGCGGATCCACCGTAGAGCAGCTCCACTTCGACCCCATAGGTCTCCTCGTAGTCACGTGCCGCCTGTTCGACAGGGCGCTTCACGCCGGCTGCACAGGCGACCCGGATACGGATCGTCTCGTCACCCGGACCACCAGGCCCGATCGTCGACACCCACGCAAGCAGGAGGGCCACCACGCACAAGGAGGCGATCATCAGGACCAGAGCTGTCGGGATCCGACGACTCATCAGGTCGCCACCTCCTGCTCGGTCAACGCGCCGGCGAGCAGTTCGAGTGAACGGGTCATGCCGAGTGCCTGGACCGAACCATGCGTCGCGACGAGGACGGCCCCGCCCTCTGATGCGTGGTGCGCGAGTGCCTCGTGCACGATGCGGGCATTCTCCTCATCGAGATTGCCCGTCGGTTCATCTGCGACGAGAAGGCCGGGTGAGCTTGCCAGTGCACGTGCCGTCGCGACACGCTGGCATTCACCGGTGCTCAGTTGCCAGGGACGATGACGAGCCCGATCGGCGAGTCCAAGTCGTTCGAGCAGCTCTTCGACACGCTCCCGGGCACCATCGGCGGGAAGGCCCAGCCGGACGTTCTCCCTGATATCGAGGTAGGGGAGGAGCTCGAGGGTCTGGAAGATGAAGCCGACCGTTCCGTGGATCGAACGGGATCCCGTCGAGGGCTGGAGCAATCCTCCGGCGATCAGCAGCAGTGTCGTCTTCCCTGAACCGGACGGGCCGCGAACGACGCAGCAGTCGCCGGCACGCACCTCGAGACCGGTCTTCGTCAGTGCCTCGACGGTACCGCCGCCCGGACGCGGCCAGGACATCGACACGTTCTCGAGGGTGAGGATGGGTCGTTCCTGAGTCATGGCATCCTCATCAATCTGGCTGGATCGACCATCGCCGCGATGATCGCCGGATAGAAGGACGCAAGCATGCAGAAGACGGGTGGGAAGAGCAGCGTCGCGATCATGACTTCCCATGTCATGATCGCCGGTGGTGGAGCGCCCACGATGCCTTCGGTGATCGCGACACCAGCGAGGCTTGTGATGAGGAGGCCGCCGGCACCACCTGCAAGTCCGATCAGGAACGTCCTGCCCATCACGATCACGGCGACGCTTGAGCGGCGACGTCCGAGGGCGATCAGGACGCCCATCTCCCGTCTGCGTTCACGAACATTGACCAGGGACAGCATGCCGACGATCACACCGCAGAGGACCAGCACCGGAACCAGTGAGCCCGAGACGATGCGTTCCGCCATCATGCGCTGGGAACGCCTCGCATCGGCCAGTGCATTCATCCGGACCACCCTGGCACCGGGCACGATCGGCTCCAACTGGGCGCGGATCACCTCGAGAGGATCCTCCACGTCCTCGCTGCAATGGCATTCAAGTGCCCGGATCTCGTTCAGGCGACCTGGAAGCTCGAGGATCGCCTGGGCATCCCGAAGCGAGACCCAGCCCCGAACATCCTCCTCGCTGCCGGTCGGCTCGAGGATGCGGCTCACGACGAGGGAACGTCCTCGGATCTCGAGTGGTTCGCCTTCCCTCGCATCGGCAGCGGAGGCCACCGTCGCACCGAGCATGATCGAACCGTCCTCGATCGTTCGGCCGAAGACCGGCTTCATCGACTTCCCTCGCTTGAAGCGCTCTTCGGCGATGCCGGTCAGGAGACATTCCGATGCGCCGATCCTGACGCGGGACACCAGCATCGGTACCAGACGATTGGCCACGTCCTGGTCCTCGAGCCGGTCGATCCATTCCTCGGGCATCGAGCCGCGAGGCATGCGGTCGATCCACCAGGCATCGAGCTCGGTCTGCGGCGGCAGGATGACGATGTTCAATCCGATGTCACGTTGGATGCGTCGCGTGGCGGCCTCGTTCGCCCCGGACACCTGTTCGGAGAGGAGCACCATGGTCACCGCGATCGCGACGATCGAGGCGGCCGCAAAGGCGGTGACCCACCGAAAGCAGAACTCGCGAAGGATGATGGTCCGCGAGGAGACGTTCATGATCGACCCTCCACGCGACGTACGACGAAGTATGCGATCGCAAAGGAGGCGAGCACGAGGAACACGATCATGTAGAGGCCGTTCGGCACACCGGTGTCCGCATCATCGGGCACGTCCGGCGGAGTACCGTCGGCTACCGGTGTCGACACGTCGTCCTTCTCGGGAGGATCCGACGGATCGTCGAACGACCAATCGTCATCCGTGCCACCCTCAAGAACGCGTACTGGAGCGCTCGGGGCGGCGGCGGTGTCACCGACCGATGCGGCGGGAACCGGTTCAGGATCGGGAGTCAGCGGCTCGAGGGTCGTCTCGCCGTATCCCAACAGCAACTCCTCGAGTGAATCGGGTGTCGCGCCCGGAGTGGTCGACTTCTCGCCTCCTCGGCCGAGAATGCGCGTCACCTCGGCCCTGACCATCGGACTCTCGGGATCGAACCCGAGCGCGCCACTCGCCGTGGCATGGGTGTCCCGGGTCCACGGCACGAGACCGACCGGTTCCTCGGTCCAGGCACGCGAGGTGTCGCACTCGCAACTTTCACCCACGAGTGCAAGCTGTGCGATCAGCTCACGAGCCGCCTCATCCCGCTTGAACGCATCGATCTCGACGGGAGCGCCCGCACGACGGGCACGGCCGTAGGTGATGACGGCGGTGGGGGTGCGCACCGGCACGTCGATGCCCAGACTCCAGAAGAGCACGGCCTCGCGTTCCTGCGCAGGTCCGTCAAGGGTCCTCACGTCAAGAGAATGCCCGAGCGGTCGGGGCAGGTGCTCCTCGATCGCCTCGAGTCTTCCCTGGAGCTGTTCGATCTCCGATCCGGCGACGGCATTGGCCGTCGGGTCATCGGACTCCAGGAGCAGAACGAATGCGAAGGTCGAAGCCGCCAGTTCGGCAAGTTCTCTCGAGAGCGGCGAACGTCCGATCGAGATCGGATCCGCGACCGGCAGCATCCTTCCGTCATCGGAGAGCAGCACGGAATCGACATCGGCGTTTCGGGCGAGGTCGACAGCGGGGTGTGTCGCTTGATGCTCGGGATCGAACTGGATGACCTCGAGAGGCAGGTCGCCGGTCATCGCGCGTACCTCTTCGACGTCATGCGAGGGACCGATCAACGCCAGCTGGACCACGGGACGGGAGAGACGGACGAATCCGATGTCCCTGACCGTGTACCGGCAGGCCAGGGCTGCGGTCGCGACCAGCATGGTCAGGAGCAATGCGGTCACCTGCAGTCGTCCGAATCCGCCATTCATCGGGACGGCTCCTCCGCAGCACGCGGGCGAAGCGCTTCGCCGGGGCGACCTCGAAGTTCGGGGCGGAAGGCCATCGACGATTCGATCCACGAACCGCAACTGCAGCCGCCTCCTCCCTCGGGGCTGAGGACCATGCCGTTGGCGGGGACGGTGGAGATCCAGCAGTCCGGACGGACCCGCTGCCATCTGGAGACCGCATCCTCACGAGGACTCCACATCGTGAGATCACCGGCCCTCAGGAAGATCGAATCACTGGTGCAGGCGTAGTTGCCGCATTGATGACCTTCCGGGAACGCGGTCCTCATCACTTCACCGGTGCGTGCATCAAGCACGTACGGCCGCAGGTAGAGGACGCCTTCGGCGATCGCCAGGCGCGAGAGATGCTTCCCGTGGTGATCGACTTCCCAGTCGAACCGGCGTCGCCAGAGGCTGCGTCCGTCATTCAGGTCGAAGGCATACAACGCGAATGCGCCATCTGACGAGGTCTGGAGGTAGAGGATGCCGTCGGAGACGGCGGTGTAGACCGCGATGTTCCCCGGCATCGGGCTGGCTTCACGTCGCCACAGCACCTCGCCGCTGACCTCGTCGAGGGCGACCAGTTCGAGATCCTTCCAGATTCGGTCATCCTCGATCTTCCGGCTCTCGGCCTCGACCAGTCCGGGATCACCGGCTTCGAGGAAGACCACGTTTCCGTCGGAGGTCGTGATGCTCGGATTGAGGATGACCCCATCAGGCTGGTACTCCCAACGAAGACTGCCCGAATCGGGTTCGGTCACGAACAGGGCGTCGGAACAGACCTTGAGGATCGAGAAGTTGTCCCGACCGTCGTACCAGTGTTCGGCACCCCACCAACCGGTATGACTGCTCCCCGTGCGCACCGCGCTTCCGACGAGTGCGTCATCGGTCCGAGCGACGTAGCCCCATTCATGGTCAGCACGACGGCTCGTGAGCTCCGGCACGGCCTGCTTCCGAACGATCTCACCGGTCGCGCCATCGATGACCAGGAGCCTCGGCCCGGCCACGAAGACACGAGTTGCATCCGCACACCAGTTGCTGGTGTCCCTCGGGATGTTGAAGCGCTGCATCTCCGGCAGTTCCTTCGACCAGAGGATCGTTCCGTTGTGATCATCCACGCAGATGATGCGGTTCAGGCCCTGCATGTAGAGGCGACCGCCCGCAGCGAGTGGCGAGGGTTTCCGGTTGCCCCGATCGGACTGGTACCGGGGGCCCGGTCGACCGATCCACTGAAGCGCAAGTCGCTGGTTGTCGGTGATGCCGCCGAGGGTCTCGCCGCCGTACCCGCTGTTGTCCGGGGTCCCGTACATGTGGGTCCAGACACCGGTGCCGGGCATCGAGGGTGCCCTGACGAGCGTGCGGCCGTCGTAGGCGACACCATGTTCCGGTGTGAGCAGCGCATGGAGGACATCGGCCTCGACCCGCCTTCCATCTCCGACCACCACGAGATTGGCACACTGGGGGGGGAGCCGGGTCTCGGTGAGGTCCTCGACGACGAGCGCACTGATGCGTTCACCATGGCAGCCCTCGTCAAGCAACCTCTTCCTCAAGCCTTCGACACGAGTTCGATTCTCGTCGATGACCAGGACGTTGCAACGACTGTTCCGGGCGAGGGTCAGGGGAAGGTCGTGGTCCCCGGCCCCGATCACGATGGCAAGACCGCGATCGATGCCACTTCTCAAGAGTGCGCCCAGCGCGACATCGTGCTCCACGCCCGGTGCGACGGGGTGACGGGTGTAATCGAAACTCGTATCCAGCGGATACGGGCGACTGTATGCCTCAGGCTCGTCACCAAGACCCACCCGAACCTCGTGAATGCGGTTTCGACGAAGACCGTCGACAAGGACCTCGTGTTCACGTGTCGGCGTGCCATCGACGAAACGACCGACCTCATCCTCACCGAGCGTCCAGACCGCTCTCGTCGCGGTCGGTGCCTCCGTACGCCAGGTCATTCGGACGACACCAGGAGTCTCGAAGGCGAGGATCGGTCCCGCGGTCGGCTCGCGCCCGGCTTCCTCTGAAGTGTCCGGCTCGATCGGAGGCAATGCCAGGAGCGGCGCCCATTGATCGGTGATCGTCCTGATCTCCGCGTCGGTGAGCGGCCGATCATGCACGCGCAGCTCGGCGAGCGAACCACTGGTCACGAAGTACTCGTCATCATCGTGGTAGGAACCGAGGCCGTACCAGAAACGATCCGGCATGATGACCGGTCCCTGTTCGACCGTGCTTCGTGCGACGACCTTGCCGTCGACGAGGACCGAGGCCTCGTTCCCGTCGTACCGGGCGGCGATGACATGCCAGCTGCCGGGAACGACCGGCTCCGAATCGAGGATCCAGCTCATCGACTCGTCCGGTGCGGAACCACGGAGTCCGAGTCCGGGCCTCAACCCGCGGTACCCGAGGATCCAACCGGTCTCATCGGTACCGTTGTCCTGAAGCGCACAGAGCAGGCCACCCCAGTTGCGTGCCTCATCGATCCTGACGACCGCCAGCAGGGTGAAGGCCTCGGTCGGCAGTGCGGGTTCCGATCCGGGCGCGGTGCATTCGAGATCGTTCGAACCGCCATCGATCTCGACGAATCGACCGAGGGGCGTGTCGACATATTCGTTGAAGGCGCGGAAGCGACCCGGAGGACGACCCTCGACCTCATTGCGAATGACCGGATAGAGGCGCGGATCGTCGTCGGAGATCGGAACGCGATCGACAAGATCCTCGCGAAAGACCCAGCGGTCGACGAGTCCGTCCGCGACGACCTCGGGTACCGGAACCTGCTGCTCCGGACGGGCAAGGTTCGTCGATTCCGGTGTGATCGAGGCGGCGTTCCGTTCCGCCGGTGTGCCGACCCTGAAGACGTGGATCGCGCCCTCGTCCGTCGAGACGATCAACCTGTCGCCGGCAACGACCAGGCCGTAGGCATTGCCGTCGACCGGTGCGTCCCAGATCCTGTTTCCCGTCGTCGCTTCGTATGCCGCCACCTGGTCCTCGCCCCCGGCAATGAGCACGGGACCGGACTTGATCAGCTCGAGCGGGGTGGTCGACGATGCCGACCAGAGCAACGTCCCACTCGGACGGTCGAGCGCGGAGAGCGTCCGGTCGGAGAGCATCCAGGCGGTCTCGCCCTCGACGATCATCGCATTGCCACGCTGGTACGAGGCGATCTTCTCCCTCGATCCGCCATCACTGTCGGTGATCCATCCGGCCTTGTTGCCGGGACCGTGCAGGATGTCCTCCTCATCGGTGAGCAGGACGAAGCTCCCGCCACCACCGGAGAGCGCCCCACGTGGCGCACCATTCGCTCGATCAAGCACCAGAGGCGGAACCCGGCCCTGCGGAACGATGATCGATTCCTCGGAGAGGAGCAGGGGCCCCTCCATCGTCCATCCGGTGCCGAGGTCTCGTATGTAGTGTCGCTCCCCGGTGGACGCACCGGTGCGTGCATCCACGGCACAGATCATCGTCGGTTCCCAGGGCAGGAAACTCGCCGCGAAGTACGCGACATCGTCCATCACGTGTACGCCGGTGCGGACCGGCCACGGTGAGATGAAGCGCGTGTTGTTGAGGATCCGTCTCGCGTCCTCGACCGCAGCCCTCTTCCAGAGAAGGCGTCCGTTGATCGCGTCGATCGCGTAGGCGTGACCGTCATCGGAGCCGAAGTACAGTCTGCCCTTGTGCCAGGTCGGTGCGATTCGAACCGGACCGTCCGCTGTGAAACGCCACAGCTCGCGACCATCCACCGCATCGAGGCGACGGACGGTGTCATCGGTTGGTCCGGAGAGGAAGATGCCCTCGCCCAGTCGATCATGCACCGTGGTGACGTGGATGACGGGATCGTAATTGCGCATCGATTTCATGCCGGAGAGTGCGGCGTAGGCATCCCAACGAGCAGGGGACGGCCACGCGCTTCGAACCGGCGTGTCGGAGCGCCAGGTCCATGCCGGTACGAGGGCGGCAGGGTCGATCACCCGATCGCCGGTCCCGCTTCTCCTGAGATCACCTCGATGCGTCGGCCAGTCGGAATCCTGCTGGGCAGCCTGGACCGCTGCGCCAAGGCACATGCCGAGCAACAGGGCAGCTCCTGTCGTGACGAGACTCCTGGATGTCGAGGCGTTGGCATGCATCTGGGTCGTGCTCCATCGATCCATAGAATATCCGGTTCTGCACCTCGGGCGGTCGTCCGTTCCGGGAGGCGGTCACATTCATCACGATCGGGATCCGGCGGATCCGACCGGGTCGTTCAAGGCGAATGCCCAGGTCGGCCACGACGTGGCTTCGTGTAGGATGGCCTCATGAGCAATCGGCTTGCCACAGCATTCGAACGGGCGAAACAGGACGGACGGACGGCACTCATGCCGTACATCACCGCCGGTGACCCGCCCGAACCCGAGCTGTCCCGCCTGATCGTCGCGATCGCGGAAGCCGGTGCGGACGTCATCGAGATCGGTCTTCCGTTCTCAGACCCGATCGCCGACGGGCCCGTGATCGCCTCGGCCATGTATCGCGCGCTGGGACATGGCATGACGCCCGCCACCGTCTTCGAAGAAGTCGCGCGCGCACGGTCATCGACCGATGTCGCGCTGGTCGGCATGGTCTCCGACTCGATCGTCGCGCACCGTGATCGAAGTGCCTTCGTCGCCGAAGCCGCCAGGGCCGGCTTCGACGGCCTCATCGTCCCGGATGCCGACACCTCCGACCTCGAGGATCTGGAAGCGGCATGCCGGGCCCACGGGCTCACGCTGACCCTCCTCATCGCCCCGACGAGCACCCCCGAACGCCAGGAGGAGATCGTCAGCCACGCCAGTGGCTTCGTCTACCTGCTGGCGCGTGCCGGTGTCACCGGTGAACGTTCCGATGCCCCGGAGATCGCGGCTCGCGTGGAGGCGCTCCGTGCCTGCACCGAACTCCCGATCTGCGCCGGTTTTGGGATCTCCTCCGCCGAACACGTGGCTTCGGTCGGTCGCTGCGCCGATGGGGCGATCGTCGGATCAGCCCTCGTCAGGCACCTGCATGACGTTCACGAGTCCGGTGGCGATGTCGAAGCGGCCGCCCGCACGTTCGTCGCCGGCCTGAGCGGCTGATTCCAGCGCCGCTCAATACCGCCGCAGGACACCGATCACGACACCCTGGATCTGGCAGTCATCCACGATGATCGGATCGAATGATTCATTGGCGGGCTGAAGTCGTATCCGGCCGTCCGATTCCTTGTAGAAGGTCTTCAGCGTGGTCTCGCCTTCGGGAAGCAGGGCGACGACTCGCTCACCGTTTCTCGCGGTCTGTCGCCGCTCGACGATGACGTAGTCACCACTGCAGATGCCCTCATCGACCATTGAATCCCCCTCGACCTGCAGCGCGAACGTCGCGCCCTGGCTGCCGGTTCGAGGACCGAAGAATTCCTCGAGACTCAATGATTCGTCATCCTGAAGGCGTTCGATCGGATACCCGGCGGCAATGCGGCCCATCAACGGGAACGTGATCCCGTCATGCATGTCGGATGGCAGCGCGAAACCGTCAGGAATCGACAAAGAGCGTGCCTTGTGCTTGCTGCTGGTCAAGGCACCTTTCTTTTCGAGCGCCTTGATGTGTTCGTGCACCGTGACCCTGCTGACGCCGAGCTCTTGTGCGATTTCCTGCATGGTCGGCGAATAGCCGTCCCTCATGATCGCGTCTCGAATCAGTGTGAAGATCTCGGTCTGCTTGGGTGTGAGCGTCACGTGTGGTCCTCTCGGCAGGAGCGCCATGGGTGTGGAACAGGCCGACATCGGTGCTGGCGGCCAGTCGGCCTCCATGCATGCAGCCTGGTGCGTCGTTGATCGGGGCAAGCGAGTCGAGCAGAAGACGAAGGGATGTGCCCTGTGCGGCGAATCGCCGGACGGCTCCGGACAACGTCTCGAGGAAGGATGAACGTTCTCGTGCCTCCTCCGATCGGGGCCTGCCGCCTGCCGCGAGCTGGAGCGAGCTCGCGGCGGCGGAAGCCGCCGATGGAAGTCGACCAGCACGACGTGCCTTTTCGGCATCGCCTGGACATGCACTGGTCCGGGTCACCTGGTCGGGACGAGGTGACCCGTTGGAGAGCGGGGAGATCGGGAGTTCAAAGCGGGTGATGCCGAGCAATCGATCGAGGAATGTCGACGGCCGAGCGGTCAAGGTCGGTGAAGAAGGCGTCGCGTCTTCACTCCCAGTCGACTCAGCCATGTCGGTGGCGTTGCCGACACGATGAATGACCGTCAGGTCGGTTCCTGAGGCGAGGTATTCGGTCCGATGGGAGCCACCGGGACCGAGCGCGACGAGCGGATTGATCTCACTCGGCAATCTGCCATGGATGCGAGCCGTGGGATCGACGAGTCCTGGCGAATGCAGGGCGCGCAGGAACTCCTTCAGTCGGAATCGGCGGGGGAGGGCTGCACCTTCACCGGAGGATTCGGTACGTGCGGAGGCTGTCTTCTGGGTGCTGGCTGTCGTTCGCATCTTGGGAGCGTCTTCTTCCTGTTCGAACTCAGGTGGGCCTCCGCCGGCAGCCTGAACTCGATGGTGAACCGTGCTTCTTGTCTGCATGCTCCGCATGGCACTGATCAGACGGTCGCACCACGACCATCTGACCATGATGTTCGGCATATGTCAGGGCATTCCTCGACAATTTGTTAGGGACTTGTTCAGGTGTCACCCCGGAGTCACCTCTAATACCCTTATGAGAAGAGACTTAGAGTCCATCACCCTTTCTGGTACAGCCCATCCCTTGCCCGGCTTTCCTGTACGCTCCGCTCATGACCCATCACGATTCGAGCACCGCCACACCACCAGCCCCCCTCATCGACGCGCCAGAGCGACTCTGGGGGCTTGATCCGGAGCTGACCTTCCTCAATCACGGGTCCTTCGGAGCGGTTCCGCTTGCCGTCCTCGAGGCTCAGAGTGAATGGCGACGCAAGCTCGAACGAGACCCGATCGAGATGATCGCACGACGCATGTCGGAACTCCTGGAACCTCCACGATGGTCCGCGGCCGAACTGATCGGCTGCGCACCTGAAGCGGTCGGTTTCACCGCCAATGCAACCGGTGCCATCAACGCCGTGGTCCGTTCCATGCAGTTCAAGCCGGGCGATCGACTCGTCGCGCCGAACCACGTCTACAACGCGATCCGGCAGACCCTTCGCTGGGTCGCGGAACGTGATGGAGCGGAATACGTCGAGATCGAACTGCCACTTCCCGTTGCCAACGCCGATGAACTTGCGGACACGTTCGTCGATGCCCTCCCGGATCGTACGCGACTGTGTGTCATCGACGAGATCAGTTCCCCCACGGCGATTCGATTCCCCATCCACCGGATCATCAAGGCATGTCGGGAACTTGGTGCGGAAGTCATCGTCGATGGCGCCCATGCCCCCGGCATGATCGACGTCGACGTCACGAGCCAGGAGGCGCTGGGCGCCCTGGCCTGGACGGGCAACTTCCACAAGTGGTGCTTCGTTCCCAAGGGCTGTGCCGTGCTCCACGTGCATCGTGACCACCGGAACTCGATCCACCCATCGACGATCAGCCACTTCCTCGGGGAAGGATTCCAGCGGGAGTTCGAATGGCAGGGAACGATCGACTTCACGCCCTGGCTCACCGTTCCTTCCGCTCTTGCCTACATCGAGGAGACCTTCGGCTGGGACCGACTTCGGACACACAACCACGACCTTGCCACGTGGGCCCATGCCCACCTCTGCGAACGCTGGGGGGCAGCGCCCCTCACGCCACTCGATGGCTCCTTGCTCGGCTCGATGGCTTCGGTGGTCGCACCGCCCGATCTCAAGTCCAGGCTCGACTCGACCGAACACCTGCAACACGTGCTCTACGACCAGTTCAGGATCGAGACTCCGGTGCACGAGTGGGGCGACGACTGGCTGATCCGGGTCAGTGCACAGGCCTACAACCGACCTGAGCAGTACGGGCAGCTCGCGGATGCGGTCCTCGAACTGGCCCGAAAGGGGCCTTCGATCCCGACGAGGCGACGAGTCAATCCGATCTAGGCGCACCGGGTTCACGGAGCTCGCGAAGAAGCTCGTCGAGTCCGCTGGACTGCCGGTTCAGTCGGGACTGCTCCCGCTTGAAGGGGACGTAGTCGTCGTTGTACCACGACCACCAGCCACGCATGTCCCATCCGAGGAACCCGGTCGAACGACCCCAGTCCCTGGTCGAGAGGCTCACGAGCGACTCATGCACGTCGTGCCGGTAGTTCGTCGCGATTCCGTCACCGATCTCGAGCACCGTGCCGGACCCGACCACGCCGACGACCGGCTTCTGGATGACGCCACCACGACCGACGACGGGAACGATGTTCTGCACGTAGGAGATCTGGGTGCCGGAGGCGATGAACGACCGGTCCGTGCCTTCGACGTATGCGTCACCTGGTTGAAGATCAGCAGGGGAATCGCCTCGAAGACGTCCAGGGCGTTCGCCAGCATCGCGGCATTGGAAACCACGGCATGACGGGTGTCACGGAGCTCTTGATCGAGGATGACAAGCACCGAGTGGCATGCGGGCCTCGTCATGCGCAGGGTCGCCTCATAGCGAAGCGCACTCGACCCTCCGTGGATCGCGATCCATGCAAGGGCGGCCTGTCCTGCATCGCCCTGTGCCGCGAAATGATCCAGCATCGTGACCAGCACATCGTCATCCTCGCCCTGGAGCACCTCGAACATCGGCTGGAAGGCGGCATGGTCGGTGATGAGACGAATCTTCGCGAGGCCCTCGGCACGAAGTTGATTCCGCCCCCTGAGCCCGAAATGGCGACCCCTCAGTTCCTCGATCTCCCCACGCCATCGATGTGAACGCTCTCGATCACCCGCAGCGCCCGAGGAAGGGACGCCTTGCTGCGATGCCATGTTCGGCACCGCGCCGGTCTCACCCAGGGGCTTCGGCACATGGTTTCTCCTCGTTCCATCATCCTGGCTGAACGATGACGTGGAGACAACGAGTGCGAGGATCCCTGCCTGGATGATGTTGTGGAGGAGAGTCATGTGATCACCTGGATCCACTATAGGCGCCTCCGGCAACCGCCTTCCAGCAGGAGATGGAGATCACCGTGGGCGGATGGCGCAGCGTGAGGAGATGACTCAGTCGGCGACCGCGATCGGCACCACCGTCAGCCCCTGGAAGGCACCCTCGAGCTTGCGCCGCTCGGCGGCGGCCCATGAGCGATCCGGATAGCTTCCGAGCTGGACCAGGTGAAGACGGCGATCATCTCGCTGGACCGAGACGATCCGTGCCTGTGGCATACCGACCCGTGCCGCCACCTCGGACACCTTGCCCGCGTGTTCCATGGCGTTGTCCCATTCGCGGAACGCACCCGCCTGGATCGCGAAACCGGTCACGTCGATCTCCTGCTTCGAACGTGCGCGCTGCGTCACGTTCGAGGTGTTGCCGGCCGCATCGAATCGCTTCCTGGCTTCGGTGAGCAGGCCGGCGTCCCTGTAGGCATGGCCGGCATCCAGTCTCGCCCTCGACACATCGTCACCGGTCAGGAGTTCACTCGCCCGATCGAAGCATCGTGCCGCCTCGAGAGGTTGTCCGACCGAAAGCAACACCGTGCCAAGGGTGGCGTTCGCATTGCCGGCAACGGCACGGTCCGGCGAAGTCACGGCGCGCTCGAGCATGTCCCGCGCGGTGTCCCGGTCACCAAGACGTGCCGCCGAGAGTCCGGCGATGTAGGCGGCCTCGAGCCGATCCCGGGAGGACCCCGTGTAGCGCGAGGACATCGCCTGGTCCATCGCGACCTGATACCTGCCGAGGCGGTAGTTTCGACAGGCCTCGTCGAGCGTGGAACTCCGTTGCGAGCCGCACCCCTGGAGGCCGCTGGTGACGAGGGCCAGGATGACGAGCACGAAGTTGATCCCGATCCGGCATGTACACAGCTGTCTCATGGGTGAGTATTCTACCGGATGTCCTCGAACAACGGAGAGACCAGATGCTCGACCTCGGCACCAGAATCCGCCGCAACCTCATCCGACATCCCTTTCGCACCGTGGCGATCGACGACCAGCGGTCCTGGCGGGGCGGTGTCATGCTTCTGCTCATCCAGCACATCGCGCGAAAGATCCGGCAGACGACGGATGCCGAACGAATCGGCGTGATGCTCCCGACCTCCGGGCTCTTCCCGGCCGCGGTCGTGGCGGGCTGGAGTGCGGGCAGGACCGTCGTGCCGATCAACTACCTCATGTCCCGGGATGACCTCGACCACGTCGCCCGCGATGCCGGTCTCGACACCATCATCACCGTCGACCCCATGCTCCAGTTCGTCGGAGGACTCCCGGAGGGCACCAAGGCACTTCGCCTCGAGGACGTCAAGCTCGGAGGCATGCCTCCACTCACCAGGGGACATCGATGGAACGCGGACGATCTCGCGGTCGTCCTCTACACGAGCGGCACCTCGGGTCGACCCAAGGGCGTGATGCTCACTGCCGGCAACCTGTCGGCGAACGTCGAACAGGTCAGGAACTGGGCGACCTTCACCCGTCGGGACGTCCTCTTCGGTGTGCTTCCGCAGTTTCACTCCTTCGGCCTGACCGTCCTGACTCTGATGCCGCTCTCGGTCGGATGTGGTGTCGTCTATTCGGCGAAATTCGTTCCCAAGCGCGTTCTCGATGCCATCAGGAAGCATCGTCCCACCGCCATGCTCGGCATCCCGGGCATGTACAACGCACTCCGCATGCAGAAGAGCATCGCCCCCGAGGACTTCGAGTCCCTTCGCTACATCGTCTCCGGCGGCGAACCGCTGAGCGACGACGTCTACGAAGGCTTCAAGGAACGTACCGGGCGGGAGATCACGGAAGGCTACGGCCTGACCGAAACGGCGCCGGTCACCAACTGGTGCATGCCGGAGGACAACAGACGCGGCACCGTCGGCATGGCACTCCCCGAGATCACCCAGCGGATCATCGGTGACAACGGCGAGGTCCTCCCGACCGGTCGGGACGGGGAAGTCAGGATCAAGGGACCGAACGTGATGAAGGGGTACCTCAACCTGCCCGACGAGACCGCCGCCGTCTTCGACGAAGACGGTTTCTTCAGGACCGGCGACATGGGCAGGATCGACGAGGACGGTTTCCTGTCGATCACCGGGCGCATCAAGGAGATGCTGATCATCGGTGGCGAGAACGTCTTCCCCCGTGAGATCGAGGAAGTCCTCAACAAGCACGAATCGGTGAAGGATTCCGCGGTCATCGGCATGCCTGATCCCAGCAGGGGCGAGGTCGCACTCGCCTTCGTCGAACTCAACGACGACGCGGAGTTCGATGCCGGTGCACTTCGCACCCATTGCCGCTCCGGCATGGCCCAGTTCAAGGTCCCACGCGACATCCGCCTGGTCTCCGAACTGCCACGCAACCCGACCGGCAAGATCGTCCGCCGCATGCTGTCTCCCGACACGCCTTCCGAAGGCTGAGCGGACGAACCGATGCGGATCCCCAATGAAAGACCCCCCGGCATGAGCCGGGGGGTCCTGTACTCGATGTTCGAATCCGGATGAACCGGAATCACTCGGGGCAGTCACCCCAGCCGCCGAGCAGGATCACGAGATCCTCGCCGTCGGTGGTGCCATTGCCGTCGAGGTCGCCACCAGCTCCGCCCCAGTCACCCAGGAGGATGATGAGGTCGGCACCGTCGACGATCTCGTCGCCATTGAAGTCACCCGGGCATTCCGCGGGCGGGGCGGTGTCACCGATGACGGTGAGGGTGCCCGTTCCGGCGTTGCCGACGGCATATCCACCGACGCCGACGATGTAGGTGCCGGCAACAAGATCGACCTGCAGGTCGGATGTGTAGTTGCCGCAGTCCTCACCGTTGTCATCGGTGCCGTCGTCGTTGCAGGCGACGGTCGATGCGGGATCGCAGGTGGAGGCCACGAAGAGACGCGTGTCGTAGTCCGCCTGGTTGCAGGTCGTGAAGCGGTAGAGACCGTCGGACGCCGCGGTGAACTCGAAGAAGTAGGTGTTGTAGCAGGAGTCGTCACCGAACGGGCCCGGATCGCAGACACCGGTCATGTCCCAGTTCCGATCGCCTGCAGCAAGCGCGCAGTTGGTGTCGAAGTCGTAGTCGCCCGCGCTGCTGATCACCTCGGGGTTGTCGCAGTCGTTGGTGTAGTCGTCGCAATCACCACCACCACCGCCGCCGCCGCCACCATCACCATCGGTGATGGTGAGGACTCCGGTGCCCGCATCGGTTGCCGAGTATCCGCCGACAGCGATGCTGTACTGGACGCCACCCTCGAGGGAGACCGTCAGCGTCTGGGTGAATCCGGCGCATTCATCGGAGTCATCGAGACAGCCGACCACGGTGCTTGGGTCGCAACCGTCTTCCAGGACGGCGATACGGGTGTCGTAGTCCGCCTGGTTGCAGGTGCTGAAGGTGTAGCTGTCCGTCTCTTCGGGAGTGAACGCGAAGTAGTAGTTGTTGTAGTCGACGTCGTCACCGAAAGTGCCGGGATCGCAGTAACCAGTCAGGTCGAGGTTCCGGTCGCCTGCAGCAAGCGCACAGGTGGTGTCGAAGTCGTAGTCACCGAGACCGGGAACGACCTCGGGGTTGTCGCAGTCGTTGGTGTAGTCATCACAGCCACCACCGCCGCCGCCGCCACCACCGCCGCCGCCGCCATCACCATCGGTGATGCTCACGACGCAGGTGCCGAAGGCGCCGCCGTAGCCGCCGACCGCGATGATGTAGTCGACGCCGGCCTCGAGGGAGGCGGAGATGGTCGTCGAGAAGCCTTCGCAGCCATCGGTGTCGTCAAGGCAGACCACCACGCTCGAGGGATCGCAGTCGCCGAGGATGGCGAGTCGAGTGTCGAACTGGGCCTGGTTGCAGGTCGAGACGGTGTAGGACTGGGTCTTGTCGGGGGTGAAGGAGAAGAAGTAGTTGTTGTAGTGGATATCGTCACCGAAATCACCCGGATCGCAGTAGCCGGTGAAGTCGAGGTCACGGCCGCCCTCGAGGGCCGCACACGTGGTGTCGACGTCGTAGTCACCGAGCTCGGTGACCACTTCGGGGTTGTCGCAGTCGTTCGTGTACTTCTCACAACCGTTGGGCGGGGCGCCCTGGGTGATCGTCAAGGTGCCGAATCCGAGGTCCGCAGCGGAGTAGCCGCCGACGGAGATCGTGTACTCGACGCCTTCCTCGAGATCGACCATCAGGATCGTCGTGAAACCGGCGCAGTTGTCGGTGTCATCGAGACAGTCGAGAACCGATGATTCCTCGCAGGCTTCGGCAAGCACGGCGATTCGAGTGTCGAAGTCGGCCTGGTTGCACGTCGAGAATGAATACTCGTCCGTCGCATCCGGCGTGAAGCTGAAGTAGATCGTGTTGTAGATGAGGTCGTCACCATAGGGACCGGGATCACACCAGCCGGTGAGGTCGAGGTTGTAGCCGGAGGAACTGGTGGTGTCGACGTCGTTGTCACCGAGGACCGCGGCGATCGGCTCGCAGGGGCCGGTGGTGCCGCCACCGCCGCCGCCACCGCCGCCGCAACCGTCGCAGAGGTCGGAAGCGATATCAACGCAGATCTCATCCCACTCTGCGTCGCAGCAGGCAGCATCGAACTCGCAGACCGCGTTGCAGCAGGTCTCGTTCTGGCAACCGGCGACACCCGGGGTCGCGATGCAGCAGTTTTCACCTTCGGGGTTCGGACAGGAATCGAACTGGGCATGTGCCAGTGAGCTCCCGATGCCGATCAGGGCCATCATGAGCGTGGTGGTGGTTGTCGAGCGCATCGACGTGCTCCTTGTATACGGTGTGCGTGTCATCATTCTTCTTCGTTCGTCAGTGTTCGCAGCCAACCGGACGGGTTCGTCTTCGCTCAACCCCTGCACGTGCGTGCAGGGTCGAATCGGTCCGGGTCGCCCTGCGTCGAGCATACAGTCATTTCATGGATCTCAGAGCCTCGAGCATTGTCTTCGACCCGTTTTGCCGCCCAAACCGGGCTGTTTGCCGAAATGGTGCCTTGGCAGCGACCCAGAAGGGCTCCATCCTCCGGGAGGCTCCGATTCTCGGACACCGTCCCGATGGATGCCTGACTTCTCCACGGAGTGACAACCGATCATCAGTCTGGTATTTTGCCTGACCGTTCCGGTCCCCATGACCGGGAACAGGCGGGCGTAGCTCAGTTGGTAGAGCGTCAGCCTTCCAAGCTGAATGTCGAGGGTTCGAGCCCCTTCGCCCGCTTCCAGGCACGCGACCCACCGGGTCGCGTGTTTCTTTGTCCGGCGTGGCTCCCGACAGGTCAGTCGATCCGCTTGAGAACCACCATCGTGACGTCATCCTTCGGACGGTCGCTGCCCCTGAAGGTGTTCAGGTCCTCGATGATCGCATCACCGATCTCCTGGGAGGTCCGCTCGCGGTGGAGCCGAATCAGGACTCTCAGGCGCTCCTTGCCGTAGAACTCCCCATCCGGGGACACCGTCTCCCAGATGCCGTCGGTTCCGGTCAGGATGATCGATCCTGGTGAATCGATCGTCGCCTCGTACTGGTCGTAGTCCTCTCCCGGCACGATGCCGAGCGGAACACTGCCGCCTTGCGGCTCGTGGAAGACATCGGATGCCCGGTCGTAGACGAGAGGGGGGTCGTGCCCGGCGCAGGCCCAGCTGAACGTCCGGGCATCCGGCGCGATGAGCACCGCCAGGAAGGTCATGAACCTGCCGTCAGGTGAATCGTTGACCAGGATCTCGTTGACGTCGGAGAGAACGGCCCCGATCGATCCCTGCTGCCGCAGGCGGGTACGGAGGGAGGCACGCGCCGTCGCCATGATCAGGGCTGCCGCGATGCCGTGACCGGTCACGTCACCGATGGCGACAAGCAGCGAACCATCGTCGACCTTCTGCACGTTGCCCGCCTCGGGGAAGTCGTAGTAGTCACCACCGGTCTCGTCGCAGTAGGTGCTGAATGCGGCGATGTCGAGGTGCTCGGAGTCAGGGACCGATGCCGGCAGGAGATTCTGCTGCACCTCCATCGCGACCTCGAGCGAGGCACGGAGTTCCAGTCGTTCCCTGAGCCCGCTGCACATGGCATCGAGCTCGTGTGCCAGCTGGGTGAATTCGCGACCACCGCCGCCGGGGAATCGTGCGGTGAGATCGCCACCGGTGATTCTCGCAGCGGTGCGCTGGAGTCCGACGATCGGGCGCACGATCGAGAGTGCGAGGATGATCCCGACCACGGCCGCGATCCCGAGCACCAGGATTCCCCAGTAGAGCAACCGTTGCTGCACCTCACGGACCCGGACCAGGAGATCGTCCTCGGGAATGACGGTGACGATCATCCAGTCGGGTGCCCAGGAGACGTCGAGCCTGTTCGCATCGACGAGGTAGGAGTTCCCGTCATGCTCGGCGAACGAGCCATGCGTGAAGCCATCCTCATCCACACGGGTACGCTCGGGATCCGCCAGGACCTCCGCGGCATGCGCGACGATCGGGTTCGAGGAGTGCGACGCCTTGACCAGCCGGCCTTCGTAGGAGGAAGGGGCGTCAGGCGTGTCCGCAGCGACGAGGAACCCGTCACCAGTCATGATGAAGACGCGGCCGTTCTCCGAGACCTCGATGCTTGCGAGGTAGTTGGTGATCGATTCGACGTTGAACCCCACGTCGACGATGGCCTTCGTCCGGTCCCCGGCATCCCCCTCCCGGACATCGATCGAGTAACCGGCTCCGATCGGGACGGGCCCGGTGGATTCGCTGGTCGCCCATGGATAGAGCGGAGACCACGTGCCTTCCGGGCCCGCGGCCTTCGCCGCGAGGTACCAGGGGCGCGTCTCGGGAGCGTAGTCGTAGGTCCCGATCGGCTCACCGAGGAGAACGCCATGCTCGTCGAGGTTCCACTCGACGGTGGTCCCGGATGGCGTCAGTTGATCGTAGATCGCGACGATGTGCCGGTCGTCATCCCGCCTTTCCACCCAGACGGTGTCCAGATCCTCGTTCGTGACCAGGATGGCGCTGATCCCGGTGTAGGTGACCAGCTCCGCATGCAGCATGGGAATCAGGGCCCGCAGATCATCGGTCTGCATGGCACCTGAGGAGATCAGCTCCGCGTTGAGTGACGCGATCCTGTACGGCGCCTCGAGGTTCGACTTGATCGCGAGGCGCGTCCGCTCCGTCGCCTGGTCGGTCAGTCGATCGAGGAGATCTCGGCTGGTCCGTTCGGTCCCGGTGACTCCAAGGCCACCGAACAGCAGTCCGACCCCCACGACAAGAGCGAGCAGCAGGAATGGATAGGTGATCGATACCGAGAATCTCGACAGCATGAGCGTCCCTCAACTCACCGCCATGCTACCCGGTCGGGTGCCAGGAGGGGCTCAACCGCCCTGGGGCCGATGCATCTGGTTGCCGGCCTGTCCGGACTGCTGGCTGGACATCGTCTTGCCGCCGAACTGGTTCCTGGCGCCGCCACGATTCTTCTCCTGGTCTTCCGACGCAGGTGCGTTCCGAGCCTCGACAAGCTTGTTCTGGGCCTTCTTCTTCTTCTTGAGGTCCCGCATCTTCTTCTTCTGCTGCTGCTGCTTCTTGGTGGCCATTGCCTGCTCCTTCACGAATCGAGTCATCTTGAACGGAAGGCGGGCGCACCGGCCACCGTCAGCGAGGATTCAACTTATCGACGAGTCTGCCACGAACGCAACAGTCAAACTCGAGGACAGCCAGGGCTGGTCCCGGCGCCCGGGCAGAACCGCTTCAGGAGCCCGCAGAGGAGCCTGCCCGAGGAGCACTCGTGAAGAACGGTCGGCAGCGATGCCACAACCAGCCCGCCTGGACCAGATTCCCCGCAGTGTGCGCGACGAGGACGGCGGTCACGCCGTACTCGGGTTCGATGTAGACACCGGCGATGATGCATCCGAGCGTGACGAAGAGGTACAGGACGACGGACTCCGTGATGTACCTCGTCCGGTGGACGGAAACCAGGATCCCCTGGTAGAGCGACTGGAGGAAGGTCAGCAGGGGAATGAGAGCGGCGATCCAGATCGTCGAGCTCGAGAGCGCGACCAGTTCGGGATCAAGTCCCATCACGTGCTCGAACCACAACACCGACAACGGAGTGAACGACACGATCGCGAGCAACGCCGTGAAGATCCCGCCGAACAACCAGGCGAACCGGCGAAGCGATCGATGCGAACCCTCCTCCGCACAGTGGCCGATCACCACCTCGTTGTACGCGACACCCACGCTTCGGCACATGAACACCAGGCCGTTCAGGGGAGCCCAGACCGCGAGCGAGACCATGGCGTTCGGCATGCGGTCGATGCCCGCGGTACCGATCGGCTGCATCGTCAGGACGAGCAGGGGTGTCATCGCAAGCGGGATGTAGAACTTCAGGAGCCCCATGCCCGAGGTGACCTTGTCGTTCACGGGATGCTCACGAAGCGGCCCCCGCACGACCGATCGGGAGCGCAACCTGACGTACACGGTTTCCGAGAACGTCCCGATCACGAGGGAGCCCGCGGCGACGACCACGCCGGGCACGTCGAGCAGGAACCACCCCACCAGCAACATGCTGCACGTCGTCAGGAGTCGAACACCGGTGCCGATCGCGACCGCGCTGCGATGGTTGAACCGGATGAGCATGCCCTGGTGGAATCTCCGGTCGGCGATCGACCAGGTCCAGGGCGTGGTGATCATCAAGCCGATCCGCGCCGGTCCGACGACGTCCGCGGGAATGTCGAGGAGCGGCACCACCACCCAGTCGTAGACCGGCGTGAACGCGATCAGGACATGCAGCGACGTCATCGTCGCGGCCAGCCGGACCATGAATCGTCGAAGGACGGTGAACGCCGCGTGGTTGGTGCTCAACGCGGTTGAAGCGGCGAGCATCATGATGACCGGTGCCTCGATCATCAGCGACAGCGGGAACACCACGCCACCGAATGCCGCCAGCTGGATCTCCTGGTCGGGCAGGCGCGCGACGACCCCGGCGATCATGGGGAGCTCGATCCCCATGAGCAGCCAGCTCAGGGCGAGCGGCCACCACGACCGGAAGATGCCGGACATGTCCAGAGGGTGTGTTGGCGCGTTTGAGGACATGGTGGGGGGGGCGCCACTCTAGCCTGCTCGAAGATCATGAGTCGTTGGACCATCGACAAATTTCCGGCCGGCTGTATCGTGTGCCTCGGACTGCTCCGGAACCACCATGCCGACCCTGCTCTCAGCACGCGAACTGACCAAGGCCTATCCATCGAACATCCTGTTCGAGAACGTCTCGATGCACGTCGAGAACGGGGATCGCGTGGGCCTCATCGGCCCGAACGGCGCCGGGAAGTCGACCCTCCTCAAGATCCTCGCCGGTCTCCAGACACCGGACGAAGGCGAGGTCATCCGCAGGAAGGGACTCTCTCTCCGCTACGTGCCCCAGGACGATGACTTCCCTGACGATGCAACTCCGCTCTCCGCGGTGATGTCGGGACTCGAACCCGGTCCCGACGAACGTCTCGACCTCGAGACACGAGCCTCGATCGCCCTGGGCAAGCTCGGATTCACCAGGTTCGATCGTCCGGTCTCCTCCCTGTCCGGCGGCTGGCGCAAGCGCCTGTCGCTTGCCTGCGCACTGGCGGACGAACCCGACATCCTCCTCCTTGACGAGCCGACGAACCATCTCGATCTCGAGGGCGTGCTCTGGCTTGAAGGTCATGTCCGGCAATCCACGACCGCCATGATCTTCGTGACCCACGACAGGGTCTTCCTGGAAAACACCACGAATCGGATCATCGAGCTCTCCAATGCCTACCCGGAGGGCACGTTCCAGGCGGACGGCAACTACTCGGAATTCCTGCGTCGCAAGGAGGCGTTCCTCGAAGCGCAGGCCGCGGCACAGTCCGCCCTGGCGAACAAGGTCCGTCGTGACACCGCCTGGCTTGAACAGGGCATCCAGGGCAGGCAGACCCGGAACAAGACGCAGGTTCGTGACGCGGCGGAACGACGTGCGGACCTGAAGGCCGCCAAGGGCCGGAACGAGGCGCCGACTCGAACCACCTCGATCGACTTCCAGGCGACGGAACGAAAGACCAACCGACTCCTCGCCCTGACCTCGGTCGCGATGTCGATGGGCGGCAAGCAGCTCTTCGACGGTCTCGACCTTGTGCTGAGCCCGGCCCGACGCATCGGTCTTCTCGGCGTGAACGGGTCGGGCAAGACCACGCTCCTCAGATTGATGAACGGCGAGCTCCAGCCGGAGCGTGGGACGATCAAGCGAGCGGTCGATCTCCGGATCGTGACCTTCAGCCAGCATCGGGAGACCCTCGTCGCCACCCAGACCCTCCAGGAAGCCCTGTGTCCGGTGGGGGACACCGTCGACTACCGAGGGAAACAGGTCCATGTCACCGGCTGGGCACGTCGGTTCCTCTTCGAACCGGACCAGCTCGCCACGCACGTCGGGAATCTCTCCGGAGGGGAACAGGCCAGGGTGCTCATCGCGAATCTGATGCTCGAACCCGCTGACGTGCTCCTGCTCGACGAACCGACCAACGATCTCGACATCCCCTCGCTCGAGGTGCTCGAGGAGGCGCTCCTCGAATTCCCCGGGGCACTGGTCCTGGTCACCCACGACAGGTTCATGCTGCAGAGGATCTCGGATGAATACGTCGGCCTCGACGACGACGGCACCGCGAAGTCCTATGCCAGTTTCGAGCACTGGACACGGGACATGAATCGCTCGAAGAACGCTGCAGACACCTCGAAACCTGTTGCTGACAGGAAACCGAAGCCCAGACCGAAGAACTCCGCCGATCGCCTCACCTGGAAGGAACAGCGCGAACTCGAATCGATGGAGGAGCGCATCCTCGAGGCGGAGACGACGGTCGAGACGCTGCAGGAGGCGGCAGGAGCCCCGGAACTCGCCGCCGACCACAAGCGTTCCACGGAGGTCTTCACCCAGCTGAGCGAAGCGCAGGCGAAAGTCGCCGAGCTCTATGCAAGATGGGCCGAGCTCGACGCACGCAACACGCGCAAGTGAACCGTCATGCCGGGGTCTCGTTCAGGCATCCCCGGGACGCAGGACGAACGACCGAGCGGCGAACCGACCGTCCTCGACCTCTCCTTCGACCGTTGCGGACCGGATCGCATTGCACAGTCCATGGGCCGAATGCGCATCGCCATGGTCGTCGATGTCGCTCCCATCGACGTAGTAGGCGATCCCGTCGATCCTGACCGCAAGGGTACATCCATCACCGGGCAGGTCGAACTGGCACTGGCCGCAGGAAGCCTCGACCACTCGTCCCGCATCGGTGACGAGTGTCGGGCCGTTCGCGGGTGTCCGGTCACATCCAGCAAGGTGCATGCCTACGAGGAACGTCGATGCCGTAAGCAGAACTCGGAATCTCTTTGCGCTCATGAACGAGGTCTCCGTTGAAGTCCCGGCAGTCCGTGATGGGTGTCTCTTCGAACCCCGCCGCAATGAACGAGGCCTCCCGTCCGACGGGAGGCCTCGAATGATATGCCATGAATCGATACGGTTGCGACTCAGCAGTCGCCCCAGGCACCAAGGACGATGGAGAGATCCGCGCCATCGACGTTGCCGCTGCCGTCGAGATCGGCATCCGCGTCATTGGTGTTCCAGGCACCGAGGATCAAGGAAAGGTCCGCACCGTCGACCGCTCCGTTGCCGTCAAGATCGCCGACGCAGTCGGGGGCGCAGTTGTCAGTGACCGGGAAGAACGTCGCGATGAAGCCCGCTCGGTTGATGTTCTTCGGATTGTCGGGGTTGTCCGGCTGGTCGGCGTAGAGGTCGTACCCCCAGGCGAACACGAAACCATTCGGGGTGAGGAACGGACCGGTGGTATCGCCGTACTCGCGGTTCTCGCTGCCGTCGAGGCGTGTGAACCAGTACTCGACATCGACGGAGACGATACCGGCATCGCTGCAGACATCGACACCGTCGACCGGGAAACCCGGAAGCTCGTAACCGTTCCCAAGGTCGATGACGAAGTCGGTCGCCGTCTGCGGTCCCTGGGCCGTCTGCACGATGATTGGCGTGTTGTCATTGACGAACGGTGCACCATCGCTGGTCTGCACCGTCAAGGAGACCGACCAGGAGCCGTTGTCGTTCTGGACAGCGGACGACACGATGAGCATGTTGGTCGGCACGACATTGCCGCCAGCAAGGGCAGCAGCATCGAACAGCGGAACCGGGGTGCCGTTGACGTAGGGAACGTATGGGTTGCCGGGGAACAGGAAGTTGACGCCCAACGGGTTTGCGCCACCGAGGACGAATTCCTGAGGCAGCCATGCGACGGCGGCTCCGCCCGCATAGCTGTCATCCTGGGCCTGCGCCGACGAGGCGGCCGTGCCGAAGGCAATACCGGCGGCTACAAGGCCTGCTGCCGCGATCTTCCGGTCAAACTTCATGCTGATCTCCGTGTCTCTTGATGTTCATGTCCGAGTGCGTACAGATGCCGCAGGCTCATCCTGCGGCCATCAGCGCCCAGAGCCAAAATAGTCCGAGGTGGGGGAGAATACATGCGGAACTCTCAAATCACGCCAAATTGTGGCACAACCGAGCCGAGATCGAACCGACCGGATTCGTCCGTAGTGCTCGATGAACGTGGCTTATCGGCGTGCACGGTCGGCGTCGTCACGCCGGAGGATGGCTGCCAGCTTGAGATCCACGAGGAAGGGGCCGAAGGGCACGATCGCCCCGATGAAGCCGAGGAAGACAAGCCACCACGAGATGGGGACCACGAACCGGGCGATCAGGAACATCGCGACCAGGCCGACGAAGAGGACCCCGTGGATCATGCCGACGATCGAGACGACCTCCGGCATGCCCATCCAGTACTTCATCGGCATCGCGACGAAGAACAGGATCAGGGTCGAGGTGCCCTCGATCAACCCGGCGATGATCAACCAGATGAGGTAGATGCGATTGATCGGCCGAGGGTCATCCGTTCGCTGTTCGTCCATCATGCCTCCTTCATGTCACCCACCGCCCCTGCGACGCCCGCCTGCCGGGACTCACCTCGAGTCGATGATCATCCCCAGGACTTCCCGTGCCGGATGCAGGTCATGTTGCCACCTGGGCACGAACCGCCCGTCGATCAGGACGATCGGGGCATGCATGCGCCAGACGCGGCCTTTCTCGGCGATGTCTTCCTGCAGTCGTTTCCGGATGACCGGATCCGTGCCTGCGAGCTCCATGATCGCACCGGCATCGAGGCCCAGTTCGCCGAGGAGTTCGACGCGATCGTCCGTCGCAGCGGAGACCATGAGACGTTCGTGCAGTGCCCAGCGTGCCTCGGGACCCGCGCTGATCTCGACGGCCTCGACGATCCTGGCATCGAGGCACGCCCCGGGATTCGTGGTCGTGAAACGCTCGGCCCGTTCACTGCATTCGGGATCGATCGGATCATGACGGAAGCGATAGCTGAGTTCGTCATTCGTCGCGACCAGCCCGCGAACGGCCTCGTCCAGCATCCTCGTCGGCTCGCTTCGATAGTCACCGAAGACAACGACTTCGATCGGACCGGAGCCGAGAGGCTGACGTCCGTCATCGCCGACCAGGGTCCTTTGCGGCTGGACGGCCCAATCCTCGACGAGCTTCTCGCGAATGGTGGGGGGAATCCGGGCCGGACGGCTGCGTCCTGCCGCGACCGCGGCGGCCAGTGATCCGGAACCGCCGTAGTACCACGTGTATTCGTGACCGTTGACGAAGATCATCGGGGTGAAGTAGACGCCGAGCCGGCTGGCATCGTCGGTATCCGACCGCACCCTGCCGAGGGTCTCCTCACTGGTCATGATCCCGATGAACGCCGCCGGATCGAAGCCGAGTGAACGCAGGTCGTCCGGGAAGGAGGCATCGGTGAAGCTGCCCTTGTTCTCGAAGAGCCAGGCATGCATGCGCTCGAATCCCGAAGGCCCTCCGAGGATCGCCGCCGTTTCCGCGGCCCGTGCCGCCCAGCAGGCATTGGGGTGGACGGTCCTGGTGGTGTGGTCGTTGCAGGCCGTGCAGAAGGGGAAGTGCTTGACCACGAGCGAGAGATCAGGATTCGACGCGAGGAGTTCCGAGGCCTGCCCCTCGAGTCGTCGACAGTCAGGACACTGGTAGTCGGTGAACATCACGAGCTCGACCGCGGCGTCCTCGGGACCGATCCGGTGCCGTCCTTCGAGGAGTCGGAGCGTCATGGGATCCGGGGCGGTGGTCGCGATCTCCTCGAGGTTCTCCGCAAGGAGGGTCGATTCCCTTGCCTCGCGCTCTTCGGCGACGACACCCCGGACGGCGACGAGTCCTGCAACGACGAGGGCCAGGACACCACAGACACCCGCCAGTCTCAGGCCACCGATGTTTTCGCTTCCTCGGGTACGTCGTTCGTGGGTGATCCAGAATCCGATGTTGGCACCCTGGGCCACGGCACACCACGGACAGAAACTGCCGAGGATGATCATGAGGATGATCGAACCGATCGAATAGAGCGCGGCAACACGGACCAGCCACCTGACGGCACGTCCCTGCCGACCGAGGAACCAGTTCAGCAGCATCGCGATGAACCAGCCGCAACCAAGGAAGGAAACCGGGATACCGAGCAGGGGCAACCGGCCCCATGGCCCCTTCGAAAGTTCGTCACAGGCACCGCCGGCCCCGCAACCGGGCATCGACTCGATCAGCCCCATGGCCTGAACCGCAAGTGCACCACTTGCGAAGAGCCCCGCCAACAAGGCAACCGAACCGATGGCGAGCACGACGCCTCGAGTGGGTTCCTCGGCAGGTACAGCTTGATCAGGTGACATCGGCAACCTCGAACTCCGCTTCGATGGGCGTGCAGAGACATGATATCCCGTGCACCCTTCGCCGGCGCTCCACATCTGGCGCCTGGGTGAGGAGGCCCGGACCTACTCCATCGAACTGGAGATCTCTTTCAGAAGCTCCTCGCGGATGCGGGGGTACTTCCTGGCCTCGAACACCTTCGCGTCAACGAGGAATCGATACCAGTAGGCCTGCAGGAAGTGGTAGATGCGCCCCTGGGGGCCGTCGAGGAATCCCAGCTTCAGGTAGTAGCGATAGAGGTAGTAGAGCAGCGAGCGCCAGGCCAGTGGAACCCGGCCGTAGACGTTGGTCTTCAGCCAGCGCTTTCTCTGGACCGCGGTGCCAAGGAGTCGCGGCTTCACGTAGCCGGGTTTCGTCGCGGCCGCCTCCTTCTCGAAGATCTCGAAGAGCTCCCGATCGGAGTACCAGTTGTGCTTGGCGGTCCACCAGCGAAGTGACTTGGTGTTCTCGTCCTTGATGTCCGCCTTGACCTGCCGCACGTCACCCTCGACGACCATGTGCTCGTCCATGTAGGCCATCTCGCAACGGCCCCGACCGGTTCGGAAGATCCGCATCACGAAATTGGGATACGCGCCGCCATGCCTGATCCAACGACCGAGGAAGTGGATGCGACGTCGGATCTCGATACCGTCGACGTCGGAGGGAATGCCGTCGAGTTCCCGCTCGATGAAGCGTGCGAGGTCCGGCAGGACCTCCTCGTCGGCATCCAGTCGGAACGTCCAGGCCGTCGAGATGTCCGCGTTGTCGATGCCCCAGTTCACCTGCATCGCATGATTCACGAACGGGTTGACGTACACGTCGGCACCCGCCTCCCGGGCGATCTCGACGGTTCGATCGGTGCTGCCGCTGTCCACGACCACGACGCGACGCGCGAATCCGGCCACGCTCTCCAGTGCCTTGGGGAGGTTCTCCTCCTCGTTCATCGTCAGGATGAGGATCGTGATATCCGCGGACATGGGCTCAATATCGGCCATGCAGGCACTCCTCGACATCATTTCCCGGCGACAAGTGCCAGGGAGACGGCAGGAATGGCCCTGACAGGGGGGTCAGCTCGGCGCAATGGCGTGCATGCGCCCATCGAGACCGGGATCAACCGCCCTTGCCGGTGCCGAATCCGGTCAGCACACCGGTCTGACTGGTGTCGTCATTGAAGAAGATGAAGGCGGAGATGTCGCGCATGTCGGTGAAGGCGACCGGCCCCAGGCCTCGTGCAAGGAAGAGGTAGCGCTTCGCGGAAACCGACGCGGGACCGACACTGCCCTTGTACTCGATTCGGATCAGGTGGGTGTCGTACGTTCCTTTCGGGACCTTCACCTTGAAGAGGCCCAGATCCGACCAGGTGCAGCGAACCTTGCCGGAATAAGCGACTTCCTTCGGGCTGCCCACGTCATAGATGTCCACGGTGATGTCCCGCACCAGGGACTGCCCCGGCTTGAGCCCCTCGTGGACGATCGGCTCCGGCGGATCAAGTCGAATGATGAAACCGTTGCTTGTCGAGACGTCGGTCGGGGCGGAGATCCCGCGGTCCTCGAGCTGCGACAGATAGCGGACGGTGCCGTTCGGCAGCCGCATCATCCAGCCCCCATGATCGGAATCGGCCGCACTGCCGGGCACCCGATTCGAGGGTTTGACCGACATCTTCAGAGTCTTGTCGGTCTCGCCGGGACGAATGAACTCGAAGTCAGCGGCCTCAAGAGGCAGCCACTCGCCGGCCTTCTCCAGTGGAACGTGGGGCCGGACGTGCTCGATGACGACACCAGGCAGGTGCTTCCGAAGAAAGGCCGCATCTTCCGTGGGCAGGTCCTCAAGCGCATCGCCTGAAACCATGCCGAAGGAGGGGCCGACCGGAAGGAGCACGGCCAGGACGATCTTCAAGTAGGGAATTCGCATGCATGCATGCTAGCAAGCGGCGAAGTGGGGATTCCCGGGTCACAGGGGGGGCTGCCCGGCAGGGCCCTGAAGCCGTTTGCGATGCCTGACAACGTTGTCCGGAGCAAGACGCGGGCCTGCTTGAAGCATGATTGAAAGCAGGAGCCGCTGGAAAAACCGTTTATCGGGAGATCTCCACATGCCCCGCCAGACAGATCGACACCCGTTCAAGGCGCGATAATTGGAGTGGAAACGCTTGAATTCAACTCATTTCGCCAAACCAGAAAGTGAACAACGGTTTCAGCCTTCCGATGATTTTGCACATCTTTCCCGATTTTGGACTCAATACTGGCGTTTAATGGGTGCCAGCAGTAGTTTTGGTTCACGTTTGAATGTGCATTCATGCACCCAAAACTGTCGTAAGAGACCTGGCGCTTCGAAGTATCGGACCGTCGGGCTTGTACTTGATGTTCTTTTATTCGAAGAGTTGACTCGGAGGACGTACATGAAGAATCGAACCCCCCTTGCCTTCGGAGGAATCGTGTTCACCACGCTTCTTACCGTCGGCGGCACTGCCTTTGGCCAGTGCGACACGACGCCGCCCACCGGCGCGATCGAACAGAACGACCCATCACACTGCGGGTCTGACGGCACGACTGACGACCCCAACGGCGGCTGCAACTACGGTGGCCTCTGGCAGGATCTTGGCGATGCTGACGGCGATGTCGTCGTCTACGGCACCGTCGGTGCCTGGACCACGCCCGACGGCGCTGCAACGCGTGACCTTGACTGGTACCGCTTCAACGTCCCGAATGGCGGCACGGTGACCATCACCTACAACGCCTCCAACGACACCACGGGCGCGGACCCCGTCGACTTCGTCGGCTTCTTCGCCACTGGCGTCGATGATTGTGGCGGGCTCGCCGTCGAAGGCTACCTCTTCGAATGTGGCGGCACCTACGAAGCAGTCGTCGAACCCGGTAGCTACGGCATCATCACGACCGTCAACGGCTACGGTGACGGTGGCGCAAGCGACTGCACGACCAACTACGTCGCGACGATCAGCGTTGAAGGCTCCGACTATGAGTGCGGCGACCCCTCCCAGGGCAACTGCGACGAGCCACATGGCGGATTTGGTTGCAACGATTTCGCTTGCTGCAACTCCGTCTGCGAATTTGACGCAGCCTGCTGCGAATCCGGCTGGGACGAAGTCTGCGCCGAGACCGCAATCGATCTCTGCGGCTACTTCGTCTACGAGTGCAACTCGACTGGTGCATCTCCCGCGAACGACTGCGCGACTGATCCGCAGGTCCTCGCCACGAGCGGCATCTACGACTTCGACACCACCAACGCCGAAACCGACGGTCCTGCGCAGCCCCAGTGCGGTTCGCCCGCCGGCGCCGAGCAGCTCGACAAGGATGTGTGGTTCACCTACACCATGTCTGGTGACGGATTCCTTCAGGCCGTGACTTGCGGTTATCTCACCTGGGATACCAAGGTCGCTGCCTACGGTCCGTACGACGACTTCGATGCCGAGTTCGATCCCACGCTTCTCGAGTCCGATTTCGTCGCCTGCAACGAAGATGGTTGCGCTGACGGAACCTACTCCTCGACGCTTTCCTTCGCCGCTGTCGGTGGCAAGACCTACCTCATCCGTGTTGGTGGCTACCTGGGCGAAAACGGCCCCGGTCAGATCAACGTCGAAGAAGTTGGCGGCTGCGAACCGGGTACTGCCGTTGTTGGCGACAACGACGTCGACACCACCGGCGCCATCGGCATCAACATCGATGTCGCTCCCTGCGACCCCGGCCCCTACGGCGACGATGTCCTCTACAACTGCCAGTTCTGGACCTTCACCCCGGACAACACCGACGACTTCACGATCTCGACCTGCAACCAGGCCGACTTCGACACTCGTCTTGCAGTGCTGACCAGTGGCTGTGATCCCTCGACGGTCATCGCGTGTCTTGACGACACCGACGGCTGCGCAGGATTCACCACGACCATCGAGATCAACCTCGAGGGTGGCACTGAGTACACCATCGTCTGTGGTGGCTACTCCGCTGGTGATGCAGGTACCGGTATCCTCACGATCGGCGCTGGTCCTCCCCCGGACCCCTGCGAAGATTACGAGAACAGCTGTGACAACCCGCAGGTCGTCACCCTTGGTGACTATGACATCGTGACCGCTCCCTGTGGTGACGTTGACTACACCGGTTTCTGTGATCCGGGTGACTTCGGTGACGACACCCTCAAGAATGTCTACTTCATGGAGTTCACTCCGGAAGATGACGACGATTACACGATCTCGACCTGCAACCAGGCCGCCTTCGACACCCGAATCGGTGTCCAGACGACCTGCGACGATTCCAGCGTTATTGCCTGCCTTGACGATACCGATGGTTGCGAAGGGTTCACCACGACCCTGACCACCGCCCTCACCGGCGGCCAGACCTACCTCATCGTCATCGGCGGTTACGGAATCGGCGATGCCGGCGATGCCACCGTCTCGATCACCGGCGGAACCCCGCCCGATCCCTGCGAAGGCTATGACAACAACTGCGACAACCCGCAGGTCCTGGCTGGCGATGGTGACTACGAGTTCGATACCACCTGCGCTTTCCTTGCAGGCGATCGCAACTGGGACATGACCGGTACCTGCGATCCCGGCACTTTCGGTGACGACGTCAACTACAACACGTACTACTTCGAGTACAACGCTGCAGCTGACGGCGACTACACCATCAGCACCTGCAACCAGGCCGCTTACGACACGCGTGTCTTCGTGGCATCCGCTTGTGATCCCACGTCGACCATCGCCTGTAATGACGATGGCACGGACGATGCAGGCGCTGATTGTGGTGGTTACACCTCGAACCTGCAGACGACCCTGTCCGCAGGCACGTACATCATCGGTGTCGGTGGCTACGGTGCCACCAGCTACGGTACGGGTCTCCTGACCGTCCTCGGCCCCGAGGTCGAGGAATGCCCGGGCGACTACAACGGTGATGGCACCGTTGACGGTGCTGACCTCACCATCCTCCTGGGTGACTGGGGCGGCAGCGCTGCCGACCTGAACGGCGACGGCAACGTCGACGGTGCTGACCTCACCATCCTCCTGGGTGGCTGGGGCGACTGCGCCTGATTCGACATGACCGCCTCCCCTTGCGGGAGACGTTCTCCAGATTCTTCCGCCCCCCGGCCTCATGGCCGGGGGGCTTTCATTTCTGCCGGTACGGCAAGACGGAATGAAAGAGATGCGGGCCGGAACTGAGGTCCGGCCCGCATCTGGTCACGACTCCCGCTGATCGTCGCGACGGATTCGATTCGATGTCATTCGTGCATCAGCAAGGGGATGCAACATCAACTGCAAACACCTTAGCCGGCAGGGGAGGGAAACGACCATTTTGATCTCCGGGTCGATGCCCTTTTCACCTGATGGCAGGAACATCACCTTGTTTCAGGACGTTCGCCCCGACAGCAAACGCATGCATGGGTATGCTTTCACGGACTTCGAACGAGTCGCAAGGAGTTCGACACATGACCAACCGCGTGCTTGTCCCACTCATCCTGACGGCCTCCCTTGGCGTACTGGCACAGGCTCAGGATGTCGAACAGCCGGATCCGATCGCATCGGCACTTCATGAATCAAGCCCCGAGGAACGTCGGTTCCACGAACACGTGACGTTCCTGGCACATCCGGCACTTGAGGGCAGGCTGCCAGGCAGCACGGGAAGCACCCTCGCGGAATCCATGATCATCAGCACCTTCGAACAGCTCGGCCTCCAGCCCGGTTTCCGTACGGAAGACGGTTCGGCCACGCACCGCCAACCGTTCACGTTCCAGCAAGGGGGTCGCTTCTCCGATCGCTCGGAGACCCGGATCGTGGAAGGCAACAACATCGGAGCAGTGCTCCCGGGAACCGGCTCGCTCTCCGATCGATGGATCATCATCGGTGCCCATCACGACCACATCGGACGAGGCGACTTCGGATCACGACGTGGGCGCGGCGAGATCCACGAAGGGGCCGATGACAACGCCTCGGGAACCGCGAGCCTGCTCCTTGCCGCCGAGCTCCTCGCTCGATCACTCCCGGACAGGGAAGACGGCCAGGCCGACCGTCGCTCACTCCTCTTCGTCACGTTCAGCGGGGAGGAGAGCGGCCTCAACGGATCCGCCCATTGTGCGGAGAACCTGCCCATGCCCTTCGAGTCCGTCGACCTCATGATCAACATCGACATGATCGGCCGAATCAGCGAGGAAGCGGTGTCGATCAGCGGCGTCGACAGCGGAGAAGGCCTCGCCACACTGCTCGACGGGCTGGTGACGACGCAGGGCCTCGACATCCGACGCCCGCGCGGACTGTCCTCTCGCAGCGACCATGCGGAGTTCTACAGACGGGGCATGCCGGTCCTCTTCATGACCGAATCGATCTTCCCCGACGAATACCACACACCAGACGATGAATCCTGGCTGATCAACAACCGAGACGGTGCGAAGGCCTCCAGACTGCTGGCATCGATCATCGACGCCGCATCAACACACCCCGACTCGTTCCCGCATCGGGAGATCGAGGGGTTCGAGAGCGGCGACGACGGACCATCCCTCTCGGACATCAAGATCAGGTTCGGCATCAAGCCCGGCAACTACGGCGACATCGAACCGGGCATCGCCGTCGCCGGTGTCTCGCCAGACACCAGTGCCGAGGATGCGGGGCTCATGGCGGGAGACATGCTCGTCTTCTGGAACAGGAAACCGATCGAGGGTGTTCGTGAGTGGATGTTGATGATGGCCGAGCATGAACCCGGGGACATCGTGACCGTCGGGATCATTCGGGACGGCGAGGCCCTGGACCTGCCGGTCATGCTGAAACCTCGAAACTGAGGGACAACCATGACATGCGGGCGACCGACTCCCGAACAGGCCGCGCCAGGGGCGGACGTCGAATGAAAGACGGCCTCGCCATGAAGCGAGGCCGTCGGTTTCAGTCATGTGCTGTCGTGACTCGAGTCACTCGGTGTCGCCGAATCTCCCACCAAAGGTGACCTCGGGAACCTCGCCACCAAGCTCATGGGTGTTGTAGATGTGCTGGGGATCGAGTGCCCTCTTGATGACGTCATGCGCGTCCATGAGATGCGCGACGGTGTAGTCATCGAGACGGGAATCGCGCTCGAGAAGGGCTGCGATCTCGTCCCTGAGCTCTCCGAGCTGCTTGCGACTGAGGGTGGCGACCGGCATGGAGACGGCACCAAATTCGTTCTCGGGTCCCGCCATCTCAAGCAGTCGCTCGAGGTGGGCACGCTGCAGGTTCCGTCGAAGGCTCGAGATGTACGGTCGAGCAGCGTCGTAGTCGCCGTCGATCTCATCGCCGAGCTCCGTCCAGACATGGGCACGAACCACGTTCATGACCTCCGGCACGGTGAGGAGATCGGCGTCTCCGGAACCACGGAACTCGTTGTCATAGACTCGATTCATGACACCGGGATTGAGGAGCATGGTCAGGACCGATCCCTGGACACCGGAGATCGTGTCGTGCACCGGCAGGGGCTGGTCGAGGAGCAGGCTGTTCATGCCGGCCTCGTCGAACCACTTGTCGACGGTCATCAGGTGGAGCAGCTCCGGAGTGAGTCCGAAACAGTCATCCTGCATGGTGTTCTCAAGGACGAAAAGAAGAGCATCCCTCTGCTGCTGTGCTGGGATCGACTCGATCGGCCGACGATCACCAGGGTCGCCGCGTCGATCACGGTTCAGGGTCGAACCACCGATCCAGTTCGCCGCGATCGAGACCGCGCCGACATGGCGACCGAGGAGCATGGAATACCCGCTCCTGGCCTTGGACCATCCCTCACCTTCCTCGACCATCCGGTCGACGAGCTCGGCGCGCAGCGCCTTGACCAGCCGCATCTGACTGGCCGAATAGTCGAGTGAATTCTTGCCGTTGTCGAAACGACGCGCCATCGGATCCGGGCCGAAGGTGTCCTCATCGGTCGCAAAGGCGAGCATTGGATCCGCACACCTGCGTGCCACCTGCTCGGGATCACCGAATCCATAGCCGAATTCGATCGCCCAGTAGTCGTACGGGCCGAGGGTCTCCATGCCGAACGGACCCTGCGCTTCGCCATCACCCATGTTGATGTTGACGGGGAGGTAGTCCATGACGCTGCCGGCGATCGGCAGACCACCCATGTTCTCGGAATGCATGTCGGCAAGATCGTGGATGCCCGACGCCTTGAAGTTGTGCCGAAGGCCGAGCGTGTGGCCCACCTCGTGCATGATGACGTCCTTGAGCATCGGACCGATGTACCACTCGGGAACCCCGTCCAGCTGCTGTCCCTCGCCGGGATCACGCCCGACAAGCTCGGCGACCAGGGTCGGATCGAGACGCATCAGGGCGATATCCATCGCCTTCATCGCACGATTCATGCAGAGCGGGGAGGCATCCGTGACCTCGTGGGTGACCTGGCCCTCGCCCGCCACCAGCCGCTGCCCCATGTCCAGGCTCGACGGCATTGGCACCCGACCTTCCGAGCGCCTGATCGCGGCCTCGCGCATCAGTCCACGAGCGGTGCCTTCACGAGTGCCGGGACTCGCCAGCAGGACTCGGGGATCGTTCTGCGGATTCCTCTCGAGCCAGGCCAGGGTGGATGGCTCGAAACCGTCCATCGCCTGTTCAGCGATGAGGTTCTCCCAGGACTTGACCCATGAGTTCACGAAGCCCTCGTCCATGACGACGTCGGCATCAAGGATCTGACCGGTGACCGGGTGCGTCCGGCTCGGGCCGATCGCATAGCCCATGCCACCGTTGGTCCAGAGGATGAAGTTGTACCGAGCATCCTCGGGGTCCTTCTTCATGTGTGCGCCGGTGACGGCGTCCTGCTGATAGACCTCGATGGCGTTGACGATCCCGATCTTCTCGAACGCCTTGTTCCATTCAAGGACGCCCTCGCGAACCCACCTGCGGTAGCGGACCGGGGTGGTCGACTCGAGGTAGAAGACGATCGGCTCCTTGGGAGGGCTCATTTCAAGCGAGGAATCCGCCTTTTCGACGTGCCACCGGTTGATGACGCGATTCCATGGGGTGTCTTCCGAGGGGTCACCGATGTCCTGGTAACTGGTGGTGAAGTAGCCGACACGCTGGTCCGCCTTGCGCGGCTTGTAGCTGCTCGACTTGGGGATGTCCCGGAGCGAATAGGCGAGGGTCATGAAGCGGCCCGAGGAGTCGGGAACCTCGAATTCCAGCTCGGTGTTCGAGGGGAAGGCCTTGGCCTTCTTCACGACCGCGAGCTTGGTCCGGGCACCTGCCGTGATCCTGCCGAAGAAGTTCGAGGACCCCCTGAGGAAGAGGCTCGATGCGTCAATGACGGGACCGCCGTTCGGACCCATGCACATGATCGGCAC
>JAKVBQ010000003.1:0-155703 GCA_022447205.1 Phycisphaerales bacterium
TCAAGGGGGTCCGCCAGGTCCGGATGACAGACGATCCGACCGATACCGAGCTTCTGGAAGTGCCTCTGGCTCAACCAGTAGGGAAGACCCCCGAGGTGATCCATATGCGCATGACTCAGTGCGACGACCCCTGAGCTCAGGCAGGCTCTCGTGCACTGCCCGATGTCGAAGACCACATCCAGTTCAGGGATCTGGATGACGGTCTGCTCCCCAGCCACACTCACGCCCTGGACGCGATAGGGCGGCAGATACAGGAACCCCAGCTGCCCTTCTCGGGGCGGCATCTTCGGAATCATCTGGAAATCCTCCATCACCATGGCTTTCGCCCTGGTGCGGGTGCGTGTTCAAGTCGTCGATCGTAGCAGGAGGTCCGGGAATTCGAAGAGTTGTCGTCCAGATTCCTTTCAGGAGCCTCTCCGACCAAAGTGGACCCTCGTTTCGGTCGATCGGAGTCAGGCAGGGAGAAACCGATGGATGACCGCCCTTCCAACATGCCACTCAAGCCGGTTCGGAGCCGATTTGCGGATGACCCCCGCATGAAGTCACTCATTGATCGGTTCAAGGCCGCCCTTGAAGGTCGAACCACCGACCTCGATCGGGCGCTTGAAATGTCCGATCTGGACCGACTCGCCTCGATGGCCCACCAGTTGAAGGGTTCGGCGGGTGGATACGGCTTCGATTCCATAGGTCATGCCGCAGCGGAGCTTGAACAGGAGACCCTTTCGATCGAAGCGGATCTCTCCTCCGTTCGAGAGCGAGTCGAGAACCTGATCCAGCTCTGTCGTTCCGTGACCAGCCGTTGATCGAGGAGATCGCTCACTGATGTCTGAACAGTTCTCCCCACCACTGCCACCACCACCACGACTGCTGGTGGTCGATGATTCCGAGCTGATTCATCGTCTGCTCAAGGTGCGCCTGAAGTTCGAGCGCATCGAGATCAACACAGCTTCATCATCGACGGAGGCCCTCCAGCTGGTCCGGGAGTTCGAGCCCGACGTGATTCTCCTCGACATCGACCTGGGTGTCGGTGATCCGATGGATGGTTTCGAGATCCTCTCCGAACTCAAGAGCGACCCCACCACCAAGGACATCGCGGTCATCTTCATCTCCGGCAGTACCGAGACCATGGACCGCGTCCGGGCTCTCGAGCTCGGCGCGATCGACTTCATCGGGAAACCATTCGAGGTCGTGGAATTGAAGGCCCGCATCCGTTCCGCACTCCGGGTCCGTTCCGTCGTGCGCATGCTGGCACAGAAGGCCCGGATCGACGGATTGACGGGACTCTGGAATCGTGCCTTCTTCGACGCACGCCTGGAGGAGGAGATCACCGCCGCGGGGAGGCACGGAAGACCGTTGTCCCTGATCATGTGTGATCTCGACAGGTTCAAGTCGCTCAACGACCAGCACGGCCACCTCTTTGGTGATCAGGTGATCGAACGCTTCGCTCAACTGCTCGGTGCGGGCAGGACGACTGATTTCGCTTGTCGGTATGGAGGGGAGGAGTTCGCACTCATCCTGCCCGACACGGATCGCGAACAGGCGCTCCAGGCCGCGGAGCGGGTTCGCTGCTCGATCGAGTCCGAACAATGGCTGGATCACCCCGGTCTTGTCGTGACCGCTTCATTCGGAGTCTCCCAGTACCGGGTCGACCTCGACCAGTCCCTGATGGTGGAGGCTGCGGACCAGGCGCTCTACCGCGCCAAGGAGACCGGCCGGAACCGGGTTGAGCATGCACAACCGGATCTGGATGAACGACTGATCGCATGACGACCTCCGGTCGCTGGTATCGTTGTGCCTGATGGCGACGATTTCAGACCGCGCGATCTGCATACGGCACTGGGATTTCTCGGAGACGAGCCAGACGGTCAGCCTGTTCGGCCGTGAACAGGGCCTCTTCCGTGGGCTCGCCAAGGGCTCAAGGCGCGAGCGATCGAGTTTTTCCGGAGGTATCGACCTGCTCACCCAGGGTGATGTCGTCGCGATCATCAAGCCGTCCGTGGAGCTCGCGACCATCACCGAGTGGGCCCTTGGTCGTGTCTGGTGGTCCATTCGTCGTGATGCGGAGGCGAATCGCATCGCTTACTACTTCGCGGACTGCATCGGCAGGATGCTCGAGAACAGGGATCCCCACCCCAGGCTCTTCGACGGCCTCGTGGATGTCCTTGATGCGATCGAGGGAGGTCTGGACAGGGACCAGGCACTCGTTCGTTTCCAGTGGATGATCCTTCTTGATACCGGCTACCGACCGAAGCTGGATCTTCCCGAGGGTGATGACGACGACACCTTGTCGTTCAGTGCTCGTGAGGGTGGGCTCGTCATGAGTGGATCGACTCCGGGTTCCTGGCGGGTACGACGGTCGACGATCGAGTTCCTGCAACAGCACGATGCAACCGGAGCGCTTTCGTCCGGTGACCCGGAGACCACAAGGCGGGGATCCCGTCTCCTCGCCGCGTATCTCAGGGAGATCATGGGCAAGGAGCCGAGCACGATGCGCCTGGTGTTCCCGGACCTCGCAGGCGGACGAGTCTGACCTTCTCGGCACGATCAGGGCCTGATCGGTGGAGGATCATGGATCTCGACCTCCGGGAGGCCGATGAGAAGAGAGCACGAACGTCCGGGGCAAGAACGAGAGGATGATCGATGCTCACTCCTGCGCTAGAAAGCGTGCTTTCCAATCCGGTTCTCCCAAGCCTGCCCACGGTGGCGCTTGAGGTTCTCGAACTCACATCGAGGAGTGATGTCAATCTTCGCGAGATCGAACGCGCGATCGAACGCGATCAGGCGATCTCCGCACGCGTCCTCCGGATGGTGAATTCGAGTTACTACGGACTGAGCACCCGATGTGGCAACATTCACCAGGCACTCGCCTTTCTCGGCCTGGAGACGGTGAAGAGCCTGGTTCTCGGGTTCAGTCTCGTCAAGACCGTCGAAGCCGGTGAAGAGGACGAAGTGACCTTCGATTTCCCCGACTACTGGAGGCGATCCTTCTTCTGCGCAAGCACCGCAAGAGCCTTCGCGGAAGCCCTTCGAAATCAGGTGCGTGTCGATCCCGACGAGGCCTTCATGGCCGCTCTCATCCAGGACATCGGCATGGTCGCACTTTGGCGGGTGCATGGAGACAGGTATCTTCAGATCGTCGACATGGCAGGTGTCGATCACCATGGTGTCACCGTCACCGAGCGGAGGACGTTGGAGATCGATCATGCCGAAGTCGGTGCTGAAATGGCGAGGCGGTGGCGTTTCCCGAATTCGATCGTTTCAGCCATCGCATCCCACCACCACCCCTTCTCAGGCATGACCGAACACGATGCACTTGCCCGTATCGTTCGTCTGGCAGGTGCGGCTGCCTCGATGATCGACCGACGCATCAAGTCACCCCGGTCCTCGCTCCAGAGATTCGAACGTCAGGTCACCAGTTGGTTCAAGATGAAACCGGTCGAGATCCGGGATGCACTCGAGGTGGCGACGAAGCGCGCCGAGGAACTCGCAGGATCCCTGGACATTGATGCGGGGTCGATGCCGTCGATCGATGAGATCCTTTTGCTTGCGGATGAGGCTCGTGGCGGCATGTTGAACGCCATGCCGCCCGAGACCGAGGATCAGGCCGATGATCTGGACGAACTCACCGGACTGCCCGGCAGGAGTCGTCTGGTCACGGACCTGGAAACCGCCTTCTCCTCCTGTGGTGGAACCGGATCGGTCGCCCTCTTCCTGGTCGGTCTGGACGACGTCCGCGCCCTGAATGAACGCCTTGGCGACACTGGAGGGGACTCCGCACTCGCTCATGTCGCGGGATGTGTGAAGGAGTTCACGGCATCCTGTCGTGGAAGGGTCGGTGCCTATCGGTTCGTCGGCGCTGAGATCGCCGTGATCTTCGAGGGAGTCGACACTTCGACCGCCCTGGTCATGGCGGAGGAACTTCGCCTTGACATTGCATGTCGGCCCGCTCGAATCGAATCAAGAAACGGTGATTCCGAATTCTCGAGCATCCATGTCACGATCGGAGTCGGTCTGCATGGTGCAGGTCGCCTCACGATCACCAGCCCGGACGGATTGCTCAGGGCCGCGATGTGTGCGGTCACTGCGGGTCGGAGACTTGGTGGTGATCGCGTCGAGTTCCACCACGATGAATCAGCCTTTGACGAGGATCACGTCGAAGTCGCCTGATCATTTCGTCATCCGTCAGGATTGTGCGAGAGCGATTGAAACCACATCCGGTCGGAGTGGATACCGACGTGCGCACTCCCGGATGTCCTCGACGGTGATCGCATCGATCTTCTTCATCTCATCCTCGATGGAGATGTACTCCTTGCGACGAAGCCAGGATGCCGCCATGCGGTTCATCCTGCCAAGCGGCTTCTCGGAGGCGATCGCTGCGGCCGTGGCGATTCGTGCTCTCGCCCGGTCGACATCATCCTGTTCGATGTTGGTCGTCAGCGAGTCGATCTCCGAATGGATCACATCCTCGACCTTCGCGATCGAATCCGGTGAACAGACCGCCCAGGTGGCGAACTCGCCGGCCTGGTCGCGACCGTCATAGGAGGATTGCGCCTCCTCGGCGATCCCTGTCTCGACCAGCGACCAGTAGAGTCGCGACCCTTCCGAACCACCAAGAGTGTGTGCGACCATTCCTGCGGCGTAACGATCCAGGCTGTTCGCCGGCGGTGCCTGGCTCAGCATGATCAGGTAGCCCTGGGTCAGTGATGGCAGGTTCAGGGTGCTTCGATCCCGCTCATGTTCGATCTTCGGATGATCCCTGGTCGGGTTTGATGCGGTCCATGACCCACAGACATCCTCGATCATCTTCACGATCTCGTCGAAATCGACCGCACCTGCGATGGCCAGGGTCGTGTTGTCGCTCGAATACCGGTTCTCGAAGTACTCGAGCATCCGGTCCCTGCCCAACCCCGAGACTGTCTCCTTGGTTCCGAGAACACGGTGGGCAAGAGGGTGCTCCCCGTAGAAGCGTGACATCGCGTGTTCGTAGAGGACCCAGAAGGGCTGGTCCTCGTACATCGCGATCTCCTCGAGGATGACCTGTTTCTCGGAGTCGAAGTCCTCCTGCCTCAAGGCAGGCTTGAGAATGTCCGCCAGGATCCTGATGCCACCCTCGAGGTGTTCAGGGAGCAGGTGGATCCAGTATGCGGTCATCTCCGCACTCGTGAATGCGTTGTTTATCGCACCCAGGTCGTCGAAGTCCCGGTTCACCTGTTCCGCTGAACGATTCATCGAGCCCTTGAACATCATGTGTTCGAGGAAGTGGCTGACCCCCATGATCTCGGGGTCCTCGTCCCTCGCACCGGTCGCCATCCAGAACCCTGCAGCCGTGGTGTAGGCGTTCGGGTCTATCTCGGCGATGATCGTGAGCCCGTTGTCGAGCGTGGCTTTCTTGAACGAGACGGTCATGATCCGAGTCTAGCGTGGGGAAACCCTCCATGGCACGATAGGCTGTAGACTTCTCGATTCGTTTGTGCTCGTTCCTCATGACTCTCCTCGACCGGAGCCTGAAGTCCTTGATCTCGGACCCCGTCATCATCGGCGGTGTCGGCGGAAGCGGAACCCGTCTCTTCGCCGAAACCCTTCTCGCATCGGGCATCCGTTCATCAAGTCTCCTGAACGGAGCGAGCGATGCCCTTTGTGCGACGGTCCTCTTCAAGCGAGTCGGCATCCTGAAGGACATCGAGGATGGTGAACGATTCGAACGGATCTACGAGATCATGGAAGCGGCCCTCGAGGGAGGCCGACCTCTTTCGAGACCACAACGTCAGCTGGTGAAGGCCGCGGCCAGGGAGGAACGACGGGGTCACTCCAGGAGGCTTCTGAAGCGATATGCACGCAGACTCAAGCGTGATGCCCGTCGCCCCGCGGATCCGACCAGGTGGTTCTTCAAGGAACCGAACATGCACTGGTCCGCTCCCGAGATCCTCCGGATCAGGCCGAACGTGCGCTTCATCATGGTCGTCCGCCACGGCGTCGACATGGCTTTCAGTGGGAACCAGCAACAGGTCGCGCTCTGGGGGCCGACCGTGCTCGGTGAGCCGGACCTCCGGATCGAGGCCGCATCCTCCCTCCGGTACTGGTGCCATGTCCATCGCAGGATCATGGGGTTGAAGGAGCGCGATCCGGATCGGACGCTCATCGTCTCGTTCGACCAGCTCTGCCAGCAGCCGGAACTGGTCATGCCCGGGATCCTCGAATTCGCCGGAATCGAGTCTTCTCCGGACCTTCTCCAGCGGGTGTTGTCGGGGGTGAAGGTGCCGGGATCGATCGGGAGGCACCTCAAGGAGGATCTTTCGGTCTTCAATCCCGAGGACATCGACTTCGTCAAGGCATTCATGGCTACCATCGAAGCGTCATGACGGCCCTGGTTTCCCACTGATCGAGGTGAACTTGACGGACAAGAAGGGTCAATCCACTTCCAGTGACTCGATTTCGCCGAGAGCGTTGTCGCGGACCCTTGCTCGTCATCCCCGCCCGCTTGGTGGTGACACCGCCCGAGCAGCCGCTCGGGATGTCGCGGTTCCACTCACCGGCATGATCCTGCAGAACGGAGACGCACCGTCTCAGTTGTCGTTCGGGAAGAAGCCCGACTGGTTGAAGGCTCGAATGCCCGGTGGTCAGGGGTACCTCGATCTCAAGGCCCTGATCGACGAGTACCAGCTCCACACCGTCTGTCAGGAGGCGAGTTGTCCGAACATGGGCGAGTGCTGGTCACGAGGCACCGCGACGATCATGATTCTCGGCGACACCTGCACTCGGTCCTGTGGCTTCTGCAACGTGAAGACCGGCAAGCCGATGGAGCTCGACAACGACGAACCGCGCCGTGTTGCGGAGGTCCTTGCCAAGATCAATCTCGGTCACGTGGTGATCACCAGTGTCGATCGTGACGATCTCCCCGATGGGGGCGCGAGGATCTGGGCGGAAACGATCGAGGCTGTCCATGAGCTCTGCCCTGAGACGAGCGTCGAGGTGCTGGTCGGTGACTTCAAGGGTGTCGAGAAGGACATCCAGCTGGTGTGTGACGCACGGCCGGAGATCATCTCTCACAACATGGAGACCGTTCTTCGGATGCACCCTGCGGTGCGTCCCCAGGCGAGGTACGACCGTTCGCTCAAGGTCCTGCAGCAGTTCAAGGCCAACGGACTCGTCACCAAGACCGGGATCATGGTCGGCATCGGGGAGAAGGAGGAGGAGGTCTACACACTCATGGAGGACGTCCGTTCCTGGAGTGATGCCGACATCCTCACCATCGGTCAGTACCTCCAACCGACCCGGAACCACCTCCCCATCGAACGCTGGGTGCATCCCGACGAGTTCGATCGCATGAAGGAGGGGGCCCTCTCTCTGGGCTTCGAAGTGTGTGAAAGCGGTCCCCTGGTGCGTTCGAGCTACCACGCGGAGGAGCAGGCTGAGCGCCTCAGTCCCGAACGTGCCGATGTGCACGAGCGAATGAAACGCCTCATCAACCAGGCGCGCGAACTCCCTGATTCGAACTGAATCTCACGGCATCGATCTTCAGGTATTCATAACAGTGGAAAAGGCAATCCCCAAGAGTGCCTTGGGAGCCATCCTGCTTTGAGCGGACGCTCCCCGAAGAGACATGCGTCATTCAGCACCCCCACCTGCGACGAATCCCGCATTCTTCTGCGCTGAGGCTTTCAGACCGTCTCAACGGACGCTGACCGGCCCCGCCACTGGTCCCACACCGTCATCGACCGGACCCTCGACACCTGTCACGGCCTGCTCCGCCCCGACTTCCGGCAGGAAACCGAAGCCATTCGTGACGACGGCAAGCCAGACCAGTGGGACCCACAGGGCCGTCGAGATCACCACGACGTTGAGCAGCACACGGCCACCCGGTGAAAGCCGTTCGACCGGAGCGGTGAACGGCGACAGAAGAAGCTTCAAAAGCCCCCCTGTCGGATTCGTCGGATCAGCGGTGCTTGTGGATTCGGTTTTCAATTCCGATTCCGTCTTCGGAAGCCGGTCTTCAACGAGTTCCGTCTCCATGCGCACCTCTTGCCCGGGTGCCTCGTCCTCATCCGACATGTGACCAGACGTCGGTGTCTGCTCCTCGGACGAGTCGATGTTCGATCGTTCGAGCTTCGGCTCTTCCCCGAGCTCCGCGGCGATCGCGACGTTCAATTCCTCTTCGAGCCGGTTGATGTCGAAACCGTCATCCGCTGACATCCCATCAACCTTGAAGGCATCCTGTGTCTGCATCCGAGCGGGATCCTCGGTCGATCCCTGGTGGACGGCGTGCGCCTTGCTGTTGACGACCTGCGCATCCTGGTTGATTCCCTCGACGATCCCGTCGATCTCATCGATGATCGACGACACATCCGGGGCCTTTGCGGGCTCAGGAGTGCCGTTGCCGGAGATCATTCGCCTTGTCGAGCGCTGGTCGGTCATGACATCACCACTCATCGACGAGATCCGGGTCCCGATTCACTCGAAACAGGGAGGCTCAGTCCCCCTTTTGTCCGGATCGGCGCCAGGTCTCGATGGTTATCGCCCATCGTTCATGATCGCGCCAGCGTCCCCTGATCTTGAGGTATCGCTCCGAACGACCCTCAAGGACCATCCCGACTCTTTCGGCAAGCGACGTCGATGGGGTGTTCTCGGGCTGGATGTTGGCTTCTGCACGGTGCAGCCCAAGGTCCAGGAAGACATGCGAGAGCGTCGCCGCAAGACCTTCATGCATGTACCCCTGTCCCGCATGCTCCCTTCCGATCCACCAGCCCAGCGCACAGTTCTGGAAGACACCCCTTGAGATCTCGTTGATGTTGATCACACCCAGTGGCTTCTCATCCTCTTTCCGAACGACGAGGAGCGGTTTCCGACGCCCACCGTCGAGATCGAACATGCGCTCGAAGAGGACTTCGTCATGGTCTCTTCCTTTCGAGTCCTTTCCGGCGGAAGGCTCCCATCTCGTGAGGAAGCGGCCGCTTGATGAACGAAGGTCAAGGAATGCTTCTCGATCACCCGTGTGTGCAGGGCGGACAAGCACCCTGCCATGGGTTCTGGTCCTGTTTTCGGTCATGCGTCAACCATTTCAGTCTTCAGTGACCGGCTGGGTTCTTCTGCACTGACTCGTCTCGATCAACTCGAGGGTTGAATCGTCACCCGTCGCCTCGATGGTCACCTTCCTGACGTCGATCGGCGTTTCAGCACGCACCCTCGAGATGATGCTCCCATCCACAAGGACGACCAGTCGCGGGCCTTCGATGTCGATGATCAGTTCACGGACATCCTCCGGCATTCGTTCCGTGCCCCCTCTCGTCGCTGCGATCGGGTAGCGCGACGTCTCCGACCGGAGTCCGGAGACCCGACCGTCCCCATCGGAACCCTTCTCCGCGAGTTGAACCGTGCAGGATGTTCCGGCAGGACCCATCTCGATCCTGACGGCACCGGATCCCGACAGGCGATACCTGATCCGCAGGGTGTGCGATCCACGCTTCTCGTCCACCTCGATCGGAATCACCCATGGCGTCTCGGGCGTGATCCGGCGTTCTTCCGACGGAACCACTGCGAACGTGCTCCGTCCGAGCTTCCGGATCCGCAGGTTCCGCCATCGGACGTCGCATCGTCCGCTGTGCACCTGGAACGCGATGAGACCTTCCAGGTCGGCGAAGTCGATGACGTCGGCGCACGCCACGCCGTTCACCCAGGTCCTCACGTGCGGGCCGATGCACTCGATGCGGTAGTGATTCCACGCATCGGTCTTGAAGGCGCCACGAGCCTCTTCATCGTCCTGGAAGGGATGGATCCAACCTCGTCTCAGTTCATCGTAGAAACCGCCCGACCAGCTTCGGTCGCTGGAGTCGACTTCGATCTGGTAGCCACGAATCCCGCTGGTCCGCTCGCCGGGCCGGACCTGGTGGCTTCGCACCTGCCAGCCCGAGTTGCCACCCTTGTTGATCCTGACCTCGCCCTCGAGGATGAAGTCACCATGGGTGTCTTCGCTCATCAGGAACGTGTTTCGTCCGGCGTTTCCCTGGCCATGCAGTTCATCACCCTTGCGTTCGATCGTCGCATCGCCACCGGTCACCATCCAGCCGGCAAGGCCTTCGGTGGGCAGGAGCGGATCGAAGCTCCCCCCCGTGATCGGTGGCATGCCGTCCTTCCGAACCGCGAAGGTTCGTCCGTCACGTTCGACGGAAGTCCCGTCCTGTCCTGTTTCGCGTGGCGTGGCGGCTGTCATGAAAAGGCAGCACGCCAGTGAGCAGGACACCATCATGCGGGTCTTGTGGATCATGCTTTCAATGGTACCGATCGCCGGCGTCGAGCCACGCTAGGATCAGCACATGATCCACATCTGCATCGCCAGGGCGTTGTCATGCCTCTTCACCATGGTTCCTGCGCAGGCTGCGCCTCCACCCGCCGAGGCCCCGCCCAACATCGTCATCATCCTCGCGGATGATCTCGGGTCCGGTGATCTTGGTTCGTACAACGCCGATTCCGCGATTCCAACCCCCCATCTCGACGCACTTGCACTCGAGGGCATGCGATTCACCGACGCGCATTCGCCCAGCGCGGTCTGCACGCCCACGCGCTACGGCATCCTGACCGGACGGTACGCCTGGCGGACACGGTTGAAGAGATGGGTCCTCAATGGAAGTTCACCCCTCCTGCTCGATGACGGTCGCCCCACGATGCCTGGTGTCCTTTCCGATGCGGGCTACACGACGATCGGTGTCGGCAAGTGGCATCTCGGACTGGGTGGTGACCAACCGACCGACTACGGCAAGCCGTTCGATACCGGTCCCCTGACGGTCGGCTTCCAGGCATACGAGGGGATCCCCGCCTCACTCGACATGGAACCCTACGTCTGGATCGTGGGTGATGGGTTGGCGTCACCACCGAGTTCCGAACTCCCGGCAAGTCGACATCGTCGTCAGGGCGGTGGCGGCTTCTGGCGAAAGGGCCGAGCAAGCGAGGATTTCGACATGCAGGATGTCCTGCCGAGGATCGGAAGGACCGCGTGCCGGATGATTCGAGAACAGGCGGCGACGAGCGACCCCTTCCTTCTCTATGTCCCGCTGACCGCTCCGCACACACCATGGCTGCCCGACGAGGTCCATGCAGGAACCAGTGGGGCCGGCCACTACGGTGACTTCGTGGCCATGGTGGACACCGTGGTCGGATCGATCATCACCTGCCTCGCCGAGTCGGGCGTACGGGAGAACACGCTCGTCGTCTTCACCAGTGACAACGGTGCGCACTGGCCCTCGGAGGACATCGACACCCATGGCCATGCAGCGAACCTCGCCTTTCGCGGGCAGAAGGCGGACATCCATGAAGGTGGTCATCGTGTTCCACTGATCGTCCGCTGGCCCGGCCGTGTCACCCCCGGCGGGGTGGACGGGACGACGGTCTGCCTGACCGACCTCTTCCCGACGGTCACGGCCGCCGCCGGTGCACGACTTCCCGGGCAAGCTGCCCCGGACGGCGTGGACCTTCTGCCGCTTCTCGAGGGATCAGGTGCACCCACCGACCGACGTGACGCGATCGTGCATCATTCCGGGGACGGGATGTTCGCGATCAGACAGGGACCGTGGAAGCTGATCGAGGGTCGTGGAAGCGGAGGGTTCACCAGGCCCGCTCGCCGGGAGATCGCTGAAGGCGATGTCACCGTCCAGCTCTACGATCTCGAGGCCGACCCTTCCGAGACCACGAACCTCGCTCGAACCCATCCCGAACGGGTGCGCATGCTTCTGGAACTTCTCGAGTCGATTCGTGAAGCGGATGCCAGCGTGAAACGAGACCGTTGATCAGGAACAGGTGTCGATCAGTCCACTGATGCCTTCGATCGAATCGAGGTTCTCGATCGTGGCCTTCTCGGCGGTGATCCGGATCCCGAACGTGCTCTCGAGGACGGTGATCAGTTCCAACAGCGCGAAGCTGTCGATCAGCCCGGCACTGAAGATCGGATCGGCATCGCCGAGATCGCTCGTGTTCAGTCGGAGTGATTCCTCCAGCACTCTTCGAACAGTCGCCTTGTGTTCACTCATGCAGTGCTCCCTTGTCCGCCATGAGTGACTCAATCGACCGACTGGGCCCATGCGGGCAATGAAACCATGCAATTTCTGAGGTTTCGTCGCCATTCCGCGTTCTGGGGCGATCCCCACCGTTCCGCTCCTGATGAAGAGGAGTGCCCTTCTCGCCCGGGTCTTCTAGACTTGAGGCATGCGATCAGCCTTTCCCACACCCCCACGATCTCCCTGGCCCGTGTTCGGTGGCATCGTCCTGACCTGGATGATGGCGCTCGCGCCGGTCTTCGCCCAGAACGGTGATCGACCAGGTGAAGTCCAGCCGCCGCTCCCGGATGCCTTCAAGCGTGACTTCGCCCACCCGCGGACACCCGAGGAGCAACTCACCTCGTTCCAGCTGCAGCCGGGCTTCCGGATCGAGCTCGTCGCCTCGGAGCCGATGATCGAGGACCCGATCGCCATGGCATTCGATGCGGCAGGCCGACTTTGGGTGGTCGAGATGCGCGGTTACATGAACGACATCGAGGGTTCCGACGAGACCCAGCCGATCGGACGCATCGTGGTGCTCGAGGACCATGATGGTGATGGCAGGATGGACGAGGCGACGCCGTTCCTTGAAGGGCTGGTCCTTCCGAGAGCGATCGCTCCGGTCGATGGCGGTGTCCTCTACGTCGAACCTCCGCATCTCGTCTTTGCCCGTGACGTCGACGGCGATCTCGTCGCCGACGAGACCCGGGTGGTCGCCTCGGGATTCGCGGGGATCGAGAATCCAGAGCATGCCGGCAACGGACTCGCCTGGGGGATCGACGGCTGGTTCGAATGTTCCCAGCACCCCTTCCGGTATCGACTGCACGATGGCGAGGGCTCGATCGAACTGCAGAGGGTTCGTCCCCATGGCCAGTGGGGCATCGCCGTCGATGACCTCGGGCGCTGCTGGTATTCACCGAACTCCGAACCCCTGCTCGTCGACCTTCACCCCAAGCACTACGCGGCTCGAAACCCGAACCAGTCCGGATTCAACGGAGTGGGTCAGGCGGCGGCGACCACCAAGCGCGTGAAACCGTTCATGCGCACCCCCGGCGTGAATCGTGGCTACCAGAACAACACGCTCGACGACGAGGGCAGGCTTGCGAACTTCACCGGTGCGTGCGGAACCGGCGTCTATCGTGACTCCATCCTCGGTGATGACGTCGAAGGCGACCTCTTCGTCGGCGAGGTCGCTGGCAACCTGGTGAAGCGATTCAAGACCAGGCCCGACGAACGGAAGACCATCGTCGCCGATCCCGTCGATGACCCCGTCGAATTCATCACGTCGACCGATGAACGTTTCCGACCCGTCCAGATCCTCACCGGACCGGATGGTGCTCTCTACGTGTGCGACATGTATCGAGGGATCATCCAGCACCGGATCTACATGACCTCCTTCCTTCGCAAGCAGGTCGAGGAACGGGGACTCGACAAGCCCGCCGCGCTCGGTCGGATCTGGCGAGTCGTTCCCGAGAACGGGGATCTTCGCCCGATCGAGGATCTTTCCGATGCCGACAGCGATGCGCTGGCACGGGCCGTCAGTCACCCCAATGGCGCGGTCCGGGATGCCGCGCAGCGGCTGCTTGCCGAGGGCACCGACACCGATGCCGCACCGATCCTTCGTGAGACGCTGCGAAGTTCGGATCTCGAGCGGGATCGACTCCGTGCGCTCTGGACGCTCGGCCTGGTCGGGTCGGTGACACTCGACGACCTCGTCGCCGCAGCGGCCGACCCTTCACCCCATGTCAGGCGTGCGGCACTCCGAGTGGCCGAGGAGGCTCTCGACGACCGGGAACTGCATGACTTCTGCCTCTCGCTCTCGACCGACGAGGATGACTTCGTCCGTGTCCAGTCCGTGCTGTCGCTCGGCGCATCCGATCTCGATGACTCCCTGATCCATCTTCCCGCTGCGTTCGAGGCCGATTCAAGGATGCGCGTGATGCGCAGCGCGGTGCTCGCCGGTCTTGGTGGTCGGGAGCAGCGATTCCTCGAACTCGTCGAACAGCGGGATCTCATGGCGGAGCGGACGCCCGCCGCACGCGCCCTGCTCGCGGATGTCGCCGATGCGATCCTGAGGAGCCGCGATCGCGAACTCGTCAGCGTGATGCTCGCCTTCGGTGCGCGAAGACCCGAGGAACGCGAGTGGCAGCTTCGGACGATCCTTGATCGAACCGGTTCCACGATGCGCCTGAACTCGAAGACCCCCCGCAAGGTCCGGGTCATCGAACCGCCATCGGGATGGCCGGAGCTGATCGCGCGCGGCAACACACCGATCGGACAGCGCGCACTCGCCATCGACGAGCACCTGCTCTGGCCGGAACGCGAGATGTTCCTCGCGGAGGATGTCGGAAACGTCGTCGACTTCGGCGACCCCGCCTCCGTGATCGCTCGTGGCAAGCGGATCTATGTCCAGTGCCTCTCCTGTCACCAGGCGAACGGTCGAGGTCTCTACCCCGTCTACCCCCCGCTTGCCGACAGTGAATTCGTGCTTGGTGATCCGGCGCTGCTGGCCTCGATCATCATGCACGGGGTCGAGGGTCGCATCGAGGTGGCAGGTCGCGTCTACAACCAGCAGATGCCTCCCGCGCCGATCAAGGACGACGAGGACATCGCCGCGGTCATGACCTACGTTCGCCAGGCGTGGGGGAACGATGCCCCTCCCGTCGGTCCGGATCTGGTCCGCGAGGTACGGGAAGCGACGAGTGGGCGCGGTCGGCCGCTCACGCCCGAGGATCTCGGCCAGTGACGTCTCTTTCAGCGGGTTCCCGTTCGGGATGACTGATCCGAGCGGTACACTGAACGTGTATGGCCTCCACTCTCCAGCAACTTTCCACGGTCGTCCTCCTCGGCTCCTCGCTGGCGATGGTTGCTTCGGGTCGCCCTGCACAGGACGTGCCGATGGACGAGGAGCACCTGAGGTCCCTCGGTGAACCCGTCGACTACCTTTCCGATGTGAAGCCGATCCTCGTGCGTCGCTGCTACAGCTGCCACGGACCGGACGGCGATGCCCGGAAGGCGGACCTCCGGTTCGACGATCGTGCGGATGCGATTCGTGATCGAGATGGTGTCTCCATCATCGTTCCGGGTCGTGCCGACCTGAGTGAAATGCTGCACCGGATCGATCCTGAAGATCCCGATGACCGAATGCCACCCGAAGGGGAGGGCCTGTCCCCCGATGAGATCGACATCATTCGTCGATGGGTCGACCAGGGTGCGGCCTACGCCCGACACTGGTCGTTCGAGCCGGTGATCGATGTGGTTGCTCCGGAGGTGGTCGAGGAACACGCAGGACTGGTTCGTGATCCGATCGACAACTTCATCCTCGCTCGACTTCATGATGCGGGCCTCTCTCCCGCCAGCGATGCACCGCCCGCGACCCAGGTCCGGCGCCTGGCATTCGACCTCACCGGACTCCCCCCGTCGGTTGCGGAGGTCGAGTCCTTCGAGCGGGATCCGAGTGATGCGAACTGGGATCGTCTCGTCGACCACTACCTCGACTCACCGGACTTCGGGGAACGCTGGGGCCGTCACTGGCTCGACCTCGTCCGCTATGCCGAGACCTACGGTCATGAGTTCGACTATCCGATTCATGATGCCTGGCGATACCGGGATTACGTGATCAGGGCCCTCAACGCGGACGTCCCCTACGACCGGTTCCTCCGGGAGCACGTCGCGGGTGATCTTCTCGAGCCTCGCATCGACCGGGACACCGGGGTGAACCAGTCGGTCCTCGCGACAGGTTTCTGGCACCTGCATCAGGCGGTCCATGGGCCGACCGACGTTCGGCTTGATGAACTCGAGCGCGTCGACAACCAGATCGACGTGCTCTCCAAGACCTTCATGGGCCTGACCGTCTCCTGTGCACGGTGTCACGACCACAAGTTCGACCCGATCAGCCAGGCGGACTACTACGGCCTCGCCGGCTACCTGCGAAGCTCCCGAAGGTCGCAGACCTACCTCGATCCGGGCGGCTCGCTCGAGACGAGTCGATCGGCACTGCGTGCATTGCATCGAGACATGCGTGATGAACTCGATGCAGCGGCCCGAGCCGCGGATGACGGACTTCTCCGGTCAACCCTCGATGTGGTGCGTTCCGCACTCGTCGAAACAGGCACGCCGGGTTCGGTGTCCACCAGGGATGTCTTCGAGGACTTCGAGTCCGGTGACTTCGACGGCTGGACCGCCGAGGGAACGGCCTTCGCCCGTGGTCCCCAGGATCCGGATTCGGTTCGTGCGGCGTTCAAGCCCCACTTCACCACTGGATGGATGGTCAACACCTGCGACGACCGTTCCGATGGCGCCGGCGACGCCGACACCGGCACCCTGACCAGCAAGCCGTTCACGATCGATCATCCGTCCATCGGCTTCCGAATCTCGGGAGGTCGGTATCCGTCGGAGACCTGCGTCGAACTGCTCGTCGACGGGGAGGTGGTTCGAACCGCGCATGGGGAATCCGATCCGATCCTTCGACGGGTCTCATGGGACGTCTCGGAGTTCAAGGGTCGGTCTGCACGAATCCGGATCGCCGATCGGAAGACCGGTGGTTGGGCTCACGTGGCCGTCGACGACATCGTCTTCGAGATCGTCCCCGGATGTGATTCCGATCTTGCCTCCCCCATCGAGACCGTCGCCGCCCAGGCCGGCCTCGACGAACCCGCCGTCGTGTCCTGGTTCATGGCGCTCCACGATCGGACGATCGCCGATCCGTCCCACCCCCTCGCGCCCTGGTCGGTTCACGACGTGCCTTCCCTTCCGGAGCTTCCGGAGCCTGCCGTCGTTCTGGACGACGGGACCGGCGAGGCCGGTTGGTATCGAGAGGGTCATGCCTGGCCTGAAGGACATCATCCCGTGCTCGACAGCGGGCTCGTCGATGCCCGTTTCCAGGGGACGATCCGTTCGAGGACCTTCACGCTCGAGCACGAGCGTGTCCTGATCAGGGCACGTGGTCGAGGCACGATCAGGCTCGCCGTGGCCGGGTTCATGATGAACGAGTTCAATCCCCTGCTCTTCTACGGCTTCAAGCAGGACGTCAACGGCGGCTGGCGCGTGCTCGAGATGGACGTGTCGTCCTACCTCGGCGAACGCGCCTGGATCGAACTGATCGACGACTCCGACGGAACGCTCGAGGTCGACTGGATCGCCTTCGATGAAGCCGCCTCGGTTCGGGTTCCGTCGCGTTCGCCCGAGCCCGCTTCGTGGAACGACCGGGATGTCGTTCGCTGGCTGGAATCGAACGGCCTGTTCGATTCGTTGCCTTCCCTCGCACGACCCTATGGCGAGGCCCTGGCCCGTCATCGTGAAGAGGTTCGCCAGGTCGCTCCCGAACTGCCGCCACCCGCTCGAGCGCTCGTCATGCAGGACGGCAACGCCGACGATGAGCGCGTGCTCATTCGAGGTGACCACCGGACGCCGGCCGAACGCACGCCGCGCGGCTTCATCACCGAGATCTCGGGTCCCTTCGAGGTCGCGGATGACGGGTCCGGTCGCCTGCAGCTTGCGGATGCGATGCTCGACCCTGCGAATCCCCTGACCTCCCGGGTTGCGGCGAACCGGATCTGGCACCACCTGACCGGTCGTGGCATCGTTCCGACCACCGATGACTTCGGAGCGCTCGGTGCGATGCCGTCCCATCCCGAGCTCCTCGATCATCTCGCCACGGATCTCTCGAGGGACTGGTCGCTCAAGCGGTTGATCGGGCGAGTCGTCCGATCGAGCGTCTACCGCAGGTCGAGCCTGCCTCCGGAGGGGAACCCCGTCGAGGTCGATCCCGTCAACGACCTGCTGGCGCATGCTCGCATCAGGAGGTTGCAGGGAGAGGCGATTCGGGATGCGGTGCTCGCGATCTCCGGTCGCCTCGAGTCCGTTCGTCACGGGCCGCCTGTTCCCATCCACCTGACCTCCTTCATGACCGGTCGAGGTCGACCGGGTCGGAACGGTCCTCTCGACGGTGATGGGCGACGATCCATCTACCTCGAGGTCCGTCGCAACTTCCCGATTCCGTTCCTCACCGTGTTCGACCTGCCGGTGCCGACCACCACCATCGGTCGACGAAATCAATCCAACGTCCCCGCTCAATCCCTGGCCATGATGAACGATCCCTTCATCCACGAGATGGCACGAATCTGGGCGGAACGTGCCCGTGCGACGGGTGATGTCGGGCTCCTCTGGCGGGAGGCCTACGGACGCACCGCTTCAGAGAGCGAGCAGGCCGCTGCACGGAGTTTCCTCGATGAACGAACGGACGATCGTGCCTGGATCGATCTCTGTCACGTGCTGTTGAACACGAAGGAATTCACCCACCTGGACTGATCACCCATGACCGACAGGAAAGTACATCACTGCGGACGATTCGAGCCGGTCCCGATGACCCGTCGGGACATGCTCCGCCAGTGCGCCGGTGGCTTCGGGATGGTCGCGCTCGGAGGTCTGCTTGCCGATCGGGGATTCTCCCAGGACATGGGTTTCGCCCTCCATCACGCACCTCGTGCGAAGAACATCATCTTCCTCTACATGGATGGTGGGCCGTCCCAGGTCGACACCTTCGATCCGAAGCCGCGACTGAGCCGGGAATCCGGCAATCCGTTCCCGATGAAGATGGAGCCGACCCAGTTCGAGGAGAACGGGAACACCCTTGGTTCTCCCTGGAAGTTCAAGCAGCATGGTGAGAGCGGGATTCCGGTCAGCGATCTCTTCCCGAATGTCGCGACCTGCGTCGATGAGTTGTGCGTCATCCGCTCGATGACCTCGAACTTCACCGAGCACACCGGTGCGAACTACTTCCTGCACACCGGGCACGGACTTGCCGGTCGACCGTCGATGGGCGCCTGGTCCAGTTACGGACTGGGGAGCGAGCGATCCGACCTGCCCGGCTTCGTCGTCCTGAATGGCGGACTGGTGCCTCCGGGCGGGATCGAGTGCTTCGGCAACGCCTTCCTGCCCGCGACCCACCAGGGTTCGATCTTCCTTCCGAACGACGAGGCGGTCGCGAACATCCGTCGCCAGGAGAACGATCTTTCCGAACAGGAGCGCAAGCTCGACCTGGTGCGTTCGATCGACGCGGCGCACAGCCTGCGCACCGGCGGGAACGGGACCATCGAGTCCGCGATCCAGAACCACGAGCTGGCGTTCCGCATGCAGTGGGCGGTCCCCGAGTTGATGGACCTTGCCGGGGAGACCGCGGCGACGAAGGAACTCTACGGGCTCGAGGACGAGTACGAACCCGCCAGGATCTACGGCCGTCAGTGCCTGCTTGCGAGACGTCTCGTCGAACGTGGTGTTCGTTTCATCGAGCTCACCTGCCCCGGCGTCGGTACCGATCGATGGGACCAGCACAACGATCTCAAGAACGGCCACGAGGCGAATGCCCGTGCGGTCGACCGGGGCATTGCCGGACTGCTCAAGGATCTCCGCCTCCGAGGCATGCTTGACGAGACCCTCGTGATCTGGTCCGGGGAGTTCGGCAGGACACCGTTCGCCCAGGGGAGCGATGGTCGCGACCACAACCCGCATGGCTTCACGATCTGGATGGCCGGCGGTGGTGTGCGCGGCGGGATGGTGTTCGGGGCGACCGATGAATTCGGTTACCGTGCCGTCGAGAATCCCCTCGAGATCCATGATCTGCATGCGACGATGCTCCACCTGCTCGGGATCGACCATGAACGACTCGTCGTTGAGCACGGGGGGAGGGCGATGCGACTCACGGACGTGCACGGCCACGTCGTGAAGGAGATCATCGCCTGACCGGGATGGCTGGAGAATCGAATTGACCGTCAATGTCCCCCTCATGCTTGCCGTTCCGACCGCTCTCTTCCTTTCCGTCGTGACGGCCCAGGACTCGCAGGAGGTCAAGATCGAGGTCGACCCCGGTTTCGAGGTCGGCCTCTTCGCAAGGGAACCGATGGTCAAGGATCCGGTGGCGTTCTCCATCGATCCGGTGACCGGCAGGATCGCGGTCTGCGAATCGTTTCGTCAGAGCCATGGTGTGGAGGACAATCGATCGAGTCCCTACTGGTTGCTCGATGACCTCGCCGCCATGACTGTGGAGGATCGTCGTGCCTACATGCTGAAGTGGGCTGATGAGTTCGAGGGTGGCGCGCGCTGGTTCACGGAGAAGGACGACCAGATCCGCATGCTCGTCGATGTCGACGGCGATGGTGTCGCCGATCGGTCCGACCTGATCGCGGACGGCTTCAACGACATCGTCGATGGAACAGGCTCCGGTGCGCTCTGGGTCGATGGTGATCTCTGGTTCACCAACATCCCCCATCTCTGGGTGATCAGGGACACCGACGGGGACATGGTTCCCGACACCCGCGAGTCCCTGTACGAGGGTTTCGGAGTCAGGACCGCCCTTCGGGGCCATGACATGCACGGTCTCGCCTACGGGCCCGATGGTCGGATCTACTGGTCGATCGGGGATCGCGGCTACAACGTCGTGCTTCCGGACGGCAGTCGACTCGTCGACCCCCATGATGGTGCGGTCTTCAGGTGCGAGCGTGACGGCACCGGCCTCGAGGTCTTCGCGACGGGACTTCGCAATCCACAGGAACTGGCGTTCGATCGATTCGGCAACCTGTTCACGGGAGACAACAACTCCGATGCCGGTGACCGCGCTCGACTGGTCTATGTCGTGGAGGGTGGCGAGACCGGCTGGAACATGAGCTACCAGACCCTCACGGGTTCGAATGAACGCGGCCCATGGAACCAGGAGGGAATCTGGTGGACGGAACGACCGCTCGATCCCGCATGGACCCTGCCTCCCATCGCGCATGTCGGTGCCGGACCCTCGGGGTTCGCCTTCTATCCCGGCGTCGGTCTTCCGGAGCGCTACGACGACCACCTCTTCCTCTGCGACTTCCGTGGATCGGATCGGAATTCGAGCGTGCGCTCCTTTGCCGTCGAACCCGATGGTGCCGGTTTCTCCCTGACCGACGAGCATGAGTTCATTCGCAACGTCCTCGCGACCGACGTCGAGTTCGGACCCGACGGTCGGATCTACGTGAGTGACTGGGGCGGAGGCTGGAATTCGAACGGAACCGGGCAGATCTACACCGCATGGGATCCCGATCTCGTGAAGACCGAGGGTGTCACCAGTGCGCGCGAGATCCTCTCGGAGGGATTCACCGATCGACTGGATGACGAACTGATCGAGCTTCTTGCACACCCCCATCGTGATGTCCGGCTCTTCGCCCAGTACGAACTGGCCGATCGCGGCGAGGACACCACTCAGCTCCTCGAGGAGGCGGCGGTCGGTGGGTTCGACTTCAACGCCCGGCTGCATGCGGCATGGGCGCTCGAGATGCAGGCCCGCTTCTCGGATCTTGAACCCACGGATCCGGATCATCCCGGACTTCGCCTGCTGCCGTTGCTCGAGGATCGTGACGACGAGATTCGCGCACAAGGTGCTCGCCTGGTCGGCATGGCGGGCGTGACGGATGGTGCGGAACTCCTTCGATCCCTGCTCTTCGATGAGAACGCCAGGGTCCGTTCCTTCGCCATGATGAGCCTCGGTCGACTCGGCATCGACGAATCCGCGATCGAGATTGCCGCGGTCCTTGCTGAGAACGAGGACAAGGACGAGTTCCTCCGTCATGCCGGTGTGATGGCCTTCACCTGGCTGGGTGCGGATGATCGGGATCTCCTGAACGAGCTTGCGGTGCATCCTTCCCGAAGTGTTCGGATCGCCTCCCTCCTCGCGATGCGCCGACACCTCGATCCCTCGATCACCAGGTTCCTGTCCGATGGTGATCCGATGATCGTGCTCGAAGCGGCCAGGGCGATCAACGACGTTCCGATCCGGGAAGGCTGGCCCGAACTGGCTGGTGTCCTCCAGCGATTCGCCGCGTCGACCGATGCCACGGAAACAAAGGAAGAGGACGAGCTCCGGGTGACCAGGGAGGTCTGGCGCAGGTCGCCCGGCCTGGCCGGAACCGATCTTGCTTCCGGCGATGTCTTCTCGACACCCCCTGACGAGACCGAGATCCTCGATCGATTCGCAGGGCCGGCCGGTGATGGAGATGCCTATGCCAGCCGACTGGTGACCACGCTGGTCGCGCCCCAGGGTGGTGCGTACACCTTCTGGATCGCAAGTGACGATGACTCGGTGCTCCTCGCCCAGGTCTCCGGTGAACCCGAACCCCGGGCGATCGCGCGGGTCGACGGCTGGGTGTCGCCCGGGGCATGGGAATCGAAGGCCGGCCAGCGATCGGAACCCGTTCAGCTCGAGGCAGGTGATTCGATCACGCTTGAAGCACGACATGTCGACGGCAGTGGCCAGGATCACGTGGCTGTCGGCTGGACACTTCCCGACGGAACGAACGAACGTCCGATTGGTGGAGAGTCATCCACGGTCGAGCCCTGGGTCAGACCCCTGCTCCGCAGGGCGGTGAATGTCGCGGTTCGTGGGGGAGAGACCGTGCACGCCCGCATGCTTGCCGACGTGGCGCGAAACGATTCGCTTCCCGAACCCATCCGACTCGATGCAATGGAAGGTCTCTCCGAATGGTCCGCTCCCGGACCGCGTGACCGCGTCATCGGCAACTGGCGGCCGGTCGATGTCGAGGAACGCGATCTTCCCGGTTGGAGGACCGTCCTTGCGACCCGGCTGCCCGGCCTGATCGAACATGGATCCGGGCCCGTCCGCCAGGTCGCGCAGGAACTTGCCGGCCGTGAATCGATCCCCCTCGACGGAGAGATCAACTTCACCATCCTTGTCGATGAATCCGCATCGAGCGGTGAGCGGATCGCCGCCATCCGTCAGGTCGTCCGTGACGCATCCGATCGGGTCGATTCCTCGCTGTCCACTGCGATCGCATCGGACGATCCCCTGCTTCGTGCCGAGGCCCGGGACCTCCTGCTCGAGCGTGATCCGGATCGAGCACTCCCCTTCCTGATGCGTGCCCTCGAAGACGGCACCCTCGGTGAACGTCAGTCCGCCATCCGTGCACTCGGGACAAGCGCCTCACCAGATGCACGAGACACGATCGAGACTCTGCTTGTTCGCCTGCCGGATGACATCGAACCCGAGCTCCGACTCGATGTCCTCCTGGCGGCTCGTTCGATCATGGACTCCCCGGATCTCGATCGTGTCGAGGACTGGTTGTCTCGGCAGCCTGCCGGAGTGCACGAGTTCACCACGCTGGGCGGGGATCCGGAACGCGGTGGCCGCATCGTCAGGGACCACGCTTCGGCGCAGTGTCTTCGCTGCCATCGCGTCGACGGCTTCGGTGGTGAAGCGGGTCCGGTGCTCGACGGTGTCGCGCTCAGGGGGGATCGTGACTACCTGCTCCAGTCGATGATCGACCCGTCAGCGGTGCTCGTGGAAGGGTTCGGAGACGCCTCCGCCATGCCCCCCATGCACGAGGTCCTTCGTCCGGACGAGATTCGTGACGTCATCGCATACCTTGCGACGCTCGACAAGGAACCCGTTCCCGGTCATTGATCCTCGGAACCGAGGATTCGTGCTCTCAGCAGTGCGATCCCCGTCTCGAGGGCCGGATCGGGAGGTCCGTCCGTCATTCCGTGATCGTCCGGCATCACGTCCGAGCCGAGGTTCGAGTACCACCTCCCGCGGTGGTTCAACGCAGCATCGGTCTCATCGAACGACATGGGCACGAAGACATCGGGCAGAACACCCCAGGTGTCGTCGGTTCGGTCCCGGTCCACGTAGCGCCAGGCCTCTTCGCTTCCTCCTTCCGGAGGAAGCAGGTACCAACCGGTCGTCACAAGCAGGAGGCAGTCGTCGGAGAATGCGCGCATCGGGGTCTGGATCGAACCCTTGCCGAAGGTTCGGTCGCCCAGCACGATCGCGTCATTCCGTGCCTGGAGCAGTCCCGAGACCAGTTCGGACGCACTGGCGCTCTGTTCATCGACCAGGATGACCAGCGGCATGCCTGCAAGCTCCGCATGGGAGCTTCGGGCTCGATCGTTGTCCAGTCTCTGTTCACCATCCGTGGATCGGAAGATCGTTCCGTCCTCGATGAAGAGGTTCGCGACCTCTTCGGCGATGTCGACCTGACCACCACCGTTCTCCCTCAGGTCGAGGACGAGTCCCTCGAGGCGCCCTCCGGATCGGGCGGCTTGTTCCTGTGCCTCTCGGAGCGCAAGCCTGATCGCGCGATCGCCTCCGAGTCTGAATCCATCAAGCCGGATGTAGGCGATGCGTGCGCTTTCGTCAGCGAGCCAGTTCCAGGTCGGAACACCATTTTCCTCCAGGCCGGACTGGAGCCACCCGCTCACGTGAGGACGGAGCACGGGACCAAGTCGTATCTCGACCAGCTCCCTGGATTCGTCGTCGGCCCGTTCGACGAGCACCTCGATCGATTCACGCTCCGGGTCGGTTGCGAGCAACGTCATCTCCTCGAGGCTCATCGTGCTGACCGGCAGACCGTTGATCTCGATCATGCGGTCACCCGGACGAATCCCCGCTTTCGCCGAAGGTCCGCCGGGAATGGGCACCAGGACCATGCTTCCATCACCTCGTTGCCTGACGCTGGAACCCATCCCCCGATACCGGCGACCGACCTGTCGGAGGTAGCGGGCGAATTCGTCCGGCCAGATCAGCCTTGTCCGGTGATCGAGCGCGCCCGCGGCACCTTCCACGAAGGTTCTGGCCATGACACGTCTGGGAAGTGATTCCCCCGCATGCTCCTCCTGGAGGCGATCGAGTTCGGAGAGCAGGGACATCGTCCGTCCCGATTCCAGGTCGAATTCCGATTCGGCGATCGACTTCGAAAGCGCACCGGCATCCGGCTGTCCGTTCAGATCGAGGATCTCGCAGAGTGCGAGCACTTCATCGAGGCCCGCCCGGTGGAGGCTGGCGAGGGAAGGCCCGTCCACATGGTGCTTTCTCATCAGCTGGACGAGCGCTCCCGCATTCGCGAGTGATTCAAGTGCGTCCGTCTCCTCCTCGGTGATCCGATCCGCCCTGATTGCATCGGCTTCCGTCCCCCCACCGAGCCGAACGCCCAGCTCGGGATCGGCGATCCGGACCAGCTCGAGTCTTCGCGTCAGCCGACGTTCCATCTCCCTCGGGTCCTCCGCGTTCCTGGTCCTTTCGGAGATCCCCTGCGTGTACTTCTCGATCGCCGTCGCGATCGAGGCGTACTCCAGGGCCTTGCCGATGGCACCCCTGCGTTCCTCCTCCATCGCGCGATCGATCATCCGATCCCTGATGACGTCCGGGGTCTCCCCTCCAGGCAGGTTCGAGGTGTCGATCTCGACGAGCATCACTTCCGCGAGCCGTTCCCCATCCTCCTCGAGATCCCGTTCGATCTCGCGAACCCGCTCGCTTCGATCCGAATCGAGCCTTGCGATCGAGTCGCGAACCGTTGCTGCCTGTTCACGAACCAACGCATCGTGGTGTTCATCGAGTTTCAGGAGTGTCGACTGCACGTCCCGATCCTCGCTCACCGACCAATCTGCCCTGGGGGGACTGCCGTAGTCATCGAGACCGGGAAGCGGTGCCTTGCACCCACCGACAACCATGACCAGCGCTCCCAGCAGGAGCGGAATCGTCCGGTCGATCGTTCGCATGAATGATGATCTCAAGGCAGCAATCGATCCACTGCATCCGGGGCGGGAATCGTGCAGGCATCGACTCGTCCTGCGACACGGTATCGCATGGAAGCGACCATGCGATACCCCAGGTTCCTCAAGGGCCGTGGAACCAACCAGAGCAGACAGCCCAGGAACTTCCACACGCCACCGAAGCCGATGAGCAGTCGACAGACCGCACTGCTCCTCACGTGGTGTCCCTGCTCGTCGAGGAGGTGGATCGTGTTCGTGTCCGGCTCGGATCCATCCTCGATCATCGTCTTCCAGGTTTCGCCGTTGATCGGTGCATACCGGAACCGCCCCCGACCGTCCCGTGCGACAGCGAACCGCACCATGCCGTGGCACATGCCGCATTCACCGTCGTAGAAGACAATCGGGTTCCTGATGCTCACGCATCAAGTATAGGCACCAGGGACGAGTCAGCTCCGGCGACGCCTGGCCAGCCCTGCCCCGAGTGCCACCAGGAAGGTGGCTGGCGCGGGAATGGGGGCGTCGTTGGAGTTGAAGACCCAGCCGTCGCTCGACCCGTCCAGCAGTATCCGGTCGCTGAATCCGATCATCGAGTTGGTCCAGTCGTCGTCACCGGCTTCCATGGTCCAGTAGTGCCAGTAGTCCAGGTACTCCGGAGCCGTCCCGAACCCCTCGTCGGAGTCGCTTCCGATTCCGAGACCGAAGAGGAAGTCACCGAAGTCGTAGGAATAGATGATCGGCGTGAAGAAATCCGGCTGTGCCGATTCGATGATGTCGAAGGCGTCCCGACCGGTCAGCCCGCCGTCGTGGCGGAGGGTGTACACATACTGGTTCTGGTTCGTGAACTGGAACTCGATCGTGCTCGTCAGGTCCCCTTCGCCCACTTCGAACTCGCCCTCGATCTCACCCTGTGCTCCCGAGGTTCCAAGGCAGGCACACACCAGGACCAGGATGGTCCGACTCTTTCCGTTCAACATCATGTCTCGTTTCCATGTTCGTGGTCTGAAGATGCCACTCCTTTGCGCGAGAGTGGCTGCTTGGGATCGGCGGGGATAGACCCGACTTCCACGAACCTCGATTCGTGGTCACGGTGACGCGTTCGTCGTGGAATCTCACCACGTTCCTGTCGCCAGCCGATCCATCCTGGAACTGCTCCAGGACGCGCGCAGCCTACCAGACGAGCGGATCACCGTGGAATCGTGCAGAATGGACCACATGAAACCGCCTCACGTTCAGACACGTGTTTTCCTGTTCGTTCTCCTTCTCCTTGGGCTCAAGACTTCCTCCTTCGCGACATCCGATGATGGCGGGTCCGGTCTTCTTGACTGGTCGGAGCTGCCTCCGGTTCCTGGAAACGTCGGTTTCGCGGGTCCCTACGTCGGCCTGCTCGACGATCGACTGGTCGTGATCGGTGGGGCGAACTTCCCCACCACACCCCTGTGGACCGCTTCGAAAGCCTGGTACGGGGACATCCAGTACCTGACGCTCACGGATCCGGAGCCCGAATGGACCAGTTCGACCGCATCGATCGAGCCACGTGCCTACGGGATGTCCGTCTCCCACCCCGAGCTCGGACTCTTCCTGATCGGGGGCAGTGATGGCCTCCGGCACCATGCCGACGTCCGCCACCTTCCCTCATCAACCGCGATCACCGGGGAGGCCCCGTCCGGCCCCGTCACCCTGTCCTGTCCGATGCCGGAACCCGTCGCCTACGGTGCTGCGGTCCTGATCGGCGACATCGTCCATGTGGTCGGAGGCATACCTTCCCCCGATGCCGTCGAGGCCTCGCCCCGGATCCTTGCCCTTGATCTTCGTGCGGCACTGGCTGCCGAAGCGACCGGCGACTCGTTCGAATGGACCGAGCTCGATCCCATTCCCGGCGGTTCAGGAAGGATGTTGTCGGTTGTCGGCACCCACGGTGGTGCGCTCCACGTCTTTGGTGGTTGTTCACTGGCTGAGGGTGACGACGGAAGGCCGGTTCGAACCTACCTGACCGACTGCTGGCGGCATGATCCTTCCGCGGCTCCCGGTTCCCGATGGATCGGGCTCGCTTCGATGCCCCGCCCCGCGGTCGCCGCACCCGGCCCCGCGATGAACCTGGGCGAATCCTTCCTGGCCATCGTCGGGGGGGATGACGGCACGAACGCGACCAGAATCGACCAGCTCCGTGATGCCCACCCCGGCTTCCCGGACGACCTCCTCGCCTATCACGTCATCACCGACGAATGGACTGCACGTGTCGGTTTTCCGAGGGACCCCGGGCCCGATCCCGCGAATGATCCCAATGCCGGTGCCCTGCCACCCGTGACCACTGGTGTGGTCGAGTGGAACGGTTCGTTCATCATCCCGACCGGTGAGGTCCGACCGCGCGTTCGCACGCCCCGGACCTGGCAGGTCACTCCACGGTTCGAGGCACCTCGGTTCTCGACCCTCGACTGGATCACGCTCGGCGGCTACCTCCTGATCCTGGTGCTCATGGGGATCTACTTCGCTCGCCGTGAGAATTCGACCGAGGACTTCTTCCTTGCCGGGCGCCGGATTCCGTGGTGGGCCGCGGGCATCTCGATCTTCGCCACCCAGCTCAGTGCGATCACCTTCATGGCGATACCCGCCAAGAGCTATGCCTCCGACTGGACCTACTTCATCCAGAGCATGGGGATCTTCGCGATGGCTCCCGTCGTCGCCTACCTGTTCCTCCCCTTCTTCCGACGTCTCGACGTCACCACCGCCTATGAATACCTCGAGCACCGCTTCTCGGTCGGGATCCGGCTCTTCGGCAGTGCCCAGTACCTGCTCTTCCAGTTCGGTCGGATGGCGGTGGTCGTCTACCTGCCCGCTCTCGCGCTTTCCGCGGTCACCGGGTTCGATGTCCATGCCAGCATCCTCATCATGGGGGTCCTCTGCATCTTCTATACGGTGCTTGGCGGCATGGAGGCCGTCATCTGGTCCGACGTGATGCAGGCGGTCGTCCTTCTTGGCGGCGCGGTCCTCATCGTCCTGGCCTGTGCCTCCGGGGTCGAAGGCGGCATGCCCGAGCTGTTCCAACGCGCGGATGACGCAGGGCGACTGAGACTGGCGAACCTCGATGCCGGGTGGGATTTCGCACAGGCATCACTCCCCGTCGTGATCCTCGGGGGGATCTTCATCAACCTGGTCCCCTATGCCTCGGACCAGTCGGTCGTCCAGAGGTATCTCACCACCCGGGACGAACGAGCCGCACGCAAGGCGATCTGGTTCGGTGGCATCCTTGCCATTCCCGCCTCGATCCTCTTCTTCGCGATCGGCTCCGCACTCTTCGGCTTCTACGACGCCAACCCCGAGCGCCTGGTACCGCTCGAGAAGACCGACCAGATCCTTCCCTGGTTCCTGGTCAACGAGATTCCCTCCGGACTCGCTGGCCTGGTCATCGCCGGCATCTTCGCAGCGGCGATGTCGAGCCTCGATTCCAGCATGAACTCCTCCGCGACCGCCCTCGTCACCGACTTCTACCGTCGGTTCGTTCCCTCGAGGGAGGAGCGACACTACCTCCGCCTGGCCAGGTTCCTGACCATCGTGCTCGGCTGCATCGGCACCGCGGTCGCGCTGGTGATGGCCTCCTTCAGCGCGCAAGGCATCTTCGACCAGTGGCTCCAGATCGTGGGCCTCTTCGCCGGGGGACTCTGCGGCCTCTTCGTCCTGGGGATCTTCACTCGAAGGACCGGTGCAGGGAGTGCCGTGGTCGGGATCCTGGTGAGCGTGCTGGTGCTGGTCTACGTCAGGAACTTCACTTCGATCAACGGACTCACCTATGCCGCCTTCGGTGTGCTGACCTGCGTCATTGCAGGATGGTTGGCGGGATTCGTGCTGCCCGGCCGAAGAGACTTGAGCGGGCTGACCCTTCAGACCCTCGGTGAAACCGGTCCGACCGGGAGTGACGTGCCATGATCTCGGAAGCTCTTGATACCGCGCTTGACGCGACCGCACTCAGCGGGTCATTCGTCCGGCGGAGGCGAAACGAGATCGGTGACGAAGACATCCTCGTCAAGGAGGACGACAGTCCGGTCACGATCGTCGACATCGCGGCACAGGTCCTCATGCGGCTGCACATCGAGGAGGATGTCCGAGTGCCCGCCCTGCCGATGTGCGGCGAGGAGTCTCCGGAGACCCTGCTGGCTTCCGATGCCGATCGATTCCGTTCCAGGGTCCTTGAACTCGTCCAGTCGGAGAAGCCCTCCATAGGCGAGGCGGAGATGATCGCCCTCCTCGAGCGCGGCTCGCATCGACCCGAGCCCGGATCGGGCCCGACCTGCTGGATCTGTGATCCCATCGACGGAACCCGCCGCTACCTTTCGGGCCACCGGTACTCCAGCTGTCTCGCACTGCTTCTCGATGGCGAACTCACTTGCGGTGCGATCGCCTGCCCCGATCTCGGCCACGATCCATCCGATCCCGTCACTGAACCCTCCGATACAGGTTCCCTCTACTGTGCCAGCCTGGGTGGAGGAGCTCATGTGATCGTCGGGCTCGACGAAGGCAGTGCAGGGCGGCGAACCCGACTCACGCTTCCCGAACGACGGGAGGGCGATCAGGTCATCAGGGTCGCGCGTTCCGTCGGGGCCTCCGGCCTGCGGCCGAGCCATGTCTGGGAAGGGCTCGAAGCCAATGGGGGGATTCTCGAGATCGTCCACATCGACAACCAGTGCAAGTACGTCGCGCTGGCCACCAACCGCGTGGACTGCATCTACCAGCACGCCGGGGCACCCGATGCCGAGCCGTCATGCATCTGGGATTTCGCCCCGGGGGTTCTGCTTGCGTCGGAGGCCGGCGCGGAAGTCCTTGATCGGGACGGTCGCTCGTTCGATTTCAACCAGGGGGCGACCCTCCTCTCCAACCGAGGCCTTGCCGCCAATGGTCCGGGAATTCGCGGATTCTTCTCGACCGTTGGCTGAGCAGATCACCATGTTTTGCCGATCAGGGATAGAGACCTTTTCAATCCCTCTTCGTCCGGGCATTCTGAACCGCTCACCCGAACGATGTGGACCCGATCACGGAGCCGAGCGAGCATGTCGTCCTCCAGAACCGAACTCATGAACCATGCACGGGAGGCGATCACCGCGGCTTCGAACGTCGTGGCATCGCTCGTGGACGATCTCGAACGAATCAGGACGATCACCAAGGATGACAGGAGTCCCGTCACCATCGCCGACTTCGCCGCCCAGGCGGTGGTCGGTCTCATGCTTCGCGGCTGCGGAGTGGATGACATGGTCGGTGAGGAGGATGCGAGCCGACTGCGAGAGGATGAAGCGGTTCGGAACGAAGTCGTCTGTGCAGTGCATCGAGCTCTTCCGGACGCCACCACCGATGACGTGCTTTCGGCCATCGATGGCGGGGACCATCAAGGCGGTCCCGACGGACTGTTCTGGACCCTGGACCCGATCGACGGCACCAAGGGGTTTCTCCGTGGGGGCCAGTTCGCACTCGCGCTCGCCTTGATCGACCATGGGACCGTGGTCATGGGGCTCATGGGTTGCCCGCACTGGGGCGTGCACTCGGATCCCAGTGGCGGTTCGGTCCGGAAGCCGGGTTCGATCTGTGCCGCTCTGCTCGGTGAAGGAACCAGGTCCTGGGTGATCGGCGAGGACCATGCAGAAGCGTCGGAGCTTCGTGTCGCATCCTGGGATGACGGTGATCCCATCCGGACCTGCGAGTCGGTGGAATCCGCACACACCAGCCATGACTGGAGTGCGAGGATCGTCGAAGCCTTCTCCGGCCATGAGGCGGTCCGTCTCGACAGCCAGACCAAGTATGCGGTCGTCGCATCCGGTGCGTCGGATGCCTATCTCAGGCTGCCGACCCGACCCGGTTACATCGAACGCATCTGGGATCATGCCGCCGGCTCCCTGGTGGCGACCGAAGCGGGAGCCGTGGTGACCGACATCACCGGAGCCGACCTCGACTTCTCGCACGGACGAGGCCTGGAAAGGAATCGTGGCGTGGTCTGCGCCTCCCCGACCGTTCATGCCAGATTGATCGAACGGATCGCGGAGCTCGAGGCGATTGATGGGACGGGTGGCGGTACATGACCATGGAGATGTGGATCACGCTCGGTGTCCTCTGTCTCCTCGTGGGGTTTCTCCTCTTCACGAGGGTCGGAACCGATGTCGCCGTGGTCGGCTCGCTCGTCCTGCTCATGCTCTTCGGAATCATCTCCACCGAGGATGCCGTGCTCGGTTTCGTGAAGGACGGCCCCCTGATGATCGGAGGGTTGTTCGTGGTCGCCGCCGGCATGCGCGAAACCGGTGCCATCGAACGGCTGGCGAAGGTCCTGCTCGGTCGTCCGAAATCACTGATCAGTGCGCAGTTCAGACTCATGGCTCCGGTGGGCGTGCTCAGCGGGTTCATGAACACCACGCCGATCGTCGCGATGTACCTTCCCATCGTGTCCGACTGGGCACGTCGGATGAGGCTGAGCCCCTCCAGGCTCTACATGCCTCTTTCGTTCGCCGGGATCCTCGGGGGCCAGCTGACGCTCGTCGGGACCGCCTCGAATCTCGTGGTGATGACCGAATACGTCCCCTGGATAGCGACTCCCGCCGCGGATTGGGCACGGGAACTCGGATCATCCGCCCTTTCCAGCGAGGCGGAATTCTGGGGTGTCGCCGTCACCGGCATTCCTGCGTGCATTCTGGGCATGGTCTTCATCGCGTTCTTCTCGAGGTGGCTGCTGCCCGACCGGATCAAGGTGAAGGATGTCGCGAAGGATGCTCGACGATATGAGGTCGTCATGCGTGTCGAACCCAGTTCCCCCATCGTGGGTTCGACCATCGAGGCGGCCGGACTTCGATCACTTCCCGGCCTGTATCTCTTCGGCATAGAGCGTGACGGCAACATCCTGCATGCGGTCGGCGCGGACGAGGTTCTGAGGTCCGACGATCGACTGATGTTCGCGGGGATCCTCGAGTCGGTGGTCGATCTTCGACGAATCCGAGGACTCGTTCCCGCGGAAGGTGATTCCGGGCTCGAACCGGATCGGCGTGTGCTGGTCGAGGCGGTCGTCTCCTCCGATGCGCCGTTCATCGGATCGACGGTCAGGGAATCCCGATTCCGTTCGACCTACGGGGCGGCGATCATCGGTGCGTTCAGGAGCGGGGAGCGCCTCCCGGGGAAGATCGGCGATCTTCGCCTGAAGCCCGGAGACACCCTGTTGCTCGATGCCGGTGTGCAGTTCACTCCGACTCACAGGGACAGTCCCGACTTCTACCTTGTTTCAACCGTCAGCGGGACCCAGGCCGTCAAGCATGAGCGCGCATGGGTCGCATGCCTGATCCTCATCCTGCTCATCATCGGATTGATGACCGCCGACACCACCGGATTGAGTCGGGTTCTCGTGGTCTGGCTGGCGGCACTGGCGATGATCGGCACTCGATGCGTCAATGGCGGACGTGGACGATCCTCCATCAACTGGCAGGTGCTCCTGACCATCGGCGGTGCGATCGGTCTTGGTGCCGCCGTCAAGGAATCCGGCCTGTCGGCCTACGCGGCGTCCGCATTCCTCGATTTCGTCACGATGTTCGGTGAGTCACCGCGGCTGGTCCTCTTCTCGATGATCATTGCGACATCCCTCCTCGCGCAGCTCATCACGAACTACGCCTCCGCCACGATCATGTTCACGGTGGCGATGTCGGCGGCGGAGATGCTTGGTCTTCGCCCCGAGCCGTTCGTCTTCGCGTTGATGGCCGGAGCCGGTTGCAACTTCCTGTCGCCGCTCTCCTACCAGACCAATCTGATGGTCTATGGTCCCGGTGGTTATCGGTTCACCGATTTCGCCCGACTGGGGGTGCCCCTGCTCCTGATCGTGTCGATCACCGCGACCGCCTTGATCCCCCTGGTATTCCCCTTCGAGGGCTGAATCGACCATGAAACGTGCCCTCGGGTGCCTCGGATCACGTTTCCTCCGGAGGCGGACGATCCACCACGCATGATCTTCGGAACGTGAGCCCGCATGGACATGGTTCGTGCAGGTTGCTTCCGTTCTGGGCAATCGCTAGCATTGTTCCCTTGCTCATTGAACGAGGTTTTGCGGTGAAATCCGCGCGAAACGAAGGGATTGAACCGTATGTCACGGTCGTCATTGATCGAGCCGAATGGTGGCACTCTCGTTGACCGGATGGTCACGGGTGCCGAACGTGATCAGCTGTCCGGAAAGGCTGGCTCGCTGCCCGCCATTCATCTCAGCGACAAGCAGGCCTGCGATCTCGAGATGATCGCGATCGGGGCATTCAGTCCGCTGGAAGGCTTCGTCGGCAAGGAGGATTTCGAGAGCATCTGCACCCGGATGCGGCTTGCCAACGGTGTCGTCTGGCCGATTCCGATCACCCTTGCGGTCGATGATGCGGTGAAGGCGACCCTGGCCGCCGGTTCACAGGCCGCTCTCTACCACCCTGACGGAACCCTTCTCGCCGTCATCGACGTCGAGGAGATCTATCCCCACGACAAGAAGCTCGAGATCCCGAACGTCTTCCGGACCGAGGACGAGGCACACCCCGGTGTCGCTGCGGTCATGGCCGAGGGCGACTGGCTGGTCGGTGGTCCGATCCATGTCCTGACCGTCACCCCTGAAAACGAGCCGGGCGAACAGTTCACCGAGCACCGACTTTCCCCGAGCATGACTCGCGAGGCCTTCGACAAGAACGGCTGGAAGACCATCGCTGCGTTCCAGACCAGGAACCCCATCCACCGCGCCCACGAGTACCTGTGCAAGTGCTCGCAGGAGATCTGCGACGGTCTGCTGATCCACCCGCTGGTCGGTGAGACCAAGCCCGGGGACATTCCCGCGGACGTCCGGATGGACTGCTACACGACGATCATCGAGCACTACTTCGTCGACGAACGGACCATGCTTTCGGTGATGCCTGCGGCCATGCGCTACGCGGGCCCCCGTGAAGCCGTCCTCCATGCACTCGTTCGCCAGAACTACGGGGTGTCCCACTTCATCGTCGGCCGTGATCATGCCGGTGTCGGTGACTACTACGGGACCTACGACGCACAGAACATCTTCGATGAGTTCGAGCCGGGCGAGATCGGTGTGATTCCCCTGAAGTTCGAACACGCCGCCTTCAGCATCAAGGCGCAGGGCATGGTCTCCGCGAAGACCTTCCCCAAGCTCGAGGGCGACCAGATCTTCCTGTCCGGCACCAAGGTCCGGGAGATGCTCGCACGCGGGGAGCGACCCCCGAAGGAATTCTCTCGCGAGGAGGTCGCCGACGTCCTCATCAAGTGGGCCACCAGTGAAGTCGGGGCAGGCGCCTGACTCCAGGTCCCAGGTCCCACGTACCAGTCAACGTCAGATTCGGAGCACATGTAGAGCAATGGCCGATCAGGTAGCAACCAACATCACGTGGCACGAAGGCGATGTCACTCCCGAAATGCGGAAGGACAACATGGGACAGCAGGGCGCGACCCTCTGGCTCACCGGCCTTTCCGCCAGCGGCAAGAGCACGGTCGCCATGGCCCTCGAGAAGATGCTTCTCGCTCGAGGCAGGCATGCGTACTGCCTCGATGGCGACAACATCCGCCATGGATTGAACAAGAACCTCGGATTCTCAGCGGAAGATCGCGCCGAGAACATCCGGCGCATCGGAGAGGTCACGAAGCTCTTCGCGGATTCCGGAATGATCTCGATCAACAGCTTCATCAGTCCCTACCGAGTGGATCGTGACAATGCACGTGCGGTGCATGCCGAGTCGAACATTCCGTTCTTCGAGGTCTACGTCGCCTGCCCGCTCGATGAGGCCGAGAAGCGTGACCCCAAGGGCCTCTACAAGAAGGCACGTGCCGGGGAGATCAAGGGTTTCACCGGAATCGATGACCCATACGAGGAGCCCGAGTCCGCGGAGATCGTCCTGAACACGCACGAGCAGACCGTCGAGGAGAGCGCACTGGCACTCCTGAAGATGCTCGAGGACCAGGGCATCGTCTGATCCGGGCCTGCGTCGCACCCGCGCAAGCCAGCAATCATTTCCTGCGCACCCGGGATCCGCCATGTTCGTCGGATCCCGGGTGCGCATGTCGTTTCACCGACATGCGCGATCCGGGCATTGCATCGGAACCACATCGTGTTCCAACTCTCGGATAGATCGGAACCAACGGTCACCAACTTCGAACAGTTACCGGGACCTCGTCGGCAGCTCAATGACGCGCTGGAGCTTCGACAGTCGATCACCACCGGGCCTGGGGGCTCCGGAAATGCACTGATACACACAGACATGGACTCCACAACGGAGCTGTCAGGCGACCTGATCTGCGGTGATTCCGTATTTGATCGCCTTGCCAGCTGGTATTCTCGGACTGTTCGAGTCCGAGTCGAGGGGATCGCATGAAGCTGTTCCACCTGTATGCGGGTGATAACCGACTCTTGACGTTCTCCGAAGCAAGAACCTTCAGTCACCACGATTTGTTTCCGATTGTTGGGACGAGGAAACATAGGCAACCCATGACGAGCCGCATCGGAACTCGAACCAAAGGAGCCATCGGGATGAGACACATGACCCGACGGAGCAAGTTCACACTCATTGCCAGCGCAACAATCTTCGGGCTGGGCGCACCCTCCCTGGCCGTTGCGCCTGCACAAACAGTGACCCCCTCTCGGATCTCCGACAGGGCCGATGATTCAAGGCACTCGGGCATCGTGCCCATTCGTGTCACGGCACGCATCAGTGATGACGAACTCGTTCCGACCCTGGCTGCAGCATCGACCCATGATGAGAGCATGACTTCCCGGAATGCCGTGCTTGCCCTCACCGTGCAGGGCGCACCGCTCTCCTTCGACGGCCTGACCAGGAAGCGTCAAGATGACCTTCGTTCCAGGTATGGCAAGGATGCCGGACAGCGCTATGAGACGGGTTTCGCGCTCCGGTTGAAGAACATCGTTGATCGTATTCACGCGGATCATCCGACTTGCCGGGTCGGCGTCACCGGCATGCCCTTCAGCCCGACCACCAGGCAGGATTCCTCATTCAACACGAACTACGCGGCATTGATCGAGTCGGTCGATGTCTTCCTGCCACGCGCATCGGATGTCAGGTCCGACGCCGCCATGCAGACCCTTTCGACGACGGCTGGCGGCCGTCAGATCGTCCCGATCACCGGGAACTCGCTGAACAGTCGCTCCGGCCGGAACCGTGCCGATGCCCGCGATGCCAGGCAGGTCGAGGTTCGGGCTGATCGCGATTCCCGCGGTTCCAAGGCCTCCGGCCAGCGTGCGGAATCCCGCAGTGCTTCTGGTCGGAGATCCATCTCCCTTGCTGGAGGGGTTGGTTCCAGAGACCTCGGTACCACGAACGATTCCGATGAAATCAGTCTTTCGGAACGCCTGGAGAATCTCGACCAGGAGGAGGCCATGGCCGCAGTCATCGCCGCCTGGGGGTCCTGGGATTCAATCTGGGACCTGAATGGCGACGGCATCGTGGATGGAGCAGACCTGACGCTGGTGCTGGGCTTCTACAGCGAAGGCGATGACAACGACGACAACGCCAACGATGGCGGCGGCAACGGTGACATTGATGGTGACGATGGCGGCGACAACGGCGACAACGGCGATAACGGTGGCGACGACGGTTCCGTGGACGGGATCCAGAATCTGATCTCTGGATCGGGTTTCAACGGCTCGACTCACCAGCCCGGCAACACCGGAAGTTCCGCCTCTCCAGGCTACGGAGCACAGGCCATCGCACGCTGGACCGAACTTCCCTACATCACCCGTGACCAGGACTTCTATGTGACGGTCAGTGCGTACCACATGACCGACATCGATCGCGTCGAGTTCATGCTCAACGGCGGTGATCCGGTCGTCTGCAGCGAGGTTCGACCTCATCCGGATACCGGGTATGCCGAGTACATCGTGAACGTCGACGTCTCCGGACTTGCCGTGGGATTGCATGAGATCCGAGCGATCATCTACCCCAACCACGGCAAGCCTCGTGTTCTTCAGGGCCGCACCCCTGAAGGGGTCAGCGTTCACCAGATCAACAATGGCACCGAGAGCTTCTGGTTCAACTACGACCCGAATCCGACCACCGTTCATGTCGGACCGAACGGGCAGTACGACTCGATCTCCGATGCCATCAATGCCCTCGGCGAACAGCTCTATGGCGGTCGCATCTACCTGTCCGAAGGGACCCACCATCTCTTTGATGACTACAACACCTCCTTCCGCAACACCGAGGAGGACAAGGTCCTCACGATTTCCTCGGCGCCGGGGCTGAGCACCAGCCATGTTTTCATCACCGGATATGCAGGAAATGGTGACGGCTATCTCCGCAACGGGTCGATTCATGTCCGCAATGTGAGCGCTCTTTCCCCGACGCTCGCATCCGGCCATCATTCCCTCATCAAGGGTGGTGGTGCGAACCGACTCTTCATCGAGGGCGTGATGAACACCAGCCTCGATCCCGTCATGGGCTGGGGAGACCTCAGTGTCCAGAGGCTCGCCAATGCCATCGGCGAATGGGAGAAGGGTTGCTGGGTCCTTGGTTGTGATTTCATCAACGTCCCCAAGGGCATCAAGGGCATCATGCTCGCCAAGAACTGCACCTACACCCGCATGTCCGCCGATGCCTTCGGCTCGGGCCCTGGCGCAGCGATCAACTGCTGGCTCGACATGGGTGATCCCGCGAACGCGAATCACCAGCAGCATGCGGACATCTTCCAGCTCTCCGTCCTGAACTCGGTGCCGGTCATCGAGAACCGCATCTTCGCGGACATCACCTCGACGAACAGCTCGTTCCAGATCGGACACATCACCGGCAACAATGCGCTCAAGGATCTTGCATTCGTTCGCTGGACGGTCGATTCGATGTACGGCTCATCATCGATGAACTTCTTCCGAGACATGGATCATGTCGTCGTGGATCAGTGCGTCTTCCGGAATTCCTCGATCTCCTGGAACTCCAGGATCACGCATGCCCTGGTTCGCGACACCCTCATGAGGAAGTTCGCGTCTGGCGACAGCGATTTCGATGACATCTTCGTGCCTTCGAAGACCATCATCGACAATGTCCACTTCACGGGGCAATCGAACCCCCCGTTCGCTGGAAGCACCGTTGGACCGGTCCATTTCGCAGCGCCCTCGCCTCCGCTCGGTGTTCCATCCAATGGGACCGACGGGTACATTCCGACCCATGTCATGACCGACGTGGAATTCGAGACCCAGTACATCGGCAATGCCGACTGCGAGAAGCGTGGCCAGATCAACGATCACTTCTACTACGACAAGTCACTCCTGGACTTGAGGTGGTGGCGCTGATCCCGGACAGGTTTCGATGACGAAGATCCCAGGTGGAGACCCCCCGGTCTCCACCTTTCTTCTTGCCCCTCGGCCCGGTTTCTCCGTCAACGGCTTTCGTAATTCGTCTCCAGCCAGTCACGGTATGAACCGTCCATGACCTTGCTCCACCATGGTTCGTTGGAGAGGTACCAGTCGACGGTCTTCCTGAACCCTGACTCGAAGTTCTCGGATGGTTCATAGCCCAGATCGTTTGATGCCTTGCCCGCATCGATCGCATAGCGCAGGTCGTGCCCCGGCCTGTCCGTCACGAAGGTGATCAGGCCCTCGATGGACTCCCCTCTCGAGGCCGGGCACTCCGGGAACCGAGCTCGAAGCGTCTCGTCCCCGACGACCCGATCCTGGAGCATCGAGCAGAGCATCCGGACGATGTCGATGTTGGTGCGTTCATTGTTTCCACCGATGCAGTAGGTCTCCCCGGGAATGCCCTTCAGCAGGGCCAGCTCGATGCCGAGGCAATGATCATCGACGAAGAGCCAGTCCCTGATGTTCATGCCGTCCCCGTACACGGGAAGTGGCTTCCCGTGGAGGATGTTCAGGATCATCAGTGGGATCAGTTTCTCGGGGAACTGATATGGACCGTAGTTGTTCGAGCAGTTCGTCGTCGTGACCTCGAGTCCGAACGTGTGATGGTAGGCCCTGACCAGGTGATCCGAGGCAGCCTTGCTTGCCGAGTAGGGCGAGTTCGGTGCGTACCGGGTTCCTTCATGGAATGCGGGATCATCCGAGCCGAGCGAACCGTAGACCTCGTCCGTCGAGACATGGTGGAAACGATGTCTGCGCCAGGAACCATCCTGATCCTGCCATGCGGCCCTTGCCGCCTTCAGCAGGCTGTGAGTCCCCACCACGTTGGTGTCGATGAATTCGTCCGGACCCTCGATGGAGCGATCGACATGGCTTTCCGCCGCGAGGTGGACGATCGTGTCCAGGTCCCGGTCGCGCAGAAGTTCCTCGACGAGGGACGTGTTCCGGATGTCCCCGTGAACGAACTCGAGTCTCCCATCATCCATGACGGCATCGAGACTGTGTCGGTTGCCGGCATAGGTCAGGGAATCAAGAACGACGACACGATCGTCCTGGTGGCGGTCAAGCCACCAGCGAACGAGGTTGATTCCGATGAAACCGGCGCCGCCGGTGACGAGCAGATCAGGCACTGTGCAGCTCCCACAACATTGTTGCGAGATTCTCACGCCAGTGCACGCATGGAATGCAATCGGTCCCAGCGAGGGCGGCCCTGGTCTGCGTGCAGTCAAGGACCGAGAACGCCGGACGGCGGGCGGGTGTCGGGAATTCAGAGCCTGGAACGGGCTCGACATCGGGCATCTTCTCGAGCATGCCGATCTCGGATCCCATCGTCGCGATCGCGAGGGCGAAGTCATGCCAGCTCGCTTGCCCGTCATCGGTCCAGTGATGGACTCCCCGGAGCCCCCTCTCGAGCATGCACCACAAGGCAACACCGAGTGAGTTCGCCCAGGTCGGTGTCCCGACCTGATCATCGACGACCCGAACCGCTCCCCTTTCCCGCATCAGTTTCAGCATCGTCTTCACGAAGTTGGAACCATGAGCCCCGTAGAGCCAGGCCGTCCTGACGATGAGTGCATCGCCGCCAAGGATGTCATTGACGGCCAGTTCTCCTTCGAGCTTGGTCCGGCCATACACGGACAGCGGGTTCACGCGGTCCTCGGGCCTCCAGGCCACGGTGGAATCCCCATCGAACACGAAATCAGTCGAGATCTGGATGAAGCGTGCATCGATCTCCCCGCAGGTCCGCGCAAGATGTTCCGCACCGCACCGATTCACGGACCTGGCCGTGATTTCATCTGATTCCGCAGCGTCGACGGCCGTGTATGCCGCGGTGTTGATCACCGCATCCGGCTTGATCCTCTTCAGGGTCCCCTCGACCTTGCCGGCATCCGTCACGTCCAACGCCTCGATCGGCATCGATTCAAGGGTGACATCGGCGGGGCAGGTCCTTTGGAGCTCGCATGCAAGCTGCCCCCCTCCGCCGGACACGAGCACCTTCACTCGAACACCTCTGCGTCCTTCAGCATCTTCGCCGCGGCGTCCTTGTTCGACAGCATCGGTTCATCCCGGCCGGTGAGGGGCCAGGCGATTCCGATCTCCGGATCATTCCATCTGATGGACCTGTCGTTTCCCGGCATGTAGTACTCGGTGCACTTGTACTGGACATCAGCGGTCTCGGAAGTGACGTAGAAGCCGTGACCGAAGCCTGGAGGCACCCAGAAGATCCGGCGGTTCTCCTCGGAAAGCTCCACTCCGGTCCACTTCCCGAACGTTGGTGATTGTTTCCTCAGGTCGACCGCGATGTCGTACACGGCTCCTCGGGTCACCCTGACCAGCTTTCCCTGCGGATGCACGACCTGGTAGTGGATGCCTCGGAGCACGCCTCGTGCGGATCGACTGTGGTTGTCCTGCACGAAGGGCATCGTGAGGCCGAGATCATCGAACGTCCGCTTGTTCCAGGTCTCCAGGAAGAACCCACGCTCGTCACCGTGGACCTCCGGTTCGAGAATGAAGCAGTCTGGGAGTTCTGTCTTGATCTTCTGCACGCTTCCACCGAATCCCGTCAGTCACCCGACTCCAGGAGATCGAGAAGATACTGCCCGTACCCGTTCTTCCCGAGTTCCTCGCCCATTCGCTGGAGTCGCTCATCGTCGATCCAGCCCTGTCTCCATGCGATCTCCTCGGGACAGGCGATGGAGAGGCCCTGTCTTTCCTCGATCGTCTGGACGAATTGAGCTGCCTGGAGGAGTGTCTCGAAGGTACCGGTGTCGAGCCACGCCGAGCCACGTCCAAGAAGCTCGACCTGGAGCTGCCCCATGCGGAGGTAGGCGTCGTTCACGCTCGTGATCTCGAGTTCTCCTCGATCCGACGGCTTGATCTCCCTTGCGATGTCGACCACCTGTTCGTCATAGAAATACAGGCCGGTGACCGCATGATTGGATCTGGGGTTCGCCGGCTTCTCCTCGATGCTTCGGGCCTTCATCTCGTCATCGAACTCGACGACACCGTAGTCCTGGGGATTCTTCACCCTGTAGGCGAACACCGTTGCCCCGGACTCGCGTTTCGTGATCACCTTCAGTCGCTTCTGCAGTTCCGTTCCGTGGAAGATGTTGTCACCGAGCACGAGTGCCGAGGGTGCGCCGCCAAGGAACTCCTCGCCGATGATGAAGGCCTGCGCCAGTCCGTCCGGACTCGGTTGCGTCGCCCAATGGATGTCGAGTCCCCAGGACTCGCCGGTGCCGAGAAGCTTCTGGAAGGCCCCCTGGTCCTGCGGTGTCGTGATGACGAGGATTTCGCGCATCCCTGCAAGCATCAGGGTTGAAAGCGGGTAGTAGATCATCGGCTTGTCATAGACCGGCATCAGCTGCTTGCTGACACCACAGGTCAGCGGGTAGAGCCTGGTTCCCGAGCCCCCGGCAAGGATTATGCCTTTGCGGTCCTTCATGGTCATGCCCTCCCTAGATCGGCCCGATCAGTCGATTTCCTCGATCAAGACGCGCAGCTTCTCGAGTTCTTCCCTCTTGAATCGCCTGATCCTGGAGAGTTGCCTGCATTCCTCGGCGAGTGTTCGAGCCTCCTCGAGCATGCCGAGGTCCCTGAAGAGCTTGATCGTCCTGACCCGGAAATCAAGTCGGTTCGGCGCTCTCCGGATGACATCCTTCATCACGTCGAGTGCCTCGTTCTCCTCGCCCATCGCGACGAGAAGCGTCGCCCTGGTGTCCAGAAGTTCGGCGGTGATCCCACGCACCCGCATGTCGATCGCACGGTCAATCGCTTCCATGCCTCGGTCATGGTCGCCGTTCTCCATCGAGGCATGCTTGTAGGCGACGTTGTTCAGGGCGGTCAGGAGGATGAGCATGTCCTGCTGTACGACAGCTCTCGCTGCGGGATCGAGCGCATCCAGCGAATCGAACGATGCGACCTCCTCCGGGGAGTACTCGTCGATGAGTTCCTCGTAAAGGACGACGCATGCGGCATCCTCTCCGGAGTTTTCCGCAAGTCGTGCGCGCGCAAGCTTGATCGACCGAGCGTGATCCGGGAGCTCCTCGCCAAGCACCTCGATCATCCTGCGTGCGGTTTCTCGATCGCCTTCATCACCACTCTCTCCTGCGATGGCAATGGTCCTGTTGAGGATCTCGATCCGGCCTTCCGGAGTCTCCTCCAGGATCTCCGATATCTCCGTGAGGGCCGCCCTGGCATCGTCTGGCTGGAGTTCGTCGAGCAGCGAGAGCCACATCGTGACCAGCATCGGGTTCTCGTTCATCAGCTCCCGGAACAGTGACATGGCCTTGTCTGCGCGTCCCGTTCCAAGAAGGGCGTGCATGGTGAGCCTGCGCAGCATGTTCGGGACGGTGCTCCCGTTTCGTGCCGAGCCCTGCACGTTCAATGCGATGGATTCCTCGTCGCCGAGGATCGATTCGTATTCCAGGAGGCTTCCCGCGGCGTCGCTGTAGCGATCAAGCAACATGGCCACGTCCGCGATTCTGAGGTCATGCTGCAGCTTCCGTCCCTGCGGAGCCCTCGCCCTTGCTGCACGAGCGAACTTCAGGGCTGCCTCGAGGTCACCGGATGCGATGGCGGTCTCGAATGCCCAGAGGGGCGGCGTCACCTCGTTGGGAAGACGGTTCATGGCGGTCGAGGCGATGTCGATCGCCCGACCGTCATCGCCGACGGCATTGTGCATCGTCCAGGCGATGTGATAGCTGGCGATGGCATTCGGACGTTTCTCGATGAGCTCGAGAGCACGCTCGAGGTCCTCGGGTCCCGAATCGAAGCGGCCCGTCACCGGATCCGATGCGTCCATCTTCAAGGACAGGACCTCTGCCAGGAGGGGGCTCTCTTCCTCGAGTCTCGGGAGCATTTCCCTGGCCTCGGGCCAGCTGCCGGGTTCGGAAACAAGCAGCGGCGCGAGTTGCCCGAGTGCGACACCATTGTCCGGTTCGATCTCGAGCGCCTGCCTGAACGCACTTCTCGCCCCTGCAAGGTCCATGTTCGCCGCCCTGATCCGTCCCGTGATCAGCCATGTGCTGACCTTGTCTGGATGTTCCGCCACAAGCACGTCACAGGCAGCCAGTGCGGATGCGACGTCGGATGCGGCGTTGTGCAGCTCGACGACCAACGACAGCTTCTTGTGCTCGTCGATCTCTTCGGAATTCTCGACGATCGACAATGCTTCACCGATCCGACCGATCGTGGCAAGGAGGATGACCTTCCCATCGAATGCGAAACGATTGTCCGGTTCCGCATCCAGGATGAGTCCGTACTGCTCCAGGGATTCCTCGACCCTCCCCACTCGGGCGAGGAAAAGGGCAAGCGAGGTCCTGTCGAGGATCGAGCCTGATTCGTTCGCGATCGCGGTCAGTTCACCGATCGCCTTCTCGGAGTCCCCCTGTCCGACGTAGAGGGCGACACGTGTCCTTGCCGCGGCACTGCCGGTGGCGACATCCTGGTACTTCTCGAGATACTGGATCGCCCGTTCACGATCACCGATCTGCTGGAGCATCTGGATCAGGATCGGATAGAGACTCGTCTGATTCGGCTGGGCATCGATCGCCTTCCTCATGTAGCTCGCGGAAGCGCTCAGGTCCGGAGACCTGCCGGACCGGAGCATGTCGGACAGGAGAAGGAGTGCATCGACGGAACCCGGGGAAGCTTGTACGACCTCGTTCAATTCGACGATGGCATCGGCTCTTTCGGACTCGTCATCGATCGCCATGTTGATGACTCGTCTTGCATTCGCGAGACGATATGGGTTCGAATTCGAACCGAGCAGTCTCTCCACCTGCGCGAGGGCCTTCATGGCGAGTTCCGGTGATCGTTTCCATATATCGGGGTAGGAACAGACGATGCGTGCGGATGCGGCGTCATCCTCGAGGTCATCGAAGATTCTCCGGATCATCGGGAGAACTTCCTCGCTCGACGACCTTGCGAGGAATCCGAGGAGTCTTCGTTGGGAACGCCTGCGCTCGGCATCCGATGAGTGCTGCATGGAACCCAGGTCGCTGATGATCGCGATGGCGGCAGCTTCTTCTCCCGCGTAACGAGCACGTTCCGCAAGTGCGAATGTCGTGTCGAACGAGGATGCGCCCTTGTCCGATGCTCTTTGGAGCAGTCGATCTCCATTCGCCCCGCCGTTTCGTTCGTCGACTGCAAGGATCAGGAGAAGCTCCCTGCCCGTCACCGAATCGGAGTTGAGAGCCTCCTCGATCGCGTATTCGATGGTCTCACGGTCCCCTTCCAGGCCTGCTGCTTCCGCAAGGTAGACGAGGATTCGCGCCGATGATTCCGGGATCAGGTCCTTTGACCTCGTGTATGTGTCGAGAATCTTGTCGGTCACCTTCGAACCGTCATTGAATGAAGAGTCGACCATCCCTATATCGAGGCCGGTGCGCTTCATCGCTATCCATGCCTGCATTCTGACCAGCAGGGAGTCCAGACTCGGATAGTTCCGATGGAGTTCGAGTCCGTGGCGAAGGGCTTCCTGCGATCTGTTCAGTTGCAGGAGGAGGGTGGCGAGCTGTCTTCCTGCCGATCTCGAACCGGTCCTTTCGAAGATGTCCCTGTACAGGCCGACTGCAGCATCAGCCTGTCCGCTCTTCTGCAGTTGCTCCGCCTTGATGACGAGGAGCGCCTTCTGGTTTCCGGCGAGCTCGAGGACCTCGTCTATCGCCTCGATGGATTCGCGCAGTGCCTTGATGTCCTTGGCCGTCCTTGACCTGAACGCCGCCACAGTCATCTCGTCGATCCTGCCACGGGCCGTGTCGACCTCCTTCGACCGGGTGAGGAATCGCTCGTAGACATCCTCTCCAGCGGCCTGGTCTCCGCTCAGGGCGGCAAACTCAGCTGCCTCCCTCAGGAAACCGATGTCGTCAGGAAACGCATCCGCTGCCTCGAGCGCCAGCTCGAGCCCCTCCGTGTACATGGACTGTCGCCAGATCCGATCAAGTATCGCATGGGCCACTTCGGGATTCGTGGATGCCGCTGCTTCCGCCGCTTCGAGGACTGTCGCGGATTCCTCGGAGAGCTTCATGGATTCAAGCTGTTGCAGCAGGATCATGATGATCTCGTCATCGATCGAGGGCATCCCCGCAAGCCTGCGTGCCATTTCCTCCGCCTGCTCGATCTGGCGATTCATCCTGTAGAGCGACACCAGTGCAAGCTGGATGCCTTGGTTGTCCGGATAAGACTCCGCGAGTTCGAGGGAGGTCGCGATCCTCCGTTCGACCGGGATGCCCTGCTCCTCATAGAGGGTGAACTCATAGAGCGGCCAGGTGCCGTTGTTCGGTTCGAGATCACGGATTCGAGCGGTCTCGGCAAGCGCCTCCTCGTATCGTCCCGAAGACCTCAGGGATGACACCCTCTTGGCGATGATGTCGATGTCGTCATCAGGGAGCCTGTCGGAGTACGTGATCACGTTTGCGGTGTCGCCTGTCGCGATGTAGATGTTGACGAGTTCACGCAGGGCCTCTTCGTTCTTGGGGTCGAGGCTCAGTGCGTGGAGGAAGAACTTCTCCGAGGCACGGACATGCCGACCGTTCGGATCGATGTTCCTCAATCGTGACTGCCCCAGAGCGAGCGTGAGTTCGAGATCGTCCTTCTTCGTCGAGACGGCCTTGCTCAACTTGGGCAGCGCGGTCAGGTAGTCGCCTGCTTCGTACGCCTCCATGCCCTGTTCGGCGGCAAGCAGGACCTGCTGTTCACGATTCCATCTCGCGTAGAAGAATCCGCCGATCAATCCTGTCGTGATCAGGACGATCAGGATCGACAGCAGGATGAGTCTTCGTTGAACTCGCTTGTTCAGTGCCATTTCGAAATCCGTTCGTCATTGGGCCGATCGGCCGTGCCTCAGCCTCGAATCAACCGCATCAGGGTGCGGGCGCAGATGCGTGCATCGAGCATGAGATTCGCCCGATTCACGTATTCGATGTCGTACTTGATCCACTCCTGGAAATCCACGCCGGGAGCCCGGGTCCGCTTGACCTGCCAAAGGCCGGTGATTCCGGGGCGAACGCTCAGGCGCGCTTCGCGCCATGCCGGGCAGAACTGATTCTCCTTGTCGGGACTCGGCCGTGGACCGACAAGGCTCATGTCGCCGACCAGGACGTTCCAGAACTGGGGGAGTTCATCGAGGTGGAACCGCCTGAGGAATCTTCCGATTCTCGTGATGCGAGGATCGTTCCTGATGTAGACCTGCGGTCCGTCCGCAATGTTCTGCATGCTCAGATCGGTGACCATGTCTTCCGCATTCCTGAGCATCGTCCGGAACTTCCAGCACTTGAAGTTCCGTCCGCCTCTCGCCTGTCTTTCGTGTCCGAAGAGAATCGGCCTGCCATCGTTGATCATCACTGCGGCAGCGATCCCGAGAAGTGCCGGGAAGAAGAGAACCAGCACGACCAGGGAGACGACGATGTCGATGAGACGCTTGATGATCGAATACAACGACACGCCATCCTCGACCTGCATGTCCCGTGCAGACGACCTGTAGATCTCGTCGATTTCGAGCATCCGCAGGCCCGAGGGGGTTTCCTTCCGGTACTCCTCGTCATCCTCGATGACGGCCGGGCCGATCAGCACCGAGCTCCCGGGTGCTCCGGATGTCCGGCCGATCCAGGCTGGAGGCAGTACATGCTCGTATTCGTCGACCGACGTGCCGGGAATGCCCCAGATGTCCGGACGTATCTGGACCAGTCCGTTGAGGACCAGATCCGGTTCATGCCAGCACTGGACGAGTTCGAGGATCAGTTGTCGTGCCTTCTCCCCTGCCGGGCTCCTGCAGACATGTCCTTCGGTCGAATAGTGGTCGGTCCTCGTCCAGTCGACGAATCGCCTCAGTTCCGTCCACGCCTTCCGGCGTTCCTCGCTGTCCGCCCAGATCTGTGCCAGGCTTGCTCTCCTGGTCATGAGGACCCTGCAGGTGTTGGTCGATGAGGGTCTGTAGTCACGTTCGATGCCGATGAGATCACCCTGTTCGTCCTCGACGACCCGTTCCACGTAGGGGACGATCGGTGACGTGACCTTGATCCTCGAGAGGGGTGCCCTGTTCCATGACATGGCATTGGAGAGCTTGCGGTGGTCGAAGAGGGTGCTGTGACCGGGTTCGAGCAGCATGAAGAGGTCCAACCCCTTCTGCGGCACGAATGATTCCATTCTTCGAACGCATTGGATGCCATGTGATCGCCAGTAGGCATCGTGCAGTTCATACGCATCGAAACCCCAGACCGTCGGTGCATCACCGGTCATGATCCTCGACGACGTGTTGGCTCGGAAGATCCTGGTCATCTCGCACCCACGATGGACATCACGTACCGTCCGCCTTGCGCCTGGCGATCTTCTCGGTGAGGGGGTTCCGCTTCCGAATGCCGGAGGACTCTTCACGGAGGAGATCGTCGATCGACTTCGATGTCGATGAGAAGTGTCGATAGTCCGACCGATCCGCATAGTTCAGAACCACACCGAAGTACGGCGCGCCCAGATCCCGGAGCTCCTGCACGCAGCGTCGGAGGGGAAGCCTTGATCGACCCTTCCGGAGCGTCAGGAGAACCCCGTCGACCGAACTCGCGATCGGAGTCGATTCGATGGATCCGCTCAGGGGACCGGTGTCCATGATGATCATGTCGAACTCGCCACGCAGCTGGTCGAGAAGATCACGTATCGCGCTTGCCGGCATGTGTTCGGCATTGAACGCCTCATCGGTGCCGATGGAAAGGATGCTCAGGTTCTTGCTTCCGAGCGGGATCGTGAGGTTCTCGATCGAACCGCTCTTCACGGCTTCCTTCAATCCCGGATCGTGAAGCTTCCCGAACTGATGGGACAGCGAGCGACCGATGAAGTCGCAGTCGACGAGACATGTCCGGTGTCCGGATTCCGCATACGACCATCCGAGCAGGGTCGCCATCGTCGTCTTGCCGTCTCCCTGGAACGGGCTGGAGATCAGCATCACGAATCCACGATCATTCGAGGAGGCGCCTCCGCGCATCGACTCGATCTTGTTCCTGAGCCGATGGACGCAGCCCATGGCGATGTCAAGAGCCTCCGGATCATCCGAGGATGGACCGGTGTCCGGAACCACGCCCAGGCATTGGAACTGACTCTTGTCGGACTGGAGCTGTCGCATGGCGAACGCTCTCTGGTCGACCGAGCCAAGCAGGAAGAACAAACCGAAGACTACGACGACGGATCCGACGAAGGCCACGCCCACGATTGGGAGCCTCTTGTCCTTGTCCGGGGAAGAGGGGATCACTGCGAGCTGGGAGATCGAGATCTGTGCCTCGAGTGCGTCTTCCTCGAACTCGATACCTCTCAGACGGTCGTCGAGGACCGCGTACTCGCTGTCGAGGTCGTCGATGTTCCTCTGGAGTTCGTCGTAACGATCCCGCATGGAGTTCATCTCGTCGATCTCGGCCCGCTTGTCCGTTATCTCGACTCCGAGTTTTGCAAGCCTGGTCTGGAGCTTGTCGTAGGACTGTTCCTTGCCCGGTCCCTCGATCCACCGCTGCCTGCTCTCCGCCTTGCGAAGCTCGTAGTTCTTCTCCATGGAGTCGATGGAACTCTGGACCATTCGAACCTGTCGATGCCCCGCAGTCAGCCTCGATTTCAACTGGTCGTATTCGATCTTCTTCCTGTTGATGTCCTCCTTGAGCGCCTTCAGGTTCGGATCGAACGCCTCCAGTTCGGTGATCTTCGGCTCGGCGATCTCCTCGCCCGTGATTTCACGGCCTTCCTTCTCGGCGGTCTCGGTGAGCTTCTTCAGCACTTCCCTGATCAGCTTCTTCTGCTCCTCGAGTGCGACCATCTCGTTCGCGTTCTCGGTGACGAAATTGCCGATTTCCGCGATCCCGTACTTGCTCTTCCTGAGCAGGGCCTGCTGCTGCTGCCGATTGCTCTCGGCTGCGGCGCGATTCTCCTGCTTGAATCCCCGGATGTTCTGCTTCGTGCGGTTCAGTCTTTCCGCAGACTCCGCACCATAGAGATCGATGTAGGACTTCATGATCGAGTTCGTGATCGTGGTTGCGGCCGAGGCATCGCCATCGGAGAACTGCACGATGATCAGTTCGGTGCCTCCGTAGATCGTGGCTCGAAGCATCCCCTCGATCTGCGAGATCAGCGTGTTCCTGCCCCTGCTGTCGAGCAGAGACTTCATCTCCGGTGAATTGATGCTTCTCTCCACCACATCCGAACTCTTCAGGAGGACGATCTGGGTCTCCAGATACGTGCCGAATCCCCTCGATTCCCCCGTCTCCTCGATCTCTCCGACGGTCACTGCGTTCTTCGAGTTCCCCTTGAGGGATCCCTTCGCGGTGTAGTTGATCGGTGCCAGGTTCCAGGCGAGCAATGCCGCGATCGACCCGATGATGATGGAGGTCACTACGACCTGGACCCAGCGGCCTTCGAGCCTGTCACGGATCAGTTCAAGTGGATTGATGACGCCCGATTCCTCGTCGCCGTCGAGCGAAGACCTCGGTGACGTACCGAATGATCGCCCAGGCATGCTGGGCTGAGCGTTCTCCATATCGTTCGGCCGGGTGCTGCTCATTCGCTCTGTTCGCTTTCCTTCAGCTGTTCCGTGTCTTCGCCGTAGATCGGTGCAGTGAGTGCCCGGATCAGTTCCGGTGGGATCTCACTCAGCATTTCAGTGGCATGTTCGACGATCTTCGCCGTTTCCGGTGAGGCTGCAAAGACCATCTGGAGCTGTGCCACGCCTGTGGCCGAGAGGCTGCGCCCTTGCGCACTGCGTCCTTTCAGTCTTTCCATATCGGTCAACAGGGCGCCCTCCGGAAGCATGAACATGCTGATAACGGATTGTTCTTCCTCGAGACCGATGTTGCCAAAGCGCTGGAACCTGTAGAGACGCATTTCAACCGGGGTGTCGGCAAGCAACGTCCTGATAACCTCGCCCTTCTCCTCCTGCTCCGTCCATCCGGTGGCCGGATAGCAGACCGGTGGATAGTGCCCCATCATGTCCCTGAGATCCTGGCAGTGGATCAGGGCGAGCGTCACCTCGATCGGTGTTTCCAGCCGTGAGTAACGACGGCTCACCAGGGAGTTGGGATTCAGGATCTCGACGGCGGAGGTGGGAATCGGAACATCCTGTCCGATCCACATGCCGAGCTGGTACGGGAACGTCTCCATCTCCTCGGCGATGCGGACTCGATGGGCGACGATCCGGGCATCCTCGAGTGCCGGGTTGTCCAGCAGCGAGGCCCCGCCCAGGAGGACGACGATCGCCACCAGGGGAGCGTAGCGGTTCGCATGAAGTCCCATCATGCCGAGTCTCGTCGACCTCATTCTCATGATGCAAGCCTCCAGCTCATGGTGGGTATGTCGAGCCACCTCATGAGGCGCACCGTTCCGAAGAGTATGACCAGCGCAAGCGGGAGCATGATCATGCCTCCGAACCAGTGGAAGTTGTCCGCATGGTCCGGCGAGAAGAGCGTGTAGGCGAAACTGGTGAGAACGAGTCGGAACACGTTGCACGTGAGCGCGATCAACGGCGTCAGCATGAAGAGCAGCAGCCGGGTGCCGACCCTGAACGGCATGCTGAAGACGAAGCCGTAGACGACCAGGATCAGGGCGAAGACCATCCGCATTCCATTGCACGCCTCGCCGATCGCGATCGGAACCTGTTCCTCGCCCATGAGGATCACGGCCCCCTTCTGCGTCGCGAGGACATGCGTCATGTCGAGGATGCTGATGGTCACCATCGTCGCGAAGTTCTGGAGTGGTGCGGCCAGGGCGATCCTGATGGAACCCGGTGTCGGTATCAGGAAGAAGAGGCAGATGACCGCCGGGAGGAACTGGCGAAGGACCTCGATGCCCATCATGGTCAGCAGGCATCCGATGATCATCGTGATCGCACCACCATGCCACATGAACAGAATGTCCCGCTCGATCCCCCACCACGATGCGACTGCACCAAGCGCGATCACCATCGGACCGATCATGCTGGGTCGGTATCGAACGAACTGGAGACGTGAACGTCGAAGCCAGAAGAGATACGCCGCCACGATCGGCGCGAAGATCGCCTGCCCGTTCTCCGGGTCCCGCAGGGCCCGGAAGACGATGTCGACCCAGGCACCCCTCGCCACCCAGATCGAGAAGATCAGGAGCAGCAGGAGCACGAGATAGTCCTGCTTCATCCAACCTCGTCGATCGGAGAAACTCATGACCGCCCCCTTCCGGTGAACTCCGGATTGCCGAGGGGAAGACTCTTGAGGCCGGTGGCCCGGTTGTTCCAGCGTGCGTCGCCGCCGATCTCCATCGACTCGACGAGTCGGGTCCTCGTGGGCACCTGGGATTTCGCTCTGATGACGGAACGGGCGACGAGTGCGTCGGAACCGATCTGGGCTCCATCAAGGATCACGGACTGGTCGATGACCACATTCTGCCCGACCTGGACATCCTGGCCGATCAGGGTCGTCTCGGTGATGATCGCAGTCGGATCGACCTGTGCGGTCTCGTGGATCCACGGGCCACCCCTCGAGTTTCTCCGCCCCTGGCGGTCGATCTCCGTGAGATGGTTGATGTAGTCGTTCGGATTCGTGATGCGTCGAAGACTCGAGCTGATCGGTCTGACCAGGATGCGTCCTCCCGAGGAGACGACCTTCTGCGCCAGCTGTTCCTTGAGGTCGAAGAAACCGACGTCCGGAACCAGATCGAGGACTCTTCTCTTCAACAGGAAGAGGCCCGCCGGTTCCGATGTCGGGGTCCTCATGAAGACGCCCTCGACCGAATCGTCATGCATGTCCTCGTCCATGACGGAGTCGATCTTCTCCGGTGCCAGGGAGGCACCCTCGATGACCAGGAGGTCATCATCCATCGTGTCATCCCGCATGGCATCCGCCACGCAGCCGGCGGTGCCGCGATGTTCGTTGCGGTCGATCATCGCGCGCAGCGAACACCCTTCCCTCCGAGGCATTCGATCGATCGCTTCCTGGATCATCGACAGGTCGTCACGTCTTCCGGTCACGATCGTGATGTTCGAGATCGATCGATTCTTGTCGAGAAGTTCCACCCAGGCGGCGAGCAGGCTCGCTGCATGAGGCATGGGCAGCAGACAGACCGGCATTCCAAAGCTGGAACGCAGGAGAGAGGGCCCGGACCCCCCTACAAGGATGACGGCGCTTGCTGATCTCATGCCTACCTTTGATTTGTCGGCTAACCACCGTCTTCGCATTGGTGGAGTCCGTCTCGAAGACGAAGATCCCTCGACTCGAAGAACCGCTTCATCGGCCCCCCACATGACGCGAACATCGATTCATCAACGCAGATCCGCCCCCGATCGGCGATGGCCCCTTGGGAGCCTCCCCTAACTCCCTCATTGTACACCCGTTATGAAATGGGAAGACAGCGACGCTCAGCCGTTCCGGATCCCGACGTTATCGGTTGTTGGTGACAAGTGGATCTCAGATTTTCCGGACCCTCGTCGAATCGTCTCTCGGCCAGAGATGCTTCTCACGCTTGCGCGAATCGAGCAATCTTCCTGCAAGCGTCCTGGTGAACACTCGGGTGAGTCCATAGACCACGAAGCATGGAAGCAGATGCGGATTGCCGAGGACCGCCATGAGACGTTTCCGTGGTGTCGTCTCCTCGGCATCGAGCAGGTTCGGGTGATCCCTTCGGAGTTCAAGGCTCCCGGCACGAACGCGTGTCATCATCCTGACGAGATCGCGCATCGAGGCTGGACAACGGATCCGGGAGCGTGCATCGGAAACCATCATCCTCTCGGCGGATTCGAACTGGAGCCTGACGAATCCGTCGTCCGAGATGACATCCGGGAACGCTTCGAACCTGGCGCGTCCGGTCTCGCTGAGCGCATAGGCACCGGAACCACCGATCATCGATTCGTTGTAGAAGGGCATCCTCCTCCAGGCCGCGTAGAACATCCTGACCAGGATGCTCGAACCTCCGGTTTCGAAGACGGGAGCCGGGGAGACCGCAAGCGATCCACGATCGAGTGAATCGAAGAGTCTCCGGACGCAGTCCCGTTCGAGTCTCACGTCGGCATCGAGATACAGGCGGGGATAGCTGGACACCGATTCGTCGCCCAGGTTCAGCGCCGCGGTCTTCGATGCGATTCCGGTCGTGATGACCTTCACCTGTTCGAAAGCTCCGGCGACGGCCGAGGTGTCGTCCGTGCATCCGTTGCAGACCACGACGATCTCGAGATCCCCGACGCCCTCCTGTCCGATCAAGGCGGTCAGGCAAGCATGGATCACTTCCGCTTCGTCATGGGCTGGTATCACAACAGAAGGCACGCGTGGTCCTCCCACGAACGAGTCAGGCTGCGTGAATGAAGGTCTTGAGGGCGGAGATGAGTTCGCTGGAAGCGGTCGGGGACAGCGGGGCCGGCTTCGAGACCTGGTCGAGCGATTCGAGGCGCTCGATCAGTTCGGACTCGTCGAAGGCGACGGTGATGCCGCTGATCTTCCTGAACATCCTGGCCGTCGCTATCTGGTGGTCGTTCCTCGTCTCGCGGAGCCTCGCGGTTCTGGGAAGCACGATGATCGGCTTCTCGTGCTTCATGGCGGCAAGGATGCTGCCGATGCCGGCATGCATGACGAGGACGTCCGCATCGGCGACGCGTTCCGCGTATTCGTCCGGTTCCAGGAGCAGGGAGTAGTCGCTGTTCTCGGGGCGCCATGACGTCGATCCGATCTGCATGAAGACGTCCTTGCGGTCCCTCCGACCACACCATTCGTCGACCGTGCGACAGAGCCTGTCGAACGGCATCTGCATTCCAACACTTACGAAGATCACAGGACGTTCCCCTTGTACTGCGCGCCATCATTGGTTGCCAGTTTCGGCCACTGCGTGAGGAGCAGGTCGATCCACCGCATCGCCTTGCTGCCCGACATCGACAATTCATCCGCATTGGCGATCGAATCAACCCAGCAGGATCGGATTCCCAGCATCTTGCCGGCGATGCATGCCATGTAGCCGGGTGCGGCTCCGGTCGTGATGATGACGTCCGGACGTTCCCGCATCAGTATCCGCGTGACGACGAGGAAGGACCAGGGGATCTTTCCGATGTTCCAGCGAGTGAGATCGGGAATACGGCGGTATCGATAGCCGGCCTTCTCGACACCCTTCCTGTGCCCCTCGTTCACGGAGCAGAAGCAGACATCGCAATTGTCGAATGCGGGGTGCAGTCTCATCAGTTCGATCCAGTGTCCACCCCCGGAGCTGACGGCGAACACACGAGGTATCGCGACTTCGCTCTTCGGAATGGCCTTCGGCCTTGGAGGTGGCGTGTCGATCCTGGAGACATCCAGTTCATCCTCGGGATCCTGGTCCCACTCATCGTCCCTCATGAGATCGTCGCTGGCGATGACGTTCCCGAAGTAGAGAGGTCCGTCCGGATCAGCAAGGTGCTCCCATTGCGTGAGCCAGAGGGTCGACCACCGCCGCGCCTTGCGACCGGACATGGACAGCTCGTCGACGTTGGCGATCGAGTCGATCCAGCAGGTCCTCTTGCCGAGGAGCTTGCCGACCACGAGTGAGAGGTAGCCTGGTGCGGCACCGGTGGTCACGATCGTGTCCGGTCGGGTCCGGATCACCAGCATGATGATTCGCAGCAGGAGCCAGAAGAGCTTCAGCTTGTTCCAACGAGTCGCATCGGGAAGGACCTTGAACCGTGCATTGTCATCATTGAGATCGATTCGACTGGATTTCAGAACCGTTGCGTACGTGACGTCACAGCCCTCGAACGCGGGTTGCAGTCTCAGGAGCTGCACCCAGTGCCCACCGCCGGAACTCACTGCGAGGACGCGCGGTCTCCTTCGCGGCTTGTTGTCGGAACGAGCTTGAGTCATGCGTGAGTCCTATATCCCGGGTCGGCGAGGAGGCATGCAGCAAGCTCGTCAGCCGCCCGTTCATGCTCCGCCCAGAGACATCTTCGGCATGAACCGCCTTCGGACTCTGTTAACTCGTCAAAAGACGGGGCAATTCTCCGTGAACGGAGTGGTGTCCATGTGAACAGGACCCTGCAAGAGGCAAGCAGGGCCCTGGGTGTTGCTTGATTCCTTTGTCGGGTCCTTGCCTCAGCGGAGCTTGCGCCTGAGGAAGGCGGCTCCGACAAGACCGATGCCGGCGAGGATGCCCGGCATGGGAAGGGGGACCACCATCAGCTGGTCCTGCCTTGCCGGGTTCGTCAGGCCGATGACGTTCCCGTTGGTGTTCAGCCATCGGTTCTCGCCGAGTGCGGACATGATCAGATTGGCGGCCTCGCTGGTGTCGTTTGAATCCGCCAGATCGGCCCTGAATGCACCGAGTTCGAGCGAGAGTTGCGATGCCGCATCGTTGATGGTGACGTCACCTATGTTCTCGTTGATGATCTCCCAGACGACAAGCTGAAATGCGCTTGCCGCGGTCTCGTAGTCGAATTGATCCGTCAGGGCGGTGCCGTCCATGAGATACCCGCTCGTCGTGTCGATGAACCTCGCGTACAGGTCGTTCACCAGACCGGCCTGCGCCTCGTTCATCGGACCTGGATACGGCGGGGATTCCGGGACCTCGGTGAGATCCTGGTGCATGTCGAAGGTGTATTCCTCACCAAAGGTGACGTTCTCGTAGATCTGGATGCAGTAGGTGACGACTTCGTCGCCGTACTGGTTGGTCCAGAGTCTCTCGCCGGTCGTGATGTTGTCGATGTAGTTGACTTCTGCACTGCTTCCGGAGTCGAGTCGACCATCCATCGCGATGCTGTAGATGCCATACGCACCCATCTCGTCGAGACGCAGTGAGATCTGATCAGCCGATGCAATCGACGCCGTGAAACCGATGAGGCACGGTACGACCAATGTTCTGTTCATCATCTTTCTACCGCCAAACCAATCGAGTCCGGTGTGGGTGGCATGTCTTGTAAAGACCCTGGAATGGGGGAATTCCGCCACCTCACCGGTTTCACAGAAGGTATCCACCTGCCGCTGCGATCGAACACCAAACCGGTCATTTGGAGCCGAGTCGAAGCCTTCTTCGGATGATCGGAACCATTACACGGACGTGTCTTCCGTTATCGGAGAACGCCGTTCAGCCGGCACGACTCGTGTCATCCCTGTCCCACTGGGCGAGTCTTCCCGAACGTGCCTTGCGCGTGACCCGTCTCCTGATCGAACGCTTCGTCCATGCATACACGGCGAAACAGGGCCACAGGTGAGGCCGCGCAAGCACCGTTCCGATGCCCGCAGACCGTGAGGTCTCCTCTCGACCAGCAAGTTCGGGGAACTCCCGGTGCAGTTCATCGGTTCCGGCAAGGACCCTCGACTTGATGCTGACGAGCTTGTCCAGCCTGAGTGGCGTGCGCACGATGAATCCGGATCCACCGGTGCATCGTCGTTCCGATGATTCGAACTGGAGCCGAACGAAGCCGTCGTCGGCGATGATGTCTGGGAAGCGATCGAAGCGCGACCGGCCCTGTTCACTCAGCGCATAGACGCCGGATCCGATCATCGAGTCATTGAAGTACGGAACCTGTTCCCAGGCCTTGTAGAACATGCGCACGGCGATCGAAGCGCCGGAAGTGTCGAACACCGGCCTTGGCGCCGCGGCATGGATATTGCCATCGATCGTTCGAAGCGTCTCGCTCAACGCTCCCGGCATGAGCTCGATGTCGGCGTCCAGGTACATCCTTGGGAAGCGGGTCGCCGCCTCGTCACCCAGGTTGAGTGCGTTGCTCTTCGACGGTACATCCGTCTCGATTACCGTGATGATCGGATCGAAATTTCCTGCGATTCGTGCGGTCTCGTCGGAGCATCCGTTGCAGACCACGATGACCTCCAGGTCATCCGGCCTGGGTTCGAGCAGGACCGAACGAAGACAGCGTTCGATGACCGCCTCCTCGTTGTGTGCTGGGATGACGATGGAAGGCAAGGCGTTGACCCCTTCAGGCTCCGCAGTCCTCAGGCTTGCGTTGCAGGACGACTCGGGCGGGCGAGCCCATGGCGATCGCGTAGGGCGGGATCTCTCCGTTGACCAGGGAGCCCGGTCCGATGATCGCACCCTCGCCGATCTTCGAGCCGGCCAGGATCACGCAGCATGAATAGATGACCGCACCTCTGCCGATGTGTATCGCGTTGCCCTGGGGGGGCTTGATCTCGCCGGTACCGGGGGTCTTGAACTGGTACTTCGCGGCGGTGACGAAGGTATGCGGTCCGACCGCGGCCCAGTCCTCGATCTCGATTCCCGATCCGTCCTCCGCCGCCCACAATGTCGCGTGCTCCGCGATGCGGACATGGGAGCCCAGTCGGATGAACTCTCCATTGGCGATCGACACGTTCGGCGCGATCCGGACGTCGCTTCCCTTGCGGATCCTGCCGACCTGCCCCGCATGCGAGTAGTTCATGTAATGCAGGATCCTGATCAGCTGGATCCAGGTCCTCGGGTCCAGGAGAGAAAGGATCACCCCGATGGATCTCAGCCGACCTGATCTTGCCTGGAGTGATTTCAATCGAGCCATTTGAAGCAGTCCATTCCGAGGAACCCTCGAACAGCGAGGTTCCGGTCCGAGGTTTGCGATCGTGTCCGCCACCCGGGGCGGGTCACGCCCATTCCCTTCTTCGGCGCAGCAGGGCCATCGACGCCCGTGGATTCCTGCGACCGGTCAACAGGTACTGAAGGGTCCCCACGAGGGCAAGAAGGGTCACCCTCATGTCGATGAGCAGGCATGCCGCCCTGGCCCCCATCGGACCGAAGTGCTTGCGGTGGTACTGGCGCTCGGCCTTCAGCAACTGGATCCTTCGATCCTCGCTCTTGATCGGCGCCGAACCGCCCCCGTCATGGATGATTCTGGAGTCCGGGGTCAGCAGTGGCCTTGCACCTTTCATGCGAGCCCTGACACAGAGGTCCGCCTCTTCCGCAAACAGGAAGTAGTCGGGATCGAATCCCTCGAGTTCGATCCAGAGGTCCGCGTCGATGAGGAGATAGCACCCCGTGATGATGTCGACTTCCTTGACGCTCATCCGGTCGTACTTCGGATACGGTCGTGGGTTGAAGAGATTGGAGTGGGAGAAGAACTTGGAGAGCGCGGTGCAACTGCAGAACACGGACCACAGCGTGTAGTCGGACCAGCAGTTGTAGGTGTTCTTGGATCCGTCCCTGAAGACGTGCCTTCCGCCCCACATTCGGTTGTCCGGGTTCTCACCGGCGAAATCGAGCAGCTTGTCTATCGCCTTGTCCAGGATCACGGTGTCCGGGTTGAGCAGCAGGATCCTGCTGCCGCAGGCCACCTTCGACGCCTCGTTGTTGGCCCGTGCGAATCCCAGGTTCTCCCCGCTCTCGATGATGGTGACCTGCGGGCACTGCTCCCGGATCGCCTCGGCGGAGCCGTCACTCGAGTCATTGTCGATGACGATCACCTCGAACGTGTGTTCCGTGGTCTGGTCGAAGATGCTCTCGATGCACTCGACCGTCATGTCTCGCGTGTTGTACGAGACGATCAGTATGGAGACATCGATGGCTTGATCGTTCACGATCCGTTTTCTCCAGTGGGATCATGCATGGTCGGTGCCTGTCCGTTTCCGGGGCCATGCGCCACGCTCCTGCGCCGGGTCTTTCTGTTCCATTCGAGGGTACCAAGCGAAGCCGCGATTCCAAAGGTCAGGTAGAAGGGCACGAGTGCCTGTCCGTAGACCGAGACGGCGATCGCCATCACGGCCACGGTCAGCACGGCGGCACCCACGCCGTACGCCAGATAGAGTTCCTCTCGATCGCGGGCTGCCCGTATCGTCCTGCCTGCGGCATAGAAGGCCATTGTGATGATCGCGAACTCGAGGACCAGGGCCACGATCCCGCCATTGACCGCGGTTATCACGTAGTCGCATGTGATGTCCCTGAACGCACGGTTGTATTTCGTTTTCGATCCATAGAGCGCCCAGTCACTGAAGTTGGACACTGCACCGTCGATGAGTATGTAGCGATGCCTTCCGGTCGATCCAGCCACGAAGGAGAAGTTCGTGAAGATGAAGGCGTGCACGCCGGTCGGGTGGATCAGGTGGATGAATGCCAGTCCGAGGAAGAGGACCCACCGGATCAGCCTGAGGTGCATTCGGTAGGGGAAGCAGCACCATGCCCCCAAAGTGACCAGGAAGCCTGCGATCGGAGTGCTGCTGCTCGTCATCAGGACGATGATGAAGGAGGAGATCGTCCCGAACCAGCCGCATATGAGCGCCTTCAGTGTCTTCTTCCCGCTCAGGATCACGCCTATGAACATCGCCGCGAACGTCGACCAGAACATGCCGGCGATGATCGGATGCGTGAACGCCCCCTGGGCGCGGATGTTGCCGTCCCTGATGAACGTCGTCTCGGGGACGCCTCCCAGCAGGCTGAAGAAGTTCCACTGCGTCATCTGTTCGACCGTGAAGAACACCATGACGGGAATGGATGCGATCGCCGCTCCCAGCATCAGCGATTTCAGGTCCTCGAAGTCCCGGATGAGCGTCCTGCCCACCATGTAGATGCAGATGATGTCGACAGCTCCGCCCATCTCGCTGATGTACTTGTGTCCGCCCTCGCGCAGGCCTCCGGCCAGGACCATGGTCAGTGAGAAGGCGATCACGCACCAGTCGATGAGTCTGAACCTGGTGTTCGTGAATTCACCGAGGATGATGGCCCTGAAGACGAGAAGGATCGCGATCGCTCGCTGGAAGTCGAAATCGAGGGTGAGGAAGGCGAACCTCTGGGCGGGTGAGATGAAGCATGCGATGAAGATCAGTGCCCACGCCGCGTACTTTTTCGGCACGATGAACGACCAGCATGCAGCGATGAAGAACAGCGCGCCACCGAGGGGGTGCACGATGTTCGTGCCGAGCTGGTCGGCGAATGACTGGAACGTCTTGACTGGGTCTTTGTCGGGCATCGGTGCATCTGCCCCTGAGGGGCGTGACGGCCCTCCCATCATTCGCCGGGATGAGCCACTGGTTCATTCATTGTTTTCGGCATCTCCGGACCGGTGCCACGGGAATCTGTTCGATTCTTGTCTCATTGGATGAGGGAGCCCTGCCCCAGGTCCGCTCCTTGATGCCAGTCGTGCGTGTTTCGACGTCCAGGTTCCCGATAACACGAGGTTCTGGGACGTTTCCCCGGTTCGGCCCCATCAGGATGATGTGATGTCGTCCTCGAAGACCTCTTCGAGGGTCACGATCCTTCGGCCTGCCTGCCGTGCCTGCTCGATCAGTTCGCGGGTCACGGACAGCGTGTGCTCCTCGAGGCGATCCGAGCCCCGGTCGGAATCATGAAGCAGGACCACGCCCCCGTCCTCGATGAGTTCGTCGATCAGCGTCTGGCGTGCCTCGGGGGTGGTCCTCGATGCCACCAGTTCATCCTCTCCTCTCACCGCTCTTCGGCTCTCGCCTCCGAGACGACTTCCGAGGATGCGCCCGAAACGAACCCTGCCCGGGACCGAACCGGTGTCGCCCGAGTCATGTGTCCACCACACGGTTCGACATCCGTTGGATCGGGCGGCAAGCAGTGTTCCGAGAGTCGCCTTGCCGTAGGGCGGGCGGTAGAAGTTCGACCTGATTCCCAGTTCCTGCAGGCATCCGATGCCACGCAGGCAGTCCAGAATGCCGTGCCAGGGCGTGGACTTCAGGGCATTGCAATGCTTGTCGGAGTGTGAGCCGATCGCGTGGCCTCCCGCCGCCAGCCGACGCACCTCGTCCGGTCGAAGTCCCGCCTCCCGACCGGTGACGAAGAAGGTTCCCTTCGCATCCAGGCGATCGAGTTCCTCCAGCAATCGAGCAGTGAGCGCTTCCGAGGGTCCGTCGTCATAGGTCAGTGCGATCAGTCCGCGTTCTCGGCAGATGCGGCTGATCCGCCTCACCTGGAACCCGCGGACCAGGAACGGGAGTCCGTACCAAGCGTAGAGGCAGATGACACCTGCACCCAGGACCGATGCTGACATGATCAGGACGAACACGGAAGCGGCCTTTCGGTTGTCCTGGAGAAGGAGTGCATCAGGTCTCTCTTCGGCTTCATTGGGGCGGTGGGTCGAGTGGAACCGTGGTTCATCGACACGAATGCGGGCAGAGGGGTCACGCGAACCCCCCCATGATGCCGATCTCCCGGAAGAATGGGCACCAGATCCATCATCATCGCCGCCTGGTACTTCCCTCCCGATGGAGGGGCAGGTTCTCAACGGCCTGCCTCGATGGCCCGGGAGCTTCCTGGACTGGGTTGGGAGACCACCGTGGTCACCCGGTCCGACAGTCATCGACAGGGCAGGTGGGAGTCCGGAGATGACTCGCTGCTCGAGCGGATCGGGCTGGAGGCCCTGGTCGAACGTGTGCCGGACCGGGAGGCCGAGGGTGGGGTGACACCATCCCTCCTGCCCGGTCTTCCGCCCATCGCACAGCCGCTTGGTCGCCGGGTCATCGAGGTTGCCCGACGTGAGCAGCCATCGGTCGTCCTCCTGACCATGAGCCCCTTCTTCCTCTCCGAGCTGGTCGAACCCCTCCGTGCGGTCTGCGATGCCCGAATCGTCGTCGATCTTCGAGATCCCTGGGCTCTGGACTACTGGCCGATCTACCGCGACCGTGGTCGATTCCGCAGACAGGAGGAGCTCATGCTCCGATGCCTGCGCTCCATCGACGGTGTCGTCATGAACACGCCTTCGGCACGGACCGAGGTCCTTCGATTCTTCGCCGGACGACTTCCGGACGGCTTCGAGAGCAGGATCGCGACGATCGAGAACGGCTATGACGCAGCCGACTTCGAGGGGATCCGAGAGTCATGCGATCGTGATGTCCTCGAGATCGTGCACACCGGCACCTTTCACTGTGAACACCTTCCCTGCAACCGTTCCTTCCTCGACCGTCTTCTTGATTTTCGAAGACATGAACGAGCCGGGATCGATCGATCCGGTCGCACGCCACAACACCTTCTTCAGGCGGCATCCACCCTGTCCGAACGTTGCCGTGACTTCGACCGCGAGGTTCGCTTTCGTTTCGTCGGACATGTCGATCCATCCTTGGAGCGATGCATCGAGCATTCGGGGATCGCATCGAAGGTCGAACTTCCCGGATACCTTCCGCATGAACAGAGCGTGACTGCACTGGGCCGAGCCGGCGCGCTCTTCCTGCCCGGGGCCGGTCTGCCGGCGGGCATCGAGGATCTCATCGTGCCCGGAAAGACCTACGAGTACATCGCATCCGGCCGCCCGATCCTCGCGGCGATCGGGCACGGTGACGGTCGCAGGCTGCTCGAGGAAGCGGGTGGTGCGTACATCTGCGATCCCTCCGATCCCGATTCGATCGTCGACCAGCTGAAGCGACTCCACCATGACTGGCGAACCGGCCTGTTCGAAGGTGAAGGAACGAGGGACATGTCCGTCGTCCAGCGGTATGAGCGCGCGAACCTCGCGGCGAACCTTTCGGCGTTTCTCGAATCGATCCTTGAACATGCACCAGCGACCTGCGACTGAAGATCCGGCAGTCGTGCGTCAAGTGACGATTTGCACCTGTCGCATCGAGTGCTCAGGAGGCCGAGATCCATCGGATCCGGGTGGTTTTCGATCGGTCGTGGCATGCTCGAGGTGTCTCATGCATAGTATGTCCTCGAGCAGGCGCACCAACGGAGGCCCAGGGTCTTGAACTTTCGGGTAGCCAGAACCTACTTGTCGGACGGCACACCGCTCATTGATGGTGACACCCATGCTGCCTTCGGGCTGGCCGTCCCGGATCAACATGGCAGGGAGTCGGGAGTCGCTGCGCACTGGTTGTGGGATGGAGAGCGGCTCGAGGTCCGTGCCGACCGCCACGGGTACATTCCCCTCTACTACCACCATGACGAGCGGACCTCGGAGTTCCATGTCTCCGACTCCCCACTGGCCCTGCTTGCTTCCGGGGTTCCTGCGGAATTCGATCGTGAGTCACTCGCCTTCTTCTGTCGTGCCGGGTTCCTCCTCGGGGACAGGACCCTCTACCAGGGAATCAGTCGCGTTCCGGCGGGATCCACCATCCGCTGGTCCGCCGAAGGTCTGACGGTCACCACGTCGGAAGGTCGTTTCGATCAGGACTCCCCGACGTCGCTTGCTGCCGCGGTCGACGGCTGGATCGACCGGTTCCGTGTCGCGATGGCCAGAAGACAACCCCAGGATTCGGATTTCGGGGTCCCGCTGAGTGGTGGGCGTGACTCAAGGATGATGTTGATGGAACTCCGCTCGCTCGGCCATCATCCACGGGAGGTGATCTCCTTCGGACCGGGCTCAAGCGGTGAGAACGAGGATCTCCTCATCGCCCGCAGGATCGCCGGGCGACTCGGTCTGAAGCACACCATCGCGAGATCCGTGAAGAGCTGGCTCCAGACCGAACATGAGCGGCATGCCTGGTGCGGCTGCGAGGCTCTCGAACATTCTTGGCTGGTCGGACTCTGGGGCTATCTTCGATCGACGCATCGATGCTGGTACGACGGACTCGGAGCCGGGGCGATGACTCGTGGCGAGCTCAACACGCCCCGCATGCTCGAACTCCTTCGTGCTGATGACATGAGCGCCCTTTGCGACGAGATCTACGTTCAGACCGCGGCCCCCTCCGAGCGATGGGTCGGGCGCATCCTCGAGGCGATGGATCTCGAACTGCCCGATCGGGCCGAGACGGCCGAATTCGTTCGCCGCGAGCTCGATCGGCACATGGATGCGCCGAATCCGATCGCACTGTTCAGCTTCTGCAACTGGGGAAGACGTGGCATCGCACTGAATCCCTACGGGATCTGCCGCAACGTTCCCGAGGTACACACCCCGTTCATGGATCGGGACCTCGTCGACTGGGTTGCCGCGGTCCCTGCTGAATGGACTCATGAGGACGATCTCCAGACGACCGCGAGCCTGCGACTTCACCCGGAACTGGCCGACATCGAGTTCGATGGGCATGCCTCGGGCGGGTCCCGCGGCACCAGCCTTCTGAGACGGGTCGGGAACTGGATCGACAAGGCCCGCTTCTTTTCCGGCCCTGGACGGGTCTTCAAGGGCCTTGCAGGCACTGCAATGCGGGAAAACCGGGGTGACCCCGACGCGAACCGGGCATTGACGCTCATGGTTCACCTGGTTCTTGCCGATTCTTCAAGAGTGCCCGAACAGGCCCGAGCGTTGCTTCAACATGCGCCACGTCCCGAAGGTGGCGTACGGTCGACACCGGAACCTCCCCATGAACAGGTCTGAACATCCCGAGAATGACCCGGTTCGGAAGCTCGAGGAACGACTCGCCTCGAGAGGTGATGCCTTGAGCTCTCGCAGCATGCCTCGTGAATGGGATGTCGTCGATGTCCAGGCACCACGCTTTCCCTGGTACCGCATCCTGTTCAACAGGATCCGTTCCGGATTGCGGCGCTGGCACCTGGCTCGTGTCTTCGCCTCCTTCGGAAAGGGAAGTACGCTCGCCCGTCCATGTCATCTCTACGGGGCACGGTCGATCTCCATCGCCGACCGGGTGACGATCTGGTGGGGTGCACGCCTTGTCGCGGTCAATCACGCTCCCGGCCGACGCATCATCTCGATCGGTGAAGGCACCGCGATACATCCGAACAGCCATGTCTCCGGAGCTCGCATGGTCCGGATCGGAAGGGACGTGCTGATCGCATCCAACTGCTACATCACGGACCACGACCACGACTGGCTGGACCCTGCGGAACCCCCTCGAACCAACGCCAGGATCATCGTTTCGCCGACGATCATCGGTGATCGCGCATGGCTTGGTGAGAAGGTGTCCGTGCTCAAGGGAGTCACCATCGGAGAGTCGTCCGTGATCGGAGCGAACAGCGTCGTCACCACGGACATCCCTCCGTTTTCAGTGGCCGTCGGCTCACCCGCACGAGTTGTTCGACGATGGGATCCCGGACTCGGTGCATGGATGCGGGTCGAAGGACCCTGACCGGGAAGCACACCGGATCATCCGGCCCTCGATTTGCCGGTGACGAAGTCGCGGACGTTCGAGTTCGTCACGAACATCAGCACGATCATGCCGGCAGTGACGAGGACTGAAATGGCCGCTCCGAGCCAGAGGGGCAGTCCGCCGACGAGTGCACGCTCGATCGCGGCGGTCACCACTGCTGCTGCACAGAACGCGATCGGCTTCAACCAGAGATCCCGGACGCCGAGTGCGAGCGGGCCTCGGTCAAGCAGGATGTTGCCCACCACCAGGGAGGAGATCTCGCCGAGTATCAGGCTTCCCGCGATCACCTCGAGGAGGATCGATGTCCCGTCGACACGCAGACTGTCCGCATAGATGATCGCCACGAGAGTTCCAGCCAGTCCGACGAGGCTGGCGAGGTTGCACCAGAAGATGATCCCGCTTCGGCCGGTCGAAAGCGCAGCCGCCCTCATCGCGACCCGACCAAGACGCAGCCCACCGTAGATCGACAGGACGGACACGACCCCCCCGATGCCTTCGAACTTCTCGGGAAAGAGCAGGTTCCCCCAGCTGTCTCCTGCACCGAGGAGGATGATGGTCGCCGCCGCGAGCATGTAGGAGACGGTCTGCATCTCCTTGAACATCCTCCGGAAGCCGTTCGGATCATCTCGCATGCGGGCCATGTGAGGCGACCAGGTCTGGGAGATGATCCGGCTGCCGATGCTCGATGGAAGCACGCACAACATCATCGCCACGCCGAAGACCCCGACCATGACCATCGCCTGGTCGGCCGTGATCGAACCGAAATTGGTCGGTGCCGATGCAAGGAAGAGTTTCGGCCCGGAGTTCGAGAAGAAGACGAGTATGCCGGCGCCCGCCAGCGGGAGCATGAACTTGATGATGTTGATCGCGTGGCGCTTGTCGAAGCACAGGGCGAACCTGCGACGCGCCACACCGAACGACACGAGGATCGATGTCACACTCGAGACGATTCGAGCGGCGATGGGGAGCCAGAAGTTCTGGAACACCAGGCACAATCCGAAGGTCGCTGCGAGGGAGACGACGCTTGGAATCGAATGAACCAGTGCGGTTGGGACATAGTTCCGCTTGCGAAGTTCCTTGTAGATGTCGACATGAATGAATCCGCCCAGCAGCGGGAAGAGGCCCACTGCCACGAATCCGAGGAGGTTCTCCTCCTGCTCGAAGTAGATGGAGAGCGGCCAGGCAAGAAGGGCGATCAGTGCTCCGAAAAGGATGCCTCGGAGGAGCATGATCGCCTGGAGCGTGTGACGGAATCTACCGGAGCCGCCGGCAGGGTCCTGCACGAGCGTGATCCCCGGGTTCAGGTTCGTGAGTCGATTGAGGAACTCGCCGAAGAGGAGCATCGTGAACGCGATTCCCATCTGGTCCGGACCCACGAGGTTGGCCACGAACCAGGCTCGGATAAGTGATGCGCCCTGGCCGATTCCCTCCGACGCTCCGACGGTCAGGAAGGCTCCTCCCGTGGATGTGACACGTCGTCCTTCGGTGCGATCGTTTCGGCCGGATCTGCTCATCTGAGTACCGGTACATCCTTCGAATAGCCCAGCCGCCTGAAGTCATTCGCATAGATGCGTCGGATGCGATCAATCGTGTTCTCGTCGAAGTCGAGGCGTGGGTGCTTCGTGAACTTGGCCTTGCCGAACCTGGGAATCGGTTCGGTGAAACCCAGTTCGTGTTCCTTCGAGAAGGCCTCGAAATCCTGATCGAGTCTTTCGATCTTGATCACTCGATCGATGTTGTCATTCAGGAAGTCGGACTGGGGCCGCCAGTGGTTGTCCCAGTAGGTGAGGGTGTGCTTGAGTGACACCTCGACCCGATGGACGAAGTCGATGAAGTTCACCCTGGTCGTCCGCATGACGTTGCGTTGCCATCGCCATTCGGACACCATTCGCTTGTAGGGGTTGCGGACGATGCAGAATGACGGGATGTCATCGAGATCCAGGACCAGCTTCTTCAGTTCGTCATAGACACAATGGTGCATGGCCGGTGTGTTGGGGTGGGAGCATGGCTTGTAGAAATCCATCTCCCATCCCGAGCTCGTGAAGTGCATCTCGATGCTCGAGCCGGCGGCCTTCGGTATGTGTATGAAGGCGATCTTTCTGTCGCCCTTCCTGAAGATCGGCATTCGAGCCCTCGTCTGGGGTGGTCTTGTGGTGCGGCCTGGTCGGCCGAGGATACAGAATCGTCGGAATCAACCCGAACCGTCATCCGAATTCACCGTGCCGGGTCCGACCATGCAGGGGAGCTGCCCCTTCTTATTGACCGGAATCCGGAAGAGCTTGGCACCCGCAGTCACATAGAGGTGATCAAGACCCGGACCACCGAAGCAGACGTTGGATGGTGAACCCGGGAGCTTGACCGATGTCAGGCTCGTGCCGTCCGGTGCGAAGACCTCGATCATCCTGACTCTCGGCTGCGTGACGTAGAGGTTGCCCTCCGTGTCGCAGGTCAGGCCGTCACCACCGGATCGGAGCTCGGCAAGGTCCCGCCCTGGACCGATCTTCCCGGGGGCCTTGACGTCGTGCGCGATGAGTCGTCGTTCTCCCGTCGGCAGGATGTAGAGGGTCGTGCCATCCGGTGAAAGGAGAATGCCGTTCGGTCGTTTCAGGCCACTGGCGATCCTGGTGATGTCGCCATCGGCATCGACGTAGTAGACAGCCTCGTCGACCTTGCTCTTCGGATGCCTCCAGTAGGCGGGGTCCGTGAAGTAGGCCCCACCATGGGCATCAAGGACAAGGTCGTTGGTGCTGAGGAAGGGGCCTCCGTCGATGTCATCCGCGACCGGGGTCACTTCAGAGGTCTCGATGTCGATCCGAACGACCCTGCCCTCGCCGCCCTGACATGCCCAGAGTCGACCTTCCTTGTCGAACATCAGGCCGTTGCAGCGGCCCGAGCTCTGCATGAAGATCTCACGTGTTCCATCCGGTCGATGGATGTAGATCTTTTCCGCCGGAATGTCCGTGAAGTACACGTTGCCTTTCGCGTCGGGCGTCGGTCCTTCGGTGAACTCCATGCCCTTGTGGAGTTCTTCGGGGGTGCCGAGGACCGGGGCATCCGGCTTCACTTCCTCGCCCGAGGTCTCCTGGGCGTTCCCTGCCGTCAGCATGGCCATTGAAAGAGTTGCCGCGAGAAGTTCGTGCCATCTGTTCATGTCTGTCTGCCTGGTTTCCTGGAGAGTGTGATCGGGGCGATGAATACGATCATCATCGCAATCAGGGTCGCAGTCCAGACCCCCCAGGTGATTCCCGATCCCGTGATCTTCCTGAGTTCGGCCTCGATCTCGGGATGGGCGTCCAGGATCGTCTTCCTGGCATCCGCATCCCCAGACATCGCCTCGACCACGAGGGTGCGATTCGAACCGGTCCATCCGGGGTCTTCGGCCGAGAGGCGGTCGATGTTCGTCGCCTGCGTCGTCGCGATCACCGCGGCGATGAGTGTGAGACCGACCACCGAGCCGAACTGTCTGAACGTCTGGAGCACCCCACTGGCCATGCCCCGCTTGGCGGCCTCGACGCGACTCATGCCATCGGTGTTCGATGGCACCTGGATGAATGGAAGGCCGAACCCGATGATCGCCATGCCACATGCCATCACCCAGTACGTCTCGCCACCGGTTCCGATGGCAAGCGTCGCAAGCCCGGCCGTGACCCCGATGCCGCCGAGCGTCGCTGGGGTCCGTGCTCCTCTGCGGTCATAGGTTCTTCCTGCCGGGTACATCACCGCAAGAACCGGAAGCATCAGCGGCATGAGTGCGAATCCCGCCATGACCGGCGTGAACCCGAGCACGAGCTGCAGGTAGATGCCCACGAAGATCATCACGCCGGTCACCGCTGACTGTGTCAGCATCAGCATCAGGGCGTCACCCATGAAGGCACGGTCCCTGAACAGGCCGAGCTGAACCACGGGGTGGCTTGAACGGAGCTCGACCTTGATGAATGCGATGATCAGGACGATGCCGCCGGCAAGAAGTCCCAGCGTGAGTGGTGCGTCCCAACCCCAGGTGTTGCCTTGCTTCAATCCGAGTATGAAGGCCGGAAGTCCGACCACCAGGAGAAGAGCGCCCGGCCAGTCGAATCCCGATTTCGGATTCCGGGTGTCCGTGGGTTTCGTGATCAGAGCACCGGCCGCCACAAGGAGCGATACCGGAAGGTTGATGTAGAAACAGTAGCGCCACGAGGCGAATTCGGTGATCACTCCACCGACGACCGGCCCGATGGTGAGGAAGAGCAGGGAGATACCCGCATAGATCCCCATGGCCTTGCCTCTTTCACCCGGTGCGAACGAACCGATGACCAGTGCACTGGACGCCGGTTGCATCAGGACCGCGGCGAGTCCCTGGAGCACTCTGAAGAACACGAGGGATCGTCCATCCCAAGCCATGCCGCAAAGCAGCGAGCAGACACCGAAGGCGAGCGCACCGATCACGAAGGCCTTCGGCTTCCCGATGATGTCGCCGACGTGTCCGCCCAGTGCCATCATCGAGGCGAGTACGAGGATGTAGGCGATGACCACCCACTCCAGCATGCCCTGGCCTATGCCGAGATCCTCGTGAATGGCAGGCAGTGCGACCGTGATGATCGTCGTGTCGATCATGATCATCGACAACGAACCGGTCATTGCCAGGAGCACCCACCATCGTCTTCGATCCGGGGGACTCGACATCAACTGGATCCCATCACCCAACGTGTCCTGGTGTTGGTCGGAGTCACTTTCCCGATTCGGGCCTTGGTGCGACGATCACTTCGAGTGAGTACTTCGGGGTGTCCTCGACCAGTCCCTGCCGTTCATTCGTGTAGACCAGGTTCAACCGGGTCCTGCCGGGTTGCTGGCCGATGAATCTCAGGTATTGCGTGACGACCTCCTCCTGTCGAGACTTCTGCTCGGAGGTCTGCGTCATCTTGTTGCCATCGGGGAGAAGCACCGCCCTGTCGATGGTCTGGTCGATCCGCCAGGCGTAGCCGGTGGCCGGGTTCGCATTGAGCTTGATCACGAGTTCCTGTTCCGGTGTGAGGCGCACCAGTGAGCCGGAGTCCGCGAGTCCGGTCATGGCAGCATCCGGCGCAACGCCCTGCGGGAGATTTGCGCAACCGACCATCGTGGTCATCGTGGTTCCAAGGATGAGTGCGACGACGCGCCGCCCGATGTTGATCTTCCTGGCCATGTGGCACCTCCTGCTGTGTTGTACAGACTATCGACAACCACGAGGGCGGGTGCGCTATGGCCCCTCGTTCCCCGCCTGCTTCAGCCTTCCACACGAGAGGAACCCGATCGGGTGTTTCGTTCCGCCCTCCAGGGCGAGATCCGCCAGAGCTTCTCCGAGGATCGGACAGAACTTGAATCCATGACCGCTGAATCCGCAGGCAATGGTCACCGAGGGATTGTCCGGGTGGACATCGAGCACGAAGTGTCGGTCCTCGGAGAGGGTGTAGAGGCAGGTCGATGCATGGGTCAGTGGACCTTCGGCCGCGGGAATCCGCTCTGCGAGGTGCTGCAGGAGCCAGGCCTCGTCATCTCCATCGATCGTTCTTCTGACCGTGTCAGGGTCGCACGGCACACCGTCCGAGTGACGGGCGAACTTCAGTCCCGTCGGACCGGGGAACCCGGCACAGATCGGGAACCCGTACTGGAATGAATCGCCTTCGTCATCAAAGCCCCAGACCGGCAAGCGCCCTTCCCGGAGCGGTTCCGGATCTTGTGGTCGCACCCAACCGAGGAGTTGACGGGTCACCTGCAACCTCACCGATGGAAGTTCAACGAGCCGATCGCTCCAGGCACCTGCCGCCACCACCAGGCGGTTCACGCTGATCCGTCCCGATGTGGTCTCCAGGACGATGTCATTCCCCTCATGATCGATCCTGTCGACCTGGGTCTCGGTCCGGAGTTGTCCGCCGGCCTCCCGTCCCTCCCTGATCAGTGCAGCGATCGCGTTCTCGGGGCAGATCACACCAGTGTCCGCCTCGTGGAAGCAGATGGAGCCATCCGGCGGACGCAGTGCGGGCCATCGGTGACTTGTTTCCCCGGCATCCAGAAGTTCGTGCTCGAGGTCATGCCTTGTTGCCGCAAGAAGTGATCCCGCGACGATCTCGCAGTCCGGCGCTCCGATCCATGCCCCACCCGTCCGTACGAAGATCCGTTCCGGATTCCGGTCATCAAGCTCCTGCCAGAGCCTGCTCGAAGCCCTTGCGAGCGGAACGTAGTCGGGATGTTCGAAGTAGGCGATTCGGAAGATGCGTGACTGACCGTGTGATGACCCATGTTCATGCGGAGGGGCCCACCGATCGATGCCGACCACGTCCACGCCCCTGCGTGCCAGTGCTGCGAAGGCCGCTGAACCGATGCCCCCCAGTCCGAGCACCGCGACATCGTGGGTCTGATCAATCATCCACGGGACTGTACCCGTCCTCGGCATGACCTGCCGGTCGGTTTCGTCAGAAGTCGAATTCAAGCACGCTGGTGCGTTCCACGCCATCGGGCACCGCGGCCGCCTGGATCGTCCAGAGACCTGGTGCGAGGTGCAACGACCTGCGACTTTCATCGAGGACGTGAATCGAACCTTCCTCGAAGTTGCGAAGGATCACCGCGACCTGATGCGTTCCACTCACCCCACTGGCACGCACCTGGATCGGACGAGGGTTCTCGAATCCGACCATGATCGATGCGTCGCCGTTGTTCCTCTCGGCGTTCGATGCAAGGGAGATGATGATCTCGGCGGAGTCCACGATGATCATCGCTTCGGAACTGCCGATTTCGCCACCTCCCGAGGAAACCCGCAACACCGACTCCTGCTCGAGCTCCTCGCGCACGATCCTGAGCTCGGGTCCATGTGGCGTCTCCACGTGAGCCATGAGCATCGCGTTCGTCCACCTGACCGGATGCCGTCCTCCCCCACCGTGCTCATTGATCGTTCGGAAGCCTTCGCTTGTCGGCCTGCCGATGTTGATTCGTCGCATCGGGATACTCCAGCTGACCCTTGTTCCCGGGTGGTACGTCCGGGATCATCTCCAGGGTCGCTGGAATGTCGAGGTTCTCGAGGAAACGCCTCAGCGCATCAGTATCGAGCGTATCTGGTAGGGACCGATCTTCACCTCGAGTCCGCCCGACCGGACCTCGATCGCCTCGTCCTCGATCGGATTCTCATGAAGATCCACCAGGGTGCCGGTGCTTCGGCCCGTGGGGAGTTCGATCCGGACGGATCCCGTTCCTCCCCTTCTTTCGACGATCCGCACCACGACGCCGTCCCCGGATTCCGAGGGCTTGCAGGCGGCGATCTCGACACTCGTGTCACTGCATGAAACAGGCAGCGCGCTCCAGCCGTCGTTGATCCGACCATGCACGCCTGCCGGTGCGGGAACGGAACGCATCCTGCACCCGAACGCTTCCGCTTCCTCGTCGACACCAGCGGAACGCCAGTCACCGCCGTGGGGCATCAATCCGTATGAGAATTCGTGTCGTCCCCGGTCCGCTTCCGGATCGGGGAAGCTGGTGGCGCGAACCAGTGAGAGGCCCATGACGTTGTCGCGGCAGGAACGTCCGAACCTCGAGCCGTCGTCAAGCACGGCGAGCCCACGTCCCGGTTGCGAGAGATCCATCCAGAGATGACCCGGGACCTCGAAGGCGGCCTTCTCCCAGGAGGTGTTGGCGTGCGTCGGCCGTTCGATCGAGCCGAACTGGATGCCGTAGGTGGCCGACCGTGCACGGATGCTCGGGGCGAATTCGGCACGGAGGATCGCATGGTCCTCCTGCCAGTCGAGATCGTTCTCGATCCTGAGGACCCTTGATCCCGCATCGAGGATGTATCGCTGGGTGATCGAACTCGACCTGCCGATCTTTCGGCTGACCCGTATCGATCCTCGAAGGGGACCATCATCCTGAACCGAGATCTCCGCACCGGACTCGACCTGGGGAATGCGGACATCGGTGTAGTCCCGGTCGAGATCCCATGCCTCCCAGCGACGAGGGCGATCCGGATGGATCACCAGCGTGTTCATCGGATCATCGAATCCGACCGAATGCTCGTTCGATGCAAGTCTCCTGATGCATCCTGCATCGTCGAGTTCGATCTCGAGGAGTCCGTTCGCCAGGCTGCGCGGACCGGTCTGGACCGATTCCTTCGGAGCTGCGTCGTCCGCGAGGTCGATGATCCTGATTCCAAGCCCCGGTACATCACGTGCGATGCGCAGTCCCGCCTCGCTCTCGACGACCGCGGTTCTCCCGGTCGAGCATGGATTCCATACGAGGAGTGGTCTCCTGGTGTGTCGTGTGTCGACCAGGGTCTCGATCCTTCGAAGACCCTCGGTGAGCTCATGCGTGCAGTCGAGATGGACCGCATCCAGGTCTCGATGCGCATCCTCGTAGACGGAACCGATCGAGGAGCCGGGGATGATGTCGTGGAACTGGTTCAGGAGGACCTGCTTCCAGGTCCGATCGAGCCATGGCCTGATGCCGTCGATGACCTCGCGATCCGCGACATCCCCGGCGGTGGTGAGGATCTCGATCTCGCGCAGGTCGCGTTCCGCTCGTCGGTTCGAGGCCTTGAGCCGTGCATGCGTCGTGTAGGTGCCGCGGTGGAGTTCAAGGTAGAGCTCGCCGTCCCAGACCGGAGGTGGTGGACCATCCTCGAACGAGGCGTGGAGTCGACGACAGAACTCCGTGGTCGAGCACGATGCGACATCCGGCATCCCTCGAGAGATCGCGGCGAGCTCCGCGTTCATGATCTGCTCTTCGTCCGGTCCGCCTCCCCCGTCACCCCACCCGTAGGGCTGGAGCCAGGTCATGGCACGCGTGCCGTCACTCGACAGCAGTCGTTCCTCGGCATCGACGAAGTCCTGCGGCATGATCGAGGAGTTGTAGTTGTGCCCCGGCGTGAAGTGCGACATCACCTCGGATCCGTCGATCCCCCTCCAGTTGAAGGTGACATGCGGGAATCGATTGGTCTCCGACCACGCGATCTTGTTGGTGATGAACGTCTCGAGTCCTGCCAACCGGCAGATTTGCGGGAGGGATGCCGGGAAACCGAAGGTGTCCGGGAGATAGAGGAACTCCTGGGGTGCGGCGTCCCCGAAGCGATCCTTCCAGTACCTGGTTCCATGGACGATCTGTCGGATCAGGGACTCGCCGCTGGGGATGTTCGCGTCGGGTTCGATCCACATCGCCCCGGCCGCCTCCCATCGCCCATTCTCGACCTGCCTGCTGATGCGTTCGAAGAGGTCCGGTGAATCAGCCTCGACCCAGGCGTACTGCTGTGGCTGGCTGCAGAGGAACCTGAAGTCCGGATGTCTCTCCAGGTTCTGCAGCTGCGTTGCAAACGTACGCAGGCACTTGCGCCGTGTCTCCCGGATCGGCCACAGCCAGGCGGTGTCGATGTGGGCGTGTCCCATGGCCACGCAGGTCGTCGGTCGCTTGTTTCCATCCTGGAGCAGCGCTTCCAGTTCGAGCAGGTGCTCCTTCGTGATGCTGATCCGATCCTCGGCAAGCAGGGCGCTTCTGATCTTCCTGAGTCCGGCATCAAGCTGGTGGGCGGTCGGTTCCGCGGCATCGGCGGTCCGCATCAACCTCGTCGCGAACAACCAGGTCCGTGCGAACCGTTCCGCGAGATCGTCCCGGACCTGGAGTTCCGCCGCATCCAATCGACCCGGTCGGCTCTCCTTCCATCGTCCGTGCTCCTCGCCATGCTCCCACCAGAAGAGTGATGCGCCGAGCGGGCGGTTGCACGCGGCTTCGATGAGCAGTTCGATCGTCCCTTCACCCGCCGTGCCGAGCGGAGCGTGGTGGTGATACGGGTCGAAACCGTGTGCCGGTGTTCCGTTCCTCCAGAGAAGTGCCTCGGTACCGCTCGAGAAGTGGAGGACGATGGGGCGACCCCGCATCGATTCCGGAACATGCCCTCGAAGCCTGAACCACGCGGTGGACCAGATCGGCCCCCACCTGAACCCCGGCTCGACCTCCTCGTACGCTCGGCCGGCAGCCTCTTCCGACCCGATGTGATCCATGCACTGATGGACTGTCACATCCAGCGGGTGGGACTCGATGACGATCAGTGGTGCGAGAACCTCGTCGTGGAACGTCTCGAAGCCGAGTGCTGCATAGTCGATGTCGCCAAGCATGCTCCGAGTGTACGTCCCCGATGTGAAAAGCGCCTCCCGTTCTCCGAGGAGAACGGGAGGCGACGCAGAGGAGGAATGAGCCGTGTGGAGTCCTGTTCAGAGGCGACCCATCAGGATGACGATGTCCTTGATGTCGACCTTGCCGTCGCGGTCGAGGTCACCCTTGGTCCTCGACTTCTTCGAGGTCCGGCTGGGGTCCTCGATGTCGACCTTGTCGTTGGAGGGCTTGTCCTGGTACCGGTCCGCGCCATTGTCGGAGAGCTGGGGACCGTACTGACCCGGCTGGCTGTTGCGATCGAAGGACTGCATGCTTCTGAACTGATCGCCCTTCGTCGATGAACCGGTTCCACACCGCTCGCCGGGCTTCCGTCCGGGCTTCTGACCGGGCTTCAGGTCGGGCTTGCGCGCGGGCTTCAGTCCGGGCTTCTGCGCCGGCTTCGGCTTCGGCATCGGGGTCACGTCACCGAGTCCCTTGCCCTTCTCCTTGTCCAGACCGGGCTTCCTGGCGTTGTTGTCGGAGAGCAGGGTGATCATGTCGGCGAGGTCGAGGTGGTTGACCTTGCCGTCGCCGTTGATGTCGGCGGGGTCATCGGCATCGGACTGCTGCCAGTCGATTTCCGCCCAGACTGCACTTCCATACTGGTCGGTCTCGATGGTGGCCCAGTAGGTGCCGGCACGGAGCTGGGTGACCTGGTCGGCGTGACCGAGTTCCGCGATCTGGTATTCACCATCCCAGAATCGAACGTTCGATCCTTCCAGGCATCGACTCATGCGGAAGAGCGTGGGGCGGTCCACGGTGAACTGCACCTCGACTGCGGCAGCTCCATTCCCACCATCAACGACGATCCGACCGTCCTTGTCGTTCGAGTTTCCATTCTGACCGGGCACCGAGCTGCCGGCGGAAAGGATGAACCACGCATCATCGGTGTGCAGGTAGGCGGAGGTCATGCCGCCACCACAGGAGGAGTTGGCTTCGTAGGTGCCGTTGTACGTGATCTTCTCCTCGACGAGATCATGCTCGCTTCCGCTGAAGCAGTTGCTTTCAGCGCTGAGGATCGCTTCGCCGTACTGAAGATCGGCGCATGCGCCGGCGGTGAGGATCAGTGCGGTGGTGGTTCCGATGAGCTTTGTGCAGTTGGTCATCTTGAGTGGTCTCCGTTGGGTGTTTCCTGCGTCAGGGCGGATTCGTCATCCGCTCACCCCCCCCTATGGAGCTGCTCGAGGAATGTGACGGCAGACGTCGACGATCGCCGCGATTTCCCGGTCATCTGATTCACGTTTCGCCATTTCGCACCGTGCCTGGTCGAGGCAGCGGGTCGGTCCGGTGTCAGGTGCCCTGACGCGCCCTCTGCCGACCGGCTGCGCACCATGCGTTCCATCCGCCAGCCATGTTGATGACGGTATGCCCCTCTCTCTGGAGTGCGGAGCATGCACTGGCGCTTCGGACGCCGCCGAGGCACTGCACCACCAGACCCTGCCCCTCCTCAGGGACTGGAATCAGGCTGCCATCGGCGAACAGCCTGGTATGCGGGAGGTTGCTGGCCCCCTCGAGATGTCCGGCATCGAACTCATCACCCCTGCGGACGTCGAGAATCTCGGGAACATCTCCTGCTTCGAATGCCTCGTGCAGGGTTTCGGCACTGATCTCCCTGATCGTGGCCAGGGTCTCTTGTGGTTGGCTGCCCCGCCAGGCCTCGAAGGCCTCGAGGCTGCACCAGGCGGTCAATCGGTCCAGGCCGATCCTGACCAATCCTCTCTTTACACGTTCCAGGTCAGCAGGCTTGCAGATCAGTGCAAGTTCTTGTTCAGGAAGGACATACGAACCAACCGTGGCCGAAAGGAATGCGCCGGTCTTCGACCAGATCGATCCGGGCAGGTGACCCGCTGCGAAGTCTGCCCAGGGCCTGAGGTCAATGACCTGACGGCCTCCAGACGTAAGTTCCTGTGGAGAAACAGCTTCCGGATCGGGCAGCTGCCCGAGCCGGGGCACCCCATCCCGGTTCTGTTGCTTCATGCGAGCGAAGTAGAGGGGTGGGGCCGGCTGCCCGGTCAGCATGTTCGAGATGAAGGCATCCTCCTGCTCACTGAGCTTGAGGGCCTTGTTGAAACGTCGTTCGTACCCGACCGTCGACTGTGGGATCGCGCCAAGGGCCTTCCCGCAGGCACTGCCTGCTCCATGGGCAGGCAGGATCTGCACGAAGTCCGGAAGTTCGAGGAAGGCACGGGCACTCTCGCCGAGATCCCGAGCTGCTGCCTCCATCACGCCTTCGACACCCGCTGCGGTCTCGAGCAGATCCGGTCGACCCAGGTCCCCGACGAAGACGAAGTCCCCACTCAGGAGTGCCATGGGTTCATCCGCGCCTCCACCCAGATCGGTGACCAGGTAGCTCACGTGCTCGGGTGTGTGTCCGGGGGTGTGCAGGACGGTGAACTTGATGCCACCGATCCGGAAGGTGTCCCCACCACGGTGTTCGACATGGTCATGGTCTGCGAGCCATCGTGAGCGCCAGTCATCGCCGCCTTCACCGGAGACGTGGACGCGAGCGCCGGTCGCTTCGGCGAGTTCCCGCGCGCCCGAGAGGAAATCCGCGTGGATGTGGGTCTCCGCCACGTCGGTGATTCGAAGGTCGTGACGTCGTGCCAGATCCAGATACTGATCGATGTCCCGTTCGGGGTCGATCACGATCGCCTCGCCGGTCTTCTGGCAACCGATCAACCAGGCCGCCTGGGCAAGGTCCTCGTCGAAGATCTGTCTCAGGAGCATGGTGCATCACCTCATGGAGAAGGTACGGACTGTCGGCGGGGCTCACGTGCGTGCGGCGATAATATGCGGTTTCCGGTGTCTGATCACCGACATGCCTCGTTGCGTCAACTGTACTCCATCATGACCCCGTGGATCCACTCCCGCGACCGGCTTCAAGCGAGCAAGGCTCCCTTCCTGCTGCATGTATGAAGGGGGCTTCTTCCTGAGTATGCTGGTCGGACCATGAGCCCGACTGCAAACGACAGGAAAGTCCTGGTCATCGGCTGGGATGCCGCCGACTGGCGCGTCATCGAGCCACTGATCGCCGAAGACAAGATGCCGAACCTCAAGCGGTTCATGGAAGACGGTGTTCACGGGAACAACTCGACCCTGAACCCGGCGTTGAGTCCGATGCTCTGGACCTCGATCGCGACCGGCAAGCGGCCCTTCAAGCACGGCATCCACGGCTTTTCCGAACCCACTCCGGACGGCAAGGGCGTCCGCCCGATCACCAACATCTCTCGAAGCACGAAGGCCGTCTGGAACATGCTTCAGCAGTGCGGCAAGCGCTCGATCGTGGTCGGCTGGTGGCCGTCGCATCCAGCGGAGCCGATCGACGGGGTCATGGTGAGCAACCACTACCAGCGTGCCGGGAAACTGCTCAACATCAAACCCGACGTCGAGGTCGGCAAGCCGAGATCAGGTCAGTTCGGCTGGGATCTCGAGCAGTGGCCGATGCAGCCGGGGACCGTGCATCCGGAGTCCATGGCGAAGAACCTGCAGGAGTTCAGGTTCCATCCATGGGAGATCGAGGCGGAACATGTCGCACCCTTCATTCCGAACTTCGCGAAGATCGACCAGAAGAAGGACAAGCGGTTGATCGGATTCTCGAAGACCCTCTCCGACACCGTCTCGATCCATGGTGCATCCACTGCCCTGATCCAGCTCGAGGACTGGGACCTGATGTGCATCTACTTCGACGGCATCGACCACTTCTCGCATGGGTTCATGCGATTCCACCCTCCTCGTCAGGAGTGGATCTCCGAGGAGGACTTCGAGAACTACAAGGGTGTCGTCGAAGGCGGCTACAGGTTCCATGACATGATGCTGGGTGCAACCCTGCAACTCGCTGGCGAGGACACGACGGTGATCCTGCTCAGCGACCACGGCTTCCACCCCGATCATCTTCGTCCCCAGTACATTCCGGTGGAGCCTGCGGGGCCGGCGATCGAGCACCGGAATCACGGAATCTTCCTGATGAAGGGTCCGGGCATCAAGAAGAACCATCGGATCCACGGTGCGGGCATCATGGATCTCTGTCCGACCGTCCTGACTCTCTTCGGCCTGCCGGTCGGAAGGGACATGGACGGCAAGCCGTTGGTCGATGCATTCGAGGACGGTGTCGAGGTGGAGTCGATCGAATCCTGGGATGACGTCGAGGGTCAGTGCGGCATGCACGATCCCGATTCCCACATCGATCCCGTCGAGAGCGCGGAAGCCATGAGGCAACTCGTCGAGCTCGGCTACATCGAGGAGCCTGACGAGGACATCGACGTGGCGGTTCGGGAGACGGTTCGAGAACTCAAGTACAACCTTGCACAGTCCTACATGGATGCCGGTGTCTTCAACGAGGCGATTCCGCTTCTCGAGGGAATCTGGAGTGAATTCCCGGGCGAGCACCGTTTCGGGATCAACCTGATCAGCTGTCATCGCGCCGTAGAGGATCTGGATGGGCTGACCCGTTCCTCAACGACTCTCATGAAGAACATCGTGGAACAGAGGGATATCGCGCTGGATTCCCTCGAGGAACTCTCGACCGAAGCCGCCAGGTACGGGATCAGGTTGCCGACCGTGAAGGTCAACGAGGATGGTTCCCGGGAGCTTCTTCGGTCCGACGAGGGTGACATGATCGAAGGCAATGACTTCGAGGATCCTCCGAAGAAGCTGACCTTCAAGATCCGCAAGACGATGAGCTATCTCCAGCCCATGAACCATCTCTTCACCTGGGTGAGGCTTTCCCAGATGGTGCTGAGCGGGAATCAAAAGGATGCACTCCCGCTCCTGCGTCATATCGTCGAATCTGAAAGCGGCGTTCCGGAGCCCTACCTGCAGGCGGCCGCTTCCTTCATGAAGTTCGGACACCCTGAAGAGGCTGCAGCGGCGTATCGAAAGGCTCTCGAACTCGATTCGGAGAATGCCGTCGCGTTCTGCGGGCTCGCCAGCGCACTTCTCGAGATCGGGCAGGTGGAAGAAGCACTCGACCATGCACTGGAATCGACGGATCTCCTCTTCCACAATCCGAGGGCGCATCTCGTGATCGGTCGTTCCCTGATCAGGCTGGGCAACCTTGACATGGCGACCACCGCGCTCGGCCTGGCGTTGAAGCAGGCTTCCGCGTTCGCCGAGGCGCATGACGCCATGGCCGACCTGTTGGAAGACCACCTCGGCGACCCCGAAGGAGCGGAGCGGCATCGCGAAGACGCACGACAGGCCAGGGAATCGGTTCGAAGCAGATCGACCCTTGAGGATGAGACCGATCTCGATGCAGTGCAGGCCGGGATCGACCGTCGCAGGCAGGATCGCCTGCAGGCTGGTGGCAATCGGGAGGACTGGAGCGACGTGCCCCGCGACGAGATCATCACGATCGTCAGCGGCCTGCCTCGAAGCGGCACCTCGATGATGATGCAGATGCTCCACCATGGCGGCATCGAACCCTTCGTGGACGGCGAGCGCGAGGCTGATCGGGACAACCCGAAGGGTTACTACGAGCACGAGAAGTCGACTCAGCTTGCCAGCGACAGTTCATGGATCCCCGAGGTCCGTGGTCGTTGCGTCAAGATCATGGCCCAGCTGCTGCCCATGCTTCCCACCGACCAGAAGTATCGCGTGGTCTTCATGGACCGTGATCTCCGGGAGATCGCGCGCAGCCAGAGGACCATGCTGGATCGACTCGGCAACAAGGGTGCTGACATCTCCGAAGCCAGGCTCATGGCGACCCTCGACGCACAGGTCGCGGCCATAGAACTGTCGATGTCGGAGTCGAAGAACATCCAGTGCCTCCATCTCGACTACGGAGCGACCATCGCGGATCCCCAGGGTGCGGCCCGGATGCTGGATGACTTCCTCGGGGGTTCGCTTGACGTTGGCGGCATGGTCGCCGCGGTCGACCCATCGCTTCGAAGGCAGAGCATGAGCGGCTGATGACCGACTCACCGGGTCGATCACTGGACACGAGGGTGGTGGTTCCCTTTGGTCTCGGTGGGCCTGACCCTTCGGCCGGAGGGGTTCCGCGTCAGGGTCCGACAATCATGAACATCCGGTCATCATCATCATTTCAGCCGCAACAGGCACCGCGCATGCCTTATCGTGTCGGTCAATGAGTGCCGTTGAACGCACATCCGAAGAGATGACGACCTGGATGCAGGATCGTGTTGCGCGAGAGCTCGAGTGCCCCGCCTCGGATGTCGACATCGACAAGCCTTTCGATCAGCTCGGTCTCGACTCTCTCGCGATCCTGATCGCGACCGGTGAGCTTGCGGAATGGCTGGGCATCGAACTCGAGGCAGCCACTCTCTTCGAGCATTCGACCATTCGTCTGCTTGCGAAGCACATCGCTCAACGAGGCTGAGCCTCGCGTCGATCGTTCTTGCCCAGCTCGCGTTCGTAGCAAATCGCACTGTTGATCAGTCGGGCCTTGATCCTCTTGGACACGTTCCTCGTGTCAGGCTGTCTCCTGCCGGCCTCGTACTGCTGCACCAGGGCTCCGGCCTTGAATGCTCGCACGCCGTTGTCGATGAACAGACGCAGCTGCAATCCGGAGAGTCGATGTCTGGGATGGATTGCGAGTGCATGGACCTTGAGGGTGGTGTCACGCAACTTGCAGAGATGCAGGCCGATCACTCGTCCGTTCCGGATCGCAACCCTCGAGTGATTCGCATCGATCAAGCTGTCCAGTCCCGCAATGGCCCTGATGATGGTGTCCCGGTTCTGTTCCGCGTCCCCTCCGATGAATGCCGCCCATGCCCTGGCGATCTCCATGGCCATGTGTTCCTGGAGGGGGACGATCTCGATGTCCTCGGGGAACTTCAGATTGCGTTCGATCCGTTCGAGCGTGTCCTTCCATGACTCGATGGTCTCTTCCAGATCCATCTCGTAGGTGTCGAAGGTCTCTCCCGGGATGAAGCCGTGTTCCTCGAGTTTCCGGCCCAGCGGAGCATCCGGTTGCAGGTGTTCCGTCGTCCTGAGTCTTCGCGCACCCCACTCCACGGTGCTTTCGATCACTGGTTGGAGGAGCAGATCGGCAAGATCCGTCTCCAGCCAGCTCGAAACGATCGAGAGGTGCATGCCCAGGCAGGCGAGTTCCGATTCGACGTAGCCCTTGGTGACCACGATCGAGCCGACCACCGGCGCGAACTCCTCGTTCCCATCCACGGCGACCAGACTCCAGCCGCTTTCAGCCATGTACCGCATGTTCGGGTTCGTCATGGCGAGCGTGGCCCGGTCCTCCGGGCGAGCAGGCTCGATGCGGATGCGATCGAGGTCCGGTTGTCTGGTTGCATCGGTCATCCACTGGTTAGGCTACACGGATGCCACCGTCCGGTCGTGATGACACCCTTGATTCCATGGTCCTGCTCGTTCTCGAGGGCATGGGACCGATGTGGATCGACCGGCTCCGTTCGTGTCCCGGGACTCGACTCGGTCGCCTCCTCGGATCCGGGTCATCATGCTCGGTGAAGATCCCGACCGGACCGGGCAGGAATGCGGTCGCCACGACGCTTGCGACCGGTGACACCCCATCGAAGCACGTCGTGATCGGCCGGCGGGAGCCTGATCGGATCTCCATGGAGGTTCGCAACATCGATGCGCGTTCCTGGAGGCTCGAACCGTTCTGGTCCGAAGTCGTTCGGTCCCGCAGAACCACAGCCGTCGTCGGATGGCCGGTACTCGATCCGGTCACCGAATGGACCGTGTCTGGTGACGATCCGTCGATCGGACAGACCCTGGTCGGCACCGATGCCTTGACCAGTCGCCAGGATCCGGCCGATGCCTGGTTGCTTCCTCCGATGTCGGTGCACCCCGAAGCAACACGACCCCTGGTCCGGTCGAACCGTGTTCACGTCGATGAACGGGAGGACCTGACTCCCCTGCGTGCGTTCGGGGAGTCGATCGTCAACGTGAGCAGGGCCCTCCTCCTGGAGACGGAACCGGACCTCCTCGTGAGTTGGATTCCGTTTCCGGAGGAGTTCGATCGTGAGCGTGATCCCGCCGAGGTGGACTTCCTCGATCCACTGCTTGAGTCGATTGGCGACCGACCGCTTGCGCTGCTCGCCCTGCCTCGGCTTCCCGCCCAACCCAACATGCTGCTTGCCCGACCGCCGGCACGCCTCTTCCTCCATGGATGCTCCCTTGGGCCGGATGAGGGATCTTCCATGTGGGACGTCGATCTCGCCGGCCTTGTCTGCCGACTCCTCGGACTCGACTTCAAGCCGACCAGTCGACCGGTCGTCGATCCGGACCTCTTCCTCGAGCGAGCAAGGCAGCGTGCGGCCAGGTTCCTTGCATCGGGTTTCAACCCCTTCCGTACCCAGGCACGACGACGCGTCTACGCCTCGAGCATGTCGTACCGTGATGTCATCATCGGACTCGATCAGTTCGAGCGCGGAGATCTGGGCGCTGCCCGTGATTTCCTGACCGAGGTCGTTCAGTCGACGGCGAGCGAGATCGGCATCGTCTACCTGGCCCGCGCATTGATCGCATCCGGGAAACAGGATCACGTGGAACGTCTTGTCGAGTCACTGCCCTCGGGAAGCGATCTCCGACGTTCCGTCGCCGCCGCACACGCCGTCATGAAGGATGAGCCGACCATCGTCTCCGAGCTCCTGACGCAGCCTCCCACCTCCTCCGTGTGTCTCGGGTTCATGCTTGAGAGCCTGCTTCGAATCGGAGCAACCGATCGAGCATGTGCACTGCTGCATGGATCCGAGCGGGGGCAGCTCCTGGGATTGTCCTACAGGGACCGTCGCATCGGGATGATCTGCGCCCGGCGGTCGGGGAAGGCTCCGCTCTGCGCGGTTCTTGCCAGGCTCGTCCTGATGATGCGTCCGGACAGGGCCCGCCTTCGACGATTCCTTCGCCCCGGGTGATCCCTGTCAGGATGACTTCAGATGACCGGGAGGGTTCCCTCTCGCCATGAGGTGGCGGCCTCACCTCGACGCACCTTGCCACTCGTGGTCTTCGGGATCGAGCCTGACTTGAGGAGCACGCACTCCGAGAGTGCGACGGCATGATCCCTCGATATCGCGGAACGCACGGCTGCGGTGATCGACTCCTTCAGCACCCGCAGGGCCGCCTCGTCCTTTCTGGTCGCGCGCATCTGTTCCCTACTCAGTTCCACCAGCAACACGACCCCCTCTCCGCCATGGGCCATGGCGTCAGGGACGGCAAAGGCCGCGCATCCACCGCTGTCGACGGCCTCATGCGCTTCTCCTGCAGTGCGTTCCAGGTCCTGGGGGTGATGGTTCGATCCACCGACGATGATCAGGTCCTTGAGTCGACCTGCGATGACCAGTTCTCCATCGATGAAGCCACCCAGATCGCCCGTTCGCAACCATGGGCCGTTTCTTCCGTCGATCGACTCCGGGAATCTGTCCTCTTCCTCTCCACCTCGATAGCCGTGCGTGACACTCGGACCTCGGACGCAGATCTCGCCAATCCCCCCTTCCTCATCCATGAAGCCGTCGTCTTCATCGAGTATCGCGACTGCGTGCCCCGGTATCGGCGCGCCGCAGGTGGTGATCGCCACGGCATCCTCCTGATCGGCCGGGCATCGCTCCAGTCGGTTTTCGGCAAGAGCCTTTGATGCGATGTGCTCCAGACCGAGTCGTGCACCCGGTCTCCGTGTCGAGACAACCAGGGTCGATTCCGCGAGTCCGTAGCAGGGTTGCATCGCCGAAACGTCGAACCCGCACGGCCCGAATGCCTCGATGAACCGTTCGATCGTCTCCGGACGAACCGCTTCCGCACCGTTCATGGCGCTCTTCCAGCATCGGAGGTCGAGTTCGGCCCGATCTTCCGGAGTCGTGCGTTCAACGCACAGGTTGAACGCGAAGTTGGGGCCTCCTGAATGTTCCGAACGTGTCCTGGAGATCGCCCGAAGCCAGCGCACCGGCCGCATGACGAACTCCTCCGGTGCCATCAGGTTGGCGGTGATGCCGTTGACGAGGCTGGTCATGACCAGGCCGATCAACCCCATGTCATGGAACAGGGGCAGCCAGCACACGGTACCGACCGACCCTTCGCGGTAGAAGAGGGAACTCATGGCGTCGAGGTTCGCGACGAGATTGCCGTGGGTCACCCTGACCGCGCGTGGATCGCTCGTCGAACCGGAGGTGTACTGGAACATCACCTCCCGGTCCGGATCGATTCCGGGAGGCTCATCGAGGTCATCTGTTCCGTATGCATCCTGGTCGGTGGCGATGAACTGAAGCGACTTCAGCGAGGGGTCCCCGATCTCGAGGCAGCTCTCCACCGTCGACGTGCTGGCAAGTGCGCGGACCGGACCGGCATCCTTGATGATCGATTCGAGTCGACCGGATCGGTCATTGGCCCTTGGAGCGTGGGCGGTCACCGCGATCGCGCCGGCCCGGATGCACGCAAGGTAGGCCACGACGTAATCGATGCCGTTTCGTTCCGGTATGAGCACGGGGCGCCCCACCGCCTCCGCACGGACGAGTTCGTCCGCGATCGCACCGGTCCGGTGCCACAGTTCACCATAGGACAGCGTCGATGTCGGCGTGCCCTCCGGACCAAGCCGGGTGAGAGCGACCGTGTCGGGGCGTTCCACGGCGTGTCGAAGGAGTCTTCCGGGTATCGAATCGATGGGTTCGCGCATGGTGTCACCGGAACTTCGGATGGCTTCAGGGGAGACCCCGTGCTGCCCTGCACGGCCATACGTGGGTATCGACGGCGTCACTCTATATCATCCACACAACATGGATGATTCAGGCGAAGTCCCCCAGACCGAGAGTGCGATCGACCGACTGGAACGGCTCCGTTCCGAATCTGCCGGACATCGCGTGGTCTCCATTCCACTGCTCAAGGGTTCAGGTCATCTCGTCGTCGATCACCTCCTCGTCCAGGAGATCTTCAAGTCACAGGATTTCGTCCGCCCTCCCTTCTTCAGGAAGGCTTTCGGCGATGGCCTTCTTCTCTCCGATGGAGAACGCTGGGCGCATTCCAGGAAGGTGATCCAGCCGGAGCTCTCACCGACCGCCGTCCGCTCGATGCAGGACGTCATCGACGACTGCATCAAGGAGCTCCAGACGGACTGGTCGCGAGCATCAGAAGAGGATCGATCGGTCCCCCTGGTCGAGGACATCGCCTCCTGTGTCCTGCGCATCACGGTGCGCGTTCTCTTCGGTGTGGATCTCGGTGCCCGGGATCCCCGTGCACTCTCCGTGGTCCGACTGACTGCAGCATCCAACGAACTTGCCGGCCTCGGTGTCTTCGACCCTCGTGCAATGGTCGGTGGCCGCCTCATCAACGCGCTCCAGAAGGAACGCACCGACGTCGAATCACTTGCAGCCGAACTGATCGCCTCTCGTCGTGATGCCCCGGATGCCGGAGCATGTCCGGTGGATCTCCTGGATCACCTGCTCGACCCCGCCTTCATCGAGGCTCCGGTGGCTGATGGTGGTTGCCCTGTCGGTCACAAGGGCCTCATCGAGGAGATGGTCCTCCTCCTTCTGGCAAGTGTCGAGACCACGACGGCATCCACGTCGAACACCCTGCAACTGCTGGCCGATCATCCTGCATGCACCGAAAGGTTGAGGGCGGATCTACCGGATGGAACCTGGGTCCAGGCCTGCTTCCGGGAATCACTCCGCCTGCGTCCCCCGGTCTGGTTCAACGGTCGCGTCGCTCTCGAACGGTTCGAGTTGTCCAGCGGCGACACCATCGAGTCCGGGGATCACGTCTACGTCTGCCCCTATCTCATCCACCGCGATCCCTTGCTCTGGGAGGAACCCGATCGTTTCCTTCCAGAACGCTTCATCGACGGGGTGGTTCGCGAGGGAGCCTCGTTCATGCCGTTCGGACTCGGTCGCCATTACTGCGTCGGATCAGGGCTTGCCACCGCTATCTCCACGAGTCTGGTCTCCAGCATCCTCGCGAATCACGATGTCTCGATCGAGGTGTCCTCCGATCACGAACCGGGCGGCGGTTTCCTGCTCGGGCCTTCCCTCGGATCACGTGCTCGGATCACTCCGACGTCCCGTCCGGGCTGAACGACTTCGCCCACCATGCACTGCGACGGAAGCATGTGCCTCCGAGGTCTGCGATGACCGCAAGATCGAAGCTGGTGTCAGGGTTGCCGGGACCCCGCATCATGATTCGCTCGATGTCGGAGGTGAGAGGATCGGCCAGTGCCTCGAGGAGCAGCGTCGTTCCTCGTTCGATCGAGCACGTCTCTGGTGCCCAGAGCGTGCTGGCAAGTGCGGAGTCACTTCGTTCCCGGAACAGCAGCAGTCCGATCGGCTCGACTTCCTCCGGGTTCTTGAAGTACAGGTGGCACGAACCGGGATCGCCTCGGATCGCCTTTTGCACGGTGCCCGGGCGGATCCCATGCTCCGCTCGAAGATGGATCAGCTTCGGCAGGTCTTCGATTCCAGCCGCCCTGACGATGCCGGTCTTTGGCTCTCCATCTTCCGTCCGTCGAGCCGCCAGCTCCGCCAGTGTCGATCGTTCGATGCTCCAGAGCTCGAATCCCCTCACCGGCAGGAATCCGAGATCACGTTTTCGGTCTGCGGGGGGGCCTTCGACCGCACTCGGTCCTGACAGCACGATCCCTGCCGCACCCCAGTCCCGACCGAGTTCGGCAAGCCGTTCGATCAGCTGGCGTCGGGTCTCATCGCGTTCCGAACCGGTGGTCGCGACCTTGATGGCGAGGTAACCGGGACTCGATCGGCCTGGAAGCAACTCGATCGTCCCGGCCCCGACCAGGCCTTCCGAGCCAGTTGCCGTGAGCAGGAGCCGGCCCTTTCCGTCGAATGCGCCCGGAAGCAGCTCCTGCACAGCCGGGAGATCGACTGCTTCAGCCTGTGCGATCCGCAGGGTCATCCTTGGAGGATAGCAGCCGGAATCGTCGATGATGACCGATTGGAGTCAGGTTCCTGCTTCAACACCCTCCTGCGTGGAGTGCTTTCGTGTCTCCTGTTGCCGTCATCAATTTCGACAGGTCACTTGCCGAGCCATCCTCGGAAGTGCTTGATTCGTTCAGGCAGGTCAGGCGTGTTCTCCTTGCCGGGAACAACGGAGATTCGGCCGTGGCGCGTGCCGCGATCATCGCTTCGGGCCTTCCGACTTCGGTGAGCGGAGTCGACCTGCCGCAGGTCCTTGTCCCGGAGCCGCTCCATGTCCGTCCACGGCGCGCTTCTGATTGTGCCTTCCCCTGGGTCTGGGACCTTGTGGTCGACGCGGGGATGCAGGCAGGCATCGTGGGGTGGCCGGGCCTTTCATCCGTCGAAGGATCCTCGGCTCGCATGGTCTCCATCGATGCGCTGAAGCAACAGGGACGAGGCTCCGATCACTGGCCGTTGGCGGCACCCTTCGTCACGCCTTCCAATTGTCGTGACGCCGTCGCAGCGGCACGCATCGCGACCGATGATCTCGATGTATCCCCCTATCGTGCGATGCTGGACGTGCTGCCCACGAAGCAGATGGTGCATCGAGCGCGGGGTGCCATCGCAACCTGCCTGAGCGGCCTCGGCGCGATGGAGGTTCTTGGTGCCGACGGGCTCGACCTTGCGATGTTCAACCTCCAGCTACCCCCCCTCTCACCGGCCCTGAAACCACTTGTCACCTGTCTCATCGATCTTTCGGCACGACGGATCCTCGATGTCACGGGCCCGGACACCACCTTGCTGGTCGTGTCCTCTTTTCGTGGTTCGAATCGTCTGCTCCTTGCAACGAGGGACACGGACGACGACGGTGAAACGACTCGTCAGGGCACCTTGCTCGACATCACCCCGACGATACTCGGGTGTCTCGGGATCACCCCGCCGGAGGACCTTGCTGGCAGTGATCAGGGTGTCGTTGGTGCGGGAGTCACGCCTCGGTTCGACATCGCCCCCGACAGTGATGATCAAGGCATGGATCTTGATCACCTGATCGAACGGCTTCTCGTGGGTGATGCTGACGGGATGACTGCTCGAAGGCGGGATGCGCTCCTTCGATTCACGTTGACGACGCTGCATGCCAAGCGGATCAAGGCCTATCGAGCCCTGGACTTCGGTCTCGTTCGCAAATGGACCGAGCGGCTTCTTCGATTCACACCCTCGGCAAGGAACATGTGGGAGCTGGCCTTTGCGTGCAATCGACTCGGTGATCACGAAGGTGCGGCTGCGGCCTCGCGCGAACTGCTCGACAAGCACCCCGGCTCTTCGGAAGCCGTGCTCTCTGCGGCACTCCTTGATCAGGGACGGAACAACACCTCCGAATTGAAGGTCATCGTGGAATCGGTCGACCCCACCGGACTGAGGAGCCCATCCATTTCAGGAGTCTGGGGTCGACTGGCCATCCGAGTCGGGAACATGGAAGAGGGGATGGCTGCCCTGATCACCCTGGTGGAACGAGGGGTTGCCCTCCCCATCGATCGGTTTGCCCTCGTTCGGGCCTGCATGCAGTTGGGTGAACACGAGAAGGCCGCGAAGTACATCGGTGGGCTCGGCAGCGGCCGACGGGGTCTCTTGAAATGGCGCATCCTCAGGGCCCGGGTTCTCTTGAAGGTCGGTCGCAAGGACGAAGCGCTCCAGATTGCCGAGAGCATCCTGGTGTCCCACCCAATGGAGAAGAACGCCGTTGAGATTCGAGACCTTGTGAATCGTTCAAAAATTGATTGACCGAGCCAGGGATCTTGTATTATCGGACAATTTTCGCGCCCAGATCGACTCACCTCGCACGGCTCGCTGCGGAAATGTGGAAAAGACATAAGCTTGCTTTGGGTCGTGATTTCCACGACGATGTCGAGGCGTTTTAGATGGCGTTTCAGGACGATTTCGCCACATCTTGGATGATGAAAGATGCTCAGGACCACTCAGGAGGTGGTCCCGGGTTGGTTGGAAGAAGAAGCATGTCAGATCAAGATCTCTCCGGAGCTCGCTTCGAGCGATATCTGGCTCTTGCGGCACTGCCCGTCGTGGGCCTTGCTGGCTCTGCTTGTGCCGACATCATCCACTACGGCGGAGAGACGATTCGGATTGACCGCTTCAGCGATGCAGGTGGCCAGTATGGCGAGTCCCTGCTTGGTCTTCCGTCGAGCTTCGATGCGGATGCTGCACTTGGACGGAATCAGTCGATGACCGCTGCCATGTCCAGTCAGTTCGCCTTTGCAAGCGCAGCGATGCGTGTCGGCGTGTTCTCCAATGGTGGTGCCGAAGGTCTTGGTTTCGCGATCTGTCCCGATGGCAGTTTCGGCCAGCTTGGTGGACTTGCCGGGAGCATGTTCGGCAGTGATTTCGCTGCAGGATGCCAGTTCCTTCATTTCCTCGAATCCGGATCCGAGATCGACGGGCAGCTTGAATTCGCGGCAAACGGTGCCGTTGCCATGTCGGTTTCCGCCATGGCGACCGTCTTTGGTGACGTGGTCGCTGAAGAGGCGTTTTCCGCTGGTGAATGGGGCGTTCTTGGCTCGGAGGATGAAGCACGGGGCTTCGTGGCCTGGCAGCTCGATACCACCGATGGCACGGGCTACGGCTGGATGGATGTCGCCTGGGATGGCGACGTGCTGTCCATCTTCGACTGGGCGTTCTCGACCGATGGCTCGATCGCCGCGGGCCAGACGAGTGAGATGACCTCGGTTCCCGGGGGTGCCGGACTGGCCGCTCTCGCTCTTGGTGCCGCCGGATTCCGTCGGCGTCGCAATCGGCCCCAGCAGGCCTGACCCACCAGCACATTCGATCCATGGTTTGATCCACTGCGGTTTTCTCAAAACAGCAGGGTTATTTAACTGTTTGGGTCGTCATTACACCGGTGCGGACGCACTGGTCCCTTGTGTAAGCTGGCTGGAGCGCGAGCAATCGGCTTTTGCTCGACCCAGCCTGAAGGAGAAAGACCGCCATGGCACGTACCACCGAGAATAGACTTCATCTGTATGCGACCTATGCCGCAGTTCCCACTGCCGGGCTGGTTGCCGGAACCTCGGTCGCGGGTGACTCGGACTTCTACCATTACGGTGGCCCGGCTATCGAGATCACCAGGAACATGTCCGACACCTTTGAACAGGCCGGTTCCCGAAGCTACGTTCAGTACGGGGTTTTCTTTGGTACGCTCGAAGGAGGATCCGCCACGGTCAAGAATGCCGACTTCGGGATGAAGAACGCAGCAGCACAGTTGAGGGACCTTGAGGGGGACCTGCTGGGAAGTGACCGTAAGGCAGTCATGGCGGCCCCCAACGCCGCATTCGGCAAAAAGCGGGTCGAGGACGAGGGCGTCCTCATCGACCGCAACATGTCCTTCAAGGACAACGTTGCCATGTTGTCGGCCAGCATCAACTCCCAGACCGAATTCGGTGACTTCGAACGAGACCAATACGGATCCTGGCAGACCGATGGAGAGGAAGTTCGTGGGTTCCTGGCGCTCGCCGGTCCGTTGGATGGCGATGGGTTTGAGGGTTACGGTTGGATGGATATCGGCTGGGATGGTGACACGCTCACCCTCTACGACTGGGCCGTCAACTTTGCCGGCACCATCGAGACCGGCCAGACCAGCGCTTCGAGCGCGGTTCCCGGCGCCGGTGGCCTTGCCGCACTCGCCATGGGCGCGGCCGGCCTGCGTCGCCGACGCAAGCGCAGCGCCTGAAGCGACACGGGCAACACTTCGATTGATCTATTGCGACCGACCCTTTCTGGGGTCGGTCGTTCTTATGAGACGACACGATGCCTGCCCTCGTCCTTATCCTTCACTTGTTACCTCACGACTGGCACATAATCAGCGAACCTTCTTCATGATCTGGAGGAGCTCGTGTTTTCTCATGGCCGGTGTTCGGAACCACCTTTAGACTTGATGTTCACCGGATCTTCCGGTGATCCCGACATCAATGAAGAAGAGGAAGCACTGACATGCCGAACGCCCCGGAATCGAATCGACTTCAGCGATATGCGATGTATGCCGCATTGCCCACCCTTGGTGCCGGAACCGGCCTGCAGGCAGGAGACACCGTGGACTTCCTCCACTACGGGGGTCCTGCGATCGTCATCGAGCGTGACAACATCCTGTCCGGCTCGGTGACCGGAAGCACCGGTTATGGAGAGGTCTACACCGCTCCGTTCTCCGTGTTGAACCTGAACGTCAACAAGAACAAGGGCGATGATCCGAAGCAGCTCAACGGAGCTTTGATTCGTTCACTCGAATCGGGAAACGGAAAAAGTTCCGGCATCGCAATCGGAAACCGTGGGGACCAGAAAGGTCCCTGGGCGGCCATGCTGGGCTTTGGAGATGAAATCGGCGGTGGATCAACCAGCTTCGGATACCAGACCGCAGCACTTGCCTTCCGACAGAACGGCACATTCAAGGGGGATGATGTCTCCACGAGCATCGGTGACTGGCTCACGTCGGATGATGAGGAAGTCCGTGGCTTCCTCGGATTCGCCGAACTCGGCGGTGAAGGTCGCGGCTGGCTTGACATCGGATGGGATGGCAATGTCCTCACGATCTACGACTACGCGGTGAATTTCGCCGGTGGCATCACCGCGGGGCAGACCGAAGCCGCCTCCGCCGTCCCCGGTGCCGGTGGGCTTGCCGCACTCGCGATGGGCGCTGCCGGGCTTCGCCGTCGAAGGAAGCGCACCGCCTGAACCAGGATCCGTGTTCCACGATCTATTCTGCAAGCCACTCCCAGGGGGTGGCTTGTTTTTCATCGGATCCCGATATGCTGGATGACAGGACGTCGGTGCATCAAGAGACGGAGGATCACGATGGCAATGAACAGACGCGATTTCGTGGGACGGGGTGCGGCACTCGTCGCCGGCGGCGGGCTCGCGGTACCCGGTCTCCTGGTGGGGAAGGCGACCGGACAGGATCCGGTCATCCCGACATCTTCCGAGCCTCCGGTTCGCCTCGGGGTGGTCGGCCTCAATGGTCGAGGCGGCTCCCTCATGAACGCCTTCCACAACCTCCCCGAAGCCAGCATCGTCGGACTCTGCGATGTCGACAGCACCGTGCTGGATCGGCGTGCATTGGAGATCGAGGAGAAGGGCGCGACCGTCGCAACCTATCGGGACTTCCGACGGATGATCGATTCGGATGAGATCGATGCGGTCGTGATCGCGACCCCGAACCACTGGCATGCACTCATGTCGGTCTGGGCAGCGGACGCCGGCAAGCACGTCTACGTCGAAAAGCCGGTTTCCCACAACGTTCTCGAGGGGCGCGCGATCGTCTCCGCCGCGGAGCGCAACGGCATCTGCTGCCAGACCGGGACCCAGTCCAGATCATCCTCCGCGGTTCGTTCCGCGATCGACTTCGCCCGATCCGGTGCGCTCGGCAAGATCACCTGCGTGCGCGGGCTCTGCTACAAGCCGAGAAGGTCGATCGGTAAGGTTCGCGGCCCCGGCTTCGTCCCCGAGACGATCGACTACCACCGATGGCTCGGTCCTGCACCGTACGAACCACTGAACAGAGGTCGCCTTCACTATGACTGGCACTGGCACGACCAGACCGGCAATGGTGATCTCGGCAATCAGGGTGTGCATCAGATGGACATCGCACGCTGGGGTGCAGGACATGATCGCCTGCCGGATCGTGCCTGGAGTGTCGGCGGCCGGGTCGGATACGACGATGACGGCAACACCCCGAACACTCAGGTCATCGTTCTCGAATACGAGGATGGAGCCCCCATGGTCTTCGAGGTCCGGGGGCTGCCCCGTGACCTCAAGCAGCAGACCGACAAGTGGGACATGGACACCCATCATGGGATGAGCATCGGCGTCATCCTCCACTGCGAGCAGGGTGAAGTCCGGATACCGAAGGGATATTCACGAGGCTTCGCACTCGACCTGGATGGCAACGAACTCCAGAAATGGGAAGGCGGTGGCAACCATCAGGCGAACTTCATCGAGGCGGTTCGTGCCGATGATCCCTCGCTCTTGAATGCTCCCATCAGCGAAGGTCACCTTTCGAGCGCCTGCTGCCACGTGGGCATGGTCAGCCATGAACTCGGTGGCCAGGGGACGATTGATGATGCCCGCACTGCGGCGGTCGGTGAAATCGAACGCGAAGCCGTTGTTCGCATGCAGGGACACATGGAGGCAAACGGACTCGGGGATGCCCCGATGACGATCGGTCGACGAATCGCGATCGACTCCGCCGGTGAATCCGCACCGGATCCCGTCGTGAATGCACGATTCACGAGGACGTGCCGGCAGCCCTTCGTCTTCCCTGATCATGGATCCTGACGGTGCCTGTCGAGCCGACTTCGGAGTTTGATCGTCGTACGGTGCTCGCCGCTGCGATGGGCGTCACCGCGTCCGCGATCCTGCCGTTTCCTGCAGGGTTCGGTTCGGATCGGCATGACTCCGGTATCGGATTCGGCATGGTGACCTACCTCTGGGGTCGTGATCTGGCACTGACCCCCCTGCTTCAGGCGTGTTCGGTTTCCGGTGTGTCCGGTGTCGAACTCCGCTCCACCCATGCCCACGGTGTCGAGCCCTCGCTCGACCAGCGGCAACGGGAAGAGGTCCGTGGCTTGATCACGGAATCCGGGGTCAAGCTCGTCGGACTCGGCAGCGATGAGCGGTTCGATTCGCCCGATCCGGCGACCTTGCGCTCGGCCATCGATGCCACGAAGTCCTTCCTCAAGCTCAGTCATGATCTCGGCGGCGGTGGCGTGAAGGTCAAGCCTGATCGATTCCACGAGGGCGTGCCTCGCGAACGGACGATCGAACAGATCGCAGCCAGTCTTCGTGAGGTCGGGAAGTACGCTTCGGATCTCGATCAGGAGGTTCGTCTCGAGGTTCATGGTGGCTGTTCCGAGCCTGCGGTCATACGACGGATCATCGAGGAGGCCGACCACCCATCGGTTCGTGTCTGCTGGAACTGCAACGCCCGGGATCTCGATGCACCGGGACTCGAGGACAACTTCCGCCTCCTCCGGCCCTTCTTCGGTGACACGCTCCACGTTCGCGAACTTGATTCGTCCGACTATCCGTATCGTCATCTCACTCGCCTGCTCGTCGAGAGCGACTGGAAGGGCTGGATGCTTCTTGAGGCTCACTCCAGTCCGGGCCCCGTCGAGCAAAGGGCCGATGATCTTCGTGCGCAACGACTCCTGCACCTCGAGATGCTCGCTGATGCCGGGAGGACGCGTGAGCCACGGCCTCTTCGCATCCGCACACGACGAATCGAATCGGGGATCGAGGTCCTTGCCGGTGAGACGGTCCTTGCTGCGACCCATCTCACACCAAAGGGTCCCATCCTCTTTCCCGTGAACGTGCCGGGTGCGGGTTGCATCGTCCGTCGCCATCCGATGGCGACCCATCCTGGTGAATCAACCGACCACCCCCACCACCGTTCACTCTGGCTCGCGCATGGCGATGTCGACGGACATGATTTCTGGCACGACCCTGATGCACGGGTCCATCTCGTCTCGGAGAAGGTGCTGCCCTCCGACGAGGATTCGGCGGTCATCGAGTGGAATGCAGAATGGCGGGTCGGTGATGATGTCGTCCTGGTCGAGCGTCGCTTGATGACCTTCCGTGCCACCAATGGATCCGGTCATGTCGAGTTCGACATCACGCTGGCCCCGCCCACGGGAACGGTCACCTTCGGAGACACCAAGGAAGGGTTCTTCGCGATCCGGCTTGCACCATCGCTGAAGGTCGATGGTGGACCGAGTGCTCGCGGACGCCTCGAGAATGCAGAGGGCTCCGCCGATCGATCCGCCTGGGGAAAACGGTCGTCGACGATGACGATCGAGGGTCCTCTGGACGGTCGACTGGTGCGCATCCTCCTCACCGATCACCCGGACAACCCACGCCATCCGACCTGGTGGCATGCCAGGACCTACGGCCTGGTGGCAGCCAATCCCTTCGGCATTCGTGCCTTCGAAGGCGGTGACTCGGAATCCGGTGCGATGACCGTGTCCGCGGATCACCCGCTCCGTCTCCGCTACGGACTGGATTGCCACGCTTTCTAGGCCACAGGGCGGATTGACGGAAAATGCGATTCCAGCTGAGAGATTTGAAACCAGTCCGCGGAATACCTGTAGAGCCAACGGCTCCATGTTGAACTGATCGAATTGCATCTCTTCTCTTTCTCTTCTTATTCAGCGTATCCGTCCGCGGTCCGGGGAAACACCGCAGGGCGACATGCAGGGATGGTGCTCCCTATGCAGAGGTGCGGGTCCTCACGGTCCCGCACCTCTTTTTTTCGGCCATGGGGGTTTCGCCGTGACGGGCACGCGCCTTGATTCGATATCGTGTCGGCATGACTGAAAGCACGCCAGAGTTCGAAAGACAGCACCGTTACCGTGAGCAGTTGCGCAGGCGCGTGGATTCCACGCTCTTCCCGGAGGAGGATGCGCCCTCGCCCATCCATGAGATCCGGTTCCTTGAAGGTCCACAGCAGACCAACAGCGACCAGAAGATCCTCGACACCGTCAACCAGGAGTTCGAGCGATCCTTCAGCACCTTTGGAGAGCTTGGTCCGTGCATCGCCTTCTTCGGAAGTGCCCGAACGGATCCCGATGATCCGCTCTATCGCATGTGTCGTGAAACCGCCGAACTCGTTTCGCGTGAAGGGTTCACGATCATGACCGGCGGCGGGCCCGGAATGATGCAGGCAGCGAACCAGGGTGCGAATGATGCCGGTGGCCGGTCGGTTGCGTGTGCGATCGAGCTTCCCAACGAAGAGTCCACCAATCCATACGTCAACCGCGGGGTTGATTTCAAGCATTTCTTCGTGCGGAAGGTGGTGATGGTCAAGTACTCCTTCGGGTTCGTCATCCTCCCTGGAGGTGTCGGCACGATGGATGAGATGTTCGAGATCCTCACCCTCATCCAGACCGGGAAGATCCGTGAATTCCCCGTCGTTTTGATGGGTCGTGCATACTGGTCGAAACTGCTTGAATTCCTCGAGACCATGGTCGAGTACGGAACGATCAGTTCCGATGATCTCGATCTCTTTCACGTCACGGATGATCCAAGGGCCGCCTGTGACTACATCACCGCGGTCGCGACGAGACGTTTCGACCTGCAGAAGGGTGCGCCAGCGGCGTGCCGACTGGATTGGGAGCAGATGCGTGGCAATTCATGAACCGAATCTGACGGTCCTTCTTTCCGGTGAAGTGCATTCCGACTGGCGTGAACGCATCATCGAGCTTGCCGGCGAGCAAGGTCTTCCAGTCATCTTCACCGCACCGATCACGGATCACGCTTCCAGTGATGACTGCGGCGTGGCGATCCTCGGCAGCGAGGACTCTCCGTTCTGGCGTGATCACAAGGGTGCTCGGGTCAATGCGATCCGGACCCGGACACTGATGCAGCGGGCCGATCTCGTCGTGGTTCGGTTCGGTGAGAAGTACCGCCAGTGGAATGCGGCATTCGATGCGGGGATGGCTGCCGCAACCGGGAAGCCGATCATCACGCTGCATCCCGAGGAGCATGATCATGCTCTCAAGGAGGTTGATGGCGCCGCCCTGGCAGTCGCCCGGACCCCGGAGCAGGTGGTGGACCTGCTCGCATACGTCATCCGGGGTGAACTCAAGACATCGGTTGAAGCGTCATGACCGCAGATCACCCGGGTGGAGGCACCATGGTCACCGTTGCACTCATCAGTGAGGTCTTTTGGAAGGAAGATGGGCTGGATCGCCTTCGTGCGTGCCTTCAAGAGGCACGTTCTGGAGGCGCGCAACTTGCTGTCCTGCCTGAACTTCCGCTCAATCCCTGGTCTGCGGCAACCAGTTCCTCTCGTGATGATGACTGTGAGCCGCCGGAAGGACCTCGCTGGTCGGCGCAAGCCAGGATCGCTCGTGAAGTGGGGATCGGCCTGGTTGGTGGCGCGATCGTCGTCGGTGATGATGGCCAACGGCGAAATACGGCCCTGCTCTTCTCCCCCGAAGGCGATCTCCTGGGGACCTGGGAGAAGGCACATATCCCGGACGAACCGGGATTTCGTGAAGCGGACCACTATGTCCGGGGGCGAGACATCCCCACGCCTTTCAGCTTCTCTGGCATGCCGATGGGCATGCAGATCTGCTCCGATGTCAATCGGCCGGAAGGAACGCATCTCCTTGCAGCACAAGGAGCTGAGTTGGTCGTTGCTCCCCGTTCCACCGAGCTTGCGACCTGGCATCGCTGGCGCCCCGTCCTGATCGCGAACGCCTTGACCAGCTGTTGCTGGGTGGCCACCGTCAATCGCCCCGCTCCCGAACAGGATGTGCTGATCGGCGGGCCATCCTTCGCCGTGGCTCCGGACGGTGAAATCCTCCTCGAGACGACCGACACCATCGGCCTCTTCAGTTTCGATCGGTCAGAGCTGCCCGAACGGCGCCGTGAGTACCCCGGCTACCTCGATATCAGGTCGGATCTGTACGAACCCGGATGGCGCCGACTGAACGACGGTCGGCACTGAAGGACCGGGTTGGTGCCCATCGGGTCACCATCCGCTTCGACACCCGGCCACTTCCTGACACAAACGAGTCACTCCGGTTCAGCGATCTATACTCGCCTGGACCTTTGATGTTCCTTCGTTTGTGAGTCAGGAGTTGGCACCATGCCCGTGAAGTCATGCCTTGTTCCGGTCGTACTGCAGTCCGTCTTCCTCTCCGTCTGCATGACGGATTCCGCCGGAGCGCAGTTCGCCAGTGAATGGCACCGTGATCAGGATCGGATCTGGGTTGGTCCCGAGTATCACGCGAATCGTTGGCAGGACTGGCGAATCCGGGATGGCAGGGCTGAATGCACCGAGGTCGGCAAGCGCCTTCCGATGAGGACGGTGCAGGTCCTGACGAACATCCTCGAGCCCGAAGACGGTGTCATCGATCTTGCCGTTCGGACCGGACCCATCGACTGGGAAGCCGAACCCGGCGAGAACGCCTGGGCCGGACTTTCCGTCGGAGCGGGTGGTCCGGGTATCGACCATCGAAGGACCGCAATGGTGCATCACATGCCCGCACCGGATGGCGGCATCATGATCGTCGTCGATGGACTCGGTCGAGTCGCCATTCGAGACAACGAGCAGACCATCGGGAACACACCGACCTGGTCGATCTCCCGTGACGTCACAGCCGAGGAACTACCTGAACTTCCAGGGACGACATCCGGTGAAGGCATCCGCATCGGTCGTGATGGTGTCGAACTCCGAGTCCGGATCGAACCCGATGACGGTGACGGCTTTCGAGTCACCTCCGTGGTGCTGGATGCGGAAGGTACCCGGGAACTGTCACGTGCCGTCGCCATGAATGTTCCGCTCGGCAAGGTTCAGGGCGGCTTCGGAATCGTCTCCCACCACGGTCCAAGCGGGTCGAGTGACGGTTGGTGGTTCTCGAATCTCGTTGCAGAAGGTCCCGGTGTCATCGAGACATCAGGCCGGGAGTTCGGGCCGATCATCGGAACCCTGTACACCGTCGATGATCGCGTGCTGAAGATGACCGCACAGTTTCCGCCCCTTGGCAAGCATGACGACTGGTCGACCTCGTTGCAGGTCCAGGATGCACCCGGGGCGTACTGGAGGACGGTTGCCACCGCACCGATCGACAAGGACAGCCGTACCGCGACATTTCGTGTCGAGGACTGGCCGGCGGATGACACGGTCCCCTATCGCGTGGTGTATTCCATCGAGCGAAAGGATGGAACGCGAAAGGCGTACACATACTCCGGCACCGTGCGGGCCGAGCCATCCCCCCAAAAACCCCTTGTTTTAGGCTCATTGACGTGCCACAAGACCTATACCGGCGGCCTGCAGTGGAACGGAGACGGGCTCTGGTTCCCTCATGAGGAACTCGTCTCGGCGGTGGCGGAACGGAATCCGGATCTCCTCTACTTCTCTGGTGACCAGATCTATGAAGGTGACCTGACTCCTGCGGGTCAGCGCAACGAGGATGCGGTGATTCTCGACTATCTCTGGAAGTACACCCACTGGATCTGGGCGTTTCGCGAACTCACTCGTGATCGTCCCACGATCGTGATTCCGGATGACCACGACGTGTACCACGGCAACATCTGGGGGGCGGGCGGTCGTCGAGCGGTCAGGAAGGATGGCATGACCGCACAGGATTCCGGTGGGTACAAACATGCCCCGAGAATGGTCAACGCCGTGCACCGGACCCAGACGGCCCACCTCCCGGATCCGGTCGACCCGGAACCGATCGGTGAGGGGTACACGGTCTACTTCACAGACATGGACTATGGGGGTGTGTCCTTCGCGATCCTGTCCGATCGACAGTTCAAGGAGTCCCCCACCGTCGCGGTGCCTGAAGGTGTCGTCAAGAACGGTTGGTTCACGGCTGAAGGGTTCGATCCCGTCGTGGACGGCGATGCACCGGATGCTCCCCTGCTCGGCGAACGACAGGAACGTTTTCTCCAGGACTGGATCAATTCGTGGGAACACGACACCTGGACGAAGGTCCTGTTGACTCAGACACCGTTTGCCTGCGTGCAGACGCTTCCCCGTGGTCGCAAGGGTGGCGGTCAACCAGGACTGACGGTCTTCGAACTCGGCAGCTATGCGGAAGATGATGTTCCATGCCAGGACGCGGACAGCAACGGTTGGCCGCAGACGGGACGCAATCGTGCACTCGACATTCTCCAGCCTGCACAGATCATGCACTTGTGCGGTGACCAGCACCTTGCTTTCGTCGCGCAGTACGGTGTGCGCGAACATCGCGATGGCGGAGTCGTCTTCTGCACGCCGGCGATCGCGAACACCTGGCCGCGACGATGGATGCCGCGTACCGATGGTGAACCCAGGCCGTATGGAGATCACCTTGATGGATTCGGCAATCGTGTTTCCGTCGATGCAGTCGCCAATCCTCATCGACGCGGATTCGATCCTGCCGCCCTGCATGATCGCAGTCCCGGTTTCGGCATTGTTCGTTTCGACCCCGGGTCGGCGACGATCGAGCTTGAAGCATGGCCTCGCTCGGTCGGATTCGACGCATCCGTCGAACAGTACGAGGGATGGCCGGTCGAGGTCGCCATCGGTGACCTGACGGGGCGCGGATGGGAGTACGCGCTTCCATTGGGCGGGCATCACCCCCATGCGGTGCATCCGGGTATGCGCTTTGAAGTTCGCCGGGCCGACACGGGTCAGTTGATCAGGACGGCTCGCTTGGTTGGTCCTCAGCTCGGAGTCTGGCGTGTTCCAGATGAGGGGCCGTTCACGATCACCTGGCTGAACGATGATGGGGTGGCATTCCATTCCGAGACGTTCAAGGGGGCTCGCGTGGCAGGTGATGGCGCTGCTTCCGAGTGAACGCTGCTTCTCGCTCCGTCACGTGTCCACAATTCTGACGTTGACCCGTTCGCGTGCCGTTCCGCTTTGCGCTGATCAGCATTAACTACGCGAAAAGCCGCCTAAATAGCAGGAAACAACACCTAAATGCGGCGAAGATGCTCACTTGACGTCTTCCCGCGCGCTGTCATGACCGCTTCATCCTGTTCTCAATGCGCAGCGATCTGCTGAGTTCTGCGTCGAACAGCATCGATCTTGCGTAGGTGGGCGTGCTCTACTCTATTGACAGAAAGAGGCTTCGTTGCGGCCCAAAGTGGCCCCATTTGCATCGAACATGGTGGCTTTGGATGCGAACGTGCTTGATTGGGCGGTTTGTACGTCAGGCTTTGTCAGCGGTACTCCCCCACTTCGAATGACTGTCCTGTTTGTTCTGGCAGCTGTGCCGCCTGGCTCAGCCCGGCCATGAACGTCTGATAACACATACTGTCCAGCGATGTGGCGTTGTCGGGCTCTTGGCATCTCCGTGGGCTTGCATGCCGGCGTCCTGGCTGTCCATGGAAGGCTGAGCGGTGCGGTTGGGGGTGTTTGACGTTCGTGGTCCTTCTTGGGATAACTCGTGCACGGAGCTGTTGGCAGGCTGGCCTTCGGTTGTTGTTTTTCCTGTGCGAAAGGATTCGACATGGCAGATTCAAAGCGCTCTACGCCCCGCAAGTCTGATGCGACTGCGTCCTCGGGTTCCACGGGGAACACATCGGATAAGGCGTCAACCAAGCCAAAGAAGCGACGACTGGGTCGTGGCCTGGGGAGTCTGCTTTCTGTTCCTGTTGATGTGGATTCGGGCGTTCCCCGTGGAACAGAAGAGTCTGGACGTAAGGCGACACGGCGGGCGGCAAGCAAGGTGGGGGCGGTTGCTGAGGCTGTTCGTGGCCTGGCAGGGGGCCGTGAGGGTGATCAGAAGGACGAAGTACCTGCCTCGGCTGGTGTGAACGAGGAGGCTTCTGGTGACTCAGAGCTGACCCAGGTTCAGTTGCTGGAGGTGTCGCTCATCCAGCCCAATCGCCATCAGCCTCGCACGGAATTTGATGAAGAGGCGCTTCAGGAGCTTGCCCAGTCGATCGGTCAGTCTGGCCTGATGCAGCCAATCGTGGTCCGTTCTACGGGGAACAGTGGGGAGTTGCCTTGGGAGCTCGTGGCGGGGGAACGGCGCCTGCGCGCGATCAAGATCCTTGATCGCACGGTGGTTCCGGCTCTGGTCATCGAAGCTGATGATCGAGCCTCCGCGGAGTTGGCGCTGATCGAGAACCTCCAGCGAGAGGATCTCAATCCCCTGGATCGGGCGGCTGCGCTGGCGAATTTGCGGGACACCTTTGGCCTCAATCAGGGAGAGCTTGCCGAACGCGTTGGCCTTGATCGCTCCTCGGTTGCCAATCTGCTGCGCGTGCTTGAGCTTGATGATTTCTGCGCAGCAGCGGTTCGGCGGGGGACCTTGAGCCTGGGTCACGCCAAGGCACTGCTGGCGATTTCCGATGATGTCTTGCGACGGACGACCGCTGCCGCGTCTTTGAATGCGGGCTGGTCTGTCCGTGAGCTTGAGCGCAGGATCCGGCATCTTCAGGGTGGGGCAGAGGGCCGGTCAGGCGGGGGCAAGGACCGTCCGATAACTTCAAAGCAAGCCAACGTGGTCGATCTTGAACGACGACTCGGCGAGATCCTCGGTATGCGCGTCAACATCACCCTCGGGCGGAAGAAGGGGTGTGGAAAACTCCAGGTCGAGTTCAACTCGCTTGAACAGTTCGACACCCTGACCGACTTGCTGGGACTTGGGCCAGGAGAGCCTTCCTGAGGCTCTGGGAGCAGCTCGACCATTGACGGTGCCTTGTTGGTCGGCCTGCGCCCTCGAGCAGACGCATAAAGCGATGCAATAAAAGAGCTTACGCGGCCTTCGCGTCTGAGCATGCTGCTCAGTTCGTTCGGAATCCGCATTTTATGCCACAACACATCGGCCTTGCCTTCAGTCGGTCCTTGAACCCGTCGATGGTTGGACTCGTAGGTTTCAACACTGGCACGTTGCTTCCATCAAGCAGGTGCCATCAGGTGCGAGTTCCCGAAGGACATTGACCGATGACCATTCCAAGTCAACTCGAAGCAGAACGGCAGGTCGCCCAGGCCAGAGCCATGTATGGGCGGTTTCTCTCGATCTGGGCATCCCAGTTGCTTGAGTTGGAGCGAATAGGATCGCGTCGCCCGTCCCTTGACCCGATCGCACCAGACCACGGATTGGATCACTGGTCGATCGCTGCCTGAGGTCACGGCACACTGCCCAGCTCAGTACGGGGGCGGAGGCGCGTGAAATGCGCCCCGGGAGTCTTGCATGGGTTCCATTTCCACTGGTGTCGGCCTGATGAGCGGTATCGATACCGCGTCGTTGATCGAGAGTCTTCTTGCGATCGACCAGCGTGGCAAGATCCCGATCCAGATCCGACTTGCGCAGCTTTCTACGGCAAAATCTGCGCTTCTGGATGTCAATTCCCGCTTGCTCGGTCTGAAGACGGCGGCGAGTGCATTTCGCAGCAATCAGATTTTTCAATCCGTCCTGACCACGTCATCCCATCCTGATCTGGTCGGTGTCACCGCAACCGGGACACCTCGACCCGGATCCTATTCGCTCCTGGTCAAGCAACTGGCGACCCGATCGCAGTTCCTCACCTCTGGTTTCGCCTCACGTGATGAGTCGCCGCTCGGACTTGAAGGGTTGAGCTTCGAGTTCGGCAACGGGCGACTCAACAGGTCGACCGACCTCTCTGCACTGAACGGCGGAAACGGCGTCGAGCGCGGTCACATCTGGATCACGGATCGAAGTGGTGCAAAGGCCCAGGTCGACCTCACGGAAGCGACGACGATGGAGGAGGTCGTCACCGCGATCAACACGACCAGCGGCATCTCCGTCGAGGCCCGGATCGGTGTGGAGAAACTCGTCATCGAAGATGCCTCCGGTGGGAACGGGATGTTCATCATCGAGAATACGGTCGGTTCTTCGACCGCAACGGATCTCGGCATCGAGATCTCCACGAACTCCGACATCATCACCGGCGGCGACATCAACACGATGGGCTATGACACGTCACTCGCCTCCTTGAATGACGGACGTGGTGTCCTGATTCGTGACGGCGTGACCGATTTCGTGGTGTCCGTCGGTGGCATCGACTACGACATCGACCTTGGCCGCGTCGACGCGCCCATCAACGGCAGCACCCTGCTCGAGAAACTCAATGGTGGTTCCGGAATCTCGATCAACGAGGACCCGGACGAACCCGACTTCACGATCACGACTTCGACCGGTCAGTCCATTTCGATCGACCTGGGCCGAACCTTCGATGAGGACGGGTTGGTGGATCTCGAGGAGGTCGAGACCGTTCAGGAACTCATCGATCGGGTGAATGGGGCACTTGCCGATGAATTCGGCGTCGGACAGGTCACGATGACCATCAATGCCGATGGCAATGGGTTCGTCATCACCGATTCGATGGGGGGTGGAGCAGATCTGTCGGTGAGTGGGGCGGGCCCGGGTGGAGATTCCACCGCCGAGGACCTCGGGATACTCGGCTCCGCGCCCTCCGGCATCCTTGAAGGCAGCATCCTCCGGAACGAGGTGCAGACCGCACGCGCTGAATCGGTCGGTGACATTCGTGATCGCATCGAGGAAGCGACAGGCGGCCTGGTTCAGTTGGAGATCGGTCAGTTCGGACGGGAACTCAAGTTCTCTGCGGACGGCCAGGTCGTCGAGCTGAAGTCCGGTGCCCCCGGTTTCACCGGAGATGCTCCAGACATTCCGGATCGGACCCTCTCCGATCTCGGTTTCGAGGTCGGCTCCAGTGGCACCACTCTTCTCGGGACCAGACTTCGTTCGAGTCTGGGATCGGTCCTGCTCAGCGGCCTGCAGGGTGGTGCAGGGCTCGGGGGAGCGGATTCGATCACCATCACCGACCAGAGCGGTGCCAGCACGACGATCATCGGTCTTTCGCCGCTCAGGACGATGTCCGACCTGCTTGATGTGATCAACGTCCAGCTGGAGGATGCCGGAGTGTCAGCCGAAGTCCGCCTGGATGCGGCAGGCATAGGCGTCGAGGTCGTCGACAACAGTTCCGGATCCGGATCGCTCACCGTGTCCGGCGACATGGCGGTCGCCCTCGGGGTGGACGGGACGACTGACGAGGACGCCATCAGCGGGATGAACCTCGAACTGCAGTATGTCTCCGAGTCCTCCAATCTTTCCGATCTCAACTACGGACGAGGCGTTGGAACCGGCACGTTCAGGCTCACCGACTCGACAGGTGCGACCGCCTCCGTGACCATCGGCGCAGATGATCGTTCGCTCTACGACGTCATGAAGATGATCAATACGCGTGGACTCGAGATCAGGGCTGAGATCAATTCAAACGGCGACGGACTGGTCCTTGTCGACACCACGAGCGAGAACGGTTCCACGGCCGTCTCCGCCATTCAGGTCGAGGACACTTCCGGGACGGTCGCATCCGCGCTTCGGATCGCGGGCAGTGCGGATGCCGCCGGCGAGAATCTCGAGGGTTCGTATGCCGTCTCCCTTGATCTCGATGTCAATGACACCATGGATGACCTGATCTCGAAGCTCGACGACGAGGACATCCCGATGACGGCGACCGTCCTCAACACCGGAGCCGGCACGCGTCCTTACTACCTCAGCTTCACATCCTCGATCTCGGGGCTCGCCGGCGATCTCGTGATCGACACCAATGGCGTGGATCTCGGTCTTGATGAACTCGTCGAAGCCCGGGATGCGAAGGCGTTCCTCGGTTCCGACGATCCGACTCGTTCACTTCTCGTGACTTCGTCAACGAATGAACTCGACGTCATCGACGGACTGCAGATCGATCTGCTCGCTGCCGGTCCCGACCTCGTGACCATCGACATCGCCACCGACGAGGAACGGATCGTCGGTTCCGTCCAGGAGTTCGTCGATGCGTTCAACGATGCGATCACGAGGATCAAGGAATACGACAGCTACAACCAGGAGACCGAGGTGCGCGGGCCGTTGCTCGGCGATCCCACGGTGGCACAGGTCCGGAATTCCCTCTACTCGACGTTGCAGCGTGCCGCCAAGAACGTCGACGGTCCCTACCAGTACCTGAGCCAGATCGGAGTCACGATCGGTTCGGCCGGATCGGTCGAGTTCGATGTCGACCGTTTCACGCAGGCATGGGAGGCGGACCCCGAAGGTGTCGAGGCGCTCTTCGTGAGTTTCGATTCACAGACCTCCTCATCGGAGGAGATCTCCGAAGGCATCACCGTGGAACGTGATGAGACCTACTACTCCTCGCTGGGCTTCGGCGATCTCTTCGACCAGATGCTGGACGGACTCACATCGACCACCGGCGGGACCCTCACGCGTGCGGATGAACGATTCCAGCTCCTCATGGACTCGCAGAACGAGCGGATCGAGCGAATCGACGAACGCATCGCCGCGAAGCGAGAGCGGCTTCAGCGCGAGTTCGCGGCCATGGAAGCGGCCCTTGCTCAATTGCAGGGTCAGCAGGGGGCCTTGATGGGAATGTCCTCGAATCTCTCGATGGCGGGGCTCAGGTAGATCCCGCAACGACGTCCCGGGTGATCGGGCACGTCACAACGGTTGAATGGAACGACTTGATGAGCATGCATCAGAACAACGCGGGCCTCTATGGCCGGAACGACGGGCAGCGTTCCGTGTCAAGACCCGAAGCGAATGGAACGACTCCCAACCGGACCGTGGAGGAACCCAACGTCTACCTGAAGACGAAGGTCCTCACCGCATCGCCTGCCGAACTGCGTCTCATGCTGATCGATGGCGCGATCAGGTTCATCGAGCAGGCTCGAGCCGGTCTCCTCGAGAGGAACCATGAGCGGAGCTTCGAGGGGTTCTCGAAAGCCCGCGCGATCGTCACCGAATTGATCTCCGGTCTCAATCCCCAGGCGGATCCCGAGCTCTGCGACCGACTCACGGGACTCTATACCTTCATCTTCACGCGCCTCGTCGATGCGGCCAGCGAGCGTTCGATCGAGATCGTTGACGAGGTGCTCGAGATCTTCCGCTTCGAGCGCGAGACGTGGTCCCTGCTGGTCGAGAGTCTCGCCAATGAGAACACCTCGGCATCATCGGTCACGAGTGTTCCAGACGTGAAGCCTGACACGATGCAGAAGCAGCCCGGTACGCAACCGGGAGGACTTCCGACCGCAGGCCGCATTTCCACCACCGGTTGAACGGATGCCGCTCGGATTCAGGGGCGCATCAACCGTTCTTGAGCGACTTGAGGAAGGCAAGGTTGCCGGTCAACCGCTTTCCGATGTTGACGAATTCGCTGAAGCGGGTCGGGTCCAGGTACTTCAGGATCAGCACGTAGATGCTGCCTCCCACCAGTCCTGCCAGTGGACACCAGACCAGCAGGCCGACCCAGCTCGGGCCGATCGACAGCGAGATGTATCCGACGATCACCAGCGGGCTTCCCGCAATGAACGGCACGCCATGCACGCGAAGGATGTCGGTGATCGATGCATAGCCTCGCGAGCAGATGTAGATGCCGAACGGAGCGAAGATCGCCTGCTGTCCGAGCGTCACCCAGGCGACCGTGATGATCGAGCCCTTCCAGGCGGCGAGCGCGACGGCGATGACGTACGTCGTGCTCTGGGCGAGCTGCCAGAACAACCAGGTCTTGTAGCGTCCGGATCCCTTGAGCAGTGAGGCACTCGTCGAATTGCTGCTGGCGAAGGACTGCGCGACCATGAGGATCATCAGGATCGGGACGGCAGGGGCCCATTTGTCGGTGTAGATCTGGGGGATGAAGATCGGTGCGGTTGCGCCTGCACAAAGCAGGAAGAGCATCGTGACCGCGGTGATCGCGCTGGTGCTTCGCAGGTATGCGGTCGCGAGACGCTCCGGGCTTTCCTGGAGCTTGCTGAAGATCGGCGTGAATGCCTGGCTGAGGTTGTACGACAGCAGTGCGATGAGCTGGATCGACAGCATGGTGGCGAAGTAGAAGAACCCCGCGTCCTCCGTGCTGGCGAAGTAGCCGAGGAGGAGCATCGGCGTCAGGAGACCTGCACTGTGCACCCACTGGGCGAGCCACAGAGTGCAGCTGTCCTTGAGCAGCGGCTTCACCGGTTCGCGATCCTCGACCGGTACCCTCGGGATCTTGCCCACGAACGGAATCATGATCAGTGCCGTGATCAACGGCACGGCGATCTGGCTCATCAGGAGAGCGACCGAGCCGGCGCCGAGGACAGCGAGCGTGACGGCCATGAAGCCTCCGCCGATCGTTGCACCGAAGTTCGATGCGGCAATCGCGCCGAACTGCAGTCGCAGGCGGAGCAGCGCGGCCAGGGGCAGCTTCAGGAGTCCGATCAGCGGGACCACCCCCAGCATCAGCAGCAGGAGTGTCAGGGGCCTCGAGCGGAACCTGAACCCGAGTGCGTCCAGGGCCGAGCCTTCCGCGGTGGACCAGGTCCTGATCGGTATCTCCGCTCCTGTCTCGTCGATGATCCGGAGTTTCGACTTCGCCTCGTTGAAATCGACATTGAGCTTCAGGCCATCCGAGGACCGGTTCAGCTCCTCGTCGAGCTGCGCCATGTACTCCTGCAGCTTGATCGAGATGTCGTTCATCTTCGGCAGCCGGTTCTGCTTCCAGGCGCCATCGACGCGAATCTCGAAGGAACCCTCCACCTCGTTGACGAGGGTCTTGATCTCCTCCCCACGGGCGAGCTCCTCGATGGTCGTACCGACCGTGACCGGAGCGCCCGAGGTGCTCTTCAGGTCCTGCCCGGGGCGGATGCCCGCCCAGATCGATGAACATGCGATCACGATCGCAAGCAGGACGCTGGTCACCGTCGCGATCCTGAGAATGTTGGGCAGGGCCTTCGTGACCCCTCGCTGGACCAGGAGATCCACAAGCGGAAGGGGGGAGCAGATCGTCAGCGCGGCCGCGATCGCCAGGGCGATTCCCGCGAGACCCCAGTCGCCGGGAAGAAGCCAGGTCGCGAGCAGCCACTGGACCACGAGCATGATGCCCTTGGAGCCGATCGTTTGTGTGATGCTCCAGATCGAACCACGGACCGCAGCCCCGGTGTACGTCGGCGAAGAGGACGCATCTTCTCGCGAGGCATCCGTGGGCTCAGATTTGTGATCCTGATCGCTCATTTGTGACGTCGTGTGCTGGGAATGTAGCCGGATGGGAGTCTGCACGTGCAGCATCCGGGCTGCTCGGTCGATAATAGGTTAAGGAAATCCCACCCCCTCCCACGTCTGCGAGGCCTGATGGTACTTGCCCTCGGCATTCTCTTTCTGATCGTCTTGATCTGTGCATTTGCTGCAGCGATCGTCCGCCCCTGGCTCGCATTCGTCCTGATCGTCAGCTTTCCGGTCATCGAGCAGACGCTCCAGAGCTACTTCCCGATCTTCATCACCTACAGGACCCTGTTCAACTACCTGATCGCAGGTGTCGTTGCGGTCACACTCCTGATTCGGTTCCTGAAGGATCCGATGATGCTGGGAGGCGCGCTCAACCCCGTATCGAAGCTGGTCATCGCCCTTCAGGCGCTCAGTTTCATCAGTCTCGTCTGGACCGCCGATCTGGCCAATGGCTGGACCCTGACGGTCGGACGTCTCCAGTACGCGCTGCTGTTCATGGTGATGGCACCGCTGCTCATCAGCTCTCTGGAGGATTTCAAGCAGCTCCGCTTCCCGCTGATGGTGCTCGGTTCCCTCGCCCTGCTCGGCATCATCCTCAGTCCCAGCGCTTCCTTCTACGGGACGCGTCTCATGATCCACTACAGCTCGACCCAGCAGGCGAATGCCCTGGCACTTGGAGAACTTGGTGCGATCCTGCTCCTCTTCGCGGTCCTGACCACCCAGAAGGGGGTCGGTCGACTGGTCGTGCCCTTCCAGATCGCGGTGGGCATGTTCGGTTTCGGGATGGGTCTCCTGAGCGGGGCACGGGGGCAGGTCATCGCAGGCGGTCTGATTTCCTTCCTCTTCTTCCCCGTTGCACGCCGCATCAAGAACAGCATGGGCTACCTCGGCGTCGGCTTCGGCGTCGGTTTCGTTGTCCTGCTTCTGTACGTGAGCGTCCAGTTCTTCATCACCTCGGACAACATCGATCGTTGGACGATGCAGAGCCTGACCGACGGCGTCATGACCCGATACAGGATCGCCTCGACTGCGCTCGCCCCATGGATGTCGGATCCCTTCGCGTGGATCTTCGGTCGAGGAGCCGGCGCGTTCACCACCACCGGACTGGTCGACTCCTATCCTCACAATCACCTGATCGAGGCGCTCACGGAACTGGGACTGATCGGTGCGACCGTGTACGTCCTGATCCTCTACTTCACGGTTCGCGCCCTCATCGGTCTCTTCAGGATCTACCGTGACGACGATGAGATGCGTCCCGCGATCGCGCTGCTCGGCTCGGTTTCGGCATTCGTCTTCCTGATCTCCTTGAAGCAGGGAACGGTCCACGATCCCGGCTTCGTGTTCATGTGGTACATGGTGGTGGCACGCGTGTACTGGTACGAGCTGAAGATGCAGGAGCAGCGTGAGGATGAGTACGATGAGTTCGAGGAGGTCGATGACGAAGACGCCTGGGACGAGGATGGACACGACCACGAGGACGAGAACCTCGTGAGCGGTTGACTCTTCAGACGGTCAACGCGAACCTCTCGAGTTCACCCGTTCGGTCAGACGCATCATCATCGGCCTCGTCCTTGGTTTGACGCGGATTCGGTTCCTCTCCTCGGCCTTCGCGTCTTCCGCGGCCTTCTCTGCATCGCTCTCCACCGCCGGGGATGTTGAAGGGGGAAGTGCCCCGCTTCGCATCCGACTTGCGACCGCCGCGACGTACCTGATCTGCCGGTTTCCGAGTGCCTTGCTGAATTCTCGTTTCAGGCTCGCGCTCTTCCAGTCCGGGACCTCGTTCGCGTCGAGGACACCCATCGACCTGAAGAAGGCCAGGGCGGCCTCCCGCAGTTCGTCACTGATCTGGTCGGGTGGCCTGAACAACGAGCCGAGCATCCACATCTCGTACCCCTCCCAGAGCATGAGCCCATCCGCTCCGTTCTTCATGGCGGGGTCCAGCTGCTCGTGGATGAATTCATCGACCGGAATGTCCTTGTGCACCCACTCCTCGTAGCCCGATGCCCCACCCGTCCATGAGGTCCTGCCGATCGGGATGATCTTCCTGTCGGGACGATCCGATGTCTTCACGTAGTTCCGAAGCCAGCGCACGATCGCCGCCCGGTGTTCGAGCTCCGCGGCGACGTGCCGATCACGCCATTCATCGGGCAGCTCCGGGCTCGGGATGAAGTCGTAGTAGCGTGGGCAGAACCAGTCCAGTTCGTCGAGCACGGGCCTCAGCGCCTCGACTCTTTCGTAGTACTCCGCCCTGCATTCGTCGCTGAGATCGTTCCAGCCCGCGGTCCGCCCATCCTCGGTCGTGCCCCAGAAGGGGAGCGAGGGGATGTTGTAGTGAGTCACGACCGCTTCCGGAAAGACCCTCTTGAATCTCCGGACGAACTCCACGAGGTTCCCCATGGTCTCTTCGAACTTCGGCTTCGTCGGTCCGCCATGCAGGATGTCGAAGAATGGATCCTCCCAGTCCAGGCTCACGTACCCCTGGATGCCGTCCGGATATCGATCGGAGAGTCGACCGAGCACGCCGTCGATGTCGATCACCCCGGATTCGAACGACTGAGGGTCCTCTCCCTGTCCGATGTTGAGGACCTCGTCGCAACCGAGGACCGAGTATGCGGAATTCGTGTACGGGTCGAAGGTGCCGTCGTGAAGCAATGACCAGCCTCGCAATGGATGCTGCTCGTGGTTCGGTGGGTCCTTCGTCTTCCCTCCATCATCGTCCTGGTCGGTCTTCCCCGGTTTGCCCTTGCCGTCGATGGCGGCGGTCGAAAGCACGACTTGCCTCCCGCTGGATGGCGCCGATTTCATCCGCCCGGTCCTGGAAGCCGTCACGCGATGCTTCGCACCCTTCGCTCGTACGCCCTCCCCCGACTTCGCAACGTTCTTCGATCGAACGACATCGTCGCTCCCTGCCGCCAGACCCAGGGTCAGTGCGAGCGGCAGCGTGCATCCCACGGCACGGCCGATGGTGGCCTTCAGACTCGTCATTGGACTCTCCCCGAAACAGGTCATACAACTCAACCGATGAATCCTCTTTCGAACCGATGACCCGACGATCGGAGTATGAACTTCGGCTTTCACGCCTGATGCTCCCGAACATGAGAGTCATGCGGTCTGAAGGGGCATGAGCCCGGTTGATTCATACTATTGGTCGTGCCCCGAGGATGCGGGAAGTTCGTGCCCTGCGTCACGAAGGGTCTTCTCCCGACGTGCGATCTCGAGGTCCTGATCCACCATCATGGCGGCGAGTTGTTCGACGCTGGTCGTCGCCTCCCACCCCAGCTTCTCCTTCGCCTTCGTGCAGTCTCCGAGAAGCTGCTCGACTTCCGCCGGCCTGAAGTAGCGGGGATCGATCTCGATGTAGTCCTCGTAGTTCAGACCGAGATGTTCGAAGGAGAGCCTGCAGAACTCGCGCACCGAGATCATCTTCCCGGTGGAGACCACGTAGTCGTCGGGCTGGTCCTGCTGGACCATTCGCCACATCGCATCGACGTAGTCGCCGGCATACCCCCAGTCACGCTGCGCATCCAGGTTGCCGAGGTACAGCTTGTCCTGCATGCCCAGCTTGATCCGTCCCACTGCACGAGTGATCTTCCTGGTGACGAAGGTCTCGCCACGGCGGGGACTCTCGTGATTGAAGAGGATGCCGCAGCTCGCGTGGATGTCGTACGACTCCCGGTAGTTGATCGTCAGCCAGTGTGCGAACACCTTCGCGCAGCCGTACGGTGAGCGCGGGTAGAACGGGGTCTTTTCGGTCTGGGGCACTTCCTGGACCTTGCCGAACATCTCCGAGGAGCTTGCCTGGTAGTAGCGGATCTGCTTGCCCAGGATCTGCTGTCCGTCGCGGAGCGCCTCGAGCAGCATGCCCGTTCCCATGCCCACGATGTCCATGGTGTCGATCGGCTGGTCGAAGCTCACCCGCACGTGACTCTGTGCACCCAGGTTGTAGATCTCATCCGGGGCGATCTCGCGGACCAGGGAAGCCATGCGGGAGCCATCGGTCAGGTCCCCGTAGTGGAGCTTCAGCCTCGTGCCCTTGTCATGGGGGTCCTGGTAGATGTGATCGATCCGGTCGGTGTTGAAGGTCGAAGCCCTTCGGATGATCCCGTGGACCTCGTAGCCCTTCTCAAGGAGGAGCTCTGCAAGGTAGGAGCCGTCCTGCCCCGTGATGCCGGTGATGAGTGCCTTTTTCATGAGTTCCGATTCGCCTCTGGCGAGATGCTCCTGCTGGGCCCCTGCTGGGTGCATTGTGTCTGGATGGATCTTGAAGGTGAACTTCCTGTATCCGTCATCGGTTCTCGATGGTACGGTTCCGAACAGGAATTCTCAGGAGAGTTCATCTGTGGATCTTTCAAAGAAACGCGTGGCGGTTACCGGTGGATCAGGCTTCCTGGGCGCCGCTCTTCTCGAATTACTGGCCAGCAGGGGCGTTTCCGACGTCTTCGTGCCGCGTCGGAAGGACTATGACCTGACCACCGAGGACGGGGTCAGGCGCTTCTACGCCGATGGAAAGCCGGATGTGGTCATCCATCTTGCCGCGGAAGTCGGCGGAATCGGGGCCAATCAGGACAATCCAGGGCGGTATTTCTATGCCAACATGGCCATGGCGCTGCATCTGATCGAGCATGCTCGCCTCAACGGCATCGAAAAATTCGTCCAAACCGGGACGATCTGCGCCTATCCCAACCTGACTCCGGTCCCGTTCAAGGAAGATGACCTCTGGAACGGCTATCCAGAGGTCACCAATGCGCCCTATGGGATCGCCAAGAAGGCGGCCATGGTGATGCTTGAGGGCTATCGGCAGCAGTATGGACTGCCAGGAGCGTTCGTCCTTCCGGTCAACTTGTATGGGCCAAGAGACAACTTCGACCTCCACTCATCGCACGTAATTCCTGCTCTCATAAGGAAATGCGTTGAAGCACAGGATCGTGGGGACGCCTTCATCGAGTGTTGGGGCACCGGCTCGGCAAGTCGGGAGTTCCTGTATGTCGAGGATGCTGCGGAGGGGATCATCCGAGCGACGGAGGTTCTGGATGAGCCGGTCCCCGTGAATCTGGGCACCTGCATGGAGATCACGATCAAGGATCTGGTCGAATTGATCGCCCGTTTGACCGAGTTCAAGGGTGAGATCAGGTGGGATTCCACCAAGCCCGACGGGCAACCCCGGCGGTGTCTTGATACGGATCGTGCCAAGGCGATGCTGGGCTGGGAGGCCAAGGTGGGGTTCGAAGACGGGCTCAGGACCACCATCGACTGGTTCCGGGCCAATCAGGATTCCATTGCGTGACGATGTCCTGGAACTGAAGCCGCGAAGCACTCATTGACCCGAGGGTCGATCACGGATGTCATCCGCCTCTCCGATCAACGCGCTCTCCTTCGACATCGAGGACTGGTTCCACATGGTGGATATCGAGTCCCTCGACGATCCTTCGAAGTGGGCCGACTTCCCGTCGATCGTCGAACGGGAGACCGAGTGGATCCTCGAGACGCTCGCCGAACGTGATATCACCGCCACCTTCTTCGTTCTCGGCTGGATCGCGGAGCGCTATCCCGACCTTGTTCGCGCCATCCACGATGCCGGCCACGAGATCGGCAGCCATTCCTTCTGGCATCGACGTGTCGACACGCTCTCTCCCGAGGAGTTCCGAAAGGATGTCCAGGATTCACTGGATGCGATTCGAGCGGCCGGCGTCGAACACTGCCCCGGATTCCGAGCCCCGACGTTCTCGATCGTTCCAGGGACGGAGTGGGCGATCGACACCCTCCTCGACCTCGGATTCGAATACGACGCCAGTCTGTTCCCGACCCCGCGGGAACATGGCGGCTATCCCTGTTCGCGGGATCCGCATCTCTCCCGCATCGCACCCAGCGGACGAACGATGCCCGAACTCCCCATGAGCATCATGGACATCGGCCCGAAATCGACTGCTTTCTCCGGAGGGGGCTTCTTCCGCCCGTTTCCCCGATCGATCATCCGGAGAGGTTTCGACCAGTGTGCTGCTGCGGGACGACCGGTCGTGGTGTACATGCATCCGCGTGACTTCGCACTCGGCACTCCGCATGTCAAGATGAATCCGGTTCGCAGGTTCAAGTGCTACTTCGGCATCAAGGGGGCACGCAAGAAGTTTCTTTGGATGCTCGACAACTGGGATTTCACCAGTTGTTCCGAGGTCCTTGCGTCAATCCGTCGCTGATGCCTGTCCTGGCGCTCTCGGGAACTCGCGATCCTTGATCGGCTTGCAGGGGTTCCCGACGCAGATCTTCCACGCCGGCATGTCCTTGGTGACGACACTGCGAGATCCGATCACGGCACCATCCCCGATCTTCACACCGGGTGCGACGAAGACCTGTGCAAAGAGCAGTGCATCCACGCCGATCTCGACCGTTCCGACCGTGAGGGGGAGTTCCACCTGGCTGATGTCGTGGCTTCCGGTGCAGAGATAGCAGTGCTGAGAGACCGTCGAGCGTTCCCTGAGGATGATCTCGCCCAGTGCGTACACCTCCGCACCCGGCCCGATCGCGGCCCGGTCCTCGAGGGTCACGTTCCAGGGGGTCGAGATCCTGGCGCTGGGTGCGACATAGGGTCGCCCGGAGATCCTGGTGCCGAACAGGCGAAGGATGAACAGGCGCCATCGATTCAGCGGATTCGGCGTGAACCGGCAGGTCAGCACCCAGACCATGCTGAACATCACGCGCATCACCTTGGTGGTGAGGGACCAGGGCGACTGGTAGGGGTTGTCCTGCGGAGCGACTTGTTTGAGGCGAGCATTGCCACCCATTCGGGGCCTCCCTCGAGGAGATGGGGAACGGTACGTTCTCCAAGGTACCATAGGCGCAGTCCATACCCCGAAAACGTGACCAGATCGACATGACCCTTCGACTCTACAACACCATCTCTCGTACGACCGAACCCTTCGAGCCCCTCGCAGGTGGTGCCGGTCCCGTGACCTTCTACACCTGCGGGCCCACCGTCTACGACTATGCACACATCGGGAATTTCCGTTCGTTCCTGAATGCCGACGTGCTGCGTCGGGTGCTCGAGCTCCTGGGGCATGACGTGATCCACGTGATGAACATCACCGATGTCGGGCACATGACCGACGATGAGAATGCGGATGGCGGGGGAGAGGACAAGATGGAGGTCGCCTCGAGGCGCCTCCTGGAGGCGAAGAAGTCCGGAGCACTGCCGGAGGGATCCGACGTCGACCCCGGTGATCCGCTCGCCATCGCGGACTTCTATGCGGATGCGTTCCTTGAAGATGCCAGGCTGCTCGGCCTGCGGGTCGCGCTCGAGGCCGACGAGCATCCCGAACGACTGCCGCGACCGACACGCTACGTGGGTGAGATGATCGCCTTGGTGGAAAACCTTGTCGATCGCGGTCATGCCTACGTCGCCGATGATGGTGTCGTCTACTTCGATGTCGCGAGTTTTCCCGAGTACGGCAAGCTGAGCGGCAACACGGTGGAGGCCCTGCGTGAAGGCGAGGGTGGGCGGATCGCGGAGGAGCACCAGATGTTCAAGCGATCACCTGCCGACTTCATGCTTTGGAAGCCGGATGAGTCGCACCTGATGCGCTGGCCGAGTCCCTGGGGCGAGGGCTATCCCGGCTGGCACCTCGAGTGCTCCGCCATGGCGGAGTCGCTTCTCGGCGTGGATGGCCAGATCGACCTGCACTCCGGTGGTGAGGACAACATCTTCCCCCACCATGAATGCGAAATCGCCCAGAGCAGGTGTTCCACGGGCGCGCAGGCCTTCTCCCGTTACTGGTTCCACACGCGTCACCTCATCGTCGAGGGCGAGAAGATGTCCAAGAGCAAGGGCAACTTCTTCACCGTTCGCGACATGCTCGAGAAGGGTGCGAGCCCTGCCGCGCTTCGGCTTGAACTGATCCGGACGCACTATCGACAGAATGCCAACTTCACCATGCAGGGCCTCCGCGACTGCCAGCGTCAGGTTGATCGCTGGTGCCGGCTTGCGGAGCGGCTTGCCCGGGCGGAACCCCGCTCCGATGCGGAAGCAGGACCCATGGAGCAGGCACTCGAGGGATTCACGCGGGCGCTCGCCGACGACCTGAACGTTCAGGGTGCGATCGGCGTGCTCAGCGAGGCGGTCGGTCGTCATCCTGCCGAAGGCGATCTCGTGGGTGATCCCCAACGTGAGCTTGCGGCGCTTCGCAGGATGGATTCAGTGCTCGGGGTCCTGGACCGAAATGAAGTCTCGAGTGATGGCGACGATGAGCTTGGCGCGCAGGTTGAGGCGTTGATCGCCGCTCGGGAACAGGCTCGTGCCGACAAGGACTGGGGGGCAGCCGATCGGATTCGGGATGAGATCGCGGATCTCGGCGTGATGATCAAGGATGGTCCGGAAGGGACCACCTGGTCCAGGGTGGTGGAATGAGCGGTCCGCCGGTCATCGGACTGCTTGGCGGAATCGGTTCCGGCAAGAGCACCGTGGCCCGCGTCTTCAAGGACCTCGGCTGTGTCGTCGCCGATGCCGATGCCGATGCGCACCAGGTCCTCTCGGAAACCGAGGTGGTGGAAGCCCTGCGGGAACGCTGGGGTGATGGCGTGGTCCGCCCCGACGGCACGCCCGATCGACGGGAGATCGGTCGTATCGTCTTCGATGATCCTGCGGAACGTGCGTGGCTGGAATCGGTCGTGCATCCACGGGTGTCCATGCTCAGGAAGGAACGCTTCGAGGCGGCTCCCGAAGACGCAACGGCTCTTCTGGTCGACGCACCCCTGATCCTCGAGGCGAATCTCGATGAGGAATGCGACCATCTCGTCTTCATCGAGTGCCCGATCGAGGTCCGTCTGTCCAGGGTGGACTCCACGAGGGGTTGGGATGCGGAGGAACTGGCCCGTCGCGAGGCGGCTCAGGTGTCCCTGGAGGAGAAACGGTCGAGGGCGGACGAGCTCATCACGAACACCGGCAGCCTCGCCGAGCTGGAAGAGCAGGTTCGATCGATCCTCTCAAGGGTTCGGGGCGGGTCAGGCGGAAGAGCTTGACCAGCAGCTGACTCTCCCTGATAATCATTCTCGAACCGGGACATCGATCCCGATTCGGACGCGAGTCATCGTTGCCTGCCTGACCGGAAGGCACACGAGCCAGGCTCGATCACGTCCAGTCGAATGCAATCCGCAGGCTGACTTCAGAGGCGATGCCCGTTCAAGGGGTCGCCCACCCTCCACGCTTCGTTGCGTGTCAGGGAGACAGGGACCCACCCTCAATTTCACAGTCGGGCTCTTTCGACAAGGAGCACCCCCGAACGATGAGTACCAGCAAGCGACGTCGAGGCCGAAGGAAAAGTGGTGGTGGTGGCGGCGGCGGCGGCGGCGCTCCCACGATCGCCCTCCCACCGGGTTCCGTTCCCACCGACGAGCAGCTCGAGGAGGAGCTTCGGGAGCTCGAGAAGAAGACGAAGGGCAAGTACGAGTTCGCCAAGAACGACGACTACAACCTCGCCACCCTTCAGAAGATGACGACCGACAAGCTCGTCAAGATCGCGAAGAAGGAGAAGATCTCCGATCCGCAGACCATGGCGAAGCAGAAGCTGGTCTTCGAGATCCTCAAGGCGAGAGCCGAGAAGCACGGCCTGATGATGGCCGAAGGCACCCTCGAAGTGATGCCCGACGGATTCGGTTTCCTTCGGAGTCCCGAGTATTCCTACATGCCATGCGCGGACGACGTGTACGTGAGTCCGGCACAGATCCGTCGATTCGGACTTCGAAAGGGGCATGTCGTCAAGGGTGTCATCCGGCCTCCCAAGGAAGCCGAGACGTATTTCGCCCTGCTCCGCGTCGAGGAGGTCGGCGGTCGCGATCCCAAGAAGATCCATGATCTCCCCGCCTTCGAGAACCTCACGCCCCTGCATCCGAACAAGCGCATCCAGCTCGAGGTCCTCGGTGAACCCGACAAGCTCGAGACCCGGGTCATCGACATGGTCACTCCCCTTGGTTTCGGTCAGCGTGCGCTCATCGTCGCACCACCACGAACCGGCAAGACCGTGATCCTTCAGCAGATCACCCAGGCGATCTCGAAGAACCATCCCGACGTTCATGTCATGGTCCTGCTCGTCGACGAACGTCCCGAGGAGGTCACTGACTTCCGCCGCAACACCGCGGATTCGGTCGAGGTCGTCGCGAGCACCTTCGACGAGGAGCCGCATCGGCACATCCAGGTCGCCGAGATGCTGATCGAGAAGGCGCGTCGTCTCGTCGAGCTTGGCGAGCATGTCGTGATCCTGCTTGATTCGATCACCCGACTTGCGCGCGGTTACCAGGCGGCGATGGGTTCCGGTGGCGCCGTCACCTCCGGCGGCATCAATCCCAAGGCGCTGATTCCACCGAAGAAGTTCTTCGGATCCGCACGAAACATCGAGGATGGTGGTTCCCTGACGATTCTCGGCACCGCTCTGGTCGATACGAATGCGCGTAGTGACGAGGTCATCTTCGAGGAGTTCAAGGGCACGGGTAACTCCGAACTGCACCTTGATCGCAAGTTGGTCGAGAAGCGGGTCTGGCCTGCGATCAACATCCCTGCAAGCGGTACTCGTCGCGAGGAGTTGCTGCTGGATCCGAAGGAACACGAGCTGATCGTTCGATTGAGGAAGGTCGTCGCCGACATGAACGTCGTCGAGGCGATGGAGCTGCTCCAGAGCCGCCTCTCCAAGTCCAAGTCGAACGGCGAGTTCCTGATGACCATGAACATGGGTTGAGACCGGTATCCTTCCGAAAGGCATCGGCACACCGGTCTGGAGCCCCCGGCATGGCTGAAACCCCGTCAGTCGGGCCCAACCATGCGATCCGCGGGAACTGAACCGGCCCGAGAGGGGTATCCTTTAGGAGGGTGTCGACGCGTGCAGAGTCCTCGTTTTCTTCACGTAGACACATCCAGGGACGCCGTCTCTTCGGGGACCACGAACACTTCTCACAGAGGGTCTTCTTCAAGATGAACCAGACAAGCCCATCCTCGAACCTCCCCATCAGGTCCCGTCACCGCGGCATGACCGTGGTCGAGATCATCGCGGTGGTCGGGATCATCGTTCTTCTGCTGGGCATCCTGCTCCCTGCGCTCAACCTCGGTGCGGCGAATGCGCGCTGGGCGAGCAGCCAGAACAACATGCGGCAGATCTACCAGCTGATGCAGGAATACACGAACGACAACCGGGAGACCATCGTCCCCGCCGCGTTCGACTACTCCGGCAACACGTTCCCTTCGAAGGTTCGTTCCCTGGATCCTCCCGGATCCTCCATGCCGCTCACCGAGCTCGGGACGCGAGCCGGCTACGGGACCTGGTCCGACCTCCTGTGGACCTACGCTGAATTCGGTCCGGCTCCGGCCATCGGCGCCCCGTCCTCCGGAACGCCCTATGGCTACATGTACGACTCACCCGATCGCGTCTACTACGACTATGACGGGTACGCCCGCAACGACATCTTCCGCTCCACTGTCGGCATGACGCGGACTCCCGGAGGCACCGAAGCACTTCCGTTCGGGACAGGCGCCCAACGAAGCGAAGAGAGCGACCCCGGTTACTTCGCGGCGAATCTCCTGTTCGATGCTCGTCCGCAATCCGATTCCGATGGCCAGTACACCAACGAGTTCGGCGACTGGAGAACCACCGCGGAGGTCCGTCGTCCGAGCCAGACCGTGTATCTCGTCGACTCCTGGTACGGGGAAGTGATCGAGCCGACGGCTGAGGGATTCGGCAGTCCGGACCCTGCTGGCGGTGGTGGTGAGGAGCCCACCGAGGGCCAGGTCGATTTCCGGTACCCCGGTGAATCCTGCCTGATGCTCTTCCTCGATGGGCATATCCAGACGGAAGGCCAGTGGGACGTCTTCACCGACCTCAAGGACATTCGGAACATCCGGGTCGACGAGCTCTAGGAAAACGGCTCCCGACACCGCTCCAGGGCCTCTCTTGCGGATTTTTTCAGTACGCCTGTTTCCCTCTTGCTGAAGGCCGAAAATCAAACGAATGTTTGAGGTTCTGATAGTACCCCCTCCTGCAGGTGTTGAAGGGGTCATTCATGGCCCAGATGGCCTGGGTAGGCCTCGATTCGTTGCTCCAGACCCGTTTTCTGACGGTGTACAGTCGCTCATCAGGCGGTCCAGCCGGTCTGGTCGGACTTGCTTCCGTGGGTGAAACCAGTACCATCTTCCATCCGCCCCATTGGGGCGGTTTTTACTCGGGCGTGCCCGGCGTATGGCCACCGTAGCTCAGTGGTAGAGCACACCCTTGGTAAGGGTGAGGTCACGGGTTCAAGTCCCGTTGGTGGCTTCCCGCGGGTTCCTTTCTACGGCCCGCACTACTGTTGGAGAAGTGAGTCGAACGTACGGCTTGCCGATCCAGTTCAATCATCCGGCCTCACTCGTGCGAGCAGAGGTCAACGCAGCGTCTGTGGAGTTTCCATCCGATGGCCAAGGAAGTTTTTAACAGGACAAAACCGCACGTAAACGTCGGCACCATTGGTCACGTCGACCATGGAAAGACGACGCTCACTGCGGCAATCACCGCGGTCCAGGCTGCTAAGGGCCTGGCAGACTTCACCTCGTACGACGATGTTGCAAAGGCATCGGAATCTGAAGGTCGTCGTGACCCAACGAAGATTCTGACCATTGCAACCAGTCACGTCGAGTATGAGTCACCGAACCGCCACTACGCCCACGTTGACTGCCCGGGTCACGCGGACTACGTGAAGAACATGATCACCGGCGCGGCGCAGATGGACGGGGCAATCCTCGTCGTCTCCGCTTCGGACGGCCCCATGCCCCAGACTCGTGAGCACATCCTGCTTGCTCGTCAGGTCGGTGTGCCCAAGATCGTGGTCTTCCTCAACAAGTGCGACCTCGTCGACGACGAGGAGCTCCTCGAGCTGGTCGAGATGGAAGTTCGCGAGCTTCTCGACAAGTACGACTTCCCCGGCGACGACACCCCGGTCATCCGTGGTGCCGCCTTCCCGGCGCTTTCCGCTCCGGATGATGACAGCAAGAACGCCTGCATCGGTGAACTGATGGACGCGCTCGACAGCTACATCCCCGAGCCCGAGCGAGAGGTCGACAAGCCGTTCCTCATGTCGATCGAGGACGTGTTCTCGATCAAGGGCCGCGGTACCGTCGCCACCGGTCGTATCGAGCGTGGCGTGATCAAGGTCGGCGATGCCGCCGAGATCGTCGGACTCCGCCCCGATGCGATGAAGACCACCATCACTGGTGTCGAGATGTTCCAGAAGACCCTCGACGAAGGTCAGGCCGGCGACAACGTCGGTTGCCTCCTCCGTGGTGTTGAAAAGGACGAGATCCAGCGTGGTCAGGTTCTCTGCAAGCCCGGTTCCATCAGCCCCCACACCGGCTTCGAAGGTGAGATCTACGTGCTGACCAAGGATGAAGGTGGCCGTCACACGCCGTTCTTCACCGGGTACAAGCCGCAGTTCTACTTCCGAACGACGGACATCACGGGCAAGGTCGAACTGCAGGGCGGCGCCGAGATGTGCATGCCTGGTGACAACGTCTCCGTGAAGGTCGACCTTGAAGGCAAGGGCGTCGCCATGGAAGAAGGCGTTCGTTTCGCTGTCCGTGAAGGCGGCCGTACGGTCGGCTCCGGCGTCGTTTCGAAGGTCACCAGCTGATCGTTGAATAGTCCCATCCTGCCAGCGCACACCACGCTGGCAGGATGGTTTTCCGGCCCCATCAGGGGTCATCAAGCCCTGGTCACCCCAGGGTGAGACGCGGGCAAGACCCGCTTGTGAAACGGAGCGGTGCGATGGCAAAAAGAGCCATGGATCGCGAGTACGTCTGGCTTCAGTGCTCGGAATCCGGTGATCTCAACTACCGGACGAATATCCGCGTGAAGGGTGGCATTCCTGAAAAGGTGAAGGGTGGCTTCAAGAAGTACAGCCCGCGCCTCAGGAAGCACACGCTCCACAAGATCAAGCGGAAGTGATCGCCTCGATATCTGCGCTCCTCGGAGCGCATGGACGCCGGTAGCTCAATTGGCAGAGCAGCGGATTCCAAATCCGCAGGTTGAGTGTTCGAGTCACTCCCGGCGTGATTCAAGTCCGGCTGCCAGCCAGCCCCGGAGAACCACCGGGTTTGAAGCAGACGGCGAAGCGGCCCGCGACGGATCCTGCGGGCCTTGCAGAAGAACGGGTTGGTCGCTGAGGGCCACCCATGAACGACCAGAAGGAGCGTCCGGCAATGGCGTTGGGCATCTACAAGAAGGGTCAGGGCTACTACACACGGCTCTGCACGACCATCGCCTACGCGGCTTTGATCGCGATGGGAGCATGGTGGGTCTCTCGCCAGTTCTCAGGCGTCGATTTCGGATTCCCCTCCGTCTACGCGAGTGCCGGCGCAGCCGTCATCGTTCTCACCGTCTTCGGTTTGATCGGTTACTGGCTGATCGGGCGACGACCCAAGACGGTCGATTTCCTGGTCGCGACCGAAGGCGAGATGAAGAAGGTCAACTGGTCGACTCGGCGTGAGGTGATCGGTTCCACATTCATCGTGCTGGTCATCTCCTTCATGATCGCGCTGCTGTGTGCGGCTTTCGATCTGGTCTTTGCCTGGTTCTTCACGCTTATCGATGTTCTTGAACCGACGGTCTGAGTGACAACCCATGGAGTTCGCACAGGCGATGAACCCTACTGACGAACAACCCGGAATCGACGGCGACGGCACCGTCCAGCCCGATTCCAACGCCATGCCCGAGGAATCCGCCTCCACCGGTACGCCGGAGGAGTCCGCGGAAGCGGCGACTGAGCCGCAAGCCTCCGAGGCTGAGGCCCCCAAGAAGCGACTTTCCACCGGACGTGATGCCGCAGCACATGCGAAGGGTGCGAGCCTGAAGTCACTGGGTGTCGCCACGATCCGCATGGCGGTCGAAGCCGAGAAGGCCGATCTCCCGACGGAAGAAGCTGGTGAGTTCGATCCCGCATCCGATCTTCCGATGTACCGACCGGGCATGGACTGGTTCGTCCTTCGTGTCGCAAGCAACAAGGAAGGGCCGGTTCGAGAGACCCTGCTTCGTAAGGTCCAGATCGAGGGCATGGAGGATCTTGTCGGCCGCATCATGGTGCCGACCGAGAAGACCAAGACCCTCAAGGGGCGAAAGCAGCGGATCACCGAGACCAAGCTCTATCCCGGTTACGTGTTCGTCGAGATGCGTCTCGAACCTGACGGCCGCATTCCCCAGGATGTCTTCTTCCTGATCAAGGAAACCACGGGAGTCGGCGATTTCGTGGGTACCGCAGGTCGACCGACCCCGATGGGACCGAACGAGGTCGAGAAGATGCTCTTCGACTCCCGTCGCCCCGAGGAAACCCCTCAGGTCAAGATGGAGTTCGAGCCCGGCGACAACGTCACGATCAAGGAAGGTCCCTTCGAGAACTACGAAGGCACCGTCGACGACATCATTCCCGAGAAGGGTCTTGTTCGCGTCCTCGTCACGATCTTCGGCCGGCAGGCGCCGGTCGAGCTGGAATATTGGCAGATCGTCAAGGCAGAGGAATAGTCCGCTCGAGACATTGCCAGGAGCTCTTGAGATGGCCAGACGACACAATCTTCGACAGCATGTCCTCGCAGCTTCATTGCTGATCATGCTTCCGCTGCTCGGTGCATGCTCAAGCTTCTCGACCTATCCCCCGGATGGCATCGGTCTCAGGACCTATCCCTGGATTGCACCGGGTCCCGAGGTGATGGCGACCGGTTTGCGTCAGGCTCATGCCAGGGTCGCTCCCGAATCGCCCCTGGTCTTCAACCTCCCGGCGGGTATCAGCCAGATGGCATGGGACGACGTACAGCGTCGAATCGGCCCCGATGCCCGGCCCATGGAGCCGGGTGACACCGTTGTCTGGGATCTCGAGCGCTACGGCATCAGCAACACCAAGGCGTTCACCGACATCGGCTACTGGAATGACGGTACGGCGGTCCTTGTGACGACCTCGATGGAGCGAAGGAACATCGAGCCCTTCAGGGTGACCCATGTCCAGCGTTGGTACGTTGAACTCCAGACACCCGTCTGCAACAACCCCAGGTTCCTCACGCCTGCCGAAGACTCCTCCGGTACCGACACCCAGTCTGCGGGTGACACAGAGGGATCCGGCGCCGGGTCATGAGCAGTCGCAGTTTCGTGGTCGGCATCACCGGGGCGAGCGGAGCAGCTTATGCTCCGCGGCTGCTTGAACTGCTTGGCAGCTCAGGCGCTGAAATTCATCTCATCATCACGCCCTGGGGCAGACGCCTGCTCAAGGACGAACTCGGCATGAGTTCTCTGGACCTCGATGTACTCACTCGTGGTCATGCTGATCGAGTCAGGATGCACAATGACAAGGATGTCGGTGCTGCGCCCGGCAGCGGCTCATTCCGGCATGACGGCATGGTCATCCTGCCCTGTTCCGCGAACACCCTCGGCCGGATTGCCAGTGGGATGACCGAGAACCTGATTCAGCGTGCTGCCGCTTGCGCATTGAAGGAGCGGAGGCGACTCATCCTCTGCCATCGTGAGACCCCGCTGAGTCTGATCGAGATCGAGAACATGGCCACCGTGACCCGCTCGGGCGGCATCATCGCCCCGTTGAATCCCGGTTTCTATCTCGCGCCATCGGGCATCTCCGATCTCATTGATTACATGGTTGCGCGCATCCTGGATCTCCTCGACGTGCCTCATTCACTTGACACCAACTGGGGTGACCATGTGGATGCGGTCTCTCGTGATGCCTCCCCCGATTCCAAGCAGACCGAATCGTCCCAATGATGAGCATGCCGGTGGATGGGAGAGACGTCGAACCATTCGATGTCGTCGACCATCTGGTTGTTGCATCAAACGATCTTGATCAAGGTGTGCGGTCCATCCGCGGTTTGCTCGGTTGCGGCCCTGGTCCTGGGGGGCGACATCCCGATTGGGGGACGCACAATGCCCTGCTCGGACTCGGTGGTTCCACCTACCTCGAGGTCATAGCGCCTGATCCAGAGAGCCTGCTGGAGTCTGCTGATCGGCCTGCCGTCTTCACGAAGCCGGGATCGGGTCTCATCAACGGATGGGTGGCCGTCCATCGTGACATTCCAGCCGCGCTGTCAGTGGCTGATGCCATGGGGCATCCACTTGGTGCGCCCATCAACGGGAGGCGCTCGCTTCCTGACGGTCGGGAATTGAGCTGGACCCTGACCGATCCTCATGCACGCCATTTCGATGGCCTGGCACCCATACTGATTGATTGGGGTCACTCACCCCACCCCGCGGCAAGTGCGCCTGCAGGTTGTCGGTTGGTCGATTTTCGACTCCAGCATCCTGATCCAGGCGCACTCACCGCCTTCCTTGGGGCTCTCGAGGTTCCAGTGGTCGTCGAGCAAGGCGAGGTTCCCCTGATCATGGCATCGATCGAGGGGCCCAACGGCCTTGTCACCCTGACCTGACCTCACTCACATCACACGTCATGGGTTCCATCGTGGCTTCACCGTTCCGATCACCTGTGCCCTGGGTGGCGTCCTGCGACGAAGTTGGACCGTCGGTCTTCGGCGCGATGTGCTTGTCGCGGGTCTTCGTTCACTCATGATGATCCTCCGATGGACGCTTCTTCCATCACGCCTGTCTTCAGCCACTCAAGTTGTTCCCTGCAACCGAGTGCGCCCTCCGTGACGAGTCCCTTCGCTCCGAGTGCACGGGCGAGGGCAAGTCCCCATCCGGGGCGCTCGATGTGGACATCGAGTCCGGTCGCTGCAAAGACCGGCAGGAGTGCCTCCGAGGGCGTGCAGGAACGGGGTCTCAGGATGACGTTCCTGGCACCAAGGGACTCGAGACGCTTGAGCCAGCTTGTGCAGTCGATACCGATGCCTCGCCCCGAACAGTCGATCACGTCCGTCTGCTCGGGTCCGAGCGCCCGGCAATCAACCTGAAAGAAGGATGAGGAGGCACCGATTGCCTCGGTGATCTCGGTGACGAGCCCGGGATTCAGGATCGCTTCGCATGAGATGACCACGGCATCGGCTCCGGCTTCCTTCAGGGCGATCGCATTCAGTACGCCGGAACAGCCCAGGTCGACTGCGAGTGGCACTCGCGCGGACTCGAGGAGATCACGGATCATGTCGGTTGCCGACTCGGGCCTTGCAGCAGCACGGGCGAGGATGAGATCGGATCCGGCCATGTGAGCGGCAAGTGCGGACGCCGCGGCAATGAAAGGGCGTTCCGGGTTGATCGTCACCGAGGCGATCAGGCCGGTTCCTGCATTTTCAGGTTGGGGATCGGGGTACGTCTCGTCGATGCTGAAGCGACTCATGGGTCTTTCCTGGTTGCGCCAGTCCTTTTGACTGGCTGTGGACATGAAAAAAGACGCCGGCAGTCTCTGCCGGCGTCGTGGTGGTGCTTGGTTCTTCCTGAGTGGGTTCAGGGGGTCCTCTGCATCAACAACGACACCGGCCTGTGCCTGACGGTGCAGACACAGGAAATGGTGGTCGGGGCAAGATGCATGGTTCTCTGGGTCATGGCGTGAAACCTTATTCCTCATTTCGGACAGGGTCAACGAGCGGTTCTGCGAATTTCCGGATTCCGCCCAGATGCAGCCAAGGAGCTATTCTTGGGCCCTGCAGAAGGCATAAACCCCCTGATTGGAGGCATCCCATGGATCATCAGAGTCACGCCCGGACCGATCAATCACCTTCCTCACTGCTTGACCGGCGTGGATTCCTGCTCGCCGGGGGGGCTGCTGCCGCCACATCGAATGCGCTTGGTGCGACGGGCTCGAAGGCTCTTGGCGGGGCCCAGGAAGAAGCCGTCGAAGCACCGGAATCCCGACTGCCGGGCAGGACCCCGAATTCCACCTTCGCTGTGAACATCGAGATGTGGTTTCGATCGTTGCCGTTCACTGATCGCATCCGGGCGGCAGCGGACCTCGGATTCGAATGGGTCGAGTTCTGGGGATGGCAGGGGAGGGACCTCGAGGCGATCAGGAAGGCCTGTTCGGACACAGGAGTCAAGGTCGCCCAGTTCATCGGATGGGGTTTCGTTCCGGGGCTGAACGATCCTGCGAATCACGATGAGTTCGAGCGAGCGATCGAGGCCAGTTGCGGTGCCGCACATGAACTTGGGGCGACGATGCTGACCGTGGTCGGTGGCAATGACCAACCCGGCATGACCCAGGAGCAGATGCACGACAACATCGTCACTGGTCTTGAACGGGTCACCGACCTGGTTGCTGATGCACGGGTGATGCTGATCCTCGAACCCATGAACATTCGTGTCGATCACAAGGGGCACTGCCTCTACGGAAGTGATCCGGCCATCGAGATCTGTCGTCGGGTGGATTCGCCCTGGGTCAAGATCAACTGGGACATCTACCACCTCCAGATCACTGAAGGCGATCTCTGCAACAGGATCCGTGGGGGGTTCGATGAGATCGGTTACATCCAGATCGCCGACACCCCCGGTCGTCGTGAACCCGGCACTGGCGAGATCAACTACTCCCGAGTCTTCCGGGAGCTCAAGGAACTCGGGTATGACAAGCCCATCGGGCTCGAATGCTGGCCCGAGAAGACGGAGCTGCTTGCCGCCGAGCGACTCCTGGCAGCAGATGACTGGTGATCAAGGTCGCATCCTGCTCCCGGTCACCATGTACCATGCAGGACCAAGGCAATCGAACCAGGATGGAGCCCCGACAGATGCGAATCAATCATGTCATTGCAGGACTTCTCGCCGCACTCACGGCAATCTTCGCCATTGCAGGGCCCGCATGCGCCCAGGATGCGCTTCCGGTCTCGGACGAGCCGGCGAAGAATGTCATCAAACGTGTCGATGCCTTCTATCGAGGGCTTCCCACCGTGTCCTGCACCGCTGAGGTCTCGGTCAAGCTGGGGGAAGGGACCGTCGACGACAAGGTGGGAATGCGCGCGGTTGCAGTCCGACCGAACCGGCTGGTGATCTTCGCGATCGAACCGCATGGCTACTTCCCCACCAATCAGTTCGTGAGCAATGGTTCCACCCTCTTCGAGATATCGATTCGTCGGCGGATGTTCATGCTCTCGGATGCCTCGGCGGACTTCCAGGGACTTCATGCCAGGGTAGGCAACCGGTCCGCTCCGAACGTGCCGGTGGAGACGTTCCTCGCACTGCTCTCCGAGAACCCCATCGAGAACATCCTTCACCTCGATGTCGAACCGGGCCTGATCCGTTTCGCCGGCCAGACCGAGATCGACGGTGTCCTCTGCGACGAACTCGTCCTCAATGAAAAGGGCTCCAAGGTCTGGGTTCGAGCGAACAGTCCGTACTGGGTCGTCCGTTACGAGAATTCCCCGATCGCAGCACTTCCCAGGTATCTCCCGGAAGGCGCGAAGGTGACTGGTCCGAAGATCCGGGTTGATTTCAAGGCCTGGTCGATGGTCCCACCCGACAACGAGGGATGGGACGAGGAGACCATCGTTCCCGAGGGGTACATCCAGATGGCCACGATGCATGAAAGTGCGAAGGGTGGTCCGGAGGATGGCTACGATTCACTCACCCTCGAGAGCGGTGGTGAGAAGGAAACGCTCGCCACCGCTTCTGATACCAAGGGACCCGGGCTGTTGGTCGGCCCCGACCGGAGGGGACCGTTGAAGAAGCCGGATGGCCCTGCGCTGAAATCAGTGGTACCCGAGGTCGAACTGTTCTCGATCGACGGCGAGCGAACGAAGCTCTCCGAGATCCGTGGCGACCGCCCTGCAGCGATCATCTTCTGGGCGAAGGACGACAAGTTCTCCCGTACCGGGCTGCCCAGTCTCATCAAGTCCTTGAAGACCCTGGGGGACTCGGTGTCGGTCATCGTCATCGGTGGAGGTTCGGATGCCGATGACGCCGCCTGGATGACCGAATTCAATCCGGCCTTCTCTGGTTCGATGATCGATCCCGGTGGGGTCGTCGTCGAGGCATTCGACCTCGAAGGTATGGCATCCGTCGTTCTGGTCGACAAGCAGGGGAAGGTCGCTCACGTCTACATCGGACCGAATCCCCGTCTGGAGCGGACGGTCATGGCCCGGACCCGACTGCTCATGAAGGCCGCACAGGACGCGGAATCGAGCAAGGGCGAAGGCAAAGAGGAATCAAAGAAGAATTGAATCGGTACGTGTTCCACGAAGGTGATGCACGGTGGTCAAGTCGCAACAAGTGTGGAGTATTCAATGAGACAGTCAGTGCTTTCCGGAATCTGTGGTTTGGGTGTCATCGTTCTCGCGGTCAGCGGGGCCTTCCTTGCCTCTTCTCGAACGACCATCGCGTCAGGCGTGTCACTCCAGTCATCCACTGATGCCACCGCTTCAGCCTGGAAGGTCGACACCGTGCATTCCTGCGCCCTTTTCCGGGTCAGGCACATGGGTGCCGGCTTCTTCTGGGGCCGGTTCAATGATGTCGCCGGCACCATCACCTTCGACCCCGCGGATCCCGGCTCGCTCGCCATGGACATCGGCATCGATGTCGACAGCGTCGACAGCGGTCATCCCGGTCTCGACAAGCATCTCAAGGCTCCGGACTTCTTCGATGCCAAGGAGTTCCCCCAGATGGGCTTCAAGAGTTCCTCCGCAAAGCTCGTCCCGACCACCAAGCGTTCCGACGACCCTGCCATGGCGTGGGATGTCACGGGTGAGTTGAGCATCCGGGGGACGACCAGGCCGATCACTGCTCGGGTCACCTACTGGGGGGCATCGGACATGGGTCGTGGCATGAAGGCTGGTTTCGAGGCGACCTTCAAGATCAAGCGTTCCGAATTCGGCATCAATTACGGTGTCGAGAGCAAGTCGCTTGGCGACATGGTTTCGGTGACGGTCGGACTCGAGGTGAACAAGGAATCCCCGTCATGATTCGATCCTCTCTCCTGCTCGCCCTCGTGCTCCTGGCGAGTTGTGCCTCGACCAACAGAACGATCTCGGTGTCGATCAAGGTCGAGCCCATGGAGAATCATGAGCAGTACCTCTTCGACGTCATGGTCGAGGAGGATGACGGGATCCTTGCGAACCCACGGATACTCGTGAAGGCGGGGGAGACCGGCATGTGTCAGATCGGCCGGGAGGGCGAAGAGGAACTCATCCTGAATGTTCTTGCGATCGATCGTGAACAGGAGTCGATCCAGTGAGTGAATTCTTCCCAGGGATCGATCCGATCCGGCATGCCGGACCGGAAGCATCCGGTGAACTTCTCTTCCGTCGCTACGACCGAGACAAGCTGGTCGAAGGTCGTCCGATGCACGAACAGCTTCGTTTCGCCAGCGCCTACTGGCACACGATGCGGAACCCGCTGGCGGATCCCTTCGGGGTCGGCACGGCGTGCATGCCTTGGGACGATGGAAGCGATTCGGTCGAGAACGCCCGGACCAGGGTTCGCGCCTTCTTCGAGTTCCTGGAGAAGTGTTCCATCGACCACTACTGCTTCCATGATCGCGATGTCGCTCCGGAAGGCGATGACATCGCCGAGAGTGAGAGAAATCTCGATTCGGTCGTCGAGGAGCTCGCTGCGCAGCAGTCCCGGACCGGCAAGAAGCTGCTCTGGGGGACCGCCTGCCTCTTCGTCCATCCGCGCTACATGCACGGCGCGGCAACCAGCTGCTTGATCGATGTCTTCGCCCACGCCGGTGCCCAGGTGCGAAAGGCGATGGATGTGACCCACCAGCTGGGCGGCGGCGGATACGTCTTCTGGGGTGGTCGCGAGGGGTACACCAGTCTGCTCAACACCGACATGAAGCGGGAACTGGATCACCTCGCACGCTTCCTCCACATGGCGGTGGACTACAAGCACAAGATCGGGTTTTCCGGCGACTTCTACATCGAGCCGAAGCCGAAGGAGCCGACCACCCATCAGTACGACTCCGACGCTGCTGCGTGCCTGAACTTCCTGCGCGAATACGATCTGCTTGATCACTTCAAGCTGAACATCGAGACCAACCATGCCGAGCTTGCGGGCAAGAGCATGCGCCACGAGCTCCAGGTCGCTTCTGCAGCCGGCGCACTCGGATCGATCGATGCGAACATGGGCACCCCGCATCTCGGATGGGACACCGACTGCTTCCCCGGGAATCTCTATCTCGCGACCGAGGTCATGCTGGAGATCCTTGGAATGGGCGGGTTCACCAATGGTGGGCTCAACTTCGATGCAAAGCGGCGACGAGAGAGCTTTGAACCTGTTGATCTCTTCCATGCACACATTCTCGGCATGGACACCTTCTCTGCCGGACTCGAGGCTGCTGCGGCCATTCGTGCGGATGGTTCGATCAATGACTTCATCGCCGATCGCTATGCATCCTGGGAGTGCGAACTCGGGCGAAGCATCGAGTCAGGCGCCGCTTCACTGGATGACCTGCACCGTCATGCCTGCGAAAGCGGCGAGCCGAACATCCCATCCGCACGGCAAGAACGTCTCGAAGCGATCATGAATCGTTTCATCAACGGTTGAACGGTTCGCTCTGCCCAACAAAAAACGCCCCCCACCGGGGCTGGTGGAGGACGGTGTCTCGTCGCGGCGCATGGGGGGGCGTTGCTGCACCGCGTTGTTGGAGAAGAAGACGCACTCAGGGGACTATCCGCAGTGCATCAGTACTTGGTTCCCTTTGCCGAACGATTTTTGATCTGAACCGGCCTGCGGCTGCGACAAGGCTGTTCCTGCGTGGCTGCAAGTCTCTTGCCGGCACACGGGGCCGGTTCATCCACCACAGGGGCCCCAGGCTCCGAGCAGCGCACTGAGATCCGCCCCATCGATGATTCCGCTCTCATCGAAGTCACCCTGGCATTCCAGAGTCGCGCAGCTTCCCCAGTTTGCCAGCAAGACACTGAGGTCCGCTCCGTCGACGAGTCCGTCGCCATTGATGTCCGATGGGCACTCCGTGGCACAGTTCGGTTCGAACGAGTTGCCGCCTCCGTCGTCATACGGACCGGAGACGTCAGTGCCGTTGCCACAGAAGGCACTCTTCATGACGGTGGGCATCGGGTCGCCCGAGTCGACGTACAACCCACCGACGGCGTTCGCCACATTGTCACTGACCTGGCAGTTCGAGAAGATCGGACGGCTGTTGTAGACCCAGATGCCTCCACCTTCGCCATCGGTCATGTTGTCATTGATCGTGCTGTGCTCCATGGACCCATTGGCATTTTCGATCCAGCACATGCCGGCGCCATGTTCGGTTGCATGGTTGCCGTCCACGATGATCGAGTTGACGATGGCATCGGTCTTGTCCACGAAGACGCCACCACCGGAGGTGGCCATGTTGTTCCTGGCGATCGTCTCGCTCAGTCTCAGCTCCCCCTTGTAGGTGTAGAGTCCTCCGCCCCGTTCATCGGTTTCGTTGTCGGTGATCAGGCAGTCGTTCATCACCACATCCGCATAGAAGAGGTAGACACCACCACCCTCGCCTCCCACGGCACTGTTCTCGGTGAATATGCAGCGTTCCACGAGGGTGAGGCTCTCGCTCGAGTGAAGGCCGCCACCTTCCCCGTCGCAGCTGTTGCCTTCGAAGAGACAGTCACGGAACGTGATCGTGCTGAACTTCGCGTAGAGCGCGCCCCCCCTGTTCGTGGCGTGATTCGCCCTGAAGACGCAGTCTGTCACGGAGAGGGCATCGTCCCGCATCGTGATGGCGCCTCCGTCATCCGCTTCTCCTCCGATGAGGGTGAATCCCTCGAGGAAGGATCCTCCACCAACCGGAGCCGGCCCCGACATCACCAGGCATCGCCCCGAGTCCGGTTCGATGAAGGTCACTGAGGCGCCCGACAGGCCGCGAAGCGTCAGGTTCCTGCCACTGAGATCGAGATTTTCGCGGTAGGTGCCTGGTCGTACCAGGATCACATCCCCATCCGTGCTGGCGGCGATGGCCGCTTCGATCGTGGGGTGGTCGTCAGGGACCACCAGATCCGTGCCAAGCACCATGCTGGCGGCAGCCATGGCAAGCATGGCTGCGGCGAGGTCTCTGGTGATTGTCTGCTTTCCGATCATCGCATCGATGATAGGCAGGGTTCGATCGATCCGGCCGTTCACATTCGGAAACGAGGTGAGGTGGGTCCTCTGCCTCCACGGTCAGGATTGATACTGGACCATCAGGCCCACATCTCGACTGGAGAGAGACGATCGACGACTAGTAGCTCTTCGCCCACACCACCCGGCCCGCACTGGGCTTGCCGGTGAAGGGACAGGTGCCGGGTTCGTCCTGGCCGGGGAGGCCCTGGCCTTCGGTGGGGATGCAGCGCACCGTCACCGCGAGGTCCTTCTTGATCTGTTCCTCGAGATCGACGTCGCCGGAGAAGTGGGTCATCGCGAAACCGCCGTGGATCGGGGCGGGCGTCTTGCCGTCACCCTCGCGCTCCGGGGTGAAGTACGCGTAGAACTCGTCCTTCGAATCGATCACGGTGATGTTCTCGTCGCGGTGCGCCGTCGCCTTCGCGAGCATCGCGTCCTGCATCTCGGTGAGGAGCGACTCGATCCCGTCGATGAAGTCCTGACGGGCGATCGTCTCCTTCTCCTTGTGACCACGGTCACGGCGGCCGACGAAGACCGCGTCGTTCTCCATGTCGCGCGGGCCGACCTCGGCTCGCAAGGGAATGCCACGCTTGATCCACTGCCAGCTCTTCTCGCCGCCGCGCAGGTCGCGCTTGTCGATCTCGACGCGAACCGGCCTGCCGTCGTAGGACTGCGCACGCAGGTCTTCGGCCAGCTGCTCGCAATAGGCGAGGACCGCATCACGCGTTTCCTCCTTGTGGAGGACAGGGAGGATCACGATGTGCGAGGGCGCGACGCGGGGGGGCATGATCATGCCGTCGTCGTCGCCGTGGGTCATGATGAGCCCGCCGATCAGGCGGGTCGAGACGCCCCAGCTCGTGGTCCACGCATGCTGGATGTTGGTGTCCTGGTCGGCGAAGGTGATCTCCTGCGCCTTTGAGAAGTTCTGCCCAAGGAAGTGACTGGTGCCTGCCTGCAGCGCCTTGCGGTCCTGCATCATGCCCTCGATGCAGTAGGTGTTCTCTGCGCCGGGGAAGCGTTCGCCTTCGGTCTTCTCGCCGGTGAGAACGGGGATGGCCAGCCAGTTGGTGGCGAAGTCGCGGTAGACCTCGAGCATCTTCAGCGTTTCCTCCACCGCTTCCTCCTTGGTGGCGTGGGCGGTGTGCCCCTCCTGCCAGAGGAACTCCGCAGTGCGGAGGAAGAGTCGGGTGCGCATCTCCCAGCGCACCACGTTCGCCCACTGGTTGATCAGGAGCGGCAGATCGCGCCAGGACTCGATCCACTTCGCGAAAGTCGCGCCGATGATCGTCTCCGAGGTGGGTCGGACCACGAGGGGTTCCTCGAGTTCACCTGCGGGCTTCAGGCCGCCCTCACCGTCCGCCTCGAGGCGGTGGTGGGTGACCACCGCGCACTCCTTGGCGAATCCGTCGACATGCTCCGCCTCCTTCTCCAGGTAGGAGAGGGGGATGAAGAGCGGGAAGTAGGCGTTCTGGTGGCCGGTCGCCTTGAACATGTCGTCGAGGCCACGCTGGATGTTCTCCCAGACCGCGTAGCCCCAGGGCTTGATCACCATGCAGCCACGGACCGCGGAGGTCTCCGCCATCTCGGCCGCCTTGACCACCTGCTGGTACCACTCCGCGTAGTTCTCCTCGCGGGTCGGTTCGATCGCGGTCTTGGGCTTCGACGTCTGCTTCTGTTTCTGTGCGCTCATGGGAGAAGAAGCCTAACCGCCGGACTCCCCGGGTGGAAGCGCCGGACTTCGCTAGACTGCCTCTCGTGCCCATTTCGACGATCAGGACCGTAGCCGCCGACATCAAGATCGCCCACAGCGTCTTTGCGCTCCCCTTTGCGATCCTGGCCGCCTTCATGGCGGCAGCTTCCGGTGGCGTGATCGTCTGGAGGACCTTCCTGGGACAGCTGTTCCTCGTGGTTCTGGCGATGGTCTTCGCGCGGACCGCAGCGATGCTCGCCAATCGCATTCTGGATGCCGCTCTCGACGCCAGGAATCCGCGTACGGTCGGGCGAGCGATACCGTCCGGACGACTGACCCTCGGACGAGCGCGAGCCGCCTGGCTGGTCTCCGCCCTGCTCTTCATGGGCGTCTGTTTCCTCTTCTGGACTCAGTACGACAACTGGTGGCCTGCCCTGCTCGGCCTGCCCGTTCTCCTGTGGATCAGCCTGTACGGACTGGCCAAGCGCTTCACCCAGTTCTGTCATCTCTGGCTTGGGTCCAGTCTGGCACTGAGCCCGGTGGCCGCGGCCCTTGCCGTGGACCCGGCCTCGCTCGCGGGACCCTCCATCTGGTTGCTTGCCGTCATGGTGCTCTTCTGGGTCGCCGGTTTCGACGTGATCTATGCGCTTCAGGACGTCGAGGTGGACCGGCGTGACCGGTTGCATTCCATGCCCGGGACCATCGGTGTCTCGAAAGCCTTGCTCGTCGCGAGAGGCATGCACCTCGGTGCGGTCGCTGCACTGGTGGGGGCGGCACTCACCTCGCCATCCCTCGGCGTGCTGATGTTGGTCGCCGTCGTTCCCGTTGCAGGCCTGTTGATCTACGAACACCTGACGGTCGCACGATGGGGGACCACGAAGATGGCACTTGCTTTCTTCACCCTGAACGGGATGGTGTCCTGCTTGATCGGCCTCGTCGGCGTTCTCGACATCACCCTCGGATGACCCGGTCATTCAAATCCTTCCGGAAACGTGAGATCTCATGAAGAAACTCATCCTTCGCGTCCTGCTCGGCCTGGTCGTCCTCATCGTCATTGGTGTCACGGTCCTGTACTTCACCATCAACGGCATGGCGGCAAGTGCGATCGAAACCTCGGCAACTCGCGCTCTCGGCGTCAAGACATCCGTCGGTTCGGTCAGGATCAGCCTCTTCGAAGGGCGGACCGAGATCACGGATCTCGACATCGCGAACCCGGCGAAGTATTCCGGTGAGTTTCTCGAACTCGGTGATGGTGTTCTTGGGGTGAGCCTCGGATCACTTCTCTCGGATCGGATCGAGGTGAAGGAATTCACGTTGAAGGACATCAACCTCTCGCTCATCCAGGGAGTGGGGGGGAGCAACGTCGGAGCGATACTCGACAATGCAGGCAGCTCTTCTTCGGCGGGTGCATCAGAAGAATCACCGTCCGATGATTCCGCAGGGAAGAAATACATCATCGACAAGCTCGAGGTCGACAACATCCGCATAGCGATCAGCGTCGAACCCATTTCCGACGCGACCAAGCCGACCATCGTGAACATCGATCAGATCGTGGTCCGGGACATCGGTCGCAAGGAGAACGGCGTCACCATGGACGTGGTCACCAAGATCATCCTCCAGTCGATCCTGAACTCCGCCATCGACGCCGCACCGAGGCAGATTCCCGGGATGATGCTCTCCGCGATGAGGGGTGGTTTGAGCAACCTCGATCATCTCGATTTCGGAGGCGTGCAGATTGATCTCGGGAAAGGCCTCACCGACCTGATCGGCAGCTTCGGGGATTCGGGGAGTTCCGACGGCAAGGGGATTGGTGACACCCTGAAGGGTATCGGCAAGGGAATTGGCGATCTTCTTGAAGGCGCTTCCGGCGGAGGGGGCGAGACGTCCGAGTGATCGTCACTCGGATTCCTTGAACTCGACTCTCGGGAACAACGCGACCTTCTCGATGGTCGTCCCCGACTGCAACGCCCCCCACGCACATTCGCTGCGCAGGTCTCCACTGGGTTCCCCGAGATTCCAGGCTTCTCGAAGGTCGTTCATGCGATCCGGCATGACTGCTTCCAGAAGACAGGCGGCGATACGAACCGCTTCCGCGCAACGGTAGAGGATGTCGCCCACCTGAGACTCCGTTCCAGGCTGCTTCGCCAGCTTGAACGGCGCAGTCTCGTTGATGAAGCCATCGACCTTTCGAACGATCGCCATCGCCGCACCGATCGACCCGGCGAGGTCGAACCGCTCCATCGCACGGATCGAGGCATCAACCTGCTCGGCAGTGAATTCAGGCCATTCGATGCCGCCTCCCGCGCAATCTCCCGTGTCGGCCGGGCACTTGCCATCGCAGTACTTGCCGATCATCGCGGAGGTCCGACTCGCACAGTTGCCGACGGTGTTCACGAGGTCCGTCGTGTACGTCTCGTGGAACTGGCTTCGAGAGAAGTCGGAATCCGTCGCGCCGAGGGGGCCTTGTGTTGCAAGGAAGTACCGAAGTGCATCCCTGCCGTAGGTCTCCATGTATCCCTGCAACTGTTCGAGATCGATGAAGTTGCCCATCGACTTCGACATCTTCTGGCCTTCGCTGATCCAGAAGGAATGTGCGTAGACGCATCTGGGCTGGGGAAGATCCAGGGCCATGAGGAGCGCAGGCCAGATGACGGCATGGAACCAGAGGATCTCCTTGCCGATGACGTGGAAACTGGCGGGCCAGTATCTGGCACGATCACTGGATTCCGGATCCGCCATGCCCAGTGCCGTGGCGTAGTTCATCAGGGCATCGATCCAGACGTAGATCACGTGATCCTCATCGCCCGGGAACGGGATCCCCCAGCTGAAGTTCGTCCTCGTGACCGGAACATCGAGCAGTCCTTCGCGCAGTCGACCGAGGATCTCGTTTCGTCTCGCTTCCGGTCTCACGAAGTCGGGGTTTTCCTCGAAGAATCTCTCGAGTCGTTCCTGGTAGGCACTCAATCGGAAGTAATAGTTCGTCTCGGTGGCTCGAACCAGCGGCTTCCCTGAGATCGGTGACTTGTACTCGTACTCCTTGGCCTTGGTCTCGGTGTGGTACTCCTCCTGGCCCTCGTCGTACCAGCCCTCGAATTCCCCGAGATAGATGTCACCCTGTTCATGGAGTCGCTTCACGAATGCCCGGACCTGTTCCTCGTGTCGAGGCTCCGTGGTCCTGATGAAGTCGTCATTGCTGAGATTGAACAGGCCCATCACCTTCTGGAACTCGGCGGCATTCTCGTCGGCAAGTGCCTGCGGTTCGATGCCTCGCTCCCTGGCGGACTTCTCGACCTTCACCCCGTGTTCGTCGGTTCCGGTCAGGAAGAACACGTCATGTCCGCCAAACCTCATCGCACGGGCCCAGACGTCACAGATGGTGGTCGTGTAGGCATGCCCGATGTGGGGCTTGTCATTGACGTAGTAGATCGGGGTCGTGATGTATGCGGGCATGGCTTTGGTGTCGGGCATGGGGTCAGATTGTACGGTGCAGGCCTCCTGCAGGTCATCCAGTGGGGAACGGCCCTGCCCGGCGCGTTCCTGACGGATCGCGCCGATTCCAGCTTGAATCGAGTCCACTTCGGTATTTGACCGGATGCCGTCCAACGGCCGACGTACGATATCCAGGTCAAGTGACCGGCTCGGACCATCAGATCGATGAACACCACCACGCCAACCGAACACAAAGGCAGCCACCGGGCGAGTCCGTGGGCGGTGCTGGGTGCTTTCGGACTCGTCGCCGTGGCCGTCTTCTTCGGCGTGTTCGGCCCCCAGATCAGCAATCGGGGGAACCTCATTCTTGGAAGCACCCTCGACGAACTCCTGACCGGTTCCGTCATGCTCTATGAGCGTGAGTCCATGGAACTCCGATACGCCAGGAACGCCACGTTCATGCCGATCGAGTCCGGCGTGATCGAACTCGAGCTTCTTCGTCTCTTCAATGATCAGGCGGGCCTTCTCGACTTCACGGCTGCAGGCTTCGAGCCTGTTCAGTACGACTCCGGCGTGCGTCTGGATGACTTCGGAAATGGACCGGATGCCTGTGCCGTGGTCTATGCCGACATGGAGTCGAGCGCTCCTGCATCGACAACCGTCCTGCTGCTCTACGTCGCTGACGGTCGGCTGCGTGTCGCCCATGACCGTTTCGGCATTCCAATGATGATGGTTCCGGGGGAGATCTACCGCTCCCCGGTCATCGCCTCACCGAGTGGCGAGGAGATCTGGACCGCGGCCTGGTACGAGGGACCGGTTCTCCACGTCCTCCTGGCCGGATCCTCGGAGCTCCTTGACCTCCTTTTGAAGGCTGGAGGCCAGGATGACGATGTTCCTCTGAGTGATCCCGATCTTGCACGCCTGATGCCCGATTTTCGACTGGTTCCGCCCCCGCAGCAGGGTAGATTGAGTTGACCCATTCCCGCCCGGAGTCTCGTTCCATGACCAGCATCGTGCACGCCCTCATCGGCTTCGCCATGGCATTCCTGTTCTCGGTTCCCGTCGTCTCCGCCCAGGATGCGCTCGGGTCCGGCAACATCCTCGACAACCAGCTTGGTGGGGATTCCAGGAGCAGTTCCAGCCTTGGTGCGTTCGGTACCGGCCTCACCGGTCAGGGCGACACCCTCGATGCGAGCCTGTACATGGGCGCGAACGGTGTTCGTGATCTCAGGAATGCCATGGGTTCGAGCATCGATTTCAGGATCGGGAATCTCATGGTCACCGGTTCGGTGGCGGGCAGCAAGAACTTCCGTGGTGACGTCGGCTACATGGCATCGAGCGACTTCCGCGCTCCAGTCGGTTCCGACGCGATCTTCAATGAGCTCCAGGGCTCGGCTCTGTCCCAGATCCAGTTCGTGAACTCGCCCTTCTCGAACGATCGATACACGGCAGCGATGGGGATGGGGGCCTATGAATATCGCCGTGACTACACGCCTGCAGAGCAGATCTACACGGTCAATCAGGCGTCCGAGATCAATCAGGACCGGATCCGGCTCGATCGGACCAACGCCTACGCATCATCTCGCAACCTCTACGACACCGCCGTCAATGCCTCGTCTCTGCGACTCGTCGAGAACGAAGACAAGAGCGGCCTCTACTCGGTCGAATACACGCCACTCCAGGGGATCTACACACGCAAGCTGGATGGCGGGACCCTGTACACGGGGCTGAGCTTCTACGACCGTGTCGCACTCGCTTCAAGCATCCGGGAGGGTGAGACCTTGGGCGTCGGAGACACCTTCGTGACTCCGCTTTCGAGCATCGCGCCCGAAGCCATGCTTGACCGTTCGATCGCCGGGGACATCCAGTTCGGTGATCAGGCGGAGAACAAGATCGAAGGGAACATCCTCAGCGTGGACTCCGAATCCCAGATGGATGCTTACCAGCGCGTCGTCCGTGAACTCGTGGTTCGATATGGTGACGACGAGTCCGTCAGGCTGGACGTGAATCCCGAGATCCTCGAGCAGGTGAAGGAGGAACTGGACGAGGTTCGCGAGCTGACGATGGGCCTCGATCTCTCCATGGACCTGTCGCAGTACGACATCCTCCCGGTTCAGGACCCGATGTCCGATGAATCGACGGACGCCTCGATCGGCACCGATTCCGATGCTCCGGAGGGTGACACGGACCTGTTGGACACGTTTGATCCCGGTTCCGAGACCGAGGAGGAGCGCGAAGAACGCCTTCGAGCGGAGCGAACCGAACGGCTCGATCGTGCCGCCGAGATCATTCGCAATGGTGGGCGCGTGACATCATTCTCCGCTGGTCAGAAGGGGCGCATCAGGCAGCTCATGATCCATGCAGAGGAGCGACTCAAGGAGCGCGATTTCTTCGATGCGGAAACACGTTTCGATCAGGTACTGAGGATCAACCCCGGCAATCCACTCGCTCTCTACGGTCGTGCCAATGCCCAGCTCGGCGCTGGGTTGTATCTGTCCTCGGCACTCTCCCTGAGGAAGCTCTACACCGGCTATCCGGAGCTCATCGGCACGGATCTCGCTCCGGAATATCTTCCCGGCGAAACCCGGCTTCGGCTCGCGGTTTCGAAACTGAAGCAGCGGATCAAGCGCGGAAGCGATCTGCCTTCCTACGGGCTCTGTCTCGCTTATGCCGGGCGCCTGCTGGATGACCAGGCCCTGATCCGACTTGGCTTCTCCTACATGGATCTCTCGGAGAGCGACGAAATCCTTGCGGAACTCCTCGGCAACGTCTGGCTCACGGATGACGCTGAGGTGGACGCACCGGAGCTCGAAGAGGAGTGACCGTACCGTACCGGTCCTGAGGGTCCTGACGGTTATCCGGTCCCATGAGGCATGAGCTGGCAGTGAATGCCCTTCCCTTCATGCTCCCGCCTCGCTCAAACCGATAGTCAAGGATGGCATGAGCTTCATCGGTGGCCCAATCGAAGCTTCACTGGCGCAGCTGGCACAAGCACAGCGCTCTGCAGCCGAAGGCCGGGACCGTGAGAAAGCTTCCAGTGAATCCGCACGCCGTGCGAGCGATTCGGTCACCCTGAAGGTCGCTGGCCTGGAACATGTCTCCGCGGTCCGTCGCAATGAGAACGATGATCTCGAGGATCAGCGTGAGGGGCGACGAAAGCACCATGGCAGGGATGCTCGGGAACAGGATGCCGGGACCGAAGGCGATGACTCCTCGGGCCCGGCGATCGACCTGCGCGCCTGAAGTCGAACCGACTCAATCCGTCCGAAGCTGTGCGGAATCACGCGCACCGAGCGTCTTGTAGATCGTGTTCGTGGCCTGGGAACGGTTCAGGGTGTAGAAATGGATTCCTGACACCGAGCGGTCGATCAGATCCCGACATTGCTCGGTGGCCCAGTGCGTGCCCACGCTCTCGACCGCTTCCGGATCGTCCTGTACCCGGTGCATCGATCGCAGGAGCGATGCGGGGAACTTCGTCCCTGCGGCCAGTTCGGCCATTCTCTTCAGACTCTTGATCGACGTGATCGGCATGATTCCCGCGATGATCGGGAGGTCGATGCCGGCGATGGTGCACCGTTCACGCCAGTCGTAGAAGGAGTTGTTGTCGAAGAAGAGCTGCGTGCAGATCCAGTCCGCTCCCTCATCGACCTTGGCCTTGAGGTGATCCATCTGCACGAGGGTGTTCGGTGTTTCGGGGTGACCTTCCGGGAAACCGGCGACTCCGATGCCGAAACCACGGGGATCCGGGTGGCTGCCTTCGGCATTGAAGTTCCTGATCGTCCTGACCAGGTCGGCCGCATGCCGGAAGTGCTCGAATGGATCACCCCCTGCAGTCGAGTCGGGAACATCGCCCCTGAGCGCAAGGATGTTCGAGATTCCGGATGACGCGTACTGCTCGAGAATCCGCCTGATCTCGGCCTCGTCATGGTGAACGCACGTCAGGTGCGGTGCGGGGTCCAGGATCGTCTCGGTCTTCAGCTTCTTGACCAGATCATGGGTTCGATCTCGCGTGCTGCCACCAGCACCGTACGTCACCGAGACGAAGCTGGGATTCAGCGCATTGAGTGATTCGAGTGAACCCTCCAACGTCTTCCAGCCGGCATCCGATGCGGGCGGAAAGAATTCGAAGCTGAAGGTGGTCTGGTCTCGTTTGAAGATGTCCTCGATATGCATTGCGGCTGGATTGTATGGGGACTCTGGTACACTCGGGGGATGGATCCCAAGCCGAAGATCCCCAGGCCCACCGCCAAGCGGCTGAGTCGGTATTTTCGAGAGTTGAAGCAGTTGGTGGACGCAGGCCGCTCGACCATCAGCTCCAAGCAGCTTGGTGTGGCCCTTGGGCTCACCGGTGCCCAGGTCCGCAAGGACCTGACCTACTTCGGTCAGCTGGGGAGCCCCGGCGTCGGATATGACGTCGAGCGTCTGTATCTTCGTCTTCGTCAGGTGCTTGGACGTGACCGGGTCTGGAATGCCGCCTTGGTGGGAGCAGGCAATATCGGCCGGGCACTCCTCGCCTATGACCATTTCACGGTCGGGGAATTCCACATCACCGCCGTCTTTGACAGCGACGAGCGGGCGATCGGAGTGGATCATGGAGGACGAGTCGTCCAGCCGATGAACCGGCTGTCGAGCTTCGTGGCGGAGCATGAGATCCGGATCGGCATCGTGGCGGTCCCGGCATCCGCCGCCCAGGAGGTGGTCGACGCCATGATCGAGGCCGGCATCACGGGTATCCTGAACTTCACGCCCCGTCACCTCGATGTCCAGGATGGTGTGAGCATCAGCTCCGTGGACTTCACCCTTGCCCTGGAGCAGCTGGCGTTCCAGGTTTCACTCGGACTCACAGGATCCCTCGATGATGATCCCTCCTAAGGCACTCCCGATGCATCGGATCGTACGCCTGGGCTCATGCGCCCTCGTCGTATTCGGCTCCAGCCTCTTCTGCGGTTGTCGAATGACCGTTCTCGAACCGACCGCTGATGACGATGTTCGGCAGCGAATAGCCGCTGTCGAAGAGGAGAATCGCGACCTCAGGATGGAGAACGAGGGTTTGAAGACCGAACTGGCGGCCGCCAGCGACGACTTCACACCCGATGAGGAAGTCTTGCGTGCGGCGATGCCTCGCCTCGCCGCCATGGAAATCTCCTCGTCCAGCGTCGTCGAGGCGCCAGAAGGGGGAGCTCGGACCCTGGTCCTCCGGCTTGATCCCTCGGATGATCGAGGGCGGTTCCTTCAGGTGGTCGGCAGCCTCAAGGTTCGTGCGGTTGCAGTCCCCACCGACGCCGAGCCCCGTACGCTTGCCTTCAGCCAGTTCAGTCCGACCCAGATTCGCGATGCCTGGCGTGGAGGGGTCTTTGGTACCGGCTATGTCCTGGACATCCCGCTGACTCAGGCCACTCATGAACCCCTTCCGGACACCATCGATGTGGTCACGACCTTCCGTGATGCCACCTCTGGGCGCGAATTCAGGGATGAGAAGCCCGTCCGTGTCTCCCGAGCCGGGATATGATGGGCTCATGTTCGTTCAACAGCGACAATCCTGGATCTCCTCGAGGGCAACCAACCGGTTGCTGGCATTGGGACTCGGCTCCGCGATGCTGATGTCCTTCGGCTGTCAGCGCGCCCTCTTTCCCGAGGATAATCCTCGGACCCAGTTCGAGACCTACGACCTGATGCGACAGCGATACGTCCCACTCGAAGCACCGGATGTCTTCGGTGAACCGAAGCCGGCTCTCCGAGCGCGTCTCGGCAGAAACTGATCAAAGCTCGTCAATTTGTCCCCATTGCTGCAGGCATGACCCACGGTCGTCCGATTGTTTGTTTATCCTCATCCCGTTCACTTCTGCAGGATGGACTCTCGTGAGCAGCTCTGGAATCAGACAAAGCAGCCCAGGACGCCAGACGTCCCGAACAAAGGTCGTCTGGGCGGTGTTTGCGACGTTGATGACCGGCATGTCAGGGCTCCTGCTCCTGAGTGACACGCCGCCCGCGACACATGGAACATACGTCGCCGCGACACCATCCATCATGCCCCTGGTCATGACGTCCGAGAACTCCGAGTCGACTGCTGATGATCAGTCCGAGCACTTCGGTCGTTGGACGAGCATCGTGATTCATCACTCCGGCCGGATGACCGGGACGGTCCGTGATCTGGATTCGAGGGCACTGGATGCCGGACTGAACGGTCTCGGCTACCACTTCGTGATCGGTAATGGGTCCGGACTCAGTGACGGTGTCGTCGAGGCCGGCTATCGATGGAACGAGCAGGCACCGGGAGCGCACGTGGCGGTCTCGTCGTCTCCCTCCTCCGAAGAGCGTGCTCTGGCTGATGAGCTCAACCGATATTCGATCGGCATCTGCCTCGTCGGCAACGGAGACCGTCAACCATTCACGGAAGCACAGGTCAGGTCGCTCATCGATCTCATCGATTCGCTCCAGAAGCAGTGCGACATACCGGCCGTGAACGTCTTCCTGCATTCCGATGTGTCGCAGGTCGAGAACTGCGGTCCTGGTCGTTTCTTCCCGACCGAACGGATCGAAGCTCGCCTCGCACCCTGACCGACGCATCCCTGGTGCATCCGGTTCGATGAGCATCGAGCACCCCAAGATCATGGGTCTTGCCAGCAAGGGGCACCTGGGCTCAGGGGCCCGAACGTCCATCCATCACGTCACATACTCCGGTCGCGAGCTTGCCCTGAAGCATCTGGTCATCCGTTCCGAGGCGGATCGTCGTTTTCTCGACCAGATGCAGAACGAACATGCAGTGGCTCGCCGCATCGATCACCCGGGAATTCGCAAGACGATCCGTCTTCGGATCCGCCGCAGGTTCATACGTCCCGTCGAGGCGGGGCTCCTCATGGAGCTGGTCGACGGTCGATCCCTCGACCGGGTGGAGCATGCCTCACTTGGAGGGAAGATCCGGTACATCGGGCAGATTGCCGAAGCATTGGCGGCCCTTCACCGAGTGGGCTGGGTTCATTCCGACGTCAAGCCGACGAACATCATCTGTTCTCCGGATGGCGCGGTCCTGATCGATCTCGGCCAGGCGGCACCGATTGGAACCATGAAGCAGCGCGTCCAGGGGACTCCCGGCTTCATGGCACCAGAGCAGGCTCATCTGGACCAGATCACCCCTCGCACCGATGTCTATGGCCTTGGCGCGACGCTCTACTGGCTTCTGGTGGGAACGACGGTCGAGACCTCCATCGGCAGCGGGGTCCAGGAACGTGGTTCCCTGAGCATCAACGACATCGAGAAGGCGCGAATGCCACCGCCCTTGACCGAGTGTCAACCGGACCTTCCGTCCGAGCTCTCGACCTTGATCGAGGGCTGTCTCGCCCCCTCGCCGTCTCGCCGGTTTTCCGGCATGCCGGACGTCATCGGTCTGCTCTCACGGATCCGGCCTCTGATCGAATCGGGTGACTCACGTGACTCCTGAATCGGTCGCCATCCTCTTTGATCTCGACGGGACGCTGGTTCATTCCTCGCCAGACCTGGCGGTCGCTGCCAACCGGATGCTTTCAAGGCTCGATCTTCCGCTCGTGCAGGAGGAGGCCGTCGAGAGCTGGATCGGTGATGGGGTTCGACAACTGGTGCATCGGTGCATCACCGGAAAGCATGATGGTCGTGCCGAGGCGGATCTGGTTGACACCGCGCTCGAGATCTTTCGATCCGAGTACCTGGACACCGGTTTCCGGAAGACGAGGCTGCTCGAAGGAAGCCTGAAGGTTCTTGATGCCCTGGCTGCGGAGGGCTTCCCATGTGCCCTGGTGACCAACAAGCCGCTGGTGCCGACACTCGGGGTCCTCGAGAAGTTCGATCTGACGCGTCGCTTCGAATCGATTGTCTGTGGCAACACCTTTCGGGTCGCGAAACCGGCGCCGGATCCTCTTTTCCATGCGCTTCGGACCTGCAGGACTCGCACGGGGTGGATGGTCGGCGACTCCACGACCGATTCCGCTGCCAGTCTGGCGGCGGGTCTGCCGTTCATAGCGGTTCGAGGCGGCTACGGCCCGGAGTCGGATCCGGACCGTTTCCCGCATCGACCCACCCTGCTTCTCGAGCGTCTCGAGGAGTTGCTCGACTCCCACGGCAGGCCGATTGAAATGCTTGCCCACCCACCGGCGTTGTCCTGATGCGGAGATCGACAGCTTTCCAGCAACAATGCAGCTTCACGCCTTCGAGGCGGTACAGTGTCAGTGGCGGGGGAAGTTCGATTCCGGTCGATGAAAGGACGTCTGAATGCGCTTGATTCGGGATTTTCGAAATCGCCATGATGTCTTCCGCCCCTTCGCGCTTCTGACCGGTTTCCTTGCAGCGACCCTCGTCATCGGCCCTGCCCAGGGGCTTTCGCCCCTGGATGAGGACGACTTCTCGACCGTCACCGAAGCTCGCAGGATGCAGGAGAAGGTCATCGATCTCATCGATGACGTTCGTCGAGCGGTCGTCGGCGTGGAGATCGAGTTTCGAAATGATGATGGAAGAATCACCGGCGTGGCCGGTGGTTCCGGAACGATCATCGATGTCGAAGACGGGATCATCCTGACCGCGGGACATGTGGGGCGAGCGGATGGACTGAACGTCTCGATCTATCTGCATGATGGCCGGAGGCTACGGGGGAAGACGCTTGGACAGCACCTTGACGGGCAGGAGGACTGCGGCCTGATCAGGATCAACCCGGATGAACTGGCGGCACTGGAAGGGGAGGTCGAGCTGCACCAGCTTGAGATGGGAGACAGCGACACCGTCGAGAAGGGTGACTGGGTCGTCGTCTTCGGTCACACCCTCGGCATTGAGAAGGACCCTTGGCGGCCTCCGCCGGCACGAATCGGTCGGATCACCAGCAGTCATGACCACGTGCTCACCATGGACGCTCCCCTGAACAGCGGTGATTCCGGTGGTCCCATGGTCGACATGAACGGTGTCTTGATCGGGATCAACGAATCCTGTGCGATGCACCCCTTCGAGAATGCCGCGACCTCCGTGAACATCGCCAAGGAGCGGTATGAATCGATGCGCGCCGGGAACTGCACTGGTGCCACGCTCGCACACGTGAAGGACAACCTCCAGTTGTTCGAGGGCATGTCGAACGCCACCCGGCCGATCGTCTTCCAACGTGCCGATACGGCTTCCGGGCGACATGCCGGAGACGTGAAGGGCGCCTTTGCCGATGCCGTCTGGGACGCTTCCGACTGGACGATCAGGGTCTTCAACGGTGGTGAGCAGATAGGGCTCGGGCTGGTCATCGATGAAAGCGGACTGCTCCTGACGAAGGCATCCGAGATCGATCCTCGGGAAGAGCGGATCCTCGTGGCGACACCGACGGGACTCCTCGAGGACGCGACCGTCCTCGGCCATGACTCCGAACTCGATCTGCTGATGCTCCAGCTTCCGCCGGGAGAGTGGATTCCAGCGCCCCTGAATGATGCCGTCACCACCGAGGCCGGTGCCTGGGTGGTCTCCGCCGGACCTGACGCAGCACCCATCTCCTTCGGTATCCAGGGATTGGATTCCTATCTTTCCGATCTCAGCATCATGGATCGTGGATTCCTCGGCGTTCAGACCGATTCCCCCGGGCGCGGCAGGCCGGGCGCCTACATCCAGCGCATCGTTCCGGGTTGCGCTGCACGCAGGGCGGGGCTTCGTCGAGGTGATCTCATTCTCAGGGTTGAATCCGAGGAAGTCCGGGGTCGACGTGCCCTGGTCGACATCCTCGGCGGTTACCGAGCCAACGATGTCGTTCGCATCGACTGCGTTCGGGACGGTGAGGAGTTCCAGACATCGGTCCGACTCGGTTCGCGGTGGGCCATCGCGAATTCGGAACGGGAATCCGGCAACATGATGGTGCCCGTGAGCCGTCGGGACAGTGGGTTCGGACGGGTCATCCAGCATGACTCGCTGATCACGCCGGAAGAGTGCGGAGGTCCACTGGTCGATCTCGACGGGAACTTCATCGGCATGAACATCGCGCGAAGTGATCGCACCAAGACGTACGCATTGCCTGCGGATGTCCTGGTCGAGAGCGTCCGACGCATGAAGAACGGACTCGGTGGCGACAAGGCGTGGGTCGCACTCGATCCGCTCACCCTCCAGATCCCTCTGGAATCCAGACGTGGCACCTTCACGCTTCATGCACAGGACGCCCAGGTCTTCGGGCCGACCGCACGTTTCATCCGAATCAGCGGCGCCGATGAGATCGGTTGCATCGGACACTGGCTGTCGAACAGGGACGAGATCCTCTGGGTCATCGATGATCCGGACCCGGGTGCTTTCGAGGTCTTCATCGAGTACGCCTGCGATCCGGAGGGCGAGGGCACGCCATTCCAGGTGCAGGTGGGCGAAGATCAGCTCGACTCGAGGGTTTCAGCCACCGACGACTGGTCCGATTTCCAGATCGAGCTGCTCGGAGAGATCGAGATCGACGAGTCTCGTGACCTGATCGTCTCCATCTCCGCAACCGAGGATCCTCCACTCGCCCTGATGAACCTCCGAAGCCTCAAGCTCGTTCCGATCATCGATTGATCAGGCATCGGGTTCGACGAGGAGTCTCCTGAGCGCGGGTTCCATCGCATCGGCCTGGTGAACGAATCCGAGGTCCGTCGGGTGAGAGCCATCGACGGTCGCTTCCTCCCCGAGGAGTGTGCCCCCCTCGAGGTACTCGATCTTCGTCACGCCATCTTCCGACAAGGTTTCAAAGGCGGCCTTCAGGGCGGCCCTGTTGCCGGCGTTGGTTCGTGCTCGACCTTCGTTGATCCATGCATCCCCATAGGTTCGATCCTCGACGAGAAGGATCGGGGTTTCCGGCCGAAGTTCACGCAGCCGCCTGATGAAGGGCACGGCTCTTTCCCCGGTCAACTTCCCGTTCAGGTTGGGGAGACAGTCGATGACGTAGGCGGCGGCATCGATCTCTCCAAGAAGCTCCGCGAGTTCGAGCTCCAACCGTCCGTTCCCCGAGAAGCCGAGGTTGATGGTGGGGCGGTCGAGCCGCCTTCCCAGGATCGCGACATGGCAGGATCCGGATCGCGAGGCACATGCGCCCTGCGTGATCGAGGTGCCGTAGAAGACGACCGGGAGCTTCCGATCTTCCGGCCGATCAGGACCCGGCTCGATTCGATGTCCCGGCTCGATCCCGATGCGGATGGAATCGACTCCGTTGTAGAGCGGGAGGAAGAGCATGAATTCACGAGCCTCGGGGTCCAGTCCCTTGATCAGCCGTGCGCTGTTCGATTTCGTGCTCGCGCCTCGTGCCGTGACCCATCTCCAGCCAGCATCCGTTCGCATGTAGAGGTCGATGCCGCTGACCCCGGTCGAGGGCATGTGGGGCATGTCGAGCTTGTCGGAAGTGAGTGCCCATTCGACGTCGAGCGAAGGCGAGTCGGTCGTGAACCGGATCGCCAGGCCCGCGCTGTGCCGAGACAGGTTCCAGACCGGGTCCCGGACATCATCACGAGCCGAGTCTGGAAGTCTGGTCCACGGGGCGGACTCACTTGGCCAGCCGGCGCCCTCCACTGCAAGCGCTGATCCCTCGGTCCATGCGATCTCCTCCTCATCAGCGGCGAGTGACGTCCCGGCAACGGCCGACATGATGATGCATGCTGCAGCGTTCGTGCGCATGTTCATCGTGATCAACCCGTCGCTCCCGCCAGGTTGCGTGGCATGCGCAGATAGCTGATCCCCGATTCGGCGAAGACCTCGACGGACTTCTCGATGCTGTCGACCCACCGTGCGTCCGATTCCTCGAGCTCATAGGTGACGACGGACGTGATGCCTGCCTGGACCAGGGAGATCGCGCAGTTCACGCATGGGCTGAACGAGGAGTAGATCGTGCAACCGATCGGTGAGACCCCGTTCCGTGCGCACTGGATGAGTGCGTTCAGTTCGGCATGAACCACGAAGTCGTACTTGTGTGGTCTCTGCAGCCTGTCGGGAGTGTCCTCGAATCCTCTCGGAAGCCCGTTGAATCCCGTGGCGACGATCTGGCGATTCGGTGTGACGATCAGTGCGCCCACACCTCGGCTCGGGTCCTTGCTCCAACCGGCGATCACGTCGGTGAGTTCGAGGAACCGCTTGTGCCATTTCGTGGAAAGGGGTGCGTCTGACATGTCGCCGAGTGTACCGCTTTCGAGTTGCACGGACTTGGCGTCGTGTCGGGGGGTGGGTATCCCGTGCATTTCTAGGCGATGGTGTTGTCCAACGTCCCGATATCACTGATCCGGACGGACATCCGGTCGCCGGCAGCGAGATAGACCGGTGGGTCCATCGCGAACCCGCAGCCCGGGGGTGTGCCAGTGGCGATCAGGTCACCGGGTTCCAGGGTCGCGAACCGGCTGATGTAGGCGATGATCGTCCTGACATCGAAGATCATGCCGTCGGTCCGGGTCTCCTGCATGACCTCGTCGTTCAGGAGGAGGGACATGGTCAGCCCCTGGGGGTCGGGGATCTCGTCGGTCGTCACGATCTCGGGCCCGACCGGGCAGAACCCGTCGCAACTCTTGCCTCGCTGCCACTGCCCGTCCGCGAACTGGAAGTCCCGTGCCGAGACATCGTTCACGCAGGTGTATCCGAGGACCGAGTCCAGTGCATCCTCGGGCGCACACTGGAAGGTCCGCCTTCCGATCACCACGCCAAGCTCCGCTTCATAGTCCACCTCGCGACTGCCATCGGGAAGCCTGATCCTCGCGCCCGGATCAGTGATCGAGGTTGAGAACTTGCTGAAGACCAGGGGCTCTTCCGGCAGTTCCATCTCGCTTTCCAGTGCGTGGTCCCGGTAGTTCAGTCCGATGCATATCACCTTCCCGGGCCTCTCGAGCGGCGAGAGCAGGCGGACCTCCCCGGGGTCCAGGGTCGGAAGGGTGCCTCGACCCTGATCGAGTCGTTCTGACTCGGCCTTGAGTTCGAGAAGGAATGACCCATCGACGTCGTAGCATTCATGTGCCGAGGACGGCGGTGTCAGTGAGGAGGCATCGACGAATGATCCGCTGCCGAGACGAAGTCCGATGCGTGGTGTCGCATGCCCGTCTTCGGCATGGGTGAATCTGGTGATTCTCATGTGGTTCCACTCTCACGATCATCCACGAGGATGATGTCGACACGTGCGGGACCGTGGATACCGATCACCAGTGTCTGTTCGATGTCTGCGGTACGAGATGGTCCGCTGACGAAGGTGATCGTCGGGGGGATCTCTTCTCCAAGGCGCGCGAGGGCTTCCGAAAGCGTTCCGACCAGGTCCGAGGTGGCGAGAATCGCGACATGGTGAGGCGGCAGGAGTGCTGCAAGTCTCCCATGGTCGTCTTCCGGCGCGAGCATCAGCGTCCCATGCTCCGAGATGCCGAGGCGTGCACCGGTCAGTCCCATGTCCGCTTCGGCGATCGCATCTTGATTGTCTTCCGGATCGAGCACCTCATGCTGTCCGATCACCCTCGAGGAGATCGCACGAGCCAGGGGATCCCTCGAGACCGCAAGCGATGTGATCTGGTTTGATCGGATGAGGGTGTCGAGTTCTCGAGCCGCGGCGTCGATGTCCGCGACATGGTGTACGACACCCGAGACCGCTTCGACCTCATCGGTGAATCGGCGGACGAGGGCGTCGATGCCTCCGTCGATGCCCTCCCTCGAGAGATCCGGCAGGCCGTTCTCCCGGTCCACGTCGGCAATCGCGGAGTGGACCCGATCGAGTATCCAACGTCGATCGTTCATCGTGCCTGCCTCCCCCGAGCCTTCCATCGATTCCGGAAGGTGTCACCTTCCGGTCTGGGAACCGAACGTTCCGATCGCCACGCTGCCAGGGGTGGAATGAACCGGTCCAGCACGGTCGTTCGAGAGGCGATGCCGGCCGCGCATCTCATGAAGAAGCCGGCGATGCGGTAGCGAGTGGGGGAGTGCATGGCACGTGCCCAGTGCCTGAATGCCGGCGTCTCCCTGCGAACCTTGAGATCCGTCTCCGCATCCCGCTTCTGCGCGTCGTCGCCGGCGATCTCCTCCCGGAGGTCGAGGAGGACCGCGGGGATGTCGATCTTGACGGGACAGACGTCACGACAGGCACCACAGAGACTCGATGCATAGGGGAGTTGGGAGGCCTGATGCAGTCCTGCGACCGGTGGGGTGAAGATCGAGCCGATCGGTCCCGGGTAGACGGAGCCGTAGGCATGCCCCCCGATCTGTCGGTAGACCGGACAGATGTTCAGGCAGGCGCCACAACGGATGCACTGAAGCGTCTGGCGCCTGCGTTCCGAGGCGAGCATTTCACTTCGACCGTTGTCGACCAGCACCATGTGCATCTCTTCGGGACCATCCTCCGCCGGATCCTGCTTCGGCCCGCTGAAGAGATTCTGGTAGGTGGTCACGACCTGCCCGGTACCACTCCGCCCGATCATGCGGAGGAAGAGGTCGAGGTCGGCGAGTCGAGGAAGCACCTTTTCAAGGCCGGCGATGGCGATGTGCACCCTTGGCAGAGACGTGGTGAGTCTCTGGTTGCCCTCGTTCTCCAGGACCAGGAACGAGCCGGTCTCGGCGATCAGGTAGTTGACCCCTGTGATGCCCACATCCGCACGGAGAAACGCCTTCCTCAACACTTCCCGAGCGACCATCGTCATCGATTCCGCATCATCGGGAATGCTGCGTTGCAGGGTCTTCTCGAAGAGTGCATGGACCGACTTTCTCGAGCGATGAATGGCGGGGGCGACGATGTGGGACGGTGTTTCGCCCGCGATCTGAACGATCCATTCACCAAGATCCGATTCCACCACCTCCATGCCGGACGCCTCGAGGACGGCATTGAGTCCGATCTCCTCGGTGACCATGCTCTTGCTCTTGATGACCGATCGAGCATCGGCCTGCGAACAGATGTCCTTCACGAGGCTGCAGGCGGAATCCGGATCCTTCGCCCAGTGAACCTTGATCCCGTTCCGGGTCGCGTTCGACTCGAAGAGCTCCAGTTGTTCGTCGAGGTGTTCGAGCGTCCAGGCCTTGATCGACCTGGCCTTCTCCCGCATCGACTCCCAGTCGCCGGCGATGGCGTCGACGGCCTTCGATCGTTTCGAGTTCACCTGTTCCTGGGCCCGTGCGAGTGCGCCACGAAGTTCGACATCGGCGATCGCGGATCGGATGTCCTGCTTGAAGTGCCTTGAACGGACGTTGTGGATCGAGCTCATGACTCCGGATCCTGTTCGGCGAGAAGCTGTGCCACGTGCAGGGACTTCACTGCGGAACGAGTGGCCTTGAGTCTTCCCTCGAGCTGCATCAGGCAGGAGATGTCGCAGGAGACCACGGCATCGACGCCCTTCGCATCGATCTCCTTCACCTTCTCGTCCGCCATGGCGCCCGAGATCTCCGGATAGGTCACGCTGAAGGTGCCACCGAATCCGCAGCACCTGTCACAACCCGCAC
>JAKVBQ010000003.1:155713-158331 GCA_022447205.1 Phycisphaerales bacterium
TCGACGACTTCGAGGTCACGAACGTTTTCAAGGAGACGTCTCGGCTGTTCCTTGATCTTGAGTTCGCGGAGGCCGTGGCAGGCATCATGCCAGGTCACCCGACCCTTCCACCTGGACTTCACGTCATCGATGCCCATGACATCGACGAGGAACTGGGTGAGCTCCCAGGTCTTCCCGGCCACGAGTTCCGCCATCGCATGCAGCTCGGGATCCGATTCGAGCAGTTCGGGTGCGTGCGAGATCATCGAGGCGCATGACCCGGAAGGGCAGACGATCGCATCGCCCCCTGATTCGAGCCACTCGGCGAGAAGTCTCACCGTTCGCTCGGCGACCGATCGCGCCTCGTCTCGGTGCCCTGAGTTGAAGGCGGGCTGACCACAGCAGGTCTGTCGTTCGTCGAATTCCACGGTGCACCCGCACCGCTCGAGCACCTCGACCGTCGCTTCGCCCACGGATGGCCTGAGCTGGTCGACAAGGCATGTGACGAAGAGCTGTACTCGCATGGATTCGATCTCAGTCGCTTCCGTTCGGGCAGACAACGCCCTTGAGGTATCCCGCCCCCGACATGTCCTTCTCCAGGACCTCCTGGAGCCGTTCAAGACCGTCGTATCGATGGGTGAGGAACGTCTCGGCGTTGATCGTACCCTGCTCGATCATGCGAAGGGCTCTCCGATAGACGGATGGTCGACCATCCTCGTCGAAGCCACCGCTCGCACCGGCGGGAGTGACGATGATCGGCTCTCGCCACTGCAGTTCGTTCAGGAGTTCCATCGACGCCCCTCGGCGACCGTATCCGTACATCAGGATTCCGGCCTGCTTCCTGATCCAGGTGGGTACGTCGTTCCAGATGCCTCCCGCACCGCAGGCATCGATCACGAGTTCCGCCCTGCGTCCTCCTGAATGCGCGAGCACCGAATTCAGGACCTCGTCCGGATCGATGCCGACCGACGTTGCGCCGAAACGTTCCGCCATGGCACGCTTCAGCTCCGTGATCTCGCTGAGGATGATGTCGCCCTCGAAACCGATCTCGTTGCGAAGGACCTGCAGGAAGATCTGCCCCGCAGGTCCACCTCCTGCGATCACGATGGTCCGGATCTCGTCGGCCGAACGCTTCGCTCCGAAGCGAAACCGTGCGCCGGAGGCGTTGAATCGGTCGATCGCACGCAGGATGCATGCGGTCGGTTCGGTGAGGGTCGCCGACTCGAAGGAGAGTGCATCGTCGATCTTCATCGCATTGACGGCGGGAATGGAGATGTACTCCGCGAACCCTCCGGGGAGTCCGGTGATGCCGTGTTCGGAGTAGTGCTCGCAGAGGTGGCTCGATCCGGAGGAGCAGTAGTCACAGGCCGGCTCACGTCCGACGGAACGACAGTTGATCCCCTGGTCCAGGACCACGCGATCTCCCGGTTCGAGATCCTCGACAAGGCTCCCTGCCTGCCGAATGGTGCCGGTGATCTCGTGTCCAAGGATCTGAGGCTCCACGGAGGGTGGTATCGGCCTGCCTTCACCGTCGAGATTCCAGTTGCCTTCACCGGTGAAGATGTGATGGTCCGATCCACAGACCCCGCATGCTGCGATCTCGACGAGGACATCCCGATCCCCCGGAGTCGGGCGTGGAACCGTCCTGCATTCGACCCTGCCGATGTCGATCAGGACCGATGCCTTCATGCGGGGCTCGGTCGAGTTCATGAGCCGCCCGATTTCCCGACGAGTTCCGGCAGGTCACGCAGGTCGAGACGATTCTCGCCGAGCAGACGGTTGAAATCCGCCAGTGTCCTTCCGATCCCGTCCTTCAGCGATGTTCGACATGCGTGACTCGTCGCCGAGCGCAATGCCGAGTCATCGAGGCAGGGTGCGATCGGGATCTCGCCGCCGTTGCAGGAGATCAGCCCGCGGCGGTCCTCCGGAAGCGCCTCGTCGATCAGATCGATGCACCGTTCGAAGGTGGTCGACTCCCCCGCGATATTGAACACATGCGCACCTTCCCGGATTTCATCCGCACAGGTGATGAAGGCGAGCGCAGCATCCTCGACGTACAGGAAGTCGGTCGCGCCGATGAGGGGCATCGTGAACGGCTCGCCGAGGAGTACCGACTTCATCGCACTGGTCGGAGCACTGGTCATGCCCTGATCCCTGCCCAGTCCGTAGACCGTCAGCGGTCGCAATCCGGCGCTCGGAAGGCCGTGGTCGTTCCAGTAGACCTCGGCATTGCCCTCGTTCGCACGTTTGAAGACTCCGTAGTGGGTCCTCGGGTCGACATGTTCGTGTTCCTTCACGGCGTGGTCCGCCGGGGCGGGACCGTACACGGCTGCGCTCGATGCGTACGTGACGTTGGAGATGCCTGCATCTCTCGCCGCTTCGAAGATGTTGAGGGTCCCGGTCACGTTCACTCTCGCACCGGTCAGGGGGTCCTTCCTGCAGGTGGGTACCTGGAGACCCGCGAGGTGGATGATCGCATCCGGTTCGGCGGCTTCGACCGCCTTGCGTACATCGTCGGGATTCGAGACGTCACCCGTGATCTCGTTGATGGTCGAGCGGACCTGGCCGATCCGCTCCGGATCGAGGAGCGCATCGAGTCGGTGCTGCTCGGTTCCCAGGTCGAAGGTGGTCACGTGGTC
>JAKVBQ010000003.1:158341-176065 GCA_022447205.1 Phycisphaerales bacterium
GAGGAGGATCTTGACGATCCAGGCTCCTATGCACCCGTTGGCGCCCGTGACGAGGTATCTGCGGCTCATGGCTCTCCTGTCGGTTTTCCGGGACGTTCAACCTATCGAGTCCCCACCTTCCGGGGAAGGTTCAACGTCGAATCGCCCGAACAAGTAGGCTGTTCTCCAGCGTCGGGGGCTTTTCACCCGGCCGTCAGCACGTTGGAGCATCACCCATGATTCGTACCTCCTCGATTGTACTCTTCGCGGCGCTCGTCCTGTCCATGCTCGGAGCGGGGAATGGGATCAATGCCGATCGCGACATCACGATCGCGGTCATACCCAAGGGGACGACGCATGAGTTCTGGAAGTCGATTCATGCGGGCGCCATCAAGGCCGCAGGCGAGTCCGGTGTCGAGATCCTCTGGAAGGGACCGGCACGGGAGGACGCTCGCGCGGACCAGATCAAGGTCGTCGAGGACTTCGTGACTCGTCGGGTCGATGGCATCGTGATCGCCCCGCTCGACGACATCGCTCTCGTCCGCCCCCTCAAGGAAGCCGTCGAGGAAGGGATCCCGGTGGTCGTCATCGACAGCGGCATCCGATGGGACGGATACCTGTCCTTCGTCGCGACCGACAACTACCAGGGGGGCGTCCTGGCCGCGAACGAACTCGGAAGACTCCTCGGTGGCAAGGGGCGCGTCGTCATGCTGAGGTACGTCGTCGGCTCCGCCAGTACCACGAAACGCGAGGAAGGCTTCATCGAGACGATGAAGAAGTCCTGGCCTGACATCCGGGTGATCTCGAGCAATCAGTACGGCGGGGCGACCCCAGAGGGATGCCTCAAGGCGGCGGAGAACCTGCTGACGAAGTATGGAGAGATCGATGGTGCGTTCGCGCCCTGCGAACCGGTCACCGTCGCCTTCATGCAGTCATTGAAGTCGAGTTCGAGGAAGGGTGATGTCAAACTGGTCGGGTTCGATGCCAGTGAAGCCCTGGTCTCCGGACTCGAATCCGGTGCGGTGGACGCTCTCGTGGTCCAGGATCCGATGGCCATGGGCGACAAGGGTGTCGAGGCGGTGCGGTCGCATCTTGCCGGCAAGCAGGTTCCTCGCACGATCGACACGGGTTGCCACGTGGTCACCAGGGACAACATGAAGACTCCCGAAATCGATCGCCTGCTCAACCCACCGCTCGAGAAGTACCTGGGTGGCGGGTGACTCCTGAAGCCGGCAACTCGATGACCCGGTCGGATCCCATGCTCCGCATGACAGGCGTGATGAAACGCTTTGGCGGAGTCGTCGCCCTTGATGGTGTCGACATCGAGATCCGTGCGGGAGAGGTGCACGCCCTGATCGGCGAGAACGGCGCGGGCAAGAGCACTCTCATGAAGGTTCTGTCCGGGGCGCATGCACCTGATGCGGGTTCGATGCAGCTGGATGGTTCGATCTACGCTCCGTCCGGTCCCAATGATGCACGCCGTCGAGGTGTTGCAATGATCTACCAGGAACTCACGCTTGCGCCCGACCTGACGGTTGAACAGAACATCATGCTGGGTCGGGAGAAGCGGATGGGGGGGCGGTTCGGACTGGTTCGGGCATCCCGGACCCGCGAAACCGTCCGAGATGCCCTGGCACGGCTGGGGAGGCCCGACATCACACCCGGCACCCTCGTCGGGACACTCAGTGCGGGCGAGAGACAGCTTGTCGAGATCGCTCGTGCACTCGTGGAGAACGCTCGTGTCGTGGTGCTCGATGAACCCACCAGTTCGATCGGTCGGCAGGAGATCGCGAGACTCTTCGAAGTCGTTCGTCGCCTTCGATCCCGGAATGTCGCCGTGGTGTACATCAGCCACTTTCTCGAGGAGATCCGTGAGCTCGGGGATCGGTTCACCGTCCTCCGGGACGGTCGCTCCGTCGGCACGGGTTCCGTTTCAGAGACGAGCAACGGCCAGCTCGTGGAGATGATGCTCGGTCGGCGGGTCGAACAGCTCTATCCGAATTCGGAAAGGTCGACCGGCGAGCCTGTCCTGGAGATCAAGGACGTCGCCGGCTCACCCATGCCGCAGCGCGCCTCCATCACCCTGAACGCCGGTGAGATCCTTGGCATCGGCGGTCTGGTGGGGTCAGGTCGTTCGGAACTGCTCCGTTCCATCTTCGGTCTCCAGAAGGTTCGATCCGGTCAAGTCCGTCTCGCCACCATTGCCGGTGGCTCCCTGGTGGACATCACGGGCTCCTCGCCACGGGCGAATCTTCGTTCCGGGACCGGCTTCCTGTCGGAGGACCGTAAGAACGAGGGACTTGCACTCAGGCTGCCGATCGCGATCAACGCGACGTTGACCCGCCTCGCGGAACCGACGGGTGCCGGTCGATTCGGACTCGTTCGACGTTCCGCACTAGCCCGGCATGCTGATGCGCTCAGAAGAAGCCTTGGCATCCAGTCATCAGGTCCCTGGCAGACGACATCTGAACTTTCCGGCGGGAACCAGCAGAAGGTCGCCCTGGCAAGACTGATGCATCATGACTGCGATGTCCTTCTTCTCGACGAACCGACTCGAGGCGTCGACGTGGGCAGCAAGGCACAGATCTACCGCTTGCTCGACGAGCTCGCATCCCGTGGAACCGCGATCATCGCCGTCTGTTCCTACGTGCCCGAACTGCTCGGCATCAGTGATCGTGTCGCGGTCATGCACCGTGGCGTGCTCGGAACACCTCGTCGAGCGGAGGACTGGACGGAACGAGAGATTCTCGAGGAAGCCCTGGTGGGCGGCAGCACGGAGGCCGTTGCATGAACGTGAAGTCCGACCTGTCTTCCACGTCAACCATTCGTTCCGGCGGCGAGGGTGGTTGTCTCCGGGCCGCGTACCAGCTGCTCAGTCCGTTCATCGGACTTCTCGTGGTGATCGTGATCTTCTCGATCCTCGCACCTGAATCGTTCCTGAGCGTCAGGAACATGGAGAAGGTTGCCGTCCAGACCGTGGTGGTCGGACTTGGTGCGATCGGTATGACCTTCGTGATCATCAGTGGCGGGATCGATCTCTCCGTCGGTTCGGTGATCGCTCTTGCCTGCACCGTCACCGGGTGGAGTCTCGACAAGGGGGCATCGACTCCGGTCGCTCTCCTCTGCGGTGCGGGGTCCGGCGTGCTCTGCGGTCTGGTCAACGGGCTTGCAGTGACGCTCCTTCGAATCGCACCCTTCATCGTGACGCTCGGCATGCTCGGGATAGCTCGAGGTCTTGCCAAGGGGATCAGCGGCCAGCAACCGATCCGCGTCGATCCCGAAGCCTCCTCGTGGTTCTCGAGTGACTGGCTCCTGGATCGGGACTGGTTCCTGACCGCCCCCGCGACCTGGTTCATGATCGGCGCCGCGTTGTTCTGCGGCTTCGTGCTCCGGAACACGGCTTTCGGTATCTACACCTTCGCCATCGGTTCCAATGAACAGACCGCTCGACTCTGCGGAGTGCCTGTCCGGACCATGAAGGTGCTGATCTACGTGACGTGCGGCCTGTTCGCGGGTCTTGCCGGCGTCGCCCTCTTCGGCCGGCTTGGTATTGGTGATCCCACGGCCGCGGCCGGAATGGAACTCGAGATCATCGCCGCGGTGGTGATCGGTGGTGCGAGCCTGACCGGCGGCAAGGGTCGGATCCTCGGAACGATCATCGGTGTCTTCATGCTGACCCTCCTTGTCACCGGCTGCAATCTCTACGGTGCAGCGAACTACGTGCAGGAGATCCTGATCGGACTCATCATCGTGATCGCCGTCTCCATCGACAGCCTTCGGCATCGCAGGACATCGGACTGAGGTATTCAGCATGCATCGATTCGAGGGACTTGTCGCTGCGGCACACTCTCCGATGGCTCCGGACGGATCGGTCGCGACCGGGGTCGTTCCGCTCCAGGCGGCCCTGCATAGAGAGCAGGAGAATGTCGGTGTCTTCATCTGCGGTTCGACCGGGGAGGGTCATTCGCTCACTCGCGAGGAACGTCAGGAACTCGCCGAGGCCTGGTCTTCCGTCGTCGACCAGGAACTCAGGCTGATCGTGCACGTGGGTTGCAACGCGCTTCCTGACGCACGCGCCCTCGCCGAACACGCTGGAAGCGTTGGTGCATCCGCGATCTCCTGCCAGGCACCCTGCTACGAACGGCCAAGGACGGTCGATGAACTGGTCCGCTTCATCGTGGAAGTCGCCGGCGCGGCGCCCGACCTGCCTTTCTACTACTACGACATTCCCTCGTTCACCCACGTGGACTTCCCCATCGTCGACGTGATGGAGCAGGCGGGCCGACTCCTGCCGAATCTCCAGGGCGTCAAGTTCACGGTCGATGATCCGGATGCGGAAGCCGCCTGCCTCGAGATGCAGGGTGGTCGCTTCGAAGTCCTTCATGGCTGCGACGAGCGCCTGCTCGATGGGTTGAGGCTCGGCTGCACCGGTGCGGTCGGTTCGACCTACAACTATGCGGCTCCGGTCTACCGAAACCTCATCGACCTGATGGAGATCGGTGATGAGATCGGAGCATCCGCGGCCCAGGAGCAGGCGGTCCGGCTCGTCGAGGTACTCCTTCGTTTCGGAGTGCTCCGGGCCGGCAAGGCGATCATGGGCATGCTGGGCGTCGATTGCGGCCCGCCTCGTCTTCCGTCGACGCCGCTTTCCGAGGCCGAAGCCGGGGAGCTCGCATCGCTTCTTGATGGGATGGACATCTTTCCCCGCGCGCTTTCCTGACCAGGTCGAGCAGGACGTTCGGAGTCAGCCGAGAAGCGACTCGCCGGTCATCTCCTCGGGCTTGCCGAGGCCGAGGATCTCGAGGATGGTCGGTGCGATGTCCGCGAGTCGTCCGCCTGCGCGAAGGTCCGCGCCCTTGAAGCGCTCGCCGACGAGGTGAAGGGGGACGTCATAGTTGGTGTGGGCGGTGTGCGGGCAGTCCGCATCGAGATCCCACATCTGTTCCGCATTGCCGTGGTCTGCCGTGATGATCAGGTCGCCTCCGGCTTCGATCACGGCGTCCATGACCCGTCCGACACAGTCGTCGACCACTTCGCATGCCCGGATGGTCGCATCGAGCGATCCGGTGTGCCCGACCATGTCACCATTCGCGAAGTTCACGATGATCAAGGGTTCACAGTCGGAGGAATGAAGTCGCTCCAGGACCGCATCCCTGACACCGTGCGCGCTCATCTCCGGCTTCAGGTCGTAGGTTGCGACATCCTTGGGACTGGGGACCAGCGCCCGATGCTCGCCCTTGAAGGGCTCCTCCCTGTAGTCGTTGAAGAAGAACGTCACATGGGGGAACTTCTCCGTTTCCGCACAACGAAGCTGTCGAAGCCCATGGCTCTCGATGACCTCCCCGAGAATCAGCGGCATCCGCTCCGGCTTCTCGAAGGCGACCTCGATCGGCAGTCCTGCTTCGTAGCGAGTCAGTCCCGTGAAGTGGATCTCACGCGGTCTTCCGGTCCTGTCGAATCCACCTCCCGGGACCTGTTGCCAGGCATCGTCATCAAGGACGAAGGCCTTCACGATCTCACGCGGCCGGTCACCCCTGAAGTTGAAGAAGATCACCGAATCACCGTTCGCGATCCTGGTCGATGCGCCGGCCCCGGGATCCGCGGCGATGACCATTGGTGGGACGAACTCGTCGCCATGAAGGCTCGGTGCCTCGGGTGAGCCGTAGTGGCTTTCGAGTGCGACATCCGATGTCGGTCGGACATCCTTCGGCGGTCGAACCAGACAGTGCCATGCCCGTTCGACCCGGTCCCATCGATTGTCGCGGTCCATGGCCCAGTACCGGCCCATCACGGAGGCGATCGGTGGGAAGCCCTGGCGTTCGAGTGCCTCCTCGACAACCCGGAGATACCCGCGTCCCCCGGTGGGTGGCGTGTCCCGGCCGTCGGTGATCGCATGGACCACCAGGGCTTCGCTCGGCACGCCTTGCCTGCGGGCCATCGTGATGATGGCAAGGAGATGGTCGAGGTCGCTGTGCACCTGACCATCCGAGACCAGTCCGATGAGGTGGACCTTTCCGCCGCTTGATCCCACCCGTCCGAAGGCGGCATCGAGTGCCGCATTCTCGAAGAACGTCCCGGACTCGATCGACCGCGTGATCCTCATCAGCTCCTGATCGACGATCCGACCCGCTCCGATGTTCTGGTGGCCGACCTCCGAATTCCCCATCACCGGCCCGGTCGGTCCCGTCGGGAGGCCGACATCCCCGCCACTTGTCCTGATCAGGGTGCTTGGCCAGTTTTCCTGAAGCTGATCGCCCCTCGGGGTGCTCGCACGCTCGATTGCATTGAACTCGCGATGGCCCGGATTCGGGTTTCTCCCCCAGCCATCACGGATGACCAGCACGCATGGGGGGGTGGCTGGAGTCCTGTTCGGATGTTCGCTGGTGGAGGACATTTCAGGACAGCCTAGCGATGAGATCCGGAATCCGTCGGCTTCTTGGGTTGCGAAGGTGCCTCCCTGACTCCTATTCTGCCAGCATGACGACTTCATCAGGACCCTCATCGGTGATAGGTAGTGACATGGATCTGCAGGAGCGGTACGAAAGCGTCAAGCAGCAGATCGTCGAGGCCACCCGTTCTGCGGGACGTCGGCCCGATGAGATTCACCTGGTGCTGGTCTCCAAGTACGGAACCCTGGAGCAGATCCGCGAGTTGATCGAGCTGGGCCATCGCCACTTCGGCGAGAGCCGCACCCAGCAACTCGAGCAGCGATCCGCCCAGATCCGTGAATGGCTCGTTCGACGACAGGAGTCCGGTGGCGCGGGCCCCGAGATCGATCCGGATTCCATCCGCTGGCACATGGTCGGTCACCTTCAGCGGAACAAGGTGAAGAAGACCGTCGCCGTGTCACGACTCATCCACGGTGTCGATTCACTCCGACTTGCAGAGGAGATCCAGGCCGTTGCCGCCAGGAACGATCGTCCCGCGGAAGTCCTGCTTCAGGTGAACACTTCCGGCGAACGCCAGAAGCACGGGATCACGCCTCCCGCAGTCCGGCATCTCGTCGACCAGATCGACACGATGGTCAACGTGAGTGTTCGTGGCCTGATGTGCATGGCCGAGCACTCCGATGAGACCAGTGTCCAGCGCCTCGCATTCGAGCGATGTTCGGAGCTCTTCTCGGAGATCCAGAAGCTCGGTGGCGGAGGAGAGGACTTCGACATCCTCTCCATGGGCATGAGCAACGACTTCAGGACCGCCATCGCCTGTGGTTCGAACTGCATCAGGATCGGAAGTCTCGTCTTCCAGGACGAAGGTCGCGAGTCCGAATCCCAGGACGACTGAACCGAACGCCCTGTCGCTCCCCTCTAGAACTCGTACTTGATCCCGCCGAACAGCCGGAGGTCGTTGTTCGTCGAGCCCTCGGACACCATCGACTGGTATTCGTCCTTGACGCCGACGTAGAAGCTGAGGCCTTCCTCCTTCTGCAGCCTGAAGTTCCATTCCCCGTTCAGCTGCAACCTGTACTGATCGATCCTGGTGAGGTCCGGAAGATAGGAGCAGACACCGTTCAATCGTTGTCGGTCGTCGATCTCCCAGGACCATTCGAAGGAGAGCAGGGCTTCGGGAAGCGTCTGTGAAAGGCCGTATTCGTAGGTCGCTCCGGCGCCCACCCTGAGATCGATGGCAAGATCCTCCCGTTCCACGAGCTTGTAGCCGGGCCCGAGGTAGCCACTCAACCGATGCTCCCATTCCTCGAAGGCGTCCCATTGATAGGCGGCGGAGGCGAAGATGCTCCACTCCAAGGATGGGAAGTACCAGTCCTGGACCGAGCTCAACTGCAGGTCGTTGTCCACGATGGTGTCGTTGGTGCTGTTCAGGAAGTAGGCGCTGTCGATCCTGAGTCTTGCGAAGTCGCTTGTGTGCTCCGCTTGTGCGCTCAGGCGAAGGTTGATCTCGCTGTTGACGTTCTGCACGTATCCGAAGGCCGTGCCGAGTACGAAGGTCCATGTGTCCGGTTCGGTGAGGGACTCGATGGTGTCCTGCTTCTCCGAAGCCTCGTCCTGCTCGCCGTCGGGATCGTCGGTGCTCGCCCCGGATCGCACCTGGGTGGCCGGACTCCGGGGGAAGCTGCTCGGAGGACGGACTCCGGCGCCCGTGACCAGTTCCCCGAAACCGGGACCCGACCTTCTCGAGTTGCCGCGACGGATGGCCACGATGCGGTCACGGGGTATCCGCATCTCCTCGAAGACGGGATGCTCGAGGACCACCGCCTCCTCGGATTCCTCCGTGATCCTGCCCCGGATCACGTCGCCATCTGAGAGAACGATCTCGTCCGTGACCTGCTCGGGGCTCGATGGCGGGGCATCGAGGTTGATCGTCGCAGGGTCGTACCCGTTCGCCACCAGGACCCGGTGGGTGACCTGTCTGGGTGTGAGCCAGCTTCCATCCCCGGACGTTTCGGTGCCGGGATCCACGGCGGTCGCTTTCGTCGTCTCCGGATCCCTGTCCACCGTCTCGGTGCCGGCAGCCGCTTCCAGGTTGAATACGAAGAGGATCGTGAAGAGTGATCCGAGTGTCTTGAACTGAAACATCGGGTTCTTCTTCACGATTCAGGTCCCACAGGGGGGATCGGTCCGGTTGCCCATTGCCGGGGGGACCGATGGGAGGGATGATTCACATGTCAGTGCAAGGGCATTCGGCCAGTGCATGGTGCGCTTGGTCGTCACCCTCGATCAGTCAGTTCAGTCCCGGAGCGTCACATGCACGAGAACGAGCAACGACCCGGCCATGATGACATCGACAATCCGATCGCTTCCTCTCCAGAGGATGCTCCGTCAGTTTCCGGGAGCGAACCGGTTGTCGGAGACGATCCTGAGGAGAAGCGATCACCGGAGGCCACCAGCAAGAAGCGCTCGGCTTCCAGGGTCGGGAAACAGAAGGTTCCCGGGGCCCCGTTCGCGCCCCACGGGGCACACCTTGTTCCCCTGTTCCTCTCCGGTTTCATCGCCCTGATGATGACGATCGCCTTTGCCGCAGGGTTCGAGACGATCTTCCCGAACCCGGAAGCAGTGTCCTCCGCGGCGTCCGAGGCACCCGAACCGGTCGAGCCTGCACCTGAATCAGGTGGCTCTGCGGTGAAGCCGGTCGAGACGCCGGCTCCAGATGAGGCCCAGGATCGGAAACCGCCTGCGGCCGAGCCCGCCACGGAGGACAGCCCTCCACCGGCCGATTCGAAACCCGCAGACAGTGACCGATCCGATCTTCGTTCATCCTTGTTCATGGGTGGAGCCTTGGCCGTGCTCTCTCCACCGGCCATTGATGGAGGAGCCTCGGAGGCAGCCACTGGAGACCAGCGTCCAGGTCCGTTCGCCAGGCTGCTGATCTTCCTCAAGTTCACGATCCTGGTCCTGCTTGGCGCAGGCTGCGGCCTGTTGGCTCTGGGCGGGATGGGTCTGGTGTTGAAGCGCCCCATGGGGAGCATCGGGACCGCCGCTTCGCGGATGCTTGCAGCCGCCTGGCTGACCACCCTGGCGCTGCTCGTCCCGGCACCCTACCCATGGATGCTCGATCCCCTGCACTACATCGTGGCAGGAACGATCTTCTGGGCATCGACGATGTTCTTCTTCAAGCTGAACCCGTCACAGGCGGTCACCCTTCTGGGTGCGACCATGGCGCTGCTTGCCTCGACGGCCTTCGGGTCATGGATCGTCATCTGGGCCGCCTGGAGTTGATTCCTCGGACTCCGGGAGGACCGGGTCAGGTTGGTTCGCGGCGGCTTCCGCATTCTCCCGTTCGAATCTCTCGTGATAGGGCGCGATCGGGATGTCGCTGTACTGGCTCCGGCAGCGGTAGCAGACCAGCCTGACCTTGGCGACGAGGACGATCGTGACCTCGATCACCAGGACGAGGATCAGGGTTGCATAGACGAGCTGGTTGGTGGCGTACCCGAGGAGACTGACTGCTGCGCCGGCAAAGGCCAGGATCACGATGATCGGGGTCACGCTGGGCAATGTCCGCATCCGGTAGAGGTTCGGACACCCGCAGCAGACGCATTTCCTGAGATGACCCGCATCGTCGAGGGTCCCGTCCCAGCTGAGGAAGACCTCCCCCTCACCGTCCTCGAGGGGGACCCGGTGCTGGCGCTGTGTCGGATCGACCGTGATTCGACCTCGGCGGCGGCGTGCAGGATCGTTGACATCGATGCGCATCTGTACCTGATGGTAGGTTCAGAATCCGATTCATGGGCGGGATCGACCCGTGATTGCCGCCTTGGACGTACCATTCAGGCATGTCGAGAATGGATGCTCCCATGACGAACGACCTGACTGGTTCCCATGACTCACTGGCCGGACTGCTCCCCGGGCGGTTCGTGGTTCTTGACGGTCCGGACGGCTGCGGGAAGTCGACCCAGTTCTCTCGTCTGTCCTCGTACTGCAGCACGTTGGGTGTCCAGGTCGAGGAGGTCCGCGAACCGGGGGGGACCGAGATCGGCGAACAGATCAGGTCGCTCCTGCTCGATCCCGAGAACGAGGCGATGGTGGTTCGTGCCGAGATGCTTCTCTACATGGCTTCGCGCGCGCAGCTGCTTGCCGAACGGATCGCTCCTGCACTTGAATCCAACCGTCTCGTCCTTGCCGACCGGTTCATCTCCTCCACCCTTGCATATCAGGGGACGGCGGGGGGCCTTTCTCCGGAAGAGATCGCCAAGGTCGGCGAGGTGGCGACCGGGGGAGAGAGTGGTCGTCGCCCGGATCTCGTCGTCATCTTCGACGTCGACGAACAGACCGCGGCAGCCCGCCGAGCGGGTGATGCGACACGACATGCCGATGACTCGGGGTCCTCGTCCAATGGCGATGATCGGATGGAGCAGAAGGGGCTCGCCTTCCAGCGTCGAGTCCGGGAGGGGTACCTGGACCAGGTGCGGCGCGATCCCGATGCCTATCTCCTGATCGATGCTTCGGTCGAGGCCGACGAGGTCTTCCAGGCTCTCCTGGACGGACTGCGCTCCCGACTGGCCTGACTCATCCGCCGGCGGATCCTGCAATCCTGTCGAGCCGTTCCGTCAGCAGGCGATCGAGTTCCTGCGTTGCCCGGTCGAGGTCGTCATTGACGATGTGGGCATCGTAGGTGTGCTGTCCCGCCGCCGTGGCGATCGCGATCTCCTCGCGTGCCTGTGCGAATCGTCGTTCAATGACCTCCGGCGCATCTCGCTTGCGATCGATGAGCCGTTGGTGAAGCTCTTCCTCCGAGGGGGGAAGAACGAAGACACCGAACGAATCCGGCATGTGGGCACGAACCTGTTCGGCGCCCTGGACCTCGATGTCGAGGACCACGATCCTGCCGGCGTCGAGCTGTTCCTGGACCGGTTGCCGGGGCGTTCCGTACCAGTACTTGTCGAAGACATGGGCGTATTCGAGGAACCTGCCTTCGGAGATCCACCGTTTGAAGGTGGGCTCGTCGAGGAAGAAGTAATCGACACCTTCCCGTTCCTTCTCGGTTCGTGCTCGCGTGGTCGCCGAGACGCTGAAGGCGAAGTCGAACTTGTCGTGCAGACGTTCGATCAGCGTCGTCTTCCCGACCCCTGAGGGTCCGGAGATGATCAAGAGCAGACCTGGACGACTGGATGCACTCATGCTTTTGGCAGTGTAGCGCCCAGAGAAAGACACCGCCCTGTCATCTGAAGGGCGGTGTCTGCGTTCCTGCGGGCTTTCCCGGTGTGATCAATCCAGACTCGTCTCCTCGTTCACCGGATGGAAGATGACTTCCTCCCACCCGCCGTGATCGCTGATTTCGGGGACTTCCTGGTCGCCGTCATGCGACCGCTCCGGAGTGATCGGTCGAGTGGGCATGATCACGATCGGCAGCTCGACGATGTCCGTATCGATCTGCTTGTCGTCATCGGTCTCATTGGCCGGGACCGTGGCCGTGACGGGGAGTGGGACAGCCTTCAAGATTTCCTGGTGCCATGGGGGCACGACGGCGACCCAGCGTTCAATCATGGCTTCGACGGCAGGTGGTCGTTGCTCGAGCCGGACCTGCTTGAAGATCCTGCTCCGATCAAGATCGAATCGAGTCTTGGTCGCTCCCGCACCTGCCGTGGCAAGGATGCAGGCCGCGAGCATGCCCGCCACGAGCATCCCGAGCTTCGGATGCCTCTTCGGGGAGGAGCAGTTGGTCCTGGTGTCGTGATGATTCATGGTGCTGCTCCTTCCTCAATCGCTCTCAAGGACATTGGCGCCACGGAGAATCTGCCAGCCGACTTCCCGGAAGGATGGGAAACGTCCCATCGTTCCGGTGATCACGCGGATGTCCTCCTCGTCAAGCGGCCAGCCTTGTTCCGGCACGCCCTCGAGGCGCGCCTGCTGTCGCCGGAAGTGTTCAAGGGTGAAGGCGCGTTCGCGCATCGACCAGTTGCCCAGCCTCTCCGCGATCTCGATCGCCTTGTTCGTGAAGATCGCCATGTGGTGGTGAAGCTCCTCGTCGTCGAGGTGACGGAGCGCGATGTTGCAGCCGAAGATCGACCACCAGCCCCAGCTCTCGAGGAGGTCGCCGATCGGCATCGCCTCGGGATCGATGACGGCATCCAGTCCGTCCTCGATGATGCGGACCGCATCCTGGGGTGACAGGCTGCCCGCCGCCGCATCCACTTCGATCAGTGCACCACGGCAGGTGTTCGCGACGCCACGATAGGAGTCGTCGTCGAATTCCTCGGCGAGTATGCCGTACTGGTGAAGGCTGGCTTCGAGGTCGGTTCGGGCCTTCACGCAGATGGCCTCGATCCCGTCGATGTCGGTCGTGAGCATCCGTCTCCTGGCATTGCCTCGGACGTAGCGAGCGAGCGCCGCCATCGATCGTTCGAGTCGGGAGATCCGACCCGGCTCCTCCAACTGTTCGATCAGTTCGTTCGCGATCGAACGGGCCTCGACAAGGTGCCAGAGCGCGTAGTGGGAGTTGGCGAGGTTCGTCTGGAGCATGATCCGGACGCGCTCGGTGACACCACTTTCGCTCAGACCTTCCTGAACCGACCTGAGCGCCAGTGAGAATCGGCCCATGCCGTCATAGGCGACGCTGCACCCGCACATGGCAAGGGCCCGCTGGTTCCCGTCGGTACTCCTCTCCGCCATCGTCCTGGTGATCTCGAGCATTCTCTTCCAGTCACCCTGGCGGTGCGCTTCGATCGATTGACGGTTCAATTCGACGAATTCGAGTCCCTCGAATTCAGACACGCTCTTCGACGGCTCTCGCCAGACGGACTCCGCAACATCGCCAACGGTCCAGTCCAGTGCCTCGGCAATGCCGACGACCAGATCCAGTTTCGGATTGCCGCTTTCAGGAATCAGTTTGGTCGGGTCCCGCCCGAGCGCAGCGCTCAGTTCGGACTTGTTCCAACCGCGATATACACGAGCGAGGTCGACGAATCGACTCAGTCGCTCACGTCGTACGACGTTGGTGGTCATGTCTGGTGTCTCCTGTTGCGGTCATCTCTCGCCTTTCCAGGCTCCCGGACCCATGTCCAGGTCGATCAAGCTCCTCAGTGCCCCATTGCCCAATCAGGCGTTCGACGGGGTCTTTCGGAAACACGGAAGATTTTCCTCCTTCGTCCCCACCAGGGGCTGAATTCCCTGATTTTTGCGCCTGGGGAGGGTTTTCATCGTGTGTTCGAGCGTGCCATGTTCCATCAGGATTCGCCAGCCCGTCTCTCTGAAGGCTGGAAGCCTTCCCATGGTGTGGATGAGGCTTGTCAGGCTCCTTGAATCCATGTGCCAGGGTTCCAGGTCGATCGCCCTGTCCCTGGCATGATCCCGCCGCTCCAGTTCGATCGTGGATGCCTTGGCCCTGAACGCCCAGTGGTCGATCCTTTCGGCAATCCTTTTCAGCTTCGCTCCCGAGCATGCCAGCACGTCGAGGAGATGACTGCCTCGCCAGTGACGTAATGCAATGTTCGATACGAAGATCGACCACCAACCTTGAGATTCCAGTGCGTCACCGACCATGTCGTCGGTGTTCGCACCGACCAGTCGTTCGATCGCATCATCCGGAGTCATGGTTCCGAGTGCTGCTTCGAGTTCGAGCATGCCACCCAGACAAGTCAAGCCGATGGAACGGTAGGCGTCCCTGCCAGCGTCCTCGGCGAGCTCCATGTAGTGTCCTCTGGCAAGAGCGAGATCATGATGTGCGCTGGTTGCGACTTCCCTTGGAACGATCTCACTCCTTGCAATGGATCTTCGCATCGCATTGCCACGGACATACAGCGCGAATGCGATGATCGAACGGGTACGTCGCGTGTGTGGAGTCGTCAGTTCGATGACTTCCGTTGCGATCGCTCGGGCTTCCACCAGGTTCCACAGTGTGTAGTGCGCGTTGGCGAGGTTGGCCAGCAGGTACCCCCTGACTTCAGGGTTCCTGCCCGATCGTGAGAGGCCGTCATGCGCACAGTCAAGTGCCTGTTCGTAACAGCCCATCGCATCGTACGCTCCGTACAGCCTGGTGCAGGCCAGCCGGTGCTCCGTGGCATCGCCGGCCTTCCTTCTCATTGCACTCGCGATGGCCAGCATCTCCTCGTGACTTCCGCGTCGGTGTGCGTCCATGCATCTTGCATCGAGTTCTCGAACCGGGAGTCCGTGCAGGCCCGGTTTTTCAGTGACCTGCGTCTCGATCTCCCCTCGTATCGCCCGGATGACTTCGGGCAATGTCCAGTCCAGGTTTCGTGCAAGCCCGGCCAGGAGGTCGAGTTTCGGGTTTCCGGTGTCCGGTATCAGCCTTGTCGGGTCTCGACCGAGATCGCGCGCCAGGGTCTTCAGATCGCACGAGCGATAGATTCGTGCAAGGTCGATCACGCGGCCGAGCCTGCCCCGCCTGCAGCCGTCCATTGAGCCGACACCCTTGGGCCGTGTTGGTTTCGATTGGAGGATTTTCATCATGTTCATTCGGGATCTCCCCGTCGTGCCGCCCCTGCAATTCGGTGACACGTGCACACGAACATCGCTTCGGTTCGATGCCAGTGACGCGCCACTCCTGCACGATTCAAGCATGCGACAGCCCGCGCCAAGGCGCGAGCTGCGGAAGTTCCCGTCCAAGTCTTCTCTTTGTCTGTCGCCGACCCGCAATCAGCCGTGGATCATGCGTCCCTGGGTCGCCATCGTGGCCTCGTGCACCGATTCCGCCATCGTGGGGTGGGCATGCATCGTCGAGATGATGTCCTCGGCAGTGGCTTCGAGCCGCTTGGCAAGCCCGACCTCGGCGATCAGTTCACTGGCGTCCTCGCCGATGATGTGCGCACCAAGGATCTCGCCGTAGGGCTTGCTGGTGATGATCTTGACCATGCCTTCGGTCTTCCCGACCGCGATCGCCTTGCCGTGGGCCTTGAGCTGGTAGACACCGGTGTCGTAGTCCAGCCCCTGTTCCTTGCAGGCTCGTTCGGTGAGGCCGATCGAGGCGACCTGCGGCGAGCAGTAGGTGCAGGCCGGGATCGAGTCGTAGTCGATCGGGATGACGTGGTGACCGGCGATGCGCTCGGCACAGGCGACTGCTTCCTCGGAGCTGACGTGGGCGAGCCACGGGGGGCCGATCACGTCACCGATGGCGTAGATGCCGTTGACGGAGGTCTTGTAGGTCGGTTCGGGTGTCTCCCTGGCGTCGGTCCAGATGTGGCCCTTCTCGACCCGAAGTCCGAGCGATTCCTCGAACAGGCCGTCGAACCGGCCGTGGACGCCGATCGCGACCAGCACCTTCTCGCATTCGATCGATTCAGCCTTGCCGCCGTCCTTCGCGGGTGCGATCTCCACGCTGGCGCCGGTCTTCCCGGTCTTCACGCTCTTGACGGTATGCCCCGTCTTGAAGGTGATGCCCTGCTTGGTGAAGGCCTTCTGTGCGATCTTGCTGACATCGTCATCCTCGGCGGGCAGGATCCGGTCGAGCATCTCGACGACCGTGACCTTCGTGCCGAAGGCATTGAAGAAGTAGGCGAATTCCATCCCGATGGCACCGGATCCGACGATCACCATCGACTTCGGAAGCTTCGGAATGGCGAGAGCGTCGTAGCTCGAGAGGATCGTCTTCCCGTCACACGGGGCGAACGGGAGTTCGTTCGGTGCCGCGCCGGTCGCGATCATGATGTTGTCGGCGGTGAGCTTGCCGCTCGTCTTGCCGCCGGTGCCGTGGTAGTAGTCCTCGTCCGCTTCCGAGATCTCGATCGAGCAGGGGCCACCCGCGGTCCGGCCACTGACGATCTTTGCATGGCCTTCGTAGTGGTCGATCTTGTTCTTCTTCAACAGGTACCCGACACCGCTGTTGAGTCCGCCGGTGATCGACCGGCTGCGACCGATGACCTTCTCGAAGTCGACCTCCACTGAATCCGGATCGACCATGATGCCCCACTCCTTGCCGTGGGTGATCGCTTCCTGATAGAGCTCCGCGTTGTGGAGGAGTGCCTTGGTCGGGATGCAGCCCCAGTTGAGGCAGACCCCACCGAGGTTGTTTCGTTCCACGACGGCCGTCTTGAGGCCGAGTTGTGCTGCGCGAATGGCACCGACGTAGCCGCCGGGTCCGCTGCCGATCACGATGAGGTCGTAGTGCTTGGTCTGGGCCATCGTTCGAGTCCGTCACCTTCAAGTTGAGTGGCGCCCGGCCGGGGTCCCTGGGCCGGGCAAGTGGGGGGGCGATTCTAGTCGAGGGAGCGACCCCGGTCATCGTCGGTGTGGAGGCAAATCGCTGCTCCAGGCCCTGGAGCGGGTTCTTGAGGGGCTCCCTGCTCTGGGTATCATCATTTGAAGCCGGGAAACCCCGATTGGTGGTCTGATGAGCAAGAAGAAGAAACGGAAGAAAAAGCAGGGAGCCCCCATGCCGGCAGCACCGGCTGACCCCTCCGCACTGCTCGAGGAGCTGATGGCGCTCCGCCCCGAACTCGAGGGGCCTGATTCCGGGCCGAAGTGGGGTGCCCTGCACAAGCTGCTCCTGAAGATGGGGATCGAAGCGGCGCGCATCCCACCCATCGTCGTCGGCAGGGATCTCGAGGCACTCGATCGGTTGCTGCGGGTCGCTCAGGGGCTCGACACACCGGAAGAGGCTGTTGAGGCTGATGATGAGCCTGATGAGCCCGTTGAAGAGATTCCCGCCGAGACCCTGCGCAAGGCCCTCAAGGCCTTTCGTCGCCGTATGAAGCTCATCAAGCTCGACCAGGAGTCCAAGCTCGGGGTCGGACCGATGTCCAGTGGCCGTTCGGCGGATTTCGAGTCGATCCTGCCTCCGCACGAGTTCCCTCCGGCCGTCTGGCGGGCTCTGGCGGCTGATGGCCGTCTGGAGGCCACGGGGCGTGGTTTCTACAAGTTGCCCGACGTCTGAGCCCTCGAAAGCGTCGCATCCGGGAAATCCGGCCCAAGTCGGACCTGAAACGGGCCGAGAACTGATGGGGCAGTGGTTTGCACCCTGAAGGTCTCGCTATGCCGGAACACCACGAAGACAAATGCTCGGTCGAAGCCGCCCAGAAGGCGGTCGCGATCGCGAGCCATGAGATCCGCGGCTCGCTGGCGGCGATCGTCGCCCATGCCGAACTCGTGGTCGATGGCGAACTCGCCCCCGACCGCCGGGAGGAGGTCACTCGACTGATCGCCCGGAACGGTCGTTCCCTCCTCGCTCTTCTTGATGACGTGCTCTTCGCCTCTCGCATCGATGCAGGTGCCGAGCAACCTCACCCCACGTCATGTTCGATCCGCCGGATCCTCGAGGACCTCGTCGAGCTGCATGCCTGCGAAGCCGACAGGCGGGGACTGTTCCTCGAGCTCGAGGTCGACCATGCCGTTCCCG
>JAKVBQ010000030.1:0-23895 GCA_022447205.1 Phycisphaerales bacterium
GGGTGAGGCGATTCGAACGCCCGACATTCACGTTGGCAACGTGACGCTCTAGCACCGAGCTACACCCGCAGGGTGCATACGGTGGGCTCGACGGCAGCTCTGGTAATACCGTGGTATCGCTTGTGGGCAGCCCTTGCCCAAATGTGGCTTGGCTCGGGTGCAAAAACCGATTTATTGGCCATTGAGGGCCCAATATTGAACAAATGACCTCTCTAATCGAACTTTGTCAGTGTACTATTCGTCATTGTGAGAGCGTTTGAGCCCTAACCCTTCAAGACTTGCAGACGGAGCATGCTGTGGCTGACAAAGAGGTGGCTAAGGAGCAGGTTGCCAAGAAACCTGTCTATGTTCCTACCGATCGCGAGCAGGCCTTTCTCGACACGGTCGAGGACACGCGTCATCAGCGTGAAATCATCAATGGTCTGACGCCCTTCTTCAACGAGAAGGCGCCGGAGGACATGATGTCCTTCTACACCGAGGACGAGGTCGTCAAGCTTCAGGTGCTCAAGGGCACCGAGCGTGACGTCGAGGGCCGAATGCCCGTCAAGATCACACGGCACTACTTCGAGCTGGCACGAAAAAGCAAGCCCATCCAGCGGATCGTCAAGGCCAGTCCCGACGAGACCAACGACATGGCTGGATCGGAGGATCCAGGCAATCAGATGGACTACGCGCCAGTCGAGGGTCTTCTGCACAAGTACGAGATGGGGCTCATGTACGTGGTTTCCACCTGCTCGGCCCATTGTCGTTTCTGCTACCGCGAGGAGCTGATCGCCCGCAAGGACATCAAGCGGCACGACGGTACGGTCGCCAAGAAGGGGTTGGCCAAGATTCCAGAGATCACGGCCTATGTCAGGGCCCACAACGAACTGGTCAAGGCCAATGGTGGACGTCATCCGGAGACTGGTCGCGAGAAGCTGCGGGAGATCCTGCTCTCCGGCGGTGATCCGATGGTGCTCAACAACTCCAAGATCGCAGCCTGGCTGTCGGCATTGGCGGAATCCGACATTGAGTCGATCCGCATCGGCACCAAGGAGATGGCGTTCTATCCACAGCGGTTCGACGACAATTTCTTCGCGATGCTCGATCGTTTCCACGAGACCTATCCGGAGGTCGCCGTCCACTTCATGCTCCACTTCGAGCATCCGGACGAGATTCTCGACAAGGATGACGATGGAAACTACGTCCAGGATTCGCAGGGCTTCTACCAGTGGGTTCCCGATACCGGTCACGCCATGCGTGAACTGGTGAAGCGGGGCTGGGTCAGTGTCCAGAATCAGACGCCGATCATCAAGGACATCAACGACGATGTCGATGCCCTTCGACTCCTTCAGCGTGAGTTCAAGCGTGCCGGTGGTGAGAACCACTACTTCTTCTGTGGTCGTGACATCGTCGCCTACAAGGCGTTCAATGTGCCGATCGAGGAGGCGTGGACGAAGCTCAATGAATCGCAGAAGGGCTTGTCGGGCATCGAGAATCATGCTCGTCTCTCGATCACGCACTACAAGGGGAAGACCGAGGTCAACGCCATTACCAACGAGCCGATCCCGGGGCTGCCCGGCAGCGAGAATGGTGTGGTGATCTTCAAGCTTCTGCGGAATGCACTTGATGCACCGGATCGAGGAAAGGTCTGCATCGTCGGACGCAATCCGGATGCGGTGTGGTTCGACGACTACGAGGATCGGGTCCTCTTCGATGAGGCGGGGCTCTACGACTACACGAGAGTGACGGAATCCGGCAAGGCTCCGAAGAATCTTCCGAGTCCGATGCCAGGGATAACTGGCTGCCAATGATCAACAAGCGGGTGCTCAACCCAGCCGAGGCGGTCGCGGACATCGCCGACGGTTCCAGCATCATGATCGGTGGCTTCGGCGAGGCCGGCAGTCCCATCGAGTTGATCCATGCGCTCATCGATCAGGGCGCTTCCGATCTGACCGTCATCAGCAACAACACCGGTAGTGGGGAAGTCGGCCTGGCTGCGCTTCTCAAGGAACGTCGCGTCACCAAGGTGATCTGCTCATTCCCCAAGACACTCAACTCCACTGTCTTCCCGGAACTGTACCGGGAAGGCTTCACTGAACTTGAACTGGTTCCCCAGGGCACGTTGGCCGAGCGTATTCGCGCGGGTGGTGCCGGTGTTCCGGCGTTCTACACGCCGACGGCCGTGGGCACCCCGCTTGCGGAGGGCAAGGAGTTCCGGGAATTCAACGGTCGCGGCTATCTCCTCGAGCATGGCTTGACCGCGGACTACTCGCTCATCAAGGGCCTGACCGCCGATTCCCATGGCAATCTTCTCTACAACAAGACGGCTCGCAACTTCGCGCCGATCATGGCCATGGCGGCGGACGTGACCATCGTTCAGGCCGCCAGCGTTCTCGAGCCGGGTGAGATCGACCCGGAGATCGTCGTGACGCCCGGCATCTTCGTCGATCGTGTAGTCGAGGTCGCGGACCCTGCGTACGAGTCGGAACTGATCGCTGCGGGAGTGAGCTACCCATGACGCAGCAGACTCAGGTCACTGGATGGACGCGTGAGGAAATGGCGCAGCGGCTCGCTCAGGACATCGCCAATGGTTCCTATGTGAATCTGGGTATCGGAATCCCGGAGTTGGTCGCGAAGTTCGTCCCCGAGGGACGGACGTTCATCTACCACACGGAGAACGGTCTGCTTGGCATGGGGCCGTCGCCTGCCGAAGGCGAGGCCGATCCGGAACTCATCAACGCCGGCAAGCGGCACGTGACCGCCAATCCCGGTTCGGCCTATTTCCATCACGCGGACAGCTTCGCGATGATCCGTGGTGGCCATCTGGATCTGAGCGTACTCGGCGCGATGCAGATCGCCCAGAACGGTGATCTGGCCAACTGGTCGACCGGCAAGCCCGGAGCGATCCCCGCCGTCGGTGGGGCGATGGACCTTGTCGCCGGTGTCAAGCAGGTGTTCGTCATGACCCAGCATTGCACCAAGACGGGCGATCCCAAGCTTGTGGAATCCTGTTCGTATCCATTGACAGGGCGGGGTGTCGTCGATCGTGTCTACACTAATCTGGCTGTGATCGATGTCACGCCCGACGGGTTTCAAGTGGTTGAGCTCTGTCCGGGTGTTGAGTTTGAGACTGTTCAGGAATTGACCGGTGCACCATTGCGTCCGGCAAGCGAGTAGGAAGCGGCGAGTCACATGAGTACCGAATCCAATACGACCACCTCCCAGCCTCGCAGTGCCGAGATCTTCGAGCGTGCCAAGCATGTCATGCCGGGCGGCGTGAGTCGCAACACCGTGTTGCGCAAGCCGTATCCGCCCTATGCCGCCTACGGCGAAGGGTGCCGCCTGATCGATCTGGACGGTATCAGCCGAATCGATTTCTCGAACAACATGGCGTCACTCATCCATGGTCACGCCTTCCCGCCGATCGTCGAGGCCGTCACCGAGCAGATCAAGCGGGGGACGGCGTTCATGATGGCCACGGAATGCGAGGTCATCCACGCGGAGCACATGTGTTCGCGGAGTCCCGGGTTCCAGAAGGTCCGGTTCATGAATTCCGGAACCGAGGCGGTCATGGTCTCGATCAAGGCGTCGCGTGCCTTCACGGGCCGTCCGATGATCGCCAAGGTGGAGGGTGCCTATCACGGTGGATACGACTACGCGGAAGTCAGTCAGGCCCCGAAGCCGGAGACCTGGGGAAGCGTGGATCATCCCAACAGCGTGCCGCTGGCCCATGGAACGCCCGAGTCCGCGTTGAACGACGTCTTGATTCTTCCGTTCAACGACATCGAGCGTGCGTTGGCGATTCTCAATGAGCATGCCGAAGAGATCGCGGGCGTCCTGCTTGATCCGATGCCACATCGAGTCGGCCTCAATCCGGTCGAGCCCGAGTTCCTCAAGGCCATCCGGGAATGGACCACCAGCAATGGAGCGTTGCTCCTGTTCGACGAGGTCATCACCTTCCGCTCGACCTACGGTGGTCTGCAGATGCACTACGGCGTCGAGGGAGATCTCACCGCCATGGGCAAGATGGTCGGTGGTGGATTCCCGATCGGTGCGATTGCCGGTCGAAGCGATGTGATGGACGTCATGAACCCGAGTTCCGAGCAGTATCTGCTTCCGCACTCTGGAACGTTCTCGGCCAACCCGATGAGCATGGTCGCTGGGTACACCGCGATGAAGCACTTCGATGAGGCCGCCGTCGAGCATGTGAACAATCTGGCCACGCGAGCGAGGGCAGGAATCGAGGAAGCGGCTGAACGAACGGGTGCTCGAGCCTGTGTGACCGGAGCCGGTTCGATTCTTCGTGTGCATATGAAGGAGAAGCAGCCCCGCAACTTCCGTGAGGCCTTCCTTTCACCGGAGGAGAATGCCCGTTTGAAGACGATGCTGGATCATCTCTTCGATGCGGGGTTCGTCATGATCAACACCTGTTCGGCCATGATGTCGACACCGATGACCGAGACCGAGATCGACGCTTTGGTTGCCGCTTGCGGTGAAGGATTCGAGAAGATCGCCAGGATGCCCTGATACGGGTCAATACTCTGATTCAAAGGGTCATCGTGGTACGGTGTAGCCATGGCAGGGGGGTTGTCTTTTTTTCAGACACCACCAACGAATGGATGGTCGATGGTTTCTGCCAAATGTGGATGGTGAAAGTCAGCGCAACACCAATGAATAAACCCCCGCCTAGGCAGGGGTTATTTTTGAAAGCGGGTGAGGCGATTCGAACGCCCGACATTCACGTTGGCAACGTGACGCTCTACCACTGAGCTACACCCGCAAAGGTGTTGATCGTTGCGCGTCCCCTCCTAGGGCCGCGCAACGACGGTCGGGAATTATACCACGCCGCTACTGCCGGGCAAGCTGGTTGGAGAACTCCTTCGCCATGCCTGGAAAGAGCCGTTTGAGGTGCCGTGAGGCCGGATACCGGTCACTTCTGTACGAGCCGGTCCCTTCTGTTGGCGGTGGCCGATCGCGCGGGCAAGGGGCGATAAAAAAGGCGCCGCGCGATGAATCGCAACGGCGCCCTTGGGGATGAAGCTCGTTTGTGCGGCGAATGATAGACGACTTCGGCTCCGTTGCGTGCGCGAAACCCCCTGATCTTCGGATGTGGAGAACTCATCACGTCAAGCGATGAGGCCGTCTGCTTCGCTCCACTCGATGTGATCCCATGTACCGTACGCATACGCACTGTCTCGATCATGCAATCGAGCGTTTCAAGCATTGCAGAAGACTGCATCAGCACGAGTTCCAGACGCATGGGGGTCGTCATGACCGAACACGAAGTGACCGAGCACATCAATCATGAGGATGCCGGGCAGGGACGACACGAGGCCCTCTCCGTGGTCAACCCGATCGGTGAAGCCCTCTCCCACATGGTTCCGATCCTCTTCAAGCCGTTCGTGGCGCGAACCTGGTTCGGGCTGGGCTTCATGCTCTTCATGACGACGAACGTGTTGGGCTTCGTGAGCATGATCATGGTGCAGGTCGCCGCGAACGGGATTCCCCTCGTGATCAGGGAAAGGGGGGACCTTCAACCCGGAATCGACTGGTACTTCGCGAACACCGTGCTCTTCTGGTCGTACCTGGTCGGCGGGCTGCTGGTGTTCGGCGTCGTGCTCACGGTGCTCAGCTGGTTGCGCAGTCGCGGGATCATCATGTTCCTGCACGGGGTCGCGACCGGTTCCGGCAACGTTCGGGAAGCCTGGGCGATCAGCCGCGTTCCCGGCAACTCGCTCTTCCTCTGGCGAATCCTGATCTCGACCAGCGTCCTGCTCGGTGTCCTGGTCGCGGTGCTCGTCTTGTGGGTGGGGACCCTCACGTCAGGCGGAGCTGCGAATGGCGACGGTGGGGGCGTCCTCGGCATGCCGATCTGGTCGATCGTCGTTGCCTCGCTGATCATGGCGGTCTCGCTCTTCATGGGCCTGCTGATCAACGTCATTGTCGACCTGGTCGTGGTCCCTGCGATGTACGTCAGGCAGGTCACGATGAAGGTGGCGGTCTCCGATCTCCGTCGGGAGCTCCTGCCGGGTCGCTTCTGGCTCTTCGTCGGATTCGTCTTCTTCCAGTTCCTGCTGCAGACCGGTTCGAATGTGGCGATCCAGACGATCCTGATGCTGACCTGCGGCCTGATGCTGGTGCCGTACCTCGGTTCGGTGCTGATGCTCCCCGCGATCTTCCCCCTCGTCGGCTACCAGCTTGGGTACTACCAGCAGTTCGGAATCGGCTGGCAGACCCTGCCGCTGAAGCCGGTCGTGGATGGCACGGGGCCCGTCGGAGCGGTCCCGCCGACCACGCCGATCATCCCGGTGGAACCGGGGGAGATCGACTCGGAAGACGAGTAACGGTGGGGGCGGGATTCGAACCCGCGAAGGGGACAAGCCCCTTGCCGGTTTTCAAGACCGGTGCCTTCAACCGCTCAGCCACCCCACCAGCGGTCGGTCAGTCTACCAGTGGTGCGTGGCTTCGAGGTGCTCTCGAGGCAAATCCCCGCAGATGCCGGCCGGATCCCGCCTCGATCAGGTGGTGGGGCCGTCCCGACGAGGCGTGCCGAACCGACGCTCGATGATCTTCGCCACCAGTCCCGTCCACCCCGTCTGGTGGCTGGCACCGCAGCCACGACCGGTGTCACCGTGGAAGTACTCGTGGAAGAGGATCAGCTGCCTGAAGTTCGGGTCGGCCTGGAGCTTCTCGCAGGTGCCGTGCACCGCACGCCGACCAGCACCATCCGCCTTGAAGATGCCGACCAGTCGCGAAGCCAGCTCGCGAGCTGCCTCGTCGATGGTGATGGTCTTGCCCGAACCGACCGGGAACTCGATTTGGAAGTCATCGCCGTAGTAGTGGTGGAACCGCTGCAATGATTCGATGATCAGGAAGTTGATCGGGAACCAGATCGGACCTCGCCAGTTGCTGTTGCCGCCGAAGAGGTTCGAGTTGGATTCGCCTGGTTCGTAGTCGATCCGATAGGTGCTCCCGTCGATGGTGAGGGCGTACGGCTCCTTCTCGTGAAGCTTCGAGACGCTTCGGACACCGTAGTCGGAGAGGAACCGGTCCTCGTCGAGCATCCTGTTCAGGAGGCACTTCATGCGGTGCCCGCGCAGGAGGGAGAGCAGGCGGCGTTCCCCGCGACCGGGTTCGGTCCAGCGCGAGACGAGGGTCGCGAGTTCCGGTCGCTTCTCGAAGTACCACTCCAGCCGTTTCGCGAACTCGGGAACCCGTTCGAGGGTCTCCGGTTCCAGCACCTCGACCGCGAAGAGCGGGATCAGGCCGACGATCGAATGGATCCGCAGGCGTTCGCGCGAGCCATCGGGCAGTTCGAGCAGGTCGTAGTAGAAGGCGTCCTCCTCGTCCCAGAGCCCGTCACCGGTCCCGCCCATGTCGGTCATCGCGGAGGCGATCCTCAGGAAGTGCTCGAGGAACTTCGCCGCCATGTCCTGGTAGGCGGGTCGGGTCGCGCCGAGTTCGATCGCGATCCGCATCATGTTCAGCGAGAACATCGCCATCCAGCTGGTGCCGTCCGCCTGTTCGAGCACGCCGCCACCGGGCAGTTTGCCGGAACGATCGAAGATCCCGATGTTGTCGAGGCCGAGGAAGCCGCCCTCGAAGATGTTGCGGCCCGAGGCGTCCTTTCGGTTCACCCACCAGGTGAAGTTCAGCAGGAGTCGGTCGAAGACCCGTTCGAGGAAGTCGAGATCGGGCGTGCCCGTCCTTACCGCGTCGATCTTGTAGACGCGCCAGGCCGCCCAGGCATGGACCGGCGGGTTCGCATCATCGAACGACCACTCGTAGGCCGGGAGCGCACCGTTGGGATGCATGAAGCGATCCCGGGTCAGCAGGTTGATCTGCTCCTTTGCGAACGCCGGATCGATCGATGCGAAGACCACCGCGTGGAACGCGAGATCCCAGAGCGCGTACCACGGGTACTCCCAGTTGTCGGGCATCGAGATGACGTCGTGGTTGTCGAGGTGACGCCAGTGGCAGTTGCGCCCGTTCAGTCGTTCCTTCGGCGGCTTCGGCATGGCCGGGTCGCCGTCGAGCCAGCGCGCGACGTCGTACCCGTAGTACTGCTTGCACCAGATCATCCCCGCCCATGCCTGGCGCTGGATGAGCCTGAGGTCCTCGTCCTCGATCCCCGCCTGAAGCGGATCGTAGAACGCGTCGGCCTCGCTCTTCCGCTGTTCAAGCTGGTGATCGAAGTCGTCGAACGGTGCGTCGTGCCGCGTTCGGGAGAGCCGGACCCGGACCACGGCGGAGGCGCCCGGTGCGACGCGAAGCTGATGGCGACCGGCGACCCGGGTTCCGGTGCCTTCGGTGCGGGCCGCCTCCTGGTCCCCCTTGACGATGAAGTCGTTGATGCCGTCCTTGAACGTGCGACCTTCGCGGGCCTCGCCGTCGTAGCGCATCACGTTGGTGTCGTTGTCGCACCAGAGCAGGGTCGCGTCACCATCGAAGGCGGCGTGCATCGTGCCCAGTTCCGGATGGTCGAGGATCAGTCTTCCGGGATCGGAACCCGCACGCATGACCGGTCGTTCCATGTCCGCATCCCACGACCAGGTGTTGCGGAAGGTCAGCTGTGGCAGGAGATCGAGCGTCGCCTCCTCCGGTCCTCGGTTGACGACCTCGACTCGATAGAGGAGGTCCTCCGCGTCGGCCTTGCCCTGTTCGATGAAGACATCCCAGTAGCGGTCGTCATCGAGGATGCCGGTATCCACCAGTTCGAACTCCGGATCCGATCCGGTCCGGCGGGCGTTCTCCGCGATCAGTTCCTCGTAGGGATACGCCGACTGCGGATACTTGTAGAGCATGCGCGCCCAGGCGCCGGTCGGGACGGCGTCGAGGTACCACCACAGTTCCTTCACGTCCTCGCCGTGATTGCCTTCACTGTTGGTCAGCCCGAAGAACCGTTCCTTGATGATCGGGTCGTTGCCGTTGTGGAGTGCGAGCGTCAGCGTGAGGAACTGCTGTTCGTCGCACACGCCGCCGATGCCGTCCTCGCTCCACCGGTAGGCACGCGATCGTGCGTCGTCATGCGGGAAGAAGCCCCAGGCAGAACCGTCCGCGGAATAGTCCTCGCGGACCGTGCCCCACTGACGAGTGCTGACGTAGGGACCCCAGCGTCGCCATGGTGCGGTGCCGTCCGTGGTTGCCTGAAGTCGATCCTGCTCGACACTCACCGATCGAGGTCTCCACTCGAGCCGTCGTCCGGGTCGCCGGACGTGATGGCATCCAGTATCGCTCCAACGCTCCAGGCCTGCGCGAAACAGCCCCGTGGCGTGAAGGGATCGGTCGCATCGAGGATCTCGCTGACCGAACCCAGCCCCGCCTCCAGCAGGTGATCGGCGATTCGTGCCCTGAGCTCGGCTTCAAGGGCCCGGCAACGCGCGGGATCGACCGCTCGGTGCGCCGCCATCCAGGGACCGAGGAGCCACGGCCACGCCGTCCCCTGGTGGTAGGCCGCATCTCGTTCGGCCGGGCCACCTCCGTAGTGCGGGATGAAGTCGGCATCATCCGGGTCGAGGGTGCGCACTCCGTCCGGCACCAGCAGCTCCCGATCCACGACCTCGAGCACCGAACGTGCGCGCTCGGGATCGAGGAGGGCCGGCTGGAGTGCGATCGCGAACAACTGGTTCGGTCTGATCGAGGCGTCCGCGCCGTCCGGTCCGTCGAGGACGTCGAAGAGACAACCGGTGTCCGGATTCCAGAACCGTTCGAACGAGGCATGCACCCGTTCGGCGGCGGCCCGGTGGTCGTTCGCATCCTCGCCGAGGTGTTCGGCGAAGCGCGCGGCGGTCTCGAGACCGGCGTGCCAGAGTGCGTTGATCTCGACCGGCTTGCCCATGCGTGGGGTGATCACCCGGTCGCCGACTCGTGCATCCATCCACGTGAGCTGAAGCCCCGGTTCACCGGCGTGGACGAGCCCGTCCTTCGGGTCGGTCCCGATGCCATGCCGCGTTCCGTCGGTGTAGTGGCGGATGATCGATTGCACCGTCGGCCAGAGGATGCGCAGGGTGTCGGCGTCTTCGGTCACCTCGAACCAGCGTCGTGTCGCCTCGATGAAGAGCAGTGACGCATCGACGGTGTTGAACTTCGGTTCGGTGCCGTCGTCGGGAAAGAGGTTCGGAATCAGGCCGTCCTGTTCATGCGCGGCGAACGTGCGCAGGATCGAGGTCGCCTCCTCGAGCCGACCGGTGGCAAGCGCGAGGCCGGGCAGTGCCAGCATCGTGTCCCGTCCCCAGTCCGCGAACCAGGGGAAACCCGCGAGGATCGTCGCCCCGGTGCCGCCACCGGGCAGCGGTCGACGTGCGATGAACTGATCCGCTGCCAGTGCGAGGCGAGCTTTCAGCGATTCCGGAGTCGCGCCTGCCGTCTCGATGATCCGATGGTCGTCCGATCGGGCGAGGTCGACCAGGTCGGTCGCCTTTTCGAGTGCCGTTTCATCCAGCGAGGCGTGAAACGTGGCGGGACGATCCGCGGTGACCTCGACGGTGCAGGTTGCGGCATGCCAGGCGTCATCCAGATCATCGAACCCGCGTGCCGTCTCGATCGGGAGTCGGAATCCGCGCCACCAGCCGGTCCGTGCCATCAGGGTCCCGGTGGCACGGAGCTCGAGCGGTGTGGTGACACCATCATCCGGTGGTGACGGCCATGTGATGACGGCGTGTTCACCCGACACGGTCGTCGAAGGTGGCTGGACATCAGACGCATCGAGAAGTTCATGGTGGGAGCGGTTGCTGACCACGATCTCGTACTGGAGGTGGATCGGGTGCGTGCCCTCCGGAAGTGACCAGCGAACCTCGAGGACCCCTTCGTGCAGGGCGATCCGTCGTTCGAGTCGAAGTCCGTCGATCTCCCATGTCCAGGTCGGGGTTCGTCCCTCCAGTTTGAAACCGACGAGGTATTCGAACCCGCGTGGTGCGATCGAGTCGTCCGACCAGGTGTTCGCATCGAGTTCGATCGTCTGTGCTCCGAGGAGCACCCGCTCGTGCACCGAATGAACGAGGAGGGTCCGCCCTGCAGGTGGATCCGTCGCGGCAAGAAGCAGTCCGTGGTAGCGACGGGTGGGCATGCCGGAAACGGTGCCCGAGGCATAGCCGCCCAGCCCGTCGGCAAGCAGCCATTCACGCGATGTCGCGGCCGCCTGATCCCGACAGGTCGCGGCATCGAGCTCGATGACACCTTGTCTCGGGGATGCACCCATGGTGCGTGTCCTCCAGCGGGTCCTCGTCAGCCGTTCGATCGACCGGGGAAGACCAGCATCCTCGATGGGATGAGTGTCAGGGTCACCCCTGCACCCACGGCAGGAGTCGGTTCGTGTGCAGGACAGGGGACTCGAAGCAGGTTTCCGGGGATCGGGTCGTCCTCATGTCGGCACAGGAGATCGAGTCCCGATTCGGTCGGTTCGTGGCACGCCACCCTCCAGCCCGCGAGGCCGTCGCCTCCGAGCGTGATGGCCTCCCTCGGAAGCACCAGGGAGACGGCCTTCGTCGAGGGCAGGGGGGCGTCGGTCGTGGTGGTGCCCCCCGCGACGGTGACTTGCGAACCCTCGATCTCGCCGGCAAGCACGCTGGCACCCGGGTGGGTGAAGCGGGTCGCGACCTCGAACGAGGAGGGCGCATCGAGCAGGTCACGGGGTGTCGCGACATCGATGATCCGTCCGTCATCAAGGAGGACGACCCGGTCCGCGAGTGCGATCGCATCGGAGCGGTCGTGGGCCGCGATGATCGTCAGGCCTTCGCGGCGGTCGAGCTCCGCACGCAGGGCGACGCGTATTGCCAGGTGGGTCGCCGGGTCGAGTCCTTCGAACGGTTCATCGAGCAGCAGGATGGACGGACCGGTCGCCAGGGCCTTCGCGAGTGCGACCCGTCGACGTTCGCCACCGGACAACGTGCCGACCGGAACGCCGCTTCCTTCGACAAGGTCCGTGCAGCAGGCGATGCGGGCGGCGGCACGGACCGAGTCATCGTCGGCCTTCGCGCCGAAGCCGATGTTCCTCGCGGCATCGAGATGGTCGTAGAGCGCTGCGTCCTGGGTGAGGAGCCCGATGTCGCGTCGTCTCGGCGGGATGCGGTGGAGCTCGACATCGCCGAGGCGCACGACACCCGTGTCCGGGGCGCGGAGTCCCGAGGCGAGTTCGATGAAGAGCGACTTCCCCGAACCCGACGGTCCGTGCAGGACGATGGTCTCGTTCGCGGCGCAGTCGAGGGTGATCGGTCCCAGCAGGTGGTCGTTCGTGGCACGAGCCTGTCGTCGTATGCCCGCCCCGACGAACCGAAGGGGGGTCATGCGTCCTTCTTTCGACCGGCCTTCTCTCGTTCGCCTCGCCGGCGCTTGAGTTCCGCGTCGATGAACGGCTGGAGATCGCCATCAAGGACCAGCTGGGGGTTGCGGACCTCGTGGCCCGTGCGAAGGTCCTTGACCCGGTTGTCGTAGAAGACGTAGCTCCGGATCTGGGTGCCCATGGTGCCGGCATCCTCGAGTCGACCACCGGTCGCCTCGTCGAGTTCCGCCTGTCGCTTCTGCTCCTCGAGCTCCTCGAGCTTCGCCATCAGCACCTGCATCGCCTGTCGCTTGTTCTGGGGCTGGTCGCGGAAGGTCGACGCGACCACCTGGATGCCGGTGGGGATGTGGGTGATGCGGACCGCACTCGCGACCTTGTTGACGTTCTGGCCACCGGGTCCGCTGGACCGGGCGAAGAAGTCGATGTTGAGGTCCCGGTCCGGGATGACCAGTTCCGATTCCTCGAATTCCGGGGTGACGTCACACGTCGCGAAACTCGTCTGTCGCTTGCCCTGGCTGTTGAAGGGACTGACGCGGGCCAGTCGGTGGGTGCCGCGTTCGCACTTCATGTAGCCGAACGCGTAGGGGCCCTTGACGTGGTACTCGACGGTCGAGACACCGGCTTCCGTACCGGGGATGCGGTTGAGCTCCTCGATCTTGAAGCCCATCCGTTCCCAGTAGTAGAGGTACATGCGGTCGAGGATCGAGGCCCAGTCATCCGCTTCGGTCCCGCCCTCGCCGGAGGAGATCGTGACGTAGCAGTTGCGGTGGTCGTGCTTGCCGCTCAGGAGCGACTGCAGCTCGACCTTCTCCATGTCCTGTTCCAGGCCATGGAGCTGTTCGTCCGCCTCTTCGAGCAGTTCCTTGTCGTCCTCCTCGCGGGCGAGTTCCAGGGCGACGTGGACGTCCTCGAGGTTGCTGATGACGCTCTCGAGGGGGTCGATCTGGGTCTTGATCAGCTTGAATCTGCCGATGACCTTCTGTGCGGCATCGGGATCGTTCCAGAAGTCCGCGGAGTTCATCTGCTCCGAGAGGTCTTCCCGCTGCTTGACCTTGCCGTCGAAATCAAGGGAGACCCGGATCGTGCTGATCCGCTCCTCGAGGGCTTCGACGACCGACTTGTGGTTTTCATAATGCATGAGCCGACCATTCTACGGGGGATTCCCGATGGCGGTCCCGAGTCAGGAAACCGGCCTGAGAGCGCTGGTGACGCGAACGAGCTCCCGACCGATCTCAAGCAGCATGTCGTCCACCTCAGGGTCGGTGAGCGACCCATCCTCCGCGAAATTCTGATGGGCGTTCGGCACCGCGCACTGGCGGCTGATCGGGTGGATACCGACATCGATCAGGATGTCCCTGAGATGCCTGAGGCCCCTGATCCCGCCCAAACGGCCGGGGCTGGTCGACATCATGGCTGCGTGCTTCCCCTGAAGGCAGCGGTCCGGGGCCTCCGAGTTGGAGGCGATGCTGCACCAGTCCAGGACGTTCTTGAGCAGGGGGGTCACCGAGCTGTTGTATTCGGGGGAGGCGATCAGGAAGGCGTCCGCCGCGCCCAGGCGGGCCTTGAGTGCATGGAGCCCCGCCGGGATGGCGTCCCCGCTGGCAAGGTCGCCATGGAAGACCGGAAGGTCGAAGGCACCGAGGTCGACCAGGTCGACGTCCGCACCCGCCTCCCGCGCACCTTCCGCGGCCCGCTCGAGGAGTTTCTGGTTGTGCGAGCCCTTTCGGAGACTTCCTGCGAACCCGGCAATCTTGATCGTCGTCATGGCTAGGATGATAGCCTCCCGAGGCACGATTCGAGAAGGACCCTACGATGCCCACCATGCACACGACCCAAGTCTCCCCTCACGTCAGAAACCTGCCTGCCTCCTCCACCCTCGCGGTCAGCGCGAAGGCCAAGGAGTTGAAGGCGCAAGGTGTCGATGTCGTCGGTTTCGGCACCGGTGAGCCGGACTTCGACACCCCGGCGCACATCATCGATTCCCTGGTCGAGGCGGCCCGAGGCGGACACACGCACTACGCGCCCTCGCCCGGATCCCCCGAGTGCCGGGAGGTGATCGCCCGGAAGCTGCGTGATGAGAACGGTCTGCCCGTCGAGGCGCGACATGTCGTCGTCACCGTCGGTGGCAAGGAAGCGATCTACCTCACGATGCAGTGCCTGATCGAACCGGGGCGCGGTGACGAGGTGCTGATGGTCGCGCCGGCGTGGGTGTCGGTCCCGGCGATCATCGAGGTCTGCGGCGGCACCGCCACCTGGGTCTCCGGAACGATCGACACCGGCTGGAAGATCACGCCCGAGGAACTCGACGCGTCGATCACGCCGAAGACGGTCGCGGTCGTCATCAACTCACCGTCCAATCCCTGCGGTACCGCGTACACCCCCGATGAACTGCGGGCGCTCGCCGAGGTGATCGCACGACATGATCATGTCACGCTGGTCTCCGACGAGATCTACGAGAAGCTGATGTACCCCGAGCTCGCGCCCGGTCTCGAACACTTCTCCGTCGGCTCGATGCCGGAACTCGCGGACCGCACCATCACCATCAACGGGCTCAGCAAGAGTCATGCGATGACCGGCTGGCGGATCGGGTACCTCGCGACCCCGGCGGGTGACGGTGCCTTCGCCGCCGCGGCCGGCAAGCTCCACTCCCAGATGGTCAGTTCGATTCCCGCGTTCTGCATGCCTCCGATCGTCGAGGCGATCGAGAACGGGGCACCCGCGGTCGAGCAGATGCGGCAGACCTTCGCGAGGCGTGGTGCGCTGATGTACGAGAAGCTCTCCGCGATCGACGGCCTGCGCTGCATGAAGCCGGCAGGGGCCTTCTACTGCTTCCCGGAACTCTCGGGTTGCTTCGGTCGGACCACGCCGGGCGGCGTGAAGATCGAGGACGCGATCGGGTTCTGCAGTGCCTTGCTCGAGGAGGCGAACGTCGCGGTGGTGCCGGGTACCGACTTCGGTCCGACCGCCGCGAACTGTTGTCGACTCAGCTTCGCCGCGAGCGAAGAGGACATCGAGCGCGGATGCGACCGACTCGCCGAGTTCGTCGCGTCGCTGCGCTGACCGGTCGTCGGTTCGATCAGGGGCATCCGGTCCAGTTGCCGAGCAGGATCGTCAGGTCGCCGCCGTCGATGAAGCCGTTGCCGTCGAGGTCGCCGATCGGTGGGTTCGGCAGGCCCCACAACGAGAGGATCTCGAGGAGGTCCTCGCCATCGATGCAGCCGTCGAGGTTCAGGTCACCGGTCGCGAGTTCGCAACTGTCGGGCACCAGGTTCTCGTTCTCGTCCGGTACCAGTCCGCTGGTCGTCGCCCAGTCGTCCGGCAGACCGTCGCCATCGCAGTCGGCCTGGCAGTCGTCCGGCACGGTGTCGCCGTCGAAGTCGGTCGAGTCACCTCCGCCGATGTCGCAGCCGTCCCAGGTGCCGTTGTCGTTGCAGTCCGGCGGGAAGCCGAGGAACCGGGCGTGCACTTCGACACGCGAGTTGCCGCAACGTTCCGCTTCGACCGCAGCCGAGGCCCAGGTCTCGATCACCCGCGTGCCGTCCTCGGCCAGCGCCTCCCACGTCGCGCGGTCGACCTCGAAGGTCGCGGTGTTCTCGAGGCAGGCGTAGGTGCCTTCAGTGAAGGCGAACCCGAGGAAGAGGTCGTCGAGGTAGCAGTAGAAGAACTCCGCACCGCTCTCGAGGTCACCGTTCGCACGAATCTCGATCGTGATCGTCTCCTCCGCCGAGTCCGGCAGGTCGATCGTCTCAAAGCGGAGCCGATCGTCGTTCCCGGGGATGCCGTGGTATTCGACGGCCACGTCGATGATCTGTTCACAGGTGTCCGGCACCTTGTTGCCGTTGCAGTCCTCGGCCGTGCCTTCGGCGATGTCGACGAGGTCGCACACGTCGTTGCCGTTGCAGTCGGTGGTGCAGCGCACCAGGATCGCGGTGCGGTTGTCTCGGGCGATGAGTTCGATGATGGGATAGCCGACGAGGCCGACATCGGTGGGGATGTCGCACTGCCCCGCGGTGTTGTCACCCCAGCAGCGCAGGGTGCCGTCCTCGAGGAGGGCGACGGTGTGCCCGGACCCGGCGGCGCAGGCGGTCGCGCGGAGCTTGCCGGGACCGATCTCCCCGGGCACGTCGCACTGACCGAAGTCGTTCGCGCCCCAGCAGCTCATCGAGCCGTCCTCGTGGATGACGGCGACGTGGGTGCCACCGGTCGCGATCTCGATTGCCTGGAGCAAGCCCTTTGGCACGGTGTCGACGCTGCCCCAGCAGGTCACGGTGCCGGAGGTGTCGAGTGCGACCGAGGTGTCACCACCGGCGGCGATCGCCTGGATGTCGGTCAGTCCTTCTGGAACGGTGGCCTGTCCCGAGTTGTCCTGGCCCCAGCAGGTCACGGAGCCGTCGTCGCCGAGCGCCATGAAGTGCTGGCCCCCGGAAGCGATTGCAACCGCGGGTTCCATGTACGGTGGGTCGTACGGTCCGTCGGCATCCCAGCAGACGACCGAGCCATCCTCGAGCAGTGCAGCGGAACCGTTCCAGCCCAGTGCGATGTCGACCGTCGGGTTCAGGGGGACGCCGACATTCGGAGGTGTGTCCTGGCGTACGTCGTTCCAGCGATCGGGAAGGTAGACGACCGTGCCGTCCTGCCGGAGAGCAGCCGTGGAGTGGCCAAGTGCGATCCTTTCAGCGGGATTTCCTTCGGAGGAGATTGCAAGGGGCGGAAACTGGTAGCCATCGTTGTTGATGCTCGCGGACGCGACCACCACCGAACCATCCTGCTTGAGGAGGAGGGCATGTGTGCCGCCGGCACTGATCTGACTGTACGGATCCTCGGGGCCACCGTTCCCTTCGGGGAAGTCGCAGGTGCCCCAGCCGGTCGCACCCCAGCACGCGATGGAACCATCCTTCGACCTGGCGATGGTGTACGCGCTGTAGATCACGAAATCGAAACTGCCGCAATCCACCTGCACCACCGGGTTCTCCAGGGTGCCCACGCCGGGGGGCACGTCGCACTGGCCCGAGTCGTTCGCACCCCAGCAGGCGATCGACCCGTCCTCAAGGAGACTGACGACATGCGAGCCGGATGTGGCCGCTTCGAGGACATGCTTCCCGGGTTCCCCGATGCCGTCCGGGACGTTGCACTGGCCGTAGTCGTTGTTGCCCCAGCATCGGATCGATCCATCTTCGAGGAGGGCGAGGAGCTGCTCGTCACCGCCTGCCCCGCTGACTTCCACGGAGAGCTCCCTTGCTCGTTGCCCCGGCCCGCCAAGCCCGTCCGGGAGCTCGTGCAAACCCCAGCTTTCGAGTGATCCATCCGCGTAGACCACATGGAGCGAGATGAACCCGCAGACCACCTGGCGGACCGGCATCGTTGGAGAGCCGATTTCGCGGTTGAAGGGAAGCGGGGAAGGCGTCGCCCCGTTGACCGACCAGAAGACGACCGAGCCATCATCGATCAGGGCGGCGCTGATCGCGACCCCGGCACTGACCTGGCTGATGCGGTCGCCCGTCGGCAACGTGCCGTTGAAGTCGCGCTGTCCCCAGAGTCGAAGGTTGCTCTCCTGTCCACTTGCAAGAGGGGCGGCGATGTGCAGCAGCGCCACGACCACCATCGCCAGGGCGAACGGGGTCGGGATGCGCTGTCTCCTGCGGCCTTCGGTCATCTCCTCAGGGTAGGTCGCTCGCACGGGTTCACCAAGGTGCAATTCGAGGATGTCCGGCTGAACGACCCTCATCTCCGGGAACCGGGCGATGAGGCGCCTCTCGTGGTCCGGAAAACGGGTGGTCAGGCTCGCCCGGGACCCGCCAGTTCGAGGTGGTCGTTCGAGATGATCGTGTTGCGCTCGTCGACGAGCACGACTCGGGGCGTCCAGTCCGCCGCCTGCTCTTCCGGGACGGTCGTGAACGTCGCGATGATCGCGATGTCACCCGGTTCGACCAGGTGCGCCGCGGCGCCGTTGATGCAGATCACGCCCGAGCCGCGTTCACCCCTGATCGCATAGGTGACCAGGCGGCTGCCCCGTGTCACGTCCCAGACGTGCACCTGTTCGTATTCATGGATGCCGGCGGCCTCCATCAGGTCCTCGTCGATCGTCACGCTGCCCTCGTATTCGAGATCGGCGTGCGTCACCGTGACCCGGTGGAGCTTCGACTTGAACATGTGCACGGAGCGGTCCATGACGTTCGCGCGGGGATCCGGAGCTGGTTCAGGTGGCGCCGATCGAGACGTCGACCGGCTGGTTGGCCGGGTCGTAGTTCGGCTGGACGACCACATTCAAGGGCAGGCGCTTGCCGGCCTGGTCCTTGGGGATGTTGTCGTTGTCGATGATCCGCTGGATCGCCATGATGCCTTCGATCAGCATCTCCGGACGCGGTGGGCATCCCGGGACGTAGACATCGACGGGGATGTACTGGTCGACGCCCTGAACGACGGCGTAGGTGTCGAAGACGCCACCCGTCGAGGCACACGCGCCCATCGAGATCACCCACTTCGGTTCCGCCATCTGCATGTAGATCCGCTGGAGGACCGGCATCGACTTGATGCCGATGCGCCCGGCGACGATCAGGAGATCCGCCTGACGCGGACTGAAGCGCATCACCTCGGCGCCGAATCGTGCCAGGTCGAAGCGACTGCAGGCGGTCGCCATCAGTTCGATGCCGCAGCACGCGGTCGCGAATGGAAGCGGCCAGACACTCGAGCGACGCGCCCAGTTCACCAGACGGTTGAACTGGGTGGTCATCATGCTGTCATGAGGCAGGGTGGCTTCGATGCCCATTCGGGACTCCTGGACTGGGAACGGGGTGGGGTATCGGTGGATTCTAGCGTGGGTCAGGCTCGATGGCGCGCCCAAGATGGGAATCCTGTGCCATCAATCCCGCCCTGACGATCCTCCGCCCCAGAGGTTCACTCCTCGGTGGTGGTGGCAGGTTGGTCGGACCAGAACCCCCGTTCATCGTCGGGCAGGTTGGGTTCGTGGATCTGCCCGATGTAGTTTCCGCTGGTGTCCTTGACCACCCGCTGGTAGCACCCGGTCGAAAAGAGGCTCGCACCGACCCCGAGCAGGATCGTGAGCACTGCCGGAAAAGCCAGCGGACCGGTCTTGGAGCAGGTTTGTTTCGAAGGGTGCATGCGAGGTCCTTTCGGGCCCGCACATGGCGTGCATCAGCCCTCTATGAGACGCCTCAGATCGTCCTTCGAATGCACGAGCTTGTAAAGACGCTCCACCTTCATCATCTGGAAAAGCCCGCGCAAATGGGCGTTCATGCCGTAGAGGGCGGTGTCCATGCCCCGTTCCTTCGCGCTGCTGCGGACGTTCAGGCAGAGGGCGAGTCCCATGCTCGAGACCACGGAGACATCGGACAGGTCCAGGGCCAGCCACTGGCAGCGGCCGGGTGCCCGGGCAAGGCGCTCGAAGATCTCGTTGGAGATGATCGGTGCTTCATGCTGTCCGACCGATGGAGCGGTGATCTTCACGTGGAGCGCCGTCGTGGCCTGGCGAATGGTCACGTACTGACCACTGCCGTTGAAGGACTCGAACGGGCGTCGTGACGGGGTGTTCGCGAATGAAGTCGCCATGTCGTCCAGTTCGGCTGGAACGAGCGGCGACTTGCGCCCCTGCCCCGCATGGGAGGCGGGACGCGTCTCTCCCGGTGGTCTCTGTCGATCATGCGTTCTGGGAGCGTCCGGATCGCCTTCAGTCGCCGATCGGGCCGGTCCCATACTTCAACTGGAAGATCGCGGTCGAGATGGTCGCACCTTCCGGAAGGCGTTCTTCTCGGGCCTCGCGTGCATTCAGGAACCGGTAGCCACCCAGCAGCTCGAATCGTCCCTGACCGGACGTGCGGACCATCTGCAGCCGGCCCGGAGGTGGAGTCGAGAGTTGCCAGGTCTTCATCGATGCATCACCAGGACCTGTCAGGAGGAAGGCAAGCGCCTGGTTCTCCCCCGACGCCCGCGTGGTCATCAGGATGAGGAGGTCAGCGTCGTTCGGGCAGGTCGTGATCCAGTTCGGGGTGGTCTCGACTTCAGCTGGGAGCAAGGCGCGCTCGACCGAACGGTCCTCGAGCGACAGGAGCAGTATTCCACTGGTCCGCCTCCCATCCTGATCGAACCAGGTGCTCACCACCACGTGACCGTTCGGCAGCAGGAAGAGACTGCACCCCGGGACCGGATGCGGCAGTCGTTCCTGCCATTGATCAAACGAGCCGTTCGTGCAGTCGACCTCGAGGACACGTGCCTCATGCAGATCAGGGTCGCTGTCGATCAGGAGCAGGCGCATTCCACCCAGGTGGCAGAGTGCCGGTTGGTCGAGCGGGCGACCGATCGTGATCGGTGGTGACCATGACCCTTCGGTCGGGTCGTACCGATGGATGCCGTCTTCCGCCGCGATGGCGATGGTGCCGTCGGGCAGGAGGCAGGGGCGGCTTGGCGCGAGCCATCCGGAGTCAGCAGGTGGTGTCACCAGGGTCGCACTGCCTGCGATCCGGGGATTCAGGAGCTCGCCATCCAATCGGGTGGTCAGTGTCTCGCGAGCCGAACCGGACGCGCCGCCCCAGACGAAGATCCTGCCGTCGGGAAGTGGAATCGCATCGGGAGCGATGCGTGGGTTGAGCATCTGGTTTCCGACCGGCTGCCACGTTCCATCCGGTCTGCGGAGCTGGATTGCGGGCGTGGCCTGGAAATTCCCGGTCATGCCGCCGAGGAGCATGGTGCGTGGCCCGATGTCGACGATCGCGGCATCGACGACCGGGATGGGGATGGTGCCCGGGATCCGATCGACCTGGGAGATCATGCGAGCCAGTCGGGGCGGGGGTTCCTGCCCGGGCGCCGGAGCGTCCTGGTTCGACCAGCCCAGAAGGGGCACTGCGAGGAGGAGCGGAAGCGCCCGCCACCTCTTTCGTTCAGTGTCCATCGGCCCGTCGCTTGATCGCATGTTCATCGATCGAAAGCGATCCCTGCGAGATCCGGCCCGCACCCGAAGGCACCGGTGGCGTCACCGATTCGATCTCGATCAACGGTGGTTCCTGCACGTTGGTCGTCGACGTCGTTGCCTGCGGGTTGCTCTCTGCGGGCTGCGCACCGGATTGCTGGAGGAGTGCGGTACTGATCGCCGCGAGTTCCCGGGCGACGTGCTCGCGGACCGAGCCGAGTGCGGCGTGCGAGGCACACTCGATCTGCCTGGTGGTCTCGTCGGCAGCGGTCATGCGGTCCGACACCAGTTCCTCGATCCGTTTCGCCATGGCCTCCGACTGTTCGAGCCGTGCTCGGATCGTCCGTTCGACCTGCTCCGCTCGATCGACCTGCGCCGTCATCCTGCCCAGGATGTCCTCGCTCTGGCCGATCAATGTGCGTACGTCGTTGCTTCGGCGTTCGGCCTCCTCGGCGAGTTGGCTGATCGTCGTCTCGAGAAGCGATTTCACGGAGTTGGCGGTCTCGAGTCCGCTGGCGAGTGCGTCGGAGGTACCGGCGGTTTCCGATCGTGCCGTCTCCAATGCGCCGGTCACGGCTTCCGCCTGGTCGATCGCCTTCTTGAACCGTGCCTCGAACTCGGTTGCGGCGGCCTCGAAGCCGGCCGGATCGGGGATCGGTCCAAGGCCCGCCTGCAGTTCGTCGGCATTCCGTGCCGAGCGTTCAAGACGTTCGATCTGTGCCTCGAATGCACGCAGCATCCTCGCACCGGATTCGAGTCGTTCGTCGATTTCCGGCAGCAATGCCTTCGCCTGCTCGTGCGCGTTGGTCAGTGCCTTGGAGGATGCCTTTGCGTTCTTGCCGCCCTTGCCGGGATTCTTCGGACCGGCCTTCTTCGCCTCGGGGTTCGAGACGGCGCGAGCTTGGGTCCTGGCGACCTCCTCGATGTGCTCCGATGTCGGAGCCTCCTGCGCCTCGTCGGCCTGCTCGAGGTCCTCCGGGCGTCCGGCCATCGAGGCACGGACGCGTGCAGCGGCGAGCCTCGCGGCCTCCCTGAAGTGGGCGGCGCTCGGTTCGGTCTCCTGCGAGCTGTCGGTGTCCGGGGGGGTCGGTTCGTGATTCGGGCCATGATCCATTTGCGATCTCCGCGCATGAGCACCAGGTGGTGCGGGCAATCCTTGCCGTGTGGATCCAACGTGACGCTGGGAAGTCTACCCGCTTCTTCCGGTGCTTTGCGGCACCGGAGGGAGAAGACCTCGGATCGTTTCGATCTTTCGCCCCGTGCTCAGGCCCCGGGCAGTTCGTCGCAGAGTGACTTCAAGGACCGTTTCGCGGCCAGCGTGCGTTGCGCCTCGCGAAGGCCATCGAGGATCGGAGTCTCGATCCTGGCGATCGCGGCGTCGTCCACGAGTTCGAACGCGACATCCATCAGCTCACCCGCCTGGATCTGTTCCGGGGGTTTGGCCAGGACGAACTTCCCCTTCGGCTCGACCTGGTGGAGGAAGCCCCGGAGCTCGAGCCTTTCGAGCATCAGGTCCACAACCTCCGCCCTGATACCGGTTTCCATGGCCACTTCCGAGCAGCCGAGCGCCCGGCCGTCCTCGAATCCACTCGAGACCGCGGCCATGACCGGAATGATCGCCGCGGGATCGATGAGTCCGCCGAGCTCCTCTTCTCGCATCGATTCCAGTGCCCTGCCTCGCAGGGCCTGGAGGATCGCGGCCACTTCGAGGCCGAAGAGGACGAACATCCACATCAGGTACATCCAGAACATGAAGACCGGGATCAGGCCCAGCGAGCCATAGAGGCTGCTGACGCTGAACGCGTTCTGCATGTAGGCACCCAGGGAACGCTTGCCGATCTCGAGGAGGATCGCCGCGACCAGGGCGCCGATCAGGGCAGGCTTGAACTGGACCGAGGCGTTCGGGACCCAGACGTAGATCACCAGCATGAAGAGCCAGAACATCAGGACGCTCGACCCGACCTGGATGGTGACGGCGAGCCAGTACCAGTTGGGCAGCGTCGCCAGGAGCGCCGAGAGCTGGCCCCACGCCCAGGGCATCACGCCGAGCATCAACGGTCCGACGGTGAGGACGCACCAGTACACCAGCAGGCGTCGCGCCCAGCTTCGTCCGGTGCGTGCTCGGTAGATCTGGTTGAAGCCGTTCTCGATGGTGACCATCAGCGAGATCGCCGAGAAGATGACCACGCAGATGCCCACCCAGCCGAGCGCGGAGACATCGATTTTCGATGCGGTTGCCACGATGCCGTCGATCCACGCACCGAGGCCGATCGGTTCGGTCACCGTGCTCTCCGTCAGTGATGGCGGGATGATCTTGACGTCATTCAGCCCCATCTGTTCGATGAGCTGGGTGACCGCGGTCTGGAACTTGTCGCCGAGCAGGCTCCGGGCGGCCACGGTGGCGACCACGAGAACCGGGAGGATCCCGAAGAGGGTCCTGAAGGCCAGTGATGCCGCCATCTGCGGAGCCCGGTCCTGGGCGAGGTGGCGAAGCGAATAGCGCCCCACCTCGAACGACCTGCGAACCCGCTTCTGGAGTTCGTCGAGGTTCCGCTGCGGTTCGGTGACGGCCTGTCGAAGCCAGGCCAGCCCGGTCCTGATGCGCTGCGACAGGGACGGCGGTTGGGTTGGTTCTTGAGTGCTCACGACTCATGTTCTATCGGTCGATTGGGCAGGTTGCACCCGTGAACCCCACGATCAAGTCGCTTCCCCCCGT
>JAKVBQ010000030.1:23905-39629 GCA_022447205.1 Phycisphaerales bacterium
GCGGGAATGAGCCCCAGATCCGCGAAAAAATCGACCCATGGCTATTCGAACAACAGCCGTGGTCCCCGTCTCCAGAAGGTCATGGCCGAGGCTGGTGTCGCCTCACGACGTGCTTGCGAGGAAATGATCGAGGACGGTCACGTCACCGTGAATGGGGAGGTCGTCAACACCCTTCCGGCCTGGGTGGATCCCGAGCAGGATCGCATCACGGTCGGTGATCGCGTCATCGGACGGACACGTCGCAACATCTATGTCATGTTGTTCAAGCCTCGGGGAACGGTCAGCACGAATCGTGATCCGGAAGGCCGACGTCGTGCGATCGATCTGGTCAATCACCCCGACAAACCCCGTCTTTTCCCGGTCGGGCGGCTCGATGCGGAGTCTTCGGGCCTGCTTCTGCTGACCAATGATGGTGAGCTTGCGAACCGACTGACCCATCCTCGATACGGCGTCCACAAGGGCTACGAGGTCACGGTGGGGGGGCGGCTTGATCAGGAGGATGTCGCTCGGCTCGAGCAGGGGATCTTCCTGACCGGTCGCGATCGCTCAGGTGGTCGACGGACCAGTCGGTCTCGCCTGTCGATCATCAAACGGGACCGGGATCGCACGCTGCTCTTCATGGAGCTTCGCGAGGGGCGCAATCGTCAGATCCGTCGCATGCTTGCCAACCTCGGGTACCCGGTGAAGAAGTTGCGTCGAGTCAGGATGGGCCCTCTGGCCCTGAAGGGCTTGTCACCAGGTGAATGGCGGGAGCTCTCTCGTGGTGAATTGACGGCGTTGAGGCGAGCGGCCTATCGAGTCCGTGACCAGCTCAAGAACGCCAGATCCAAACAGTGATTGGCTGTTTATGGCGCCTAAGCGCCTGTTTGATTGAGATTGATTCTCAATATCTCTGAGAATGAGTCTCAATTACTGTTGACCAATCGATTCGGTACTGCTTGAATGCTCTGACTTGGACGTGGAGGCTTCCCGGAGTTGATCCTCCCCCACGTCAGGTCGCTGTCCTGCTCCCTTACAGGATGGTGAACGGGTCTAGAGAGACTGCATCACACCCGAGATGCGCAACAATATGTTCCAGTTCATAAAGGACTTACGAGATGTTTGGACGACTTCTTTCCCTCACGGCAGTATGCCTGACCACCACCGTCGCAACGGCTGACCTGGTCAATCCCCTCGATCCCTCCTGGTCCGGTGAAGCAACCGCCACTCGATACGAGTGGAACAGCTTCTCTCAGGCGGTTGGCGCCCCCAACTTCCCTGATTCCCCGTTTGACACGGGTGCCCAGCTCTTCAACTTCGGTGAAGGCGCGATGATTGCGGGCTCCGGCAACATCTACAACCCCGCTGCCGGCCTGAACATCCACGTTTACGGCTCCGGTCCCATCGGCCAGGCGGTGCTCAACTTCGCCACGGGTGGCACGGAATTCAACTACGACAACGTGCGCCTCTTCGTCAGCGATGGTGGAGCCAACAACGACATGCTCTTCGCGAGCGGTGAAGAGCGTAATCGCGAAGCCGCCGGTGGTTTCGGGGGCGAGAACGTCACCATGGCCTACAGCTGGGACGTTGACGTCGCCTTTGAAATCACTGAATGGGGCTTCTTCTTCGGCAGCGATGCCGCGCACAGCAGCCTTGACGCGGTTCGCGTCGACATCAATTCGGTCCCTGCTCCCGGTGCGATCCTTGCCCTGGGCCTCTGTGGCGTCGCTCGCCGCAGGCGGAACTGAGTTTCATATGACCCACCGTGGATGAAAGAGGCGTCTTTCATCCACGACTGTGGTGGATTCACACGGCCGAATCGAGGTGACTCTGGTAGGAAGTTGCCTCGATTCTGGCTGTGTCCAATAACAGGGTTTTGGGCCGGACAGTCCTGCCCTGATCATCCTCGGATGGTCTGGATGAATTGGCTTGCCGGGTGGATTCACATGAGCGAGAATGGCCGTCCTGTCCAGGCCTTTTCCGCTTCCTACCCATATCGAAGAACAGGATTCGCACGCCATGAGTTCCGCTCCAGTCCAGTCCCCATGTGTGATGGATCGACTTCGATCCGAAACCCGGCCTCATCACGACCGAGCCGAACAGAGCGGCTTTGGTTCGCTGGTGATGGAAGGCGGTCTCACGAAGGATCTCTACGTCGTCCATCTGGCGGCCTGGCGTCGGATTCTCGCCCAGCTCGAGCAGGCGCTCCGTTGTTCCGATGACGAGGTCATTCGGGCGGTCTGGGACGAGGATCTTGCGAAGGTTCCGCTTCTTGATCGAGACCTCGATGCCTTGTCACCCGGTGGCGTCACCTGGACCGATGGCACCGCGAAGGCGGTGGGTTCATTCAACGCCATGGTCGATCGGCTCGAGCGTGAGGAACCGCGTTCCCTGCTCGGCGTCCTGTACGTCCTCGAAGGTTCGACCATGGGTGGATCGGTCATGAAGCCGCGCATCGCGGGGCAACTTGGTCTCGAAGGGGATCATGGTCTTGCCTACTACGGTTGCTACGGCACGAACGTCGGACCGCACTTCAAGGCGTTCAGGTCCTCGATGGCGGATGCCGCCAACGGGACCGGCGCCGAGGATCGAATCGTCGAAGCCGGCAAGGCGACATTCGATGGTGTGTCCGAGATCCTCCGGACGATCGCCTCACCTGAATGAGCTCGGAAACCAGGACAACCATCTCCGGGCCGATGTGGTGGTGGTCGCTCCTGCTGCTCGCCCTCGCGGCGATTCCCGATGTGATGCCGTATCCGGGGCTGAAGCTGCTCATCGCGGAGCGGTTCGGTCTCCAGGATGCCGGTGCACAGCTCTTCGCGATCTTCGCCCTGTTCGGTGCGCTTGCAGCGGTACCGATGCTTCGTCGGGCCCGTCTGTGGTCGCCGCGAAAGGTCCTTGCGATCGCGGCATTGATCCAGGCGGTCTCGATCAGTCTCATGGCGCTGCCGGTCGACTGGATCATCATCCTTCTGCTCAGGTGCATCCAGGGGTACGTCGATCTGATCCTGCTGGTGACCCTCACGACGATCGTCACCGCTTCATCCAGGAGCACTGGTCGCGGGTTCGGTGTCGCAGGTTCCGCCGTCCTGATCGGACTGGCGATCGGGCTCGCCCTCGGCGGCTGGCTCACCTCGGTCTCCGCCAGCGTCGTCTTTCCCCTCAGTGCCCTGGTGTCCGTGCTCATCGCGGTCGCCTCGCTCCTCCTGCCCTCGCGCCCACTCGCATCGGACGACGGCGGCTCGACACCAGCAAGGTTCCGGGATCGCAAGGTGATCACCGCGGGGGCATTCTCCGCAAGCGATCGAATGATCTCAGGCATGATGACGGTCAGCCTTCCACTGCTGCTCGCGAACAGTTTCGAAGCCTCGCCTTCGGTGATCGGCATGGTCCTTGCGGCTCCGCTCCTGGTCTGTGCGATTGGTGGCTACTTCGCAGGGGTCCTTGTCGATCGAGTCGGGGCCGTTCCGGTCCGGATCTGTGCGGTGCCGCTCCAGGCCGCTGGTCTTGCGCTGGTGGTGATCTCCGGTGGGGTGATCGGCGTCCTCTTCGCTGGGACGATGTTGCTCGCGCTCGGGGCGCTTCTGCTCATGCCGACCTCCCTCGTGATCGGCACGGGACGAAGACCTGACGAGGTTCAGCTGGATTCGGTGGGCGGCATTCAGGCGCTCGGTCAGGCCGGTCATCTCTTCGGCGTGGTGTCGATCACCCTCATGAGCCTGCTGCTGGGATCCGTGACTTCCGGGGCGGTGCTCGGGCTGGTCGGCTTCTATCTGCTCTGGAACGCCGGGTGGCTCGGCTTTCTGCGCCACGCTCACCGGGCAGACACGACCAGTGATCTGCAGGATCGTCTGTCGCGCGGGCCGGTCGCAGTGCGTCGCCTGATCCCACCCGTTTCCGGAACGCATGGCCCACGGGGTCGCATGCTCACGGGCGCATCCTCCTCGGACCTGTCTGACTCCTGACACCCGTTCCTCGGAGCCTCGAATGCCTCAGTACGAATACGAAGCTCTGGAAGACGGTGAAGTCCTGACCCTCCTGCGCCCCATGGCACAGGCCGACGAGCCTGTCGAGGATCCTTCCGGGCAGGGCAGGACATTCAGGCGTCGACACAGCGTCTTCGGTGTCGGGGCATCCTCTGGAGGAGCCTCGCCAGCCCCCGTTCCCGGCTCGTGTCCCTGTGGGCTCAAGCCCGGGACCTGTGGTGGCGGTTGAACGTGGAAGTCATTCGACATGGCGTTGATTTCTCCGGTGCCGATTCCGGAGGCAGTGCGAAGATCGTGATCGCCACCCTTCGTCCCGGGGAGCCCGCGACGATTCGACGTCGCGTGGACCGGATCGGCCTGCGACGGGCGATCCTCGACTCCGCCGAGTCGACCGATCGACATGTCTGGCGCCTCGACGCCCCGTTCAGTCTGCCCTCGATCGTCCTTGAAAGACATGGCATCGAGCATGAGTGGCACGCCCTCGCCCGATGGATGGAGGGTTTCGACTCCGCCCGATCCTGGCGTCGCGCCCTGCGCGCGGTCAGCAGGAAGGAGCCGAGAAGGACCTGCGACTGGGCGGCACGGGCTCCGATGTCACCGATGAATCTCCGGGTCTTCAAGCAGACCTGGACGATGATCAGCGAGATCCTGCTGCCTCTCGCCGATGCCGGTGTGCACATCGCTCCCGTCCATGTCACCGATTCACCCGCGATCGTTTCCGAAGCCTGTCCTGCGTCGGTGCTTGCCTTCCGTGGTCTTCCGGTGCGCGGGTACAAGGGGGCTTCCGAAGCCAATGCTGAACGTCGAGGTGACCTGTGCAGACTGCTGGTCGAGTGGGGGGTTCCGGTGACCCGACGTGACGAGGAGGCCGCGATCCGTGACATCGAAGGGGACATCGTCGATGCCCTGCTGCTCCTTGCCGAACCGACCTCCCATGTCCCTCCTGCCGAGGCCGGGGTCGAGGCCTGGATCTGGTGAGTTCGATCTCAGACGCCGCGTGTACTCGGATCCCAGATGAACTTGTGGAGTTGCAACTGCATGCGCGCATCGATGCCGTCTTCGAGCATCCAAGTGGCGAGCTCGCTCGGTGGAAGCGCGTTGCGTCCGGCGATCTCGAGCCCCTTCGCCTGTTCGAACACCGGTGACAGCAGCACTGCCGCGCAGCGTGAAGGCAGGTCATGTTCCTCGATCATGTTCCTCGCCCACACGTAGTCCTGTCGATCGACCAGCACGAACTTCACCTCGTCATGGGGACGAAGGTCATCGAGGTTCTCCATGAGGTTGCGATCGAACTCTCCCGAACCGGGGGTCTTCAGGTCGAGAATTCGGATCACGCGCTCATCGCAGGGTGAGATGGCGACCGCGTTGGATGTCTCGACGAGTACGGTCCGTCCCGCATCACAGAGTGCGGTCATGAGTGGGAAGACGGCCTTCTGGGCAAGTGGTTCCCCCCCTGTGAGCTCCACGAGCGGGCATGGGATGGCCAGTACCTCCGTGAGGACGTCCTCCACGGGTCTCCTGGAGCCCTCCCTGAAGGCATATTCGGTATCGCAGTAGGCACAGCGCAGCGGGCAGCCGCTCAGGCGGACGAAGATGCAGGGGAGTCCGGCCCGGGTGGATTCTCCCTGGATGGAGTGGAACACCTCATTGATTCGGATCGTCGTTGATTCCGCCATGCTCCCGGAATCCTAGCTTCTGGGGGCTCGACAGAGCGCCGGATTCCGGTACCATTTCCGATCGCCTGCCCAGATGGCGGAATTGGCAGACGCGCCAGCTTGAGGTGCTGGTGGGATTAATATCCCGTGGAGGTTCGAGTCCTCTTCTGGGCATCATCGACCGGCGTCCGAGCCCCTGTTCGGACGCCGGTTCCTTTTGGACGCTGACCGCATGAAAAAGCCGCCCCGGGGTGACCGGGGCGGCGAGTGATCGGGTTGCTGGGCGGAGCGTCGAGTTACGGCGCCGTCCAGTTGCCGAGGCAGACCGAGAGGTCTTCGCCGTCGATCATGCCATCGCAGTTGAAGTCGGCGAACGGGTAGTCCGTGCCCCAGAAGCCGAGGAGGATGGAGAGGTCCTCGCCGTCGACGGTGCCGTCGTCGTTGACGTCACCATTGAGGTTCTGGCCGGGGCACTCATCCTCGTCGCAGAGGACGACTTCGACACTGAAGGCGTCGACGGCGGCCTCGATGACCGAGCCCGAGTTGGCATCACACGCCTCGAAGCGCATGAGGCAGTTCTCGGAGGGGGTGCCGTAGGACGAGACCTGGAAGCTGGTGGAGAACCAGCCGCCGCTCGAACGACTGTCCAGCGGGCCGATGGTCTCGATGTTGGTCCAGGTCGTGCCGCCATTCGTCGAGATCTCGACGGTCATGATGTCGTTGCTGGGGTCGGCGCCGATACCGCCACCGGTGTTGTCGTACCAGAGTGCGTAGGTGACGGTCGCGTCCCCTGCACCCTCCGAGTTCACGGCCGAGAATGCCGCGGTGGTGAGGGTCGCGCATCCGTCATCGACATCGGTATTGGAATCACATGTGCCGACTCCGGTGAGGTAGCACTGCCCGGAGCCGTCGTAATCGTCGCCCGGAGCGCCACGGGTGGTGGTGCCGCAGGGGGTTCCGATCGCCCATTCGCCGACAGCGGCACCGCTCACGCCGGTGACGCTCCAACCCGGGTTGGTCTCGAAGTCCAGATCGAGGATCGTCTCGAAGCCGGTCGCGACCGGAGCGGAGAAGACGGATGAGCCCGGTGCGGCGACGGGAAGAGTCTCCTCGATGCCACTGGTGGTCTCGGCGGAGATGTAGAACTCCCAGACGTTGCCGCATTCGGTCGCGGGGAGGCTCGCCGTGAAGTTGCCGCCGCCGTTGTCGGTGAGGCTCGCGGCCGTGAAGCTGCCCGAGCTGCCGACGCGGAAGCGAAGGGCGGCGGTCCCGGTCTGGTACTCGCCGGTGAGGTCCTGGATCGAAACCGGGAAGCTGGTGCCCGAGGGTGCGACCGAATCAGGCGCGCCTTCCGGAAGCGTGATTTCGAGCAACTGCAGGTCCGGGCCAGGCATGTTGTGCTGGCTGAAGGCGTCGTTGATCGCGTAGTAGTTCGGCGTTCCGTTGTAGATGTTGCCGTCGTTGTCATCGAGGGTCAGGAAGTCGATCGTGATATCGGGGGTGATCAGGTCGCCGGTGTGGAGACAGATCGAGTTGACCCAGAGGTAGCTGGTCTTGTCGATCGCCTCGTCGGAGTCGGGTCCGCCGAAGTTGAGGATCACGTCCCAGACGCATCCGGACATGAGCTGTCCGGAATCGTGGATCGCGCCGGTCTGGGGGTACTGCTTGTCGTTGTCCGCGTTGCGGATGCCTTCGCTGCAGTTTCCGAGGAAGCCGTTTCCGAGGATGGGCTCCCTGGTGAGGATGATGCCGTTGCAGTCCGAACCACCCTCGCCATACTGACCCTGACCCGAGCCGCAGACGGCGATCATGTGGTGGCCGTATTCATGCGCCACCACATCCGAGAAGGCGGTGTTGGGGCAGCCATTGCCCGAGGTGTAGAAGTTGATCGAGGAGTAGTCGTAGAAAGCGTTGCAGCTGCTTCCCAGGTTGATGTTGATCGGCCAGGAAAGCTGGCTCGAGATCGTGGGCATGCTGGGGAAGTGGGAGAGTGCCCAGTCCCTGGTTCGGTTCGCCCAGAGGTAGGAGTTGACTTCGGCCCGGTCGTATTCATTCGCGTTCGCACTGTTGTGGTTGAACGTGTAGGGGACACCGGCTTCAAGGGTCGCGGTTTCGGTGCTGACGCTGCCGTCATACTCGTCGTTGACCACGAAATACCTGCCTGCGATGGCGGAGGTCACGGTCTGGGTGTTGTTGCCGAAGAGGATGAAGTTGCCGTTTGCGTCCGCGTAGTTGGTGGCGCCGGGCGTGACGAGTCTCGCATAGGGGAGCGGCTCGCTGATCTCGTCGCCGCAGTTGTCGGAGCCGTCACCCTGGGTGACGCGTGCCGCGACCGTTCCCGAGACATCGAGATCGAGGATCATGTTCTCCTGGTCGAGGATGCGGCCGTTGCTCGCATCGACGACGTAGCGGAACTTCTGGTAGTTCATGGGGTCGAGCCTGGTGCCACCGGTGGCGACGAAGGTGACGGCAAGGGTCGGATCGACCCATGCGCCGGGCTTGCCGGCCCAGATCACCTGCTCCGCACCACTGAAGACCGGTTCCATGAAGAACTGGTTTGCGGCGTGGCGGGTGTAGGTCCGAGGATCAAGCTGGGTGGGGGTGAGTGCCTGGCCGACGAACTGGCCTTCATAGGCGTGCATGTCCGCCATCTCGTTCGAGACAAGGACTGCCGGGAAGCCCGCCTCGTTGCGGACCAGCACACGGATGCTGCCGTTGTAGACGGGGATCCCGTCAAGCGCCTGGGTCCAGGCGACCAGGCTGAAGTTGTTCGTGCCGGTCGCCTTGTTGAACCCGAGGGGGAGGACATGGATGCCTGCGGCGTTCGGTCCGATCGGGAGGAGTTCTCCCGACTCGACGCCGAACATGTGTGCGTTGTCCTCGAGGAACCTGGTGGCCGAGTCGAGCGGATTCACACCGTTCGAGAATGCCTTGCCGTAGACGCGGCTGATGATGCCGTCGCGAATCGCGATGCTGCTCTGCGGGTTCGCCTCCAGGAAGCTGGTCCGCGCCGATTCGACGTTCATTCGATGTGCGGGTTCGATGTCCTTGCCGCCGACCTGTGCCTGACTGGGTGCCGTGGCAGCAAGAAGGATGGTCAACGCAGAGGTGGGGAGTGTGATGCGCATCATGTTTTCCTTGGAGTACTCGGTTCTTTACTCGGGGCGGTTTCTGTCAGGGAGCCCTGGGGTCTTTGTATCCGACTGACCCGGCCGGCAGTCGCTCCATACGATTGTCGCCGCAAATGAAGCGATGACAACGAATGAACTTGGGCTAGACGGGCGATTTTGTCTGGTTTTTTGCCTCTGGCATCGGTCAAGCCCGTTTTCCATCGATTCAGCCCATGTCTTCACGGTGTTGAAATGGAGACGTGCGGTGGTCTGGGGGTTCAAACAGGCACGTTTCCTGAATGAGGTGCCTTGCCATCTCTGGCATCGGGTGGGGTATCTGAGCATTCGCGGGTCTGCGAAGCCCGGTTGCAGGTGATGGTGATCTCCACTGGCATGACGTTTGAAAACCCGCCCCGGAGGAGTCCGGAGCGGGTTCTGGGTCTTGTTTATCCGGCCTCCGGCAGCGGAGGCTCTCGTGAACTGGGCTCAATCCCAGAAGCCGAGGACGATGGTCAGGTCGCCACCGTCGACGATCCCGTCGCAATTGAGGTCTGCCGCGGCAAAGTCGGTTTCCCAGTAGCCGAGGAGGAGGTTCAGGTCCGTACCGTCGACCTGCCCATCTGCATTGATGTCACCATTGGACTCTGCGGCTTCGCAGCCGCCACAGAGTACGACTTCGACGCTGAAGGCATCGACGGCCGCTTCAATGATCGACGGGGCTTCTGCGTCACAGACCGAGAAGCGCATCATGCACTCGTTGGACGGCATTCCGTAGGTGGACACCTGCAAGCTCGTCACGTACCAGCCGCCGATGGCTCGGGCGCCGTCGGGTCCGAGGGTCTCGACGTTCACCCAGGTGTCGCCGCCGTCGGTCGAGATATCGACCGTCATGATGTCGTTGCCGGGGTCGGAACCGACGGTGTCGCCACCAGTGTTGTCGTACCACACGGCGTAGGTGATGGCAGCATCGCCCTCACCGGTTTCGCTGTTCAACGCGGAGAACATGCCGGTGGTCATCGTGGTGCATCCGTTGTCGACGTCGGTGTTCGAATCACAGTCGCCGGGTCCCGTCAGGTAGCACTGGCCAGAACCATCGAAGTCGGTCGCCGGAGCACCTCTTCGGCTCGTTCCACATGGCGTTCCGATGGCCCATTCGCCCGAGCTCGCGCCGCTCACGCCCGTGATTTCCCATCCCGGATCGACTTCAAAGTCAAGATCCACTGCGACCTCGAAACCGGTCGCGACGGGGGCCGTGAAGTGGTTGGTGGGCGCATTCTGCGGGAGTGTGACCTCGATGCCCGAGGTGGTCGTGGCCTGGATGTAGAACTCGAAGTTGTCCCCGCAGGATGCTGCGGGAAGGACGCCGGTGTAGCTGTTGCCTCCGTTGGAGGACAGCGCTGCCGAGTTGTACTCGGGATCCGGATCGGAGTTCGACACCGTTCGGTAGACGATGAGGCCGGTTCCGGGCTCGAACTCGGCGATGATGTCCTCGATGGTCACATCCAAGGAGATGCCCGCAGGGGGAACGGATCCCGGTGCGCCGCCGACGATCTGGATGTCGAGGAGGCCGAGGTCCGGACCCGGCATGTTGTGGGCCGAGAAGCCTTCGTTGATCGCGTAGTAGTTGGGCGTTCCATTGAAGATGTTGTTGTCGTTGTCATCGATCGTCATGAAGTCGATCGTGATGTCGGGGGTGATCTGTGTGCCGGTGTGGAGACAGATCGAGTTGACCCAGCAGTATCCGGTGACTTCCTTCGCAACGGGGTCCATGGGACCGCCGAGTTCTTCCATCATGTCCAGGATGCAGGCACTGAGCAGCTGGCCGCAGTCGTGGACGCCACCTGAGCACGGGTACTGGTAGTTGTTGTCAGCACTCCGGATGCCCGTCTCGCAGTCACCCAGGAAGCCGTTTCCAAGGGTGGGGTCGCCAGTCAGGATCAAGGCGTTGGTGTCACCTGCGCCTTCGCCATACTGGCCCTGGCCTGAGCCGCAGACGGCGACCATGTGGTGGCCGTACTCATGGGCAATGATGTCGGAGTACGCGGTGTTGGGGCATCCTCCGCCCGAGGTGTAGTGGTTGATGGAGGAGAAGTCGTAGAAGGCATTGCAACTCGCGCTGAGATTGATGTTCACCGGCCAGCTGAGGTCGGTGGAGATCTGCGGGAAGTTGGGGAAGTGCGAGACCGCCCAGTCCCGGGTCCGGTTCGCCCACAGGTAGGCATTCACTTCGGCCCGGTCGTATTCGTTGGCGTTCGATGCGTTGTGTTCGAAGTCGTATGGATCATCGCCTTCGCCGATGTCCACGGTCAGTGAACTGATCTCGTCATCGAACAGATCGTTGATCTGGAACCACTTGCCGTTGATGCTCGAGGTCGTGGTGAGCGTGTCCGTCGCGTCTTCAATCAGGAAGTTGCCTTCGCTGTCCGTGTAATAGACCTCGCCGTTGGCTTCGATTCGGGCGTGGGGGAGGGGTTCGAGCTCCTCTTCCTCGCAGATGTCCGAACCGTCATTCTGGGTGACTCGTGCAGAGACCGTTCCCGAGGCATCGAAACTCAGGATCATGTTCTCCTCATGGAGGATCCGGCCGTTGCTCGCATCGACGACGTAGCGATACTTCTGGTAGGTGCTGGGATCGATGTTCGTGCCGCCTGTGGCCACGAAGGTGACCGCGAGGACCGGATCGACCCAGGCGCCCGGGGTGCCTGCCCAGATCACCTGTTCGACGCCGCTGACCACCGGTTTCATGAAGAACTGGTTTGCGACATGTCTGGTGTAGGTCCGCGGGTTCAGCTGGGTCGGGGTCAGTCCCACACCCGCGAAACGTCCGTCATAAGACCTCATGTCCGCCATCTCATTGGAGACCAGCACCACTGGGAAGTCCGCCTCGTTGCGGACCAGGACTCGGACGCTTCCGGAGTACACCGGGATGCCATCGAGTGCCTGCGTCCAGCTGACCAGGGTGAACCGGTCCGTGCCGGTGAACTTGTCGTGCCCGAGTGGGAGGGCATGAATGCCCATGCTGTTCGGGCCGATCGGCAGGAGTTCGCCCGCTTCGATGCCGAACATGTTGGCATGATCTGCAATGAAGTTCGTCGCGGCATCGACGGGGTTGACTCCGTGGGAGAAGCTCTTGCCGTAGACGCGGGTGATGATCTCATCGCGCACGTTGAACATGGTCTGGGGGTTCGTCTGCAGGAAGTTGGACCGAGCGGCATCAACATCCATTCGAACGTCAGGGAGCACATCTCCCGAGGACATCTGCCCGATCGAGGTGGCAGTCAGGGAGAGCAGGAGGGCTGCTCCGGTCAGCTTGGCGTTCGTGGTCATGTCTTGTCTTTCATCACAAAAAGAGCCTGATTGGGGGCTGGCCAACATGCTCCGTGGTTGGAGTTGGTGCCTGGGGTCGTTCCCTTATTGTCTGCCAAGATTGGCGAGGGGCAATAAATCAAACGAGTGTTTGGGTACTTCTTTTCACCTTTGGGTGCGATTTTGGGTGCTTTTCACACCTTATTGATGCCTTGCCGGGGGTGCCTGCCTCCTGTGGCAGCCTTCTGGCTATGGTGCCCGCTGCAAGTCCTCAGAGTCTAGGTATAGGGGTTTCGGCGAGCGGATGTCATCACGTTCTCCAGATAAAAAGTCAAATGAACCGGTCATCGAGAATCGACGGGCCAGGCATGCCTATTTGATCGGTGAGACCCTCGAATGCGGCATCGAGCTCCGGGGTACCGAGATCAAGTCGGTCCGTGACGGGCAGATCAGCATCGCCGAGGGCTGGGTTCGCGCCGAGGCCCAGCCACTCTCCTTGAGCCTGCATGGCGTGCACATCGCTGAATACCCCCCGGCCGGCCCGCATCGTCAGCATGATCCCGATCGGGTGCGGCGCCTGCTCGCCCACAAGAAGGAGATCCGGGACCTGGCCGACCAGATTCGCTCGCGCAGTGCGACCATCGTCCCGTTGAAGGTCTACTTCCTTCGTGGTCGCGCGAAGATCCTGATCGGGGTGGGGCTTGGCAAGAAGAAGGCGGACAAGCGACAGGACCTCGCGAAGCGTGATGCGCAGCGCGACATGGATCGCGCGATGTCCCGTCGGCGTTCCTAGGCGAGGTCAGGTTTTCGAGAGCGGGTTCTGTCGGCCCTGTTTCTCATCATGCTCGCCCTTGATGCACTCGACGACGAAGTTGGCGATGGCCTCCGGGGGCAGGACGTGCTCCTCGGGGAGGAAGGTCGTGTTGAAGTTCGACCGGAGCATCGGCGTCTCCACCGCGCCGGGATTGACCGTGAACCCACGGATCCCGAAGATCGCGCCCTCGGCGATGATCGATCTCGTCAACGAGTCGACGCCGGACTTGCTGGCTGCATAGGCCAGGAAGCCCGGGAAGGGGTCGATCGAGGCCACCGACGAGATGTTCACGATGCACCCGCTTCGTTGCGACATGAAGTGGGGCCAGCATGCGATGATCAGATGCATCGGTCCCGCGAGGTTGATGGCCAGGCAGTTCGTGACCGTTTCCTCGCTTGTTTCGTGGATCTTTTCGAGCGGGGCCACTCCTGCGTTGTTCACGAGCGTGTCGACACGGCCGAAGCGTTCGATCGTCCGGCGCACGACTTCAGAGCAGGCGTCGGCAGATCCGATGTCCGTCGGAAGGACCATGGCACGCTCGGGTGCCTTGCGAGCGGTTTCAACGAGTGTCGCTTCGGTCCGGCCCACGAGGACGACGTCGTTCCCGTCCTCGAGCAGGCGGTGGGCGATCTCCCTCCCGATTCCGGAACCGGCTCCGGTCACGATGGTGGTCGTCTTGCTTCGTTCCATGTCGGTCAACCGATCAGTCGCATGACATCGTTGTAGAAGGTCACGAGGAAGATCGTGCCGATCGCCATCAGTCCGAAGAGCGCGGCGATGTTCTGGAAGCCGACCGATGGGGGCCGACCCTTGAACTTCTCGTAGACCAGGTAGAGGAAGAGCCCTCCATCGACGATCGGGAGCGGGAGGAAGTTCAGCACCGCGAGGTTCACGCTGATCATGGCGAGGAAGAAGACGAGGTACATGAATCCGCGGTCCGCGACTCGGGAGCCGAGATGGACGATGCCGACCGGGCCTCTGAGCTGCTTGACGCTCACCGAGCCCTGGGCAAGCCTGAAGATCGTGAGGTAGGTGAGCGTCACGACCTTCCTGGTCTCCTCGAAGCCCATGCCGATCGCCTTCAGTGGGTCACCGTCCGCGCTCAGGGTCGTCCAGAGGAACTCGAAGTAGCGGTTGGAGATCGGAGGCGCCCAGCCCAGTGCATGGAGGGTTCGGACCTCTTCGGTGTCGAGTTCCAGGGTCACATCCTGTCTTTCCCGGCCGGGTGTCGGGTTCTCGATGCCGAGGGTCAGGGTCGCACCGAGCTCGTCCGAGGCGGCCTTGTCCGTCGCCTTGCGCATGGCGGCCCGCAAGGCCGCCCAGTCATCGACCGATGCCCCGTTCACCGCAGTGATCCTCGTGAGGGGAAGAAGGCCGAGATCCGCGACCGGGGACCTGGTCGGGGCATCCCCGACGATCGAGCTTCCCAGTTCGAGGAAGGGGGTTGCGATGATCGATTCGCCCAGCGCAGGCAGGATCAGTACACCGAGCTGACCGGACTGGTTGACCGATCCGGTGACCTCGACTCGTTCGCCCTCGCGGAGGACGAGAAGCGTCACCTGCTTCCCGGCGGCTTCCTGTATGAGTTGGCGGAAGACCGCGGACCGTGGTCCATCGACATCGCCCACTCGAAGGACGACGTCTCCCGGGAGAAGGACGTCCTGATTCAGGCTGTCGGGACTCACCGATTCGATGCTGACCAGCGGGGAAAGGCCGAGCAGCCCTTCCTCGTAGTTGGGGACGGTCTCCGGCATCTCGTTCGGATACCGCATGATCTCGAGCAGTGGCGTCGCCGGAAGTGTGGTCGCGACTTCCTGTCCGTCCGGGCCTTCCCAATGGGTCTCGAGGAGTTTCCCGTCTGCGGCGTCGACCGCGGCCGCCCACTGGTCCCAGGTGCTGACTTCGGAGTCACCGATGCGCCGAATGCTCCAGCCGGGACCGACGCCGCTGTCACCGATGCCGACTGCATTCAGTTCGGCCTCGATCAGTGGGTCGATCTCCGGACTCGAGGCGAGGGTGGCGCTCGAACCCGGCGTGATGCCGATGCCGAGCAGTCCGGTCATGGCGTTCTGCTCGGGAGTGATCCCGACCGTCCTGTTCTGGTCGGTCTCGTCGTCATGGACGACTGCCTGGAGTTCGGTTCCCGGACTCGCCATGGCGAACGCGATCTGGATGTCGGCAAAGGTCCGTGTCGGTTCGCCGTCGACCGAGACGATCGTCTCGCCCGGCCTGATCCCGGCATTCGCGGCCGGCATGTTCGTCAGCACCTCACCGACCACCGGTGCATTGAACTTCACACCGACAAGGAACGCTGCGAGGAAGAAGACGACGGCGAGTATGAGGTTCATGACGATCCCCGCACTCACCACGACCATTCGCTTGCCGATCGACTTCGAGTTGTAGCTGTTCGGGTCCGTGCTGGTGGCCGATGGGTCGACATCGTCCTGTCCGAGCATCCTCACGAATCCGCCGAGGGGCAGCACGCGCAGGGAGTATTCGGTCTCCCCGATCCCCGCCTCCGCGAGTTCCTGCGAACTGCAGGTGATCGCGGGTCGCCCCATCCGACTCACCACGTCCCGATTCGTGGAACCGATCCGCAGCCCGATGCCCTTGCGCCATGAACAGGCCACCGGGCCGAAACCGATGGCGAAGCCTTCGGTCCGGATCCCGGCCCACTTCGCGGCGACGAAGTGACCGAGCTCATGTACGAAGATCAGCACCCCGAAACCGATGATGATCATCAGGATGTTCGTTCCGGCCGTGAAGAGTTCCATGGGGCGTCCAGTCGTGGGGGGGGTCTTGTCGGGACAGGATAGGCGCTGTTCGGCTCAGGTTCCCGTCGAGGCGAGCATGTCCCTGGCTCGGTCCCGCGCC
>JAKVBQ010000031.1 GCA_022447205.1 Phycisphaerales bacterium
CAGCGAACCAACGCACTCCTCTTCTCGTATCGACACGGGGTGAAGAAGTGCTCGAAGGCGCAAGACGACTACCCAATGCCAGTCAAAGAGCGGACCAGAACGGGGCGACACATGGAACGGCGTGAGCCGGATTCCGTATGCAGCACGGACAGGGTTTGCCACGCCGGAATCAACTCAGCGCGAAGGAACGTCCATCGATGATCTGCCGGAACTCCCCACTCGAACGTCGCTCGGCAAGAAACAAGCGGTCCAGGAACAGTGCTCTTTCCGCAAGCGGAAAGAAGGATGGAGCCGTCGCCTCCAAGGCCCGGAAGAAGAGCGGCAGCTCGAGCAGCTCGGCCTTGAGGGAAGAGGACGAACGACTCGTCCATGGCCTCCTTGTCGAGCCCCAGGACTTCATGGATTCACCGGAGTTCCGCAAGCGTGGAGCTGCCAGGCGGATCTACAAGGATGATCTGGAGATCGGTCTCCCTGATGTCTCGTGGTACCGACCACTGCTTGACGGAGCGACCGGTGGCAGAAAGAGAGCGGCCCCGAGGAAGGGCAAGCCCCTGGTGCTCACGGCGGAGCAGGAACGCTCGCTGTTCCTGAAGTTCAACTACGCACGTTTCATGATCGCGAAGATCCAGACCCGCCTCGACGGACGTTCACCAAACCTGAAGACGAAGCGGGAACTCCTTGAATGGAACCAGACCGCGACTCGGTACAGGGAACAGATCGCGGAAACGAACCTCGCACTGGTACTGGCCATGGCGAAGCGGACGAGGCTGATCGACGTCGACTTCGGGGATCTGGTCAGCGAAGGCAACATGGCACTGATGCGTTCGGTGGACAAGTTCGACTGTGAACGCGGATTCAAGTTCTCGACCTACGCCTGCAGGGCGATCCTGAAGGCATTCAGCCGACACGGCATGAAGATGAGCCGATATCGCCAGCGTTTCCCCATGGAGTTCGACCCTGCATTCGAGAAGTCGGATCACCTCGCGAACACCAGAGCCCAGAACGACCAGGAATGCGCGGATGAGGTTCGACACATCGTCCTGAACAACGATGCCGATCTCTCGGATGTCGAACTTGCCGTGATCGAGCATCGCTTCGGCGTCGGCAACGAAGCCGACGAACCGCTTCGAAGGACCCTTACCCTGGAACAGGTCGGCCAGATCATCGGCGTGACCAAGGAACGCGTCCGACAGATCCAGAACAAGGCACTCGCCAAGCTCAAGTGCACCCTCGAGGATGTCACGCCGCGAGAGGCCCCCGTGATCAGCAGGAACTGATCCGGGCCGGAACTGCCCCGGATTCAGGTGGATGCGGATCGAGTGACATCGACTCGGTCTCCGAACAGGCGTGCATGGCATCCGGTTCACAGGATGCCGCACGGCTCGGATACACTGCAGCCACCGAAGCCCACCCAGAACCCCGGAGCAGGACATGATCGACAAGGTACGAAGGACCCCGGAAGAAGCGCTCGATGGACTGACCGCCGACGGCATGACCGTGGCAGTGGGTGGTTTCGGGTTGTGCGGGATACCGGAACAGCTGATCCTCGCCCTTCGCGAGAGTGGCGTGACCGGCCTCACGGCAGTGAGCAACAACGCCGGCGTCGATGACTGGGGACTGGGACTGCTGCTCCAGACCAGACAGATCCGCAAGATGGTGAGTTCCTACGTGGGCGAGAACGCCGAGTTCGAACGACAGTTCATGGCGAACGAACTGGAGCTCGAGTTCAACCCCCAGGGCACACTCGCGGAACGGCTGAGGGCCGGAGGGGCGGGCATCCCCGCGTTCTTCACCAGGACCGGGGTCGGCACCGTCATCGCGGAAGGCAAGGAACATCGAGAGTTCGATGGCGACACCTACCTGATGGAGACCGGCATCAAGGCGGACCTTGCGCTGGTGAAGGCCTGGAAGGCTGATCGAACCGGCAACCTGATCTACAGGAAGACCGCACGCAACTTCAATCCGATGATCGCCACCTGCGGCCGCCACACGGTCGTGGAGGTCGAGGAGCTGGTGGAACCGGGAGCCCTCGACGCCGACCAGATCCACACCCCCGGAATCTACGTGGACAGGATCGTCCTGACGACGTCGGAGAAGCGGATCGAAAATCGGACGGTGCAGGGCTGACCCCGCCCAGCGGCCGAGAAAGCCGCCTGAGGGGTGGATGAGCGCTTGTTTTCCCGATATCACCCCGCTCTGGTCGATCTGAAGCAGGAAATCCACGCCGAATCCTCGTATCTGCCGCCATAATCGAGGTGGATGGGCGTTGGAATGTCCCGGGACGTGAGGTTCCGAACCAGACTGCCTTCAGGAGCAAGACCGTGATGCGACAAGGAACACGAGAACGAAGATCCACCCCAGGCCGCCTGAGCGCACTCCTTGCGCTGACCCTGGGACTCCTCGGCTTCACTGCACCGGCTTCCGCCCAGTTCGGCACCCAGGCCGGATTTGCCGAAGCCTTCCAGAAGGATTTCCTGCGTCGGGACATGCAGCTCTTCATGGACTACCTCCGGTTGGAGGACTGGCAGCGGCCGATCATCGAGGTGCTCCTGGATGACTACCAGGATGATTTCGACGGTGGAACCGAAGCCTGCAAGGATCGGATGTCGGGCCTCAAGGACGAAATGCTCGCTGATCCGGAGAACGCGATGGAAATCGCCCTCCGCCCGATCAAGGAGTGGGAGCTCGAGAAGAAGCGGATGCGGGATGACTTCATCGCAAACCTCCGGACCCAGCTCAGTCCCCTCCAGATGCAGAGATGGCCCAGCCTCGAACGAGCCATGCGACGAGAGAAGGAGCTTCCGCTCGGGGAACTGCCCGGGGAGAAGATGAACCTCTTCGCGGTCCTGCACGGCATGGAACTCAAGCCGACGGACGTCCAGCAGATCGATCCGGCCCTTCTCACCTACGAGACGAGACTGGACAATGCGCTCGACAACCGCAGAAAGCAGATGGAGAAGCACCAGCCAGAACTCCAGAACGCGATGGTCTCCCGCAACTACCAGGAGGGCCTTCCTCCCCTGCGCAAGATCGCGGCAGCACGCTCGGCAGTGATCGACGTGCACTTCATCGCCATCGACGAGATCTCCAGCCTGCTCCCGGTGGCGATCGGGGATGAATTCCGACTCGCCATCCTCACCCGCGGGTATCCGGACATCTTCAAGCCGAACTCGGTCGATCGACTGATCAAGCATGTCCGTTCGCTTCCCGACCTCACCCAGGAACAGTCCGCCGGTCTCGACCAGATCGAGCTCGAATACCTGACCTCCCTTGCCGAAAGCAATGAGCGGCTCCTCCAGGCCTATCGAATCAACGCCAAGGAGATCCCGATCCTGGAAGCGAAGCAGAGCATCGCCCGCAGGAACAAGGAGGAGATCGAACGTGGCGAGAACGTCCCCTCCGCGATCACGGACGAAAAGACCCTTCGCGCGGACATGTTCGAGGAATACCGGAATCGGATCCTCGACCTCCTCACCGAGGAACAGAACATGCAGACCCCGGCCAGCATCAAGTTCGACCGAAGAGGTGGCAGGCAGCGCGGCAACATCGAGCGACCTGCAGGATTGACGAACCCGAACGCTCCGGGACGAGGCAACGGTCGATCCAGGGCCTCCAATCCGGACAAGATGCCTCCTCCCAAGGGAGGCAAGGTCGATAGTGGACTCAGCGACAGCGGACCCCCGCCCAAGATCGACGATTCGCCCCCGAAGAACACCGGGGGCGGAGGCTGACCCTGAAGAGACCATCCGGTTAGACTTCCGAACCCGACGAGCGAACGGCTCGACAGACCACCTGTCCGACGAGGCCATGCATGAGCGAGATCGATCTCGACCAGCAACAGAACACCGCGCATGAAGAGGCGGACGAGACCGCGGAGAAATGCCGCCTGCTCGGCATCGAATGGCTGGAGAAGGCTCCGGACACCGATGGCGACGTGGTCGGGCTGATCGAGCCCGATGTCGCGGTCCGGCTCCGGGTGGTCCCCATCAGGCGCGACAACGGACGACTGCAGATCGCTATGGCCGATCCGCTCGACATCACCGCCGCGGACGAGGTGGGAGCGATCGTGGGTGTCCCGATCACCCGCATAGGCGTCCAGGGTGACGCCTTCAGCGAACTGATGCGAGGCACGTACGGCACGACCGCAGCCAGAATGGCCGAGAGCCTCGCCGCCGACAGCGGCATGGCGAGCACGGACCTCGAACACAATCTCGATGCCATCGAGGCCGGTGACATCCACCGGATGGCCGAAGAGCCGACGCTCATCAACCTCGTCAACCTCCTGCTTCTCGAGGCGATCCAGTCGAGGACGTCCGACGTCCACATCGAGCCGTTCGAGAACGAGCTCAAGGTCAAGTACCGCATCGACGGCATGCTGATCGAGCAGCCCCCACCACCGAAGCACCTCCAGCCGGCCCTGATCGGACGCATCAAGATCATGGCGGGCATGAACATCGCCGAGCGATACGTTCCGCAGGACGGTCACATCACGCTCAGGTTCGAAGGACGCAAGGTCGACATCCGCGTCTCGACGGTGCCGACCCTCTACGGCGAATCGGTCGTCATGCGTATCCTCGACAAGAGCTCGATCCAGCTGGATCTGGTCACCCTCGGCATGTCCGAGGAGCACCGAACCACGATGGACAAGTTGATCGCCAAGCCCCACGGCCTGGTCCTGGTCACCGGACCGACCGGGTCGGGCAAGACGACGACGCTCTACGCCTGCCTCAGCAAGCTGTACGACCCCCGGAAGAAGATCATCACCATCGAGGATCCGGTCGAGTACGAACTCGGCGGCATCAACCAGATCCCGGTGAACCCCAAGCGCGGCCTGACCTTCGCGACCGGACTTCGTTCCATCCTGAGACAGGACCCGGACGTGATCTTCGTCGGCGAGACCCGCGATGCCGAAACGATCGACATCGTGATCCGGTCGGCACTCACCGGGCACCTCGTCTTCAGCACCCTGCATACCAATGACGCACTCAGTTCGGTCGGCCGCATGATGGACATGGGCGCCGAGCCCTATCTGGCCGCAAGCGTTCTCGAAGGGCTGCTCGCACAGCGCCTCGGACGCCGGATCTGCCAGCACTGCCTCGACTGGGAGCCCATGTCCGAGGACCTGGAACATCGCCTGACCGCGGAGGAACGCGAGCTCTTCAACGGCAGGATGCCGTTGGGCCGAGGCTGCGATGAATGTCGCAACCAGGGCTCCCTTGGACGCCTGGGCTTCTACGAGCTGGTCCGAATCACGCCGACCCTCCGGGCCGCGATCGCAGAAAACATGTCGATGGTCCAACTCCGGAAGCACCTTCCCGAGGAATTCGAGCCAATGCGCGTCGATGGCATGAGCAAGGCTGCGCGCGGCGAGACCACCGTTCAGGAGGTCCTGCGCGCGACCCAGGACGTAGACGAGGCCTGATAGCTGCCAATGCCCTCATTTCGCTACGAATCAATCAAGAGCAACGGGAACTCCGCAAGCGGAGCCCTGTCCGCGCCGGACAAGGCCGAGGCGATTCGGAGGCTGAGACAGCGCGGCATGACGCCGATCAACATCGTCGAAGCCGAAAGCTCGGGCCTCAGCAGCCTCCTATCGAGACGGTCGAGGAAGCCCTCCATCAAGAAGGCCGAGCTGGCGAACCTCATCAGGGAGATCGCGACAGCGCTCGAAGCGGGCCTGCCGCTCATGCAGGCTCTGAAGACGGTCCGCCAGCAGTCCAAGGGACCGGCGATGCCGACCATGCTGGACTTCCTCATCGAGAAGGTCGAGGCCGGCACTCCGTTGCATCAGGCGGCCGCGGAATACGGCGCACCCTTCGATGACCTTGTGATCGGCATGTTCCGATCCGCGGATGCCTCGGGCAAGATGGACGAGGTGCTCCACCAGCTGGCGAGCCTCCTTGACCGATCGATCGAACTTCGTCGCGAGATCGTCGGTGCGACCGTCTATCCGATCATCGTCGCACTCCTGATCGTGGCCAGCGTCATCGTCCTGGTGACGGTCGTGCTCCCCCGTCTCATGGCGCCGCTCACGGAGCAGACGAACTTCCAGATGCCCTGGCCGACAGCGGTGCTTCTGGGGACGGCTGACTTCATCCAGGCCTGGTGGTGGCTGATGATCGCGATCTTCATCGGGATCCTTCTGGGCTATCGTGCCTGGGTCGCGATTCCGAAGAACCGTCTCATGCTGGATGGCGTGCTCCTGAGAGTGCCCTTGATGGGCAAGCTCATCAGAGACGTTGCGGTGGCTCGATTCACCAGGACCCTGGGCACCCTTGTCTCTGCCGGCATCCCGATCCTCTCGGCACTCAAGATCGTCAGGGACACGCTGGGCAACACCGTGCTGATGGAGGCCATCGACCAGGTGCAGGAGAAGGTCACGACCGGTCAGTCCCTGGCGGACCCGCTGGCACGCTGCGGCCACTTCCCACCGCTGCTCGTCCAGATCGTGAACATGGGTGAGAAATCCGGCCGGCTGGAATCGATGTTGATCCATGCCGCCAAGGCATTTGATCGCCAGGTCGACCAGACCCTGAAGGTCTTCACCAAGGCCCTCCCACCCCTGCTGCTGGTCTTCATGGCGCTGATTGCCGCCTTCGTGCTCACAGCGATCCTGCTGCCCCTGCTCGAAATGCAATCAGCCATCGGGGCCTGATCACAAAGGCCCGATAAGAACGCGCTTGAAACCTCGAAAAAGCTGTTCTCGCCGAAAATGCAGCCTGACAGAACGCCCCGACCTGACGTGGGCGGCGGGGCCCCCGTGAATTTCCTGGAAGAACCCCGATCCACGGCCGGAACAAGGCAACAAAGAGCCCGCCTCAGGCGTTGATAGACCAGCCGGAAGGCACCTGAAACGCGTACCATTGCCCAAATCAGGTGCCGAACCCAGAGAAACGCCCATGGGCAACCCAGGAGACCCCTCGACCATGTACCGAAGACGTGACGCCGGAACCCGCCACTCCTCTCGACAGCGCCGCAGCGAGCGGCACCTGCGAAGGGGCTTCAGCCTCATCGAGGTCATCGTGGCAGTCACCATCATCGCCCTGCTGGCGGCGCTCGTCGCCCCACGGTTCGTGAGTTCGTTGCGGAGCTCCACGCGCCGAACCGCCCAGATCGAGGTCGCGGCGATCCACAAGCAGGTCGAACTGTTCATGATCGAACGCAGCAACGGAATGCTCCCGGACAACTTCGAGCTGATCGAGCTGACTCAGGGCGAAGACCCCTATCTCAACAACGCGGACGATCTCCTCGACCCCTGGGGCAACGAGTACTACTGCGAGTCCTCCAACCCGGAATACAACATCGACTTCGACATCATCTGCTTCGGCGCGGACGGACAGCCCGGTGGCGAAGGAGACGATGCGGACATCGTCAGCGGCAAGGACTGACCGACCGCCCGTACGGGATCGGACGTCGGCGTATCGGGTGACGACATGCCTCGTGAACCAAAGCCCCATTCCTGTCCCTCGGGTCCGAGGGGGTTCACGATCATCGAAGTGGTGATCGCGGTGCTGGTGATCTCGCTCATGGCGGGACTCATCATCCCGAGACTGGGAGGCGTCGGCAAGAGAGCGGAACAGCTCACGGTCGACCGCGTCGCGGACCTGTTGGCCGCATTCAGCTATCGAGACTCGCTCGCAAGCGGCTCGACCGCGCTCGAGTACAGTTCGAGCGAAGGTTCGCTCACCCTGCTTCTCCTGCGACGAAACCCGGACAATCCCGCGGAAACCGAGGTCTGGATGCGGGACACCCTGGCACCGGTCGTGCGCATACCGGAATCGATCATTCTGAACGCATACGAGGATGGAGCCTTGATGCCCAACGGTGACTGGTCCCTGCTCACCAACCTGGATGGGACGAGACCGAAGATCGAGATCGAGCTTGCCGGGTCCGTCGTCAACGCCACGGTCATGCTCGATCCATGGTCCCAGACACCTTCGGTCGTCGACGAATACAACGAAGCCCCACGCGTGCTTCCCGATGCGATCGATCTCGACGCCGCCGGACAGGAAAGAGACCCATGGTGATGCCCGGAAGACGTCTGAAAACCGAGCGAAACGGACGAGGCTTCACTCTGGTCGAGGTGATGATTGCCGGCGTGATCCTCGCCATCGGGATGACCAGCCTGCTGACCCTGACCTCCCGAGCGCTCTCCATGCAGCGCCGTGGCGAGCAGAAGATCATCGCCGCCGCCCTCCTCGACGAGATCCTGGGCTCGGTTCTCACCGAGGGTCCCCAGGACTTCGAACGGATTCAATCGACGAGTGGCCCCTGCGATGCACCGTTCGAGGACTGGGACTTCGAGGTCGACATCGAGAGTGCGGTCGGCTCGGACCCATTCAAGGTCCTCGCAACGGTCATAGCCCCGAATGGAAGCTCCTACGAATGCGCCACCCTGATCGCGCCCAAGCTGGGCGAGGAACCCGATCCGGACCGCGCCCCGATCGAACCGATCGACCGTGAAGGTCGCTGGCTGGAAATGGAGGACGAGCTGTGAAGATCCGACAAGGCCGAAGAAGCCGACGCACGCGCAGGGCATTCACCCTGGTGGAGCTGCTCGTGGCAGGCATGGCAGGTGTCCTCGTGATCGGAGCCGTGACCATGGCGCTCTTCCAGAGCACGCGGGCACGGAACGCAACGAAGGTCCGTCTGACGGCGTACAGCCGGGCCGGCGCTGCGCTCGACATCGTGCGCAAGGACATCGCCTCCATCATGAGACGAGCGGACCTCTTCGAGACCCGCCTTCTGATCTACGACGACTCGGTGCTCACGTCCAGGGACCTCTACGACCGGGACGAACTGCTGCTCTTCAACACCAGCCTTCGACCCACGAGACCGAATGAGTATGCAGGTGAAGGCCAGGAGTATGAATCGCAGTTCCGGGTCGGACAGGACGAGACCGGGATCGCGATGTGGCAGCGACGCGATGCGGTACCGGACGAATGGTCGGATGCCGGCGGTCTGGCGACCCCCGTGGTCAGCGGCATCGTCGGACTGAAGATCGAGGCCTATGACGGCGAATCATGGTTCGATGAATGGGACTCCGACATCGACGGCATGCCGTGGGCGATCCGCCTGACCGTCACTGCAACCGGCAATGAATCCCCCGAGAAGATCTACGAGGATCCCCAGATGTTCGCGGTTCTTCGAACGCAGGTGCCGATCGATCGGATCGTCCCGCCCCTGCCTCCTGTCCCCGAGGAAGAGGAACTCCTCGAAGAGGGCATGGTGGACGAGGAGATGCTCGAAGAGGACACCGGTGGAGTCGGCGGCGGTGGTGGCGGGTTTGGACGACCAGGCGGAGGCAGACCTGAAGGTGGTGGACGTCCCGGTGGAGGCGGCCGCCCCGGAAGCGGTGGTCGTCCCGGTGGTGGCAGACCCGGCGGCGGCCGACCTGGCGGAAGTGCCGGCGGTGGTGGTCGACCTGGCGGCGGTTTCGGCGGCGGCGGTGTCGGCAATGGAGGAGGCCCGCGCTGATGACCGTGATCCTCCCCCATCACCAGGGAAACCGACGGCTCACTCGCAATCGCCGAGGCGGCGTGCTGGCCATCGTGGTCTGGGGCATCGCACTCCTTTCGATCGTCGTCGCGGCAACCCAGATCGTGACCTTCAGGACCGCGGCGATGGGCGCCAAGAACCTGGAACGAGTACAGGCACGGTGGGCTGCCCGCGCTGGTGTCGAGCAGGTCATCGCCGTTCTGGGGGCTGAAGCGGAAGACCCAAACACCACCGATGCGATCGCACTCACACGAACACTCGAGGATGTCGCCCAGGGCCAGATCGAGACCGGCTCCTGGTCGATCTCGCATGTCCTCGAAGGTGTCGAGTACCTGGGACCGATGGACGAATCGGCGAAGCTGAACATCAACAGCCTGGTCTCCACCGACTATGAATTGCTGGAACTCGAGGGCATGTCACTGGATGTGATCGATGCGATCGTCGACTGGCGCGATGAGGACGATGAAGTCTCCCTGATGGGCGCGGAAGAGGATTTCTACCTGAACAGGAATCTCGCCTACACCCCTCGAAACGCAGACGTCAAGAGCCTTGCGGAACTGGAACTGGTCGCCGGGGTATGGCCCGAGGATCTTCGCGGAGGCGACCACCGACTGACCAACAGCTTCGATCCCAACGAGACGATCTCAGGCTGGGGCGAATACCTCACGGCGTACACCTATTCGACGGGCGCCCTCCAGACCGGCGAGCCCAAGTTCCGAATCGACGGCGCCGAGACCGAGGACGTCGCGGCCTATTTCGGGATCAGCAACCAGCAGGCCACGGAGCTCCTCGAATTCTCCACCAGCAGCGAGAATGTCCAGCTGGAATCGCTGATCGCGCAGAACATCGGTGGGTCCGCGAACAGCTCGGGACTCCCCTCTCGACGGACCGGCCGAAGCAGTGCCGGCTCCAATTCGGACTCGGCCATGCCGTTCACGGACGAACAGTATCGGGTGATCCTTGACGAAGGCTGGATCGGGGAGCTGACCGAGCGGCGTCCGGGGCGGATCAACGTGAACACCGCCACCCAGAAGGCCCTCGAGGTGGTGTTCTCGTTCGACCCCTCCCTGGCCGAGGACGTGATCAGCCTCAGGAACTCCAGAAGTGGTGGGATCACATCCATCATGGACCTGCTCGAGGCCGGTAGAATCACCCCTGAGTTGCTTGGAGCGGTGGGTCACCGGCTCACCACCCAGGGAACCGTGTTCTCGATCACCAGCAGGGGAACCTCCCAGTTTGGTGATATCGAGACTGCAATGTTCGTCGTCGTTGATCGTTCCACCCTCCCCATCCAGATCATGGAATACCGCGAGGAGTAACTCCCATCCCCCCCACCAACGGCGAACAAGACCAATACGCAGTGATTCTCAGGCTGCGAAAGGACCGCTGGGCTGCACTCAGGGCCTCTATCGGTGTGGACCGGATCGAAGTCGTCGAGACCCGTTCCTTCCCGCTGGAGGAGCTGTCTGCGGAGGAGGCAGAAGATGGCGGGTCCGCCAACTCCCTGATCAACTGGCTCGAGGCGGAGGGCTCCCCCAGGACCTACCTCCTCCTGCCCGCGGGGATCACGATCTCAAGGGTTCTGCCACTGAGCGCTGATGGAGACGCGGAAGACCTCGACCTCTCACTCCGCCTCCAGGCGGAATCCCACCTGCTGGGCGGGGCCTCGGCCCACCGAATCTGCATGGCAAGCCTGCCGAAGCGTTCGGATTCCGCCAACCAGGGACTGGTGATCACCTGGCCGGAATCCTCGAAGGTCCAGCTTCCCCTGCTGGTCGAGGATCCCTCCTGCATCACCGAGACCACCGCCTTGCTGGCCATGCTGCCCGAAGGTCCGCTCGAGGGCCCCATGCTTCATGTCGAGCGAAGCACCGGTTCACTCGCCCTGGTGCTCGAACACGAAGGACAGCTCGCGGTCCGTTCCACTCGAGAGGAAGCCCATGACGGCGCGGCCTGGCAGAAGGCGATCGTGCATTCCGTCGTCGAGACCGCGATCACGAACCACCAACCGACGGAAGACGTTCAGGCCCTTCGTGACACGGTGATGAAGGCGATGGACGGACAGGAGGAGCTGCTCCTGCTTCCCGATGCGGCAAGGGAGCATGTGACAAGTCGGGTCTCCGGAGGCGGAGATGATGACTGGTGGCAGGAATGGGGCATCTGCGCAGGTGCACTCCTCGCATCCTCCGGCAGACTGCAACCGCTCACCAGCCTGAGACCCAGAAAGCCGATCGAAAGCGCGAACACCTTCGGCGAGATCACGGCAAGCCTTGCACGACCGATGACCGCGGCCTGCATTCTGATCGGGGCGTTCTTCGCGATCGCCCTTCTTCCGCTGATCACCTCATGGCTTCGCCTCGCGATCATCGAAGCCAAGGTCGATGACCAGAAGCAGCTCGAGAAGATCCTGCAGACCACGAAGCAGCAGGAGGCCGTCTACAACGAGATCGCCAATCGTTCCTGGCCGATGACCAAGGTGCTGGGCGACGTCGCCAACTGCATGCCTCTGGGGATCGAGACCGACCAGATCACCGCCAACGAAGGAGACGCGGTCATCATCCGCGGCTCGGTCGGACCATACGGTGGCAAGACCCCGAAGGAGATCCTGTATGAGATGCAGGTTCGCCTGGACGATGTCGGGATCTTCGGCCCCTGGGACCTCAGCGAGGATCCGATCAACAGTGGTGGCAAGATCGATTTCACCATCTCGATCCCGGTCATCACGCCCTTCAAGTACGTGCGCAACTTCAGCGAGGACTTCGCGGAGAAGTCCCATGGCGAGCGCCGGTACGCCGAGACCTACGCACGAATCGCCGCACTGGAAGCCGAGAAGAACGGTGAATCGGGTGCCTCCGCGACATCCGGGGAAACGACGGATTCAGAAAGCGCCGCATCAGATGCGTCCGCTCCCGCCGAGACCACGATCGCTCGTGCGGACAACCCGCGAAGCGGATCCTCCTCGAGCTCGAGGGACAGCAGGGATTCCGCCGAGGATGAAGGCGGAGCACCACCTGGGGTGGGTCGGGAATCGCTCAGCGGTGTCCGGGGCGGGTCGACCGCGAGCAGGCGATCGAGCAGCTCCTCTTCTTCAAGTCGTGCCGGCTCGATTCGCGGGTCCAGCGGAAGTGCTGTCCGCCGGAGTGACGCGAGTGGTGCCGTGAGCACCGGTGGCGAAGCACCTGTCCCGGAAATCCTGACCGACACGGAACTGGCCGCTCTCAGCAAGCCCGAGGCTCAGGAAGAGCTGAAGCGGGTCTCGATGGCCCGAAGACGGACCGACCTCGACGAGGAGACCAAGGCGGCGCTTCGAACGTATTTCGACAGGATCCTCGAACACATGAAGTCGATACCGAACACGGGAGGCTCCCTGTGAATCTCCCCGAAGACCACATCCTCCGGAAGACGGTGGAGAACGCTCGGACTCACTACGAGGGGTTCTCGCGTTCGACGCGCACCCTCGTGATCGTCGGAGCAGTCTCACTCCTGATCCTCGCGGTCCTGGAATCGTGGACCGCCGCGGAAGCCTACGACAAGCAGACCGAGGCTCTCCTCACGAACATGTCGACCGCCAGGGCGACCAAGACCCAGCTCAGACCGTCATTCCGAGACCGCGTGCTGTCCCTGGGCACGATCCGACTTCCCGAGGCGAGCCTCGAACCGACGGCAGCCGAGCGGAACCTGAAGCTCGCGGTCGACCAGATCCTCGCCAAGTACGGTGCGGAGAACGAGAAGACGGATCTGGGACCGGGCGCTGCGATCGCAGCGAACCGTCTTCCCGAGATCCCCAGGGCCCCCGGTCGAAGACTGACCAAGATCAGCCTTCGAATCGAATTCGACTGCGCGCAGGACAACGCACCGTCGGTCATCAGTGCACTGGAATCCTCCCCGGAGGTCTACACCATCACCCGGCTCCAGATCAGGCGGTACGAGGATGGTCAGGAGCAGGTGCGCAAGCTGGTGAACGTGAACCTGACCCTCGAGACCTGGGCGCTCAGCAAGAGCCGATTGGGAGGACGTGGCTGACATGCGAATGCAGGATCACCTCCCATCCTCCCTCAGGGCTCCGGGCCTGTTCTTCGTGAGCGCGGCCGCCCTCCTGCTCTCCTCGGCCTTCGTGCTGTCGAGCTTCTCGACGATCATGGATGCCAGCATGGAATCCTCGGTGAATTCAGAGGATGCGGACATCGTGACCCGACTCCTTGCCGACAACCCGGTCATCGTGCGATCCGAAGAGCGCTTTTCAGGCAGGTCGATCTTCTACATCCCCCGGGCACCCCGGGTTCCGGCACCTCCACCACCCCCACGGGTCGTGGTCGAGGAGAGACCTCCGGAACCTCCGCCGCCCCCGCCACCCCCGCGCATCCCGACCACCTATGGGGGCCCGGCAATCACGGGCATCCTCGGCAAGGACGTGTTCTTCGCGAACAACAAGAGAATCCCCGAAGGCATGGAATCCGAAGGCGTGACGGTGCTCATCGTCCGAGGGCCGTTCAACGTCAAGCTCGGCTGGCAGGGCGGGGAATTCGAGATCGACCTCTTCACCAAGGAGCTCCCGGACTACTTCTCGGAGCCTCCCTTCTCGGATGGAAGTTCCTCGGACATCTTCGCGACCACCGCAGGCTCCGATTCGGGCGTGAGGAGCACCAGCACGAGCAGCGTGAGCAGACCTCAAGCGCCGTCGGGAAGTTCGAGCCGAAGCGCACGAGACATGGCGAACGAACGCTCCGAGCAACTGAGCCGGGAACGCGGCCAGGACGCGGAGATTCCCGAGCCCCTCGACCAGGAGGCATTGGGCGACATGTCCCGGATGGATGCGATCCGTGCGATGACCAAGATCAACTCGGCACTGCGAAGGCAGGATCTCGACGCGGAGACGAAGGAACGCCTGCAGGCCGACCGGAAGCAGCTCGAATCGAGGATTCGGAGTGCAAGCCAGAATCAGTAAGGATGCGAGGCCCTCGTGGCCGAATCGAGGCAATCCCGGCCGAACCGGGACGTTTCACATGACTCGGGTACAGTGCACTGCAGCACCGGGACTCACCCTCCCGGAAGGTACCCCCAGAAGGCCTTCAAACGGACTCGAACAGCAACGAGTCCAGGACGCACGGCGAACAGCCGGCAAGGAGCTCGGATCGTGATCAAGCGACTCAACTGGCCCCATCAGATCACGGGAATCGCCTTCCTGGTGATCCTGTCAATGGCCTCGAAGGCGGTCGTTGCCCAGGACGAGGAAGGCACTCCGCCTCCCCCCGCGGAAACCGAAACCGTGACCGAGTCCACCGCTCAGGAAGCCGCGACTGAAGCCGCAGAACCTGCCGTCGTGGAAACGGAAACCGATACGGTCGTGCCGGAAGCGCAGGAGGAACCGACTGACCCGGGCGAGACGCTGGTCAACCTGAACCTCCAGAAGCGCCCCGTCGAGGACATCATCGAGTACATCGTCAAGTGGACCGGCAAGGTGGTGATGGTCCAGGAGCAGGCCCTCCTGTCCAAGAAGATCACCGTCCTCGCAAGGGAGCCGGTCCCCCAGCGACAGGCGATCGAGCTGCTCTTCCAGGCGTTCAAGCTGAACGACCTCGCCGTCGTCGAGACCGACGACATGATCATGATCGACCAGATCACCGACATCAGGCAGCTCCAGCCGGGCGTGGTCTACGGACCGGATGTCGAGATCAGCGACCTCCCGGACGATGGCAACATCGTGATCAAGGTCTTCCAGATCAAGGAGGCCCGGGCCCAGGACATCTTCGACCAGCTGGAGACGAGCAAGCCCGACTACGTCGAGATGACCGTCGACGTGAACTCGAACCAGATCATCGTCGAAGGCGACATCGGGTTCGCCAAGCGGATCGCGAACCTGATCAAGATCCTTGATGTCGAACCGTACATCGCGGTCAAGGTGGAGACCTTCCGACTGAAGTACGCGGACGCGAACACCGTGGCAGGTCTGATCGAGACGCTCTTCGCACCAAGCGGAGCCCCGACGTCGGGATCAACCAGGACCTCCACGAACTCGCAGCAACAACGAGGCCGGACCCAGACCGCCAGTCGGAACAACAACCAGAACGTGGTCGAGGTCGGAACCAGCGAGCAGCTGACGGTCACCGTCCTCGAACCGACGAACTCGATCACGGTGCGCGCCGAACCCGACATCCTGACCGAGATCACCAGCCTGCTGGAGACCGCATGGGATGTCGCCCCCTCCCAGGAGGGTGAGATCTTCCGCATCTACGACCTCAAGTACACCGATCCGATCAAGGTCAAGGACCTCCTGTCCGCACTGCTCGAGAACGGAGCCGGCGGCAGCGCCGGTGGAGCCCGGGGGCAGCAGCGAACGCAGCGGACCACCGGGAATGCCGGCAGTGGCGCGGATGCCGCCGTGGCCAACATCTTCCGGATCGAGGCCTACCCCGACTCCAACCGACTCATCGTGATCAGCAAGTCGCCGAGCAACTTCGAGTGGCTGGACCAGATGATCATGAAGATCGACGAGCCGTTGACCGTCGGGATGCCGGTGAACATCGAACTCAAGCATGCCAGTGCGATCGAGGTCGCGGAGATCCTCAATGCGCTCCTCGCCTCGGCAGGTTCGAACAGCAGCATCTCCGCACCCGAGGAAGGGCTTTCAGGAGTCGACTTCGGTGTCGCCGGCAGCAATGCCACCAACACCGGTGGCGGCAGCGGAGGCGAGCAGGAGATCTCCTTCCCGTGGCAGAGCAATCGAGGCGCCGGGGGCGATGCGGCTGAAGTCAGTGCGATCGTCGGCAAGGCAAGGGTGGTCCCCAACTCCGCCCAGAACTCGCTGCTGGTCCTGGCGACACCCGAGATCCAGGACGCGGTGCTCGACATCATCCAGGAACTCGACCGACCCGGCCGTCAGGTCATGATCACGGCAGTCCTTGCGGAAGTCGAACTCGGTGACGACTTCGAATTCGGACTCCGATTCGGCAACGTGACTTCGGTCAACGGCGAGAACGCCGTGGTCATCAACGGGCAGGGCACGAACGGTTCGATGTTCGCCGCGACCAAGGACGACATCTTCTCCACCTTCGCGACGAGCATCCTCAGCTTCGGCGTCGATGCCACCGTCGTCCTCCAGGCGCTGGACCAGCTGACGAACACCAGGATCCTCCAGCAGCCGAGGATCTTCACTTCCGACAACAAGGAGGCGAAGTTCTTCGACGGCAAGGATGTCCCCTTCCAGTCCAGCGGTGAATCCACTTCCGGCGGCGGCAACGTCATCGCAAGCTACGAGCAGATCGCGGTGGGCATCGGTGTGAACGTCAGGCCCCGCATCACCCGGGAGAAGAACGTCGCAATGGAGATCGAGATCCTCCTCTCGAACGTCGACAACACCGGTGCCGGCAGCCCCGGGAACAACCCGACCATCAAGCGACGCCAGACCAACACCACCGTCACCGTCAAGAACGGCCAGACGATCGTTCTTTCAGGCATCAGGACCGAATCCGAAGCGATGATCGAGCGCAAGGTCCCGCTGCTGGGAGACATTCCGATCCTCGACCTGGTGTTCTCCTCGAAATCCGAGAACACGGTGGTCAGCGAACTCGTCGTGTTCATCACCCCGATCGTGGTGGACAACCCAGACGAGAACGACATCAACTTCAACGAGCTGGACAGACGCCGTCTCGAGCAGCTTGCGGATCCCCTCAGCGAGCGGACCGAACAGCTGAAGGAGAAGTTGGGCGTGAACGAGGGCGGCGGATCCGGCAAGGTCGATCCTCGCAGGGATTGAACGAGGAGCAGGCCCGGCGATGTCCATTCCCGCCTCCCCGGCTGGTCGCGCAAGGAACACGGGATCCGGCGGCATCGCCCTGTGCTGCTGCCTGATTCCCATGTTCGCATCGGGATGCATGGTGAAGGAGACTTCACTGAAGGGTGCCAGCCGTCTGGTCATCCCGGCAGGTGACACCTACGAGTTCGCCGAACGTCGGGAGGATCTGCCCGACACCCCGATGATCACGCAGACCAGCATGGCAAGCACGATCGCCGTCGCGGCCCTGGGGACCGTTCCCTATGACGGGTTCACCCTGCCGATCACCTCATCCTCGACGGAGAAGCAGTACGTCGCGGTCCAGCTGGGCCCTTCGATTCCCATCGACATCATGCTCGCAACAGGTCGAGGGGCTGCGACCGCAGGCGAGGTGGCAATCTACGAATGCAGTGCAGACGAGGATCCGCTGCTGGTCAGGACCCACTCCGGCAGCATCATCCTCGGACGAAACTCGAATCGAGAGGGCGTGCTGGTCGAGAAGGCGAATGCGGACGGCTCCCGCTGGATCGGCCTGGCGCCCTGGAACGGCGAGGACATCCGCTGGATCGTCTCCAACAGCAACGTCAACGCCTTCGGGTGGGTCAACGAGGATTCGACCCTGGCATACGCGCGCAGGACGACCGATGAGACACGGTTCGAGCTGGTGGTCCGTGCCCCTGACGGGTCGGCATGGATCGTCGAGGAGACGCTCCCCTACTCATGGGAGTATCCGATGCTCGCCCCCTCCGGCGAAAGCCTGTTCGCATTGAGACGTGGCGAGGGGTTCGCAGATCTCGCATGGGGTGGCGCGGACGACGAGCTGACGTTCCGGGACACGCTGGTACTTCATCGGACAAGTGACCGAGTGGATGACCTGCGAGCGTGGGAGACCCTTGCCGCCGCGGCCGGTGGTGCCGGCATCCGGGAGGGAGAGGTCGCGTGGTTCTCCCGAGAGCTTCGTCGCCTCGTGCTGTGGACACCGGAAACCGGGGAAATCAAGCTCCTTCCCGAAGGCACGGTCGCCGCATGCAAGCAGTCGGAAGCAGGTGAATGGCTGGTGACCGATGCCGACTCCCTCGAACTTGCGGCCATCCTCACGACCACGACCGCGACCTCGCTGATCTTCGAACAGCCCTGGATCGCCCGTCCGAGCATCGAGGAGAACGCCGTCCTTGCACTTGCCCGGGATGGCTCTCTGGAACTCGCGCTCCTCAAGACCACGGCCATGGAGGCGGAAACGCCGGTTGATCCGGCTCCGAAGATCGAGCCGGTGGAACCGGTGCCAGTTGAACGGAACGCCACGACGGTTCGTGACCCCAGGATGGACTAGACGAAGTCGTCCTCCTCGTCACCTTCTTCATCGTCGTCTTCGTCGATGAAGTCATCCGCCTCATCGTCATCGTCATCGAAGTCGAATTCGTGCCCCTCGTCGAGATCCCCCTCGAAGTCATCACCCTCGGGAAGACGGGAATCGTCTTCCTCCGGTGAACCGGGCACGAGACCTGCGAGACCAGTGCAGCCTGTACGTTCAAGGAGCGATTGGGCTGTCGACTGCTGCATGGATGCGTGTCCTGACATCTTTGACCTTTCAACCCGACGACGGGGCATGACGGAGAACCCGGGTTCACCCATCTCCCATCCTGGAGAGGGGATCGCCATCCGCCTCGACGGGCATGGGAATGGCGAGGACCGAAGAGGAGGTGCCGAGGATCAACCATCCGTCCACGGCCTTGAGCTGTTCGAGGCGCTGCCTTGAGAAGGCGAGATCCAGACTCGGTGCCGCGATGCTGAAGCCGCGTTCCGGATCAAGTCGGTGGATCAGGTACCGATACGAGCCGTCCCGGATGTTCCGAGCGATGGCGTCGACCACGAATTCTCGTCCAGCCGCGCTCACCCATCCCGAATAGGCGACCGGACCGTCGATCGCATCCATCCCGGTGACATCACCTTCATCACTGAATCGGATGAGACGCTGGTCCATCAGTGCGTAGACGCCGTCCGCGTCGTTGCGCAGCTCGACAAGACCGCTTGAGACCTCGCCGTCGGACTCCGAGAGGACGAACGCACCGGGCATCACGCGCCCATCACGAAGGTTGAATCCCATCAATGAACCTTCGGGACGCGCCGCGACGATCGTATTGCCATGCGCGATCGCACGAACGGTGCCTCCTGCCAGGAGCGTTTCGTTCGTCCAGATCGGCGCTCCATCACCCTTCATCGGGAAGGCTTCGATGCCATCCCTGGTGCCGATGACGAGACGACCTGCAGGGTCGACGAGCAGCCATCTCGGCTCTCCTCCGAGCGTGCCACGGAAAGTTCCGGTGACCGTGCCGGACTCGAGATCGATGACCGAGAGGCCAGGTCCGAGGACGGTCTCCGCATTCTCCGGCTGCAGCTCCCGAGCCATCCCTGCAAGGATGAGCCGACGATCGGTCAGGACGGCCTCGTAGACGCGCTCCAGCCCGCTCTCGACCTTCCACCTCACATCGCTCACGTCATTCCGGTTCCCACGGTCAAGAGCCACGACCTGGCCTGAACGCCGGACCATGAGGAAGGTCTCCCCTGCGACCAGGGGCACGATCTCCTGCGGCCGATAGATCCTGCCACCCGGCATCATGCCTTGTCGACCTCGTTGAACGAGCCTGTTGTTGGGCGGCGGCCCCATGAGTTCTGAGACCGGAGGTGTCCTCCAGACCTCGGCCCCATCCTCGATCGAGAACGCGATGGCGTATGGGGTATCCGTGGTGGGTGTGATCCAGAGCAGGAGTTCCTCGTCGCTGATGGAGATCATGCCCGGATCCCGACTCTCGAGATCACGAGCCCAACGAGGCTCGATATCGGCGGGCGACCTCCTGTATTCGAGGGTTCGATCCCTGATCATCACCAGGGCATCACCTGAAATCGCACCACGAGATTGATCCCTGACCAGTCTTCCGGGGAACTCGAGTGCATCACCCAGATCCTCGCCAAGCCTGACATGATCGACACGTCCAATCTGCATGGTCGGCAACGCCTGCTGGATCGCGAGCCTGATCTCGGGACGCAGCTGGGAGATCTGCAGTCCACGGTCGAGCAGACCCTCGGCACCAAGCGACCAGTCATGACGTTCGTGCAGGAGGATCGCCTCGAGCAGAAGCGACGGCTCCAGGGGGTTGGAACGAATCGCCTCGAGCGCGGCGGACGCGGCATCATCCAATCGACCTGACGCCTCATGGGCACGGATCGCACGCAGCCACGCCTCGGCGGAAGCGGATGTACCGACGTGCAGTCGGCCGATCCTCTCGAAAGTGGCGACAGTCTCCCGTGTTCCGAGTGCGTCGAGTGCGTCCGACCCCTCCTCTTCCAACAGAGTCCGAACCTCCTCCTCCACAAGGCGCTGCTCCACAAGCAGTCGGGCACGCTGCATCCCCTGGTCACGCTGGATCGGTGTGTCCGCGAGCTGGGGATCGGCAAGGATGCCTGACCAGACATCGACGGCCTCGGACAGGGCCCCGTTCGAAGCAAGCAGATCGCCCGTGGCGAGCATGACCTGGGCATGTTGCCGAGGGGTACGAGCCACCTGGTCGGCCAGGGCGACGGCACGTTCCGCGACATCCAGGTCGAGTTCGGCACTCTGCTCCTGGAGTCGCAGGAGCATGTCGACCAGGGCACCACGAATCTCACTGCCTGAAGTGGACTCGGGATCCGTCTCAAGGATGCCCATGGTGATGTCGGCAGCCTCGAGTGCGAGATCGGTACGGCCGGACTGGATCCCAAGCTCGAGAAGAGCGAGAGGCCGACCCGCATTGTCGGGATCCCGCTTGATCCGTTCGCGCAGAAAACGTTCTGCCGGTTCGATCTTCATCAGCGATTCGACCTGGTCGAGCCCGCCAAGGATCAGCTGGCTGTCAAGCAGAACGGGATGACTTGGCCCACGAACATCGATGCGTTCAAGAACCCTGCCGTCCTCGGAGTCAAGGACCAGGATGTCATCGACTCCGGGAACAAGAAGTTCGTTGCCAGTGAAATGAATGCGACCCCTGTTTCCAAGACGGGAAATGAACCCGGTTCGTGATCGCACCTCGTCACGGGCAGTCTCCGACATTCTCCAGAGTGGCGTGCCCGGGGATGTCGCAGAGAAGGCGGCGACATCCTCACCGACCGCGTAGATCGTGCCTCCTCGATCGTCCTCCTCCACACCGACGAGATAGCGAGGCGTGCCCCATGTCGTCCCTCTCCCCGCAGGCCACTCTTCGAGAAGTTCGCCGGTTTCGACATCAAGGCGGATCACCGCCGAGGCATCCGGAGCGAGCGCATAGAGATCGTCACCCACCACGGCAGGTTGCCCGATCTCCCAGGGTGTTCCGTAGTTGCTCGTCGAAAGCGGCACCTTGAACCTGCGGAGCCAGACGGGATCCCCGGTCGATGCCTCCACCCTTGCCATGATGCCGACCGGACTCGCGACGATCACCGAGTCCTGGTGGGGAATCATCCTGGCGAATCCGCGCTGGGTCCGCACGCCTCCACTCGACGCGAGCAGTCGGACCCATCGAACCGATCCGGTCCCCGCATCGAGACCGATCAGGTAGACGATGGTCTCGCGCCTTGAATTGACCTTTCTCGCCAACACGACCGCCATGCCGTCCGCAAGGATGACGGGTCCGTAGGGAAATGCACCCTCGAGATCCAACTCCTGCCGAACGGCCTCGCCGGGATCCCCTGCCACCACTGCATCGGCACGAATGGTGTCGATCCTGGTCCGCCATCGTTCCTCCCCGGTGGGGAGGTCGAGACAGACGACACCATGCTGACTGGTCCGACCGGTGGTGTAGCCGAGTCCCGAGATCGTGTAGAGGGAATCTCCGGCCACACTCACTTCGGACAGGTCGGTGATGAGTCCGCTGCGACGTTCGGGCCCCGATGCGATGTTCGTGCTCCAACCGAAGTCGGTCCCGAACCGATCAAAGGAGCGTACCGTGCTCCCGTCGGAGATCACGATCACCTCGTCCAGCACGAGGGGAATCGAAGTCAGGCTTCCTGCCGAGACTCGATCGGATTCGATCAGGCCGAGTGCATTGGAACTGCCTGACTCGAGACGAAGGCCCCTTGAACGCGAGAAGGCGGACGAGGGCATCCCGCCGGACCAGATCCTGTGCCATCCCTCCTCGGAAGAGGACTCGGCCCGATGGACATCCATCGTGCTGACGCCCTGCGATTGGAACGGCGACATCGAGTCTTGAAGGAACGCGAGCCGCTCCACGAGATCGGATGAAGCAGGTTCGAGGGCGAGCTCCGCACGGACCTCGTCGGCTCGCGCATGCTCACCCTGGAGATGCAGGACGAGCCCCAGCATGTAGAGGTGAAAGCGTGCCTCGCGTCCTTCGAGATCGGGATGACCGGCCAGTTCCTCGAGGAGCCGGCGAGCCTGCGGCAGGTGCCCCGCCTCGAGCTTCTCCTGCGCGACGACCATCGCGGCCTTCATGCCGGAAGGTGTGAGCCATCCGATCGCCATCGCCTCCTCGAAGGCGCCCTCCTCGAACAAACGGTCGACGGCAGGCCCCTGCACCTCGCGGAAACGCTCGAGCAGTAGAGGGTTGTCCACAAGGAGTGCGTTGATCCTGTTTCGGACGGTGGTGAAGCGATCCGGCTCGTCATCGGAGATCGGTATGAGCCGTGGACCGAGCAGCGACAGCAGTGATCGACAGCCCCGCGCCGCTTCCCCGACGTTGTCATCGATCTGGTCGAGGATTCGCTGCACGAGCATGCTTGCCGTCGGGGATTCATCGACGGCAACAGGTGTCTGGTCCTGCCCGTGGGCGAGAGGGGTCTTCCACGCCAGCAGCAGCGCGAACAGGAAGGTCGGAAATGGCAGTGTCCGCAGGCACGTCATCCATGGCATCCTACGCAGCCGGGGGCCTCATGGGAGTGACGCGAATCCAATCAAACGGGTAAACTCCTGCAATGAAGATCGCCGCTCGACTTCGGATCATCCTCCTGCCGTTCTGCTGCCTCCTGGCAGGTTGTGTCTTCGACACGCCCCCGAACGTCCTCGTTCAGGATGTCTCCGTCTCCGCCGTGGGTGAGGGCTCTCCCGCAGCTGTCGAGCTGGGCATCGACCTGAGGCTCGAAAACACCACGAAGGACCCCATCCAGCTGGAGACCTTCGAGTACACCTTCACCACCACCGGAGGAGATCGCTGGTCAGGCAGCTGGTCGGCACTCAGGACCCTGCCCGCCAGGGAATCATTCTCCATGCGCATCCCGGCGGTCATTCCGGATCCGTTCTCCACGCCTGACCCGGACACCGGTTGGCGCGTCGAGGGCACGGTCTCCTACAAGGCACCGGGCAGGTGGGCCCAGATCCTCTTCGATACGGGTTTCAGACGCCCAACCCACGATTTTCGAGGCCAGGGCCCTGCCATCAGGCCCATCAGGTCGAACCAGTCATCCAATTGACACGTCTCTGGATACCGCCACACCTGCAGGCTGACCCCCACGGACAGCCCGGAAAGCGGGTTCGCTGGCTGCTTCAGACTGGTGACCAATGCCATCGGCAGAATGGTTATCGGACTATCTGAGACCGATACAGCTCCTCCAAGCAGGACAACCGGGAAAGACGTGCTGGATGCGACCGCCCACACGCTCGTTCAGGTCGCGGCAATTCCGCACGCTCTGACGGATCCCCCCTTCAGTCACCCCTCCGAATGCCCGATGAGTTCTCGGCCGTGAGTTCGCACGGAAAGACCACCGGAGATCCCTATCGATGCATTTGGATGAAATACTCCGTACTGCCTATGAACTGGACGCCTCTGATGTCCACCTCGTGGCCGGGCAACCGCCCATGGTTCGAGTTCACACCGTCATCCGCCCTCTCGATCACGACGTGCTCGATGCGGACACGCTGGAACGGGCCCTGAACTCGATCCTCAACGAGAAGCAGATGGAGACCTTCAGGTCCGCTCAGGATCTCGACTTCAGCTACGAGGTTCCGAGCCTCGGACGCTATCGAGTCAATGCCCACCGGATGCGGAACGGGATCGGACTCGCACTTCGTACCGTCAAGTCGAAGGTCCCTCAGCTTGGTGACCTGAATCTTCCCGAAGTGATCTCGAGACTGACCTTCCTTCCCCGGGGCCTTGTGCTGGTCACCGGTGACACCGGCTCCGGCAAGTCGACGACGCTCGCGGCCATGATCCAGGCGATGAACGAACGCTACCGAAAGCACATCATCACGCTCGAGGATCCGGTCGAGTACGTCTTCGACTCCGACAAGTGCCTCATCGAGCAGAGGGAGCTTGGAGCGGACATGCCCACGTTCGCATCCGGCCTCAAGCATGCGCTTCGACAGGACCCGGACATCGTCCTCGTCGGCGAGATGCGCGACCTGGATACCGCTGCCCTCGCGATCTCCGCGGCGGAGACCGGCCACCTCGTGTTCAGCACCCTGCACACCGTGAACGCCTCCCAGACCGTCGAGCGAATCATCGACATGTACCCGTCAGGCCAGCAGAACCAGATCCGGTCCATGCTGTCGAACACGCTCCAGGCGGTCATCAGCCAGACCCTCTTCAGTCGGATCGACCAGCCCGGCATGGTCCCCGCCATCGAGATCCTCCTCTGCACCCCCGCGGTGAGGAACATCATTCGAGAGGCAAGGACGTTCGAGATCCCCAACGTGATCGAGACTTCACGACAGCTGGGCATGAACAGTCTCGACAACGCCATTTCGGAACTCTACTTCAACGGCTTCATCAGCCGTGACGACGCAGTCGCCCAGGCGGCTTACCCGGAGAAGCTCGAGCAGATGCTCGCAGCCTGACCCCTTCTGGAGGTGAGCGGCGAAGTCCGCTCTCGTGAGTCATGCCCCAGTATCGCTACCAGGCCAGGATCGCTTCAGGACGAATGCAGTCGGGTGTCATGAGCGCCCAGGATGCCGCCACGGCAGCGTCGATGCTTCGAGGCCAGGGACACCATGTCCTGCAGCTTTCGCCTGTCGCCGTGAGCAAGGCGGACTTCGGTTCGTTCCTGAAGCAGCTCAACTACTCCTCGGGCCCCTCGCAGAAGGACATCCTCGACTTCACGACCCAGCTGGCCGTGATGATCCGAGCCGGCATCTCGATCAGGGCCGCCCTCGAAGGAATCGCCGAACAGGTCTCCAACCAGAAGTTCCGCAAGATCCTTCACCAGATCCGGAACGACGTCGAGTCGGGCAAGCAGTTCTCCGACGCGATTGCCAAGCACCCGAAGCTGTTCGGCCCGCTGTACGTCAACATGGTCCGGGCATCGGAGATGTCGGGGTCGTTCGCGAAGATGCTCGACAGGATCGCCGCCTATCTCAACCAGGAGATGGAGACCCGTCGGATGGTGGTCGGTGCCAGCATCTATCCGGGTGTCATCGCGACGATGGCGATCGCCGTCACGGTCTTCCTGCTGACCTTCGTGCTTCCGAAGTTCGCCAGCGTGTTCAAGGGCAAGGAAGCGGCCCTGCCCGGACCCACGAAGTTCCTGATGAGTCTCTCGGCATTCATGGTCGAATACTGGTGGATCGTCCTTGGCGCAGGACTTGCCGTGATCATCGGCTTTCTGGCGTTCATCAGGACTGAGCTCGGGGGCTTCTGGTGGGATCGGTTCAAGCTGACGGCTCCGCTGATCAAGCGCATGTTCCGCGCGCTCTACATCAGTCGAAGCCTCCACACCATGGGCGAACTCCTGAATGCGGGCGTGCCCATGCTGGACACCATCACCATCACCAGCGAGGTCTCCGGCAATCGACTCTTCCGCCGCATGTGGCGCGGCGTGCACTCCTCGGTGAAGCAGGGACGCAAGATCCAGTCGACCCTGACCCGCTCCACCCTGCTCCCGAAGTCCGTGGTCCAGATGATCTCGGCAGGCGAGGAGTCGGGGAAGCTCGGCGAGGTTCTCGAGGAGATCTCCACGTACTACAGCAAGGTTCTCCGTGATGCCATCAAGGCGGTCACGGGGATGATCGAACCCCTGATGATCGTCCTCATGGGTTCCGTGGTCGGGTTCATCGCGATGGCGATCATCCTCCCGATCTTCAAGATGAGCAGCCTGGTCTCGGGTGGCTGAGCAGTCATCCAGGAGGCATGGAGTGGTCCATATGACACGTCGCATCAACAGGTCGACTCGCAGACTCGCGCGCAGGGGATTCACCCTCGTCGAAGCCGCACTGGCCACGGTCATCATCGGCACTGGTGTGCTCGCGATGATCTCCGCGCAGCAGGTGCTCCTCGACAAGAACGAATGGTCCTCGATGACGAGCACCGCCACCTGGCTCGGGAACGAGATTCGCGAGATGACGCTCAACCTCCCCCGCCACGACCCGGTCACGAACACCGAATTCTGGGGCCCGGAGGAAGACGAGACGAGTCTTGATGACTTCGACGATGTCGATGACTTCGACGGATTCGGCGAGGGACTCGTCTTCTCCGCAAGCCTGAACAACGGACCGATCAACGCGGCCCGGCAGGTCATCGGTGACATGGAGGGCTGGGAGCAGATCGTGACGGTGGAGAGCGTCGACCAGTTCGACATCCTCACGCCGCTCGAGGATGGAACGACCGAGATGGTCCGCGTGGAAGTCGTGATTCGATACCAGGATCCCGGTGACGACCAGCCGGTCGAGATGACCCGGATCCGCTGGATCGCACCCCGATGACCCGATCACCCGTGAGGCGAGGAACGGACGGAACGATGTTCTCGACCAGCCATGGAATTCAATCGACCCGAATGACGAGCGTCCGCTCACGAGGCATCACCTCGGTGCTTGCGATGATGTTCCTCGTCATCTTCGGTTCGCTGTCGGTCGCGATGGCCATCATGGCGCAGGGCAACCTGCGAGCGGCGGACAGTGCGTTGCACGTCTCCAGGGCGACGAGTGCGGCCCAGACCGGACTGGTCTTCGCGGTCCGTCGGCTGGATGCGGAAGGACGCCGGTGGGTGGTCCAGGAGGGGCTGATCACGGAAGAGTATGGCGAAGCGCTCTGGAGCGGCGAGATCGAGACGATTGACGAGGATGTCGTCCTCCTGCCGCCGGATGGATACACCACCTCATCCGATCCTGCCGGGCTCATGGAGTCCGTCATGGATGCACACCTCGCGGACGAACATGCCTTCGATGCGGAACCGGGCGACAACCAGCTCCCGATCATCATCGACGGCGCCCGACTCGAGACCAAGCCGATTCGAATGCGCGCCTCGAAGAACGACTTCTACTTCAGGCTCCGCTACGAGGTGATCGACAGCGACTCCGACGAGTCCAGGATCAGGGTGACAAGCGAAGGTGTCGACGGAGACATCACACGCCAGGTCGCGATGGACTTCCTGATCACGAAGAAGATCCCCTATGCCGCCGTGAGCCCGAACCGGATCATGATCGGAAAGAACGTGATCGTCGAGGGCCCCCTGGGAACGCGATTCGGGATCAACCCGGGCGAACTCAACGAGGGCAATGGTGATCCCATGGTCATCCGGAGCGATTTCCGGTACCTCGACGACACCTTGAACGAGCAGATCAACCTCCTCAACCAGTCGATCGCGGAATACGACGTCGACGGCGACGGTCGGCTCAGGCCCACCCATCCGACGGAAAGCATCCCGATCGTCTCGAACGAAGCGCTCCTGGACGTCGACGGCGATCAGTACGTGACCGGATTCGATCTCTTCCTGAACCACTTCGACATGAATGGCGACGGTCGGGTCGTCTGGGATGCGGAACGAGCCGAAGACGCCGGACTCGGGACCCTCACCGAGGAGTTCAGGGATGTGGACAACCAGCTGGCACGACTCCTGGACCGGGCCTTCGAGGACCGGAACCTGGACGGATACGTCGACATGACGGACGTCGCGCTGGGCTACAACGACGGAGTCCTCGACGAATTCGACATGTATGCGAAGGTGCGCGGCAACCTCGCCTTCGGAATCTCCGAAGCCGCGTGGAACACCGCAAATGGAGCGCCCTGGCGCTCGGTGGTCGAAGGAGCGGTCGTCGCTCCGACCGACCAGGCACCGGTGATCTTCGAGGCACCCGAAAGCCTGCTCCGCGACGTCACCACGACCATGTTCTCCGAGAACCAGGAGTGGTACACGAACCAGACCGGTTCGAGTTCCTCCTTCGAGTCGCAGGTCGAGGAGAACCTGGCCGACTCCAGTCAGGCGGAATACGTGGAAGCGTCGTCAAGCGAGTGGGAATCGGTTCCGGAAGGTTCGCCGAATCCGTATGACTGGTATCGAAGGCCCGTCTACAGGAACATGGTCTTCACGGATGTGCTGATCCCGAAGGGGATCAACGGACGATTCGAGAACTGCACGTTCATCGGGACGACCTACGTCGAAACCGAGGTCGAGTGCGAGAACCCCAACTGGAACTACCTCGGCGCGATCGAACGCATCGAGGACGAGGCACAGAACGTCTCCTACGAGCTCAAGTTCCCGGGCATTGATCCGGCGGAGACCCCGGATGGTTCGGGAACGATCTCCGACACCAAGACATGGTCGAACAACCTGGTGTTCAACGACTGCACCGTGCTGGGCGCGATCGCCGGGGACCGACCGGGCGAGTACACGCACTGGCGCAACAAGCTGCAGTTCACGGGGGCGACGAGGTTCTACCTCGATCCGCTCGATCCGGAACTGGAGGCCCAGTCGGATTCCGACGAGATCATCTCGATTCTGGAATCGTTCTCCGATGACCAGGCCGACCACTTCAGTCGAAGCATGATGATGATGCCCGGGTGGTCCGTCGACGTCGGCAACTTCTCGAACGAGCAAGCCGATGACTGGGAGGCCACGCCGGTGGTCAACCTCAGGGGCGTGATCATTGCAGGCGTGCTTGATGCACGGGGAACGGTCGATGTCCACGGCACGCTCCTCATGACCTTCCGCCCCGTCGAGGGTTCCGGCCCTCTCTTCTACGGAGGCAGCGCCGACCAGTTCAACACGACGCTGGGCTACTTCGGCGCGCTGGATGGAGACCTGGAAGGACCTGACCCGACAGGCGAGGACTTCGAGGGCTTCGGCGAGATCGTCCTGAGGTACGACCCGGACGTCCGTCTTCCCGACGGGATCCCCTGGCCGATCACGGTTGCACCCCTGCCCGAGACCTACACGGAAGGGGCGTCCAACCAATGACCCGGAAGAAGCCATCAATTCGAACGCGCCGTGCATTCAGCCTCGTCGAGATGCTGATCGCGCTGGCAATCTCATCGGCACTTCTGGTGGCGACACTGTTTGCGCTCCAGACATCGTTCTTCGCGTACCAGGTCACGGCGGACCAGGCATCCACCCACGCGGTCGGCAGGCTGGTGATCCACCGGATGATGGCGATGATCCGCGCGGGGCAGGACTTCCGTCCCTTCCCGAGCGACATCAGGGAACGCTATGTGGCGAGTGACTACCTCGAGTTCTATCACCCAGACACCGGCCAGGTCGTGACCATCACCTGGGACCGCAACTCCGGCCAGCTGCTCTATTCGATCGACGGTGGCTACAACACCGTGCTGCTGGAGGGTGTGATCGCCCGGACCGACGAAAACGGAGCACTGGTCCAGCCGTTCCTGCTCGAGTGGGAGCCGGGACGACGCGTCCACCGGGTGACGATCGATCTGATGATCATCCCCGATGACAGCGTGTCCACCTCCGCCGACGGGTACCTTGACGAGTCGGCGAACGGTGGGCAGTCCACCACGCAGCCGATACGTCTCGTCGCATCAGCGATGCCTCGCTCGGCGATGTTCTGATCGAAGTCGTCGTTCAGGGATCGATTTTGGGAATCTGCAGGCGACTGAGGGTCCTCGCCATGAGCACCTTGTGGGTCCCGATGCCTGCCGGATCATCCTCGGCCAGATCGTCCGACGGGGTGCGCAGGATGTAGGAACCGCCGGGCTCCATGTCCCAGGCCTGGACCTGGTCCTGCAGGTTGACCTGAAGTATCTCCCAGAGCCTTGAACGCTGGGCCCGTCCCTCGACCGGGACGACCGCCTCGACCCTGGAGTGCAGGTTGCGATACATCCAGTCGGCGGAACCGATGAAGAAGTCGCCATCGAGGGGGTCTTCGCGACCGGCGGAGAACCAGAAGATCCGACTGTGCTCGAGGAACCTGCCAACGACGGAACTCACGCGGATGTTCTCGCTCATCCCGGGCACGCCGGGTCGGAGGCAGCAGAAACCACGGATCACGAGGTCGATCCTGACGCCGGCCTGGGATGCCTTGTAGAGGGCTTCCGTGACGCTTCGATCCTCGAGCTGGTTCATCTTGGCGATGATGCGACCGGGACGTTCGGGCGTGTGCAGGAGCGCCTCGCGTTCGATCAGCTCGATGAACCGACGCTTGAGCGCGACGGGAGCCACCAGAAGCTTCTCGTAGTCACGCTGACGGGAACGACCGGTCATGTAGTTGAAGAGGCTCACCAGATCGGAATTGATGCCTTCGTTGCTGGTGAAGAGACCGACATCCTCGTAGAGCGTCGCGGTCTTCGAGTTGTAGTTTCCGGTCCCGATGTGGGCGTAGCTTCGGATCCCGTCACCTTCCTGACGGATGACCAGCACGGTCTTGGTGTGCGTCTTGAGTCCCACGACCCCATAGGCGACATGGACACCGGCATCCTCGAGCTTCCGGGCCCAGATGATGTTCCTGGCCTCATCGAAGCGAGCGCGCAGTTCGACGAGGACCGCGACCTGCTTGCCGCTCTCCGCGGCACGGATGAGGTTCGGAATGAAGGGGCTGTCACCCGACGTTCGGTACAGGGTCTGCTTGATGCAGAGGACCTTCGGATCGGAAGCCGCCTGCTCCACGAACTGCTCGACGGTGGCATCGAAGCTCTCGTAGGGATGATGGACGAGGATGTCGTCGGCACGGATCAGGGAGAAGAGATCCGGTTCCTCGACGTCGATGCCACGTGGGATGGCGGGCTTCCAGTTCTCGTACCTGAGATCCGGGCGTTCGAGATCCGCGATCTCGTTCAGGATGCCGTAGTCGATGAGGCCCTCGGTCTCATAGACGTCCTCGGCATCGATGTTGAGCTCGTCACAGAGCAGCTGGAGCATCTGCCGGTCCGCACCCTCGGTGATCTCGAGCCGGACGACCTTCGCGAAGCGGCGTTCACGGAGCTGCTGCTGGATCTGCGCGAGAAGATCCTCGGCATCCTCGTTCTCATTCTCGATGTCCGCGTTCCTCGTGACCCTGAAGGGCAGGACCTTGATGATCTGCATGCCGGGAAAGAGGTCATCAAGGTTGTTCTCGACGATCTCCCGAACCGAAACCATCCGATTGGTGCCCTTGAAACGGTAGAGCCTCGAGGGCACGTCCGGGACCTTCACGCGTGCGAAGAGCTGCTCGGTCTCGCCGGGTCGACTCAGCATCACCCCCAGCGAAACACTCATGTTCGAGATGAACGGGAAACGGTGGCCTGGATCGACCGCGAGTGGGGTCAGGATCGGGAAGACGTTGCGGTGGTACCAGTGTTCCGCCTCGCGCCGCTCCTCCTCATCGAGATCGGACCAGCCGACGACATGGATGCCTTGCTCCTCGAGCTCCGGAAGCAGCCTGTCCCGATAGCACCGGGTCTGCCAGGACAGCAGATCCTCCACCCGATTCCTGATCTTCTGCAGGAGGACCCCGGGCGTGTCCGCCTCTCCACTGATCGCTCCGGCACCGGCATCAATCCTTCGCTTCAGTCCGCCCACCCGCTTCATGAAGAACTCATCGAGGTTGCTGAGGAAGATGCCCAGGAACCGGACTCGCTCGAGGAGTGGCGTGCGGGAATCGGCGCCCATGTGCAGGACGCGGTGATTGAACTCCAGCCATTGCAGGTCGCGGTTCAGGAAGCGGTCCCCGACCGGGCCGTCGCTGCCTTCCCTTGATTCGGAGCCGAGGTTGCTGTCGGAATCGACCATCCTGCCCATCAGCGATCACCATGCCCTTCGGGGAGCCATGCTGCCTTGCAGCCGGGAGCCTCGGTGACGCTGATTCGAGCGAGGGAGACGTGACCAGGAAGCCGATCCAGGAGCTGCCGACCGATCAGCCTGGCGACTTCCTCCGCACTCGGATTCAGGTCCCGGAACGCCGGGGAGGCATTGAGATCCGAGGTCCGGAAGGGACCGATGACCGCCTCCAGGTCGGCTTCGAGGGCGTGGAAGTCGAGCAGCAGTCCGTCCTCGTCGAGGCTGTCTCCCCGGAAGGTCGCCTCGACCTGCCAGTCATGACCATGAACAGGCTCCCGGACCCCCTTGATCACGAGGGCGTGGGCGGCGGAGAAGGAGGATGACAGGGTGAGCTCGAACACGATCCAAGTATAGCCCTGACCGGTGCAGTCATTGCGGCAATCCCGTTCAGGGAATGCGATGTTTGCCGTGTTCGAGGAGACGATCCGTCCGGGAAGTCCATACACTGCGCCATCATGGAACAGGATGCCCCACTCATGCTCTCCGTCAGCGGTGCCAGAGGCCTCATCGGGAAGTCCATGACACCCGAAGTCGCCGCCAACATCGCTTCGGCGTTCGGCACGGAAGTCAGGTCCGGAAGTGAATCCCCCCCCACCATCCTCATCGGAAACGACGGCCGGTCATCCGGACCCGAACTGGTGGAAGCCGCGGCGAACGGCCTGGCATCGACCGGGTGTTCGGTGATCGACCTCGGCATCGTGACCACCCCCACCGTCGGCGTGATGACCTCGGAGCTCGGCGCACAGGGCGCGATCGTCGTGACCGCAAGCCACAACCCGATCGAGTGGAACGGGATCAAGTGCCTCGACGCCAACGGCCTTGCACCGCCTCCGGAGGAGGCGTCGAGGATCATCGACCGATTCAAGCGACTCGACTTCGAGTTCGTCCCGGATGAGGAACGGACCACCCCCGGAACGGACACCACGAGCACTCGGGTCCATGTCGAACGAGTCCTCTCGATCGTCGACCGTGACCTGATCCGGAGCGCCGGTTTCACGGTGGTTCTCGACTCGGTGAATGCCTCCGGCGGGCCTGGGGGCCGGATGCTGCTCGAGGCGCTCGGGTGCACCGTCGAACACCTCAATGGCGAACAGACCGGGGTCTTCGCCCATCCCCCGGAACCGACGGCGGAGAATCTCGTCGACCTCGCCGGACACATCGGCAGGAACGGTGGGTGCGCGTGCGGATTCGCCCAGGATCCCGATGCCGACCGACTCGCGATCATCGACGAGAACGGACGCTACATCGGAGAGGAGTTCACCCTTGCACTTGCCGCACTCCGGACCCTCCGGAAGCATGGCGGCGTTCCACTGGCGGCGAATCTCTCGACGAGCCGGATGATCGACGACATCGCTTCCGGATTCGAAGGTGCGTCGGTCCTGCGCACCGCGGTCGGCGAGGCCAATGTGGTTGCCGGGATGCGTGCGACGAATGCGCCCCTCGGCGGTGAAGGCAATGGAGGCGTCATCGTCGCAGAGGTCGGCTGGGTGCGTGACAGCATCGCCGCCATGGCACTCGTGCTCGAACTGATCGCCGGCGAAGGCAGGCCGCTCTCCCGGATCGTCGACGACCTTCCCAGGTACGCAATGGTCAAACGCAAGCTCGACCTGAGCCGGATCGGTGGGCGTGACGCGATCCAGCCGGCCCTTGATCGACTCAGGGAACACTACGGCGATGCGAGGATCAATGATGCAGACGGCGTCCGGATCGACCTGGACGAGGGCTGGGTGCACCTCCGTGCCAGCAACACCGAACCGATCATCCGCCTGATCTCGGAAAGCGAGACGACCGACGCGGCGGAAGCGCTGGCCGACCAGGCCGCCACGGCTTCCGGCATCGGCTGAATCAGGCCTTGACCGGCGCCTTGATGCTCTGTTCCAGCGTCCATGTGAAAGGTTCCGTCGCACAGTCGATGTGTGCGACGAAGAAACCACCATGGTGCTTCCTCACATTGGGCCACATCACCTGGCGGTCGGTCTCCGGGATGTTCAGGGATTCGACGTCGTCGGGCTCGACCCATTCCAGGACGCCCTCGTCGAACGTCATGTGCTCGATCTCGTCGTGTTCGATCGGCCGGGTCACCTCGAAGAGGAAGATCAACCAGTGGGTCTCCCGCTCGTAGGAGGCCTCGGAAACGATCCCGAACATCCTGATGTCACCCGCATCGAGTCGGATCCCGGCCTCCTCCTCGATCTCCCGGATCGCACAGGCATGCGGTCCTTCGCCGGTGGAGACCTCCAACTTGCCGCCGATCGGTGAGTAGAGACCCGCATTCGGTTCCTTGCGACGATGCAGGAGGAGCACCCTGCCGGAGGCATCCTTCAGATAGCAGAGGACCGCGATGCGATAAGGCACCTCGGAAAGGTCGTAGCTCATGCCTGGGCAGCCTCCGCAGCAAGTCCGACCTCGGAGTCAGTAAACATGCGAGCAAGCGTCGCTCGCACTTCAGGACCGGGCGGAACGAGCGGAAGGCGCAGCGAACCGCTGCACAGACCAAGCAGCTCCATCGCGGTCTTCACCGGGATCGGATTCGAGTCGAGTTCGAGCAGCGCTCGAGCAATGGGATGACTTCGATGATGCAGTTCGCGAGCGTCCTCCCAGCGGCCCTCATGGACGGCCGTGCACAGTGAGGAGACCGTTGCCGGCATCACATTGGAGAGGACGCTGATCACGCCCCTGGCACCGACCGACATCATCGGAAGGGTGAGCGTGTCATCACCGGACAGGACGGAGAGATCACATCCGCGAACGACCTCCGTCACGTCATCGATCGAACCTCCGGCTGCCTTGAGCCCCCTGATGTTCGGATGGCCGGCGAGTCGGATGATCGTCTCCGGAGCGATCCGGACGCCGCTTCGACCCGGCACGTCGTAGACCACGATCGGATGATCCGCGGAATCCGCGATCGCCATGAAGTGGGTGTACAGACCCTCCTGGGACGGTCGGTTGTAGTAGGGAGCCACATGGAGCGCGGCATCCGCCCCGAGTTCGGCGACCAGTCGATTGTTCGCGACGGCATGGGAGGTGGAATTCGAACCGGCACCCGGGATCACTTCCATGCCGAGCCCATGTGCGACCTCGATCGTCCTCCCCACGAAGGTGCGATACTCCTCATGGTCGAGGGACGGCGCCTCCCCGGTCGTGCCACAGGGGATGACCCCCCGTATGCCTCCCTCGGCCTGACTTCCGATCAGTCGTTCGAGGGCATGCAGGTCGAGATGGCCGCTGGACAGGTCGAAAGGCGTGATCAGGGCGGTGTACGCACCACGAAGTTCGGGCATGAGTTCCTCCATGAAACGACAAGCACCTCGGGTGGTTCCAGTGTACATGGGGCGGCCGGCGGCACGGATTGTCCACCGAAGTTGGCAGGCTCAGTCGTCCTTGACCTGCTTGAGAAGCTGCTTCATCTCGACGACCGCCTGCCGGATCCCGACGAAGATCGAACGGCTCACGATCGCATGACCGATGTGGAGCTCCCGGACCCCCTCGAGGGCGGCGATCGGACCGACGTTCGCGTAGTTCAGGGCATGGCCGGCGTTGAATCGCATCCCGAGGGATCGGATCAGGCGCCCCGCATGATCGACCCGCTCGAGCTCTGCCTCCACCTCGGGGACCGAGCGATCACGACCATGGTCGTGGAAGGCGGCGGCATAGGGGCCGGTATGGACCTCGCAGACCGAGGCCCCGATCTCGGCAGCCGCTTCGATCTGGTCCGGACAGGCGTCGATGAAGACGCTGGTCACGATCCCCGCCCCAGCAAGCTCCCGAACCACCTCGCGCAGCCGGTCCCGGTCGGAGACGACATCCAGCCCACCTTCGGTGGTGATCTCGGCCCGGCCTTCGGGAACGAGCATCGCCATCTGGGGGCGGATCGAACCGGCGATCGAGACCATCTCGCTGGTGGCGGCCATCTCGAGGTTGAGCTTCACGTGAACCAGCTCCGAAAGCCGGCGGACATCCTCGTCCTGGATGTGCCGACGGTCCTCACGGAGGTGAACGGTGATCCCGTCCGCACCCCCCAGCTGGGCCTCGGTCGCCGCCCAGACCGGATCGGGCTCATACGTCCTGCGGGCCTGCCGGACGGTCGCCACATGATCGATGTTGACGCCAAGTTCAACCATGAATGTAAGCGTACCATCCTCACCGCATCCGTTCCTCATGGGTATACTCCGAATACCCCTCCGGAGAATCGGGTGTCGGAGTTCGATACACAGCTCAGCAGACTGCATGACCAGCTCAACCAGCAGGGCGAGCGCGTTCTCGACCTGACACTCGGCGCGGTCGATGCCTTCTTCGACGCCAATCGGGCATCCGCGCTCGAGATGATCAAGAGCGACGAGCTCGTGGACCAGACGGACATCCTGATCGAGCGCGCATCGATCCAGCTCCTGGCCCTCGGCCAGACCGATCCCTATTCGATCCGCTCGGTGCTCACCATCGTGAAGGTGAACAATGAACTCGAGCGGATCGCGGATTGCGGAGTCAACATCGCCGAATGCGTCCCGGACGAGGAATCAGGGCTGAAGATCCCCATGCCGGAGACCTTCAGGGTCATGGCGAACAGCGTGATCGGCATGATCCGCGATGCCAACCGCGCACTGAAGGACAGGAATCCCGAACTCGCCCGCCAGGTGCTCCTCTTCGATGACACCGTGGATCGGTTCAAGAACGAGATCCTGCTCGACGCACAGTCGAAGATCGCGGCCGGCACGTTCTCCGTGCAGTTCGGCTTCGACCTGCAGACGGTCACCAAGTCCCTGGAACGGATCGCCGACCATGCGACGAACATCTGCGAACAGGTGATCTACCTCGAGACGGGTCACACCGTCCGCCATGATCCCGAAGGTTGGTCGGAGCCGTTCGATCCGAAAGTCACTGAATGACGACTTCGCCCCCTGAAGCGGAGCTCAGGCAGAGGCTCGACCGGACCGTCGAGATGCTCGAAGGGCACGGTCAGGCGCATCTGCTCGCCCGTTCCGGCGAACTCGAACCCGAAGCACTTGAATCGCTGCTCGACCAGATCGACGGGATCGACATCCCGAGCAGTGTTCGCTTGATGAACGAGGCCAGGTCCGGCGGGTGCGCCACGCCACCAGAGGATTCGATCAGGCCGGCGAAGGTCGTGCCCCATGAGCCGGCAGATGCCGAAAGCATGCGCGCCCGCGGCCAGCAGCTGGTCGACGAGGGCAGGGTCGCGGCGTTCACCGTCGCGGGCGGCCAGGGCACCAGGTTGGGCTGGAACGGACCAAAGGGCACCTATCCGGCGAGTCCGATCACGGGCAAGCCGCTCTTCAGGCTCTTCGCAGAGCAACTGCTCGCCCATGCCCGCAGGTCGGGTCGCTCGATCCCCTGGTACATCATGACCAGCCCGATCAACGATGCGGACACCCGTGCGTTCTTCCAGGACAACAACTGGTTCGGACTGGATCGAACGGACGTCTTCCTCTTCCCACAGGGTGTGCTGCCCTCCTACGACGACGATGGACGGTTCCTCCTCTCCGAGCCCGGGAAGATCGCGGTGAACCCCGATGGACATGGCGGCGCGCTCAGGGCATTGCGCGGAAGCGGCGCGATCGAGGACATGCTCGCCCGCGGCATCGAGCACATCAGCTACTTCCAGGTCGACAACCCGACCGTCCAGGTGATCGACCCGTTGTTCCTCGGCCTGCATGCCTCGAGTGAGGAGAGCTCCGGCGAGATCTCGAGCAAGATGGTCCCGAAGGCCGCTCCGGACGAGAAGGTCGGCGTCTTCTGCGAGGTGGACGGCCGGACATGCGTCATCGAGTACTCCGATCTCCCGGAGGAACTCGCGACGGCACGGGAACCGGACGGGTCACTTCGCTTCCTGGCGGGCTCGATCGCGATCCACGCCCTCTCCGTCGACTTCATCGCACGACTCACGTCGGAGGACTCGGAGCTCGCACTCCCCCTCCATCAGGCGCGCAAGAAGGTGCCGTACGTGGAGACTTCCGATGGCGGGCGGATCGAACCCACCAGCCCGAACGCGACCAAGCTGGAGCTCTTCATCTTCGATGCGGTCCCGCTCGCGAGCAGGTCATTGGTGTGGGAGACGGATCGCGTCGAGGAATTCGCACCGATCAAGAACGCGGAAGGGTCGGACAGCGCAGTGACGAGTCGCGACCTGCAGTTCGAACGAGCTGCTCGCTGGCTGGAGGCCAACGGCCACGACATGCCTCGGGACGCGGACGGCACCCCCCTCGCGCTGGTCGAGATCACCTCCGAGACCGCCCTTGACCGGAGGGATCTGGCCGGAGCCGACCTCCCGGATGCATTCAAGCCGGGCGAGCAGTACATCCTCTGAACTGAATCGATGCGTCCTCGGGACGGCGCGGGTCAGGCCCGGGCGAGCGAGGCATGAGCATGCTCGCGGGCATCCTTGATCTCGAGCTGGACG
>JAKVBQ010000032.1:0-8938 GCA_022447205.1 Phycisphaerales bacterium
AGGCCCTACCTCGCGCAGACCAGCGCCGAGCGGGGCGTGCCCGCCAACCAGATCGAGGCATGGGACCGGGCCAAGACACCACTTCGCGACTTCATGTTCGACCAGATCGATCACACCGGGAACTGGAAGACCGTCTGGATGATCGAGGGCTTCAGGCAGGAAGGGTCCACGGATCCCGCGGATCCGGAGACGATGACCACCGACGACATCGACCTGCTCACGCTGGTGCCCGCCTACATCCTCAGTGAACTGAAGACGGCGTTTCTCCTCGGGTTCAAGATCTACCTGCCGTTCCTCGTGATCGACATGGTCATCTCCAGTCTCCTCATCTCGATGGGGATGATGATGCTGCCACCCGTCCTCATCTCGCTTCCGTTCAAGCTCCTGCTCTTCGTCCTCGTCGACGGGTGGGATCTCGTCACCTTCCAGCTCATGTCCGGTGTCGCCAATGGTGCCGGTGTCGGCTAGCAGCAGGCTCCCGGGAAGGAACCGTCACATGGAAGCCGAAAGCCTCGGACTCGTCCGTGAAGCATTGATGATGTCACTGGTGCTTTCCGCACCGATCCTCAGTGCGGGTCTGCTCGTCGGCCTGGTGATCAGCCTGCTCCAGGCCGTCACCCAGGTCCAGGAACAGACCCTGGCCTTCGTTCCCAAGATCGTCGCGATGATCGTCGTCGCGATCCTCCTCCTCGGCTGGATGGGTTCCCAGTTGAGTGAATTCGCCGTTCGCATGTTCGGGGGCTGAGTAGAGCGTGGTCGGTACCGAGCTCATCAACTGGATCTCCGCGAGCATCGCGCCGCTGATTCTCGTCGCGGCGCGACTGGGGGGGCTCTCGATCTTCGCTCCGGTGCTCGGGTCGCAGGTGGTCAACAACAAGATCAAGGTGTTCTTCTTCCTCGGACTCTCGGTGGCGACGGTGCCGGTCCTGATCGCGACCGGGCGGATCGCGGGCGTCGAGCAGATGGGGCTCTGGGGACTGGTGGCCGCGATCATCCTCGAGGTTGCGATCGGCGCGCTGATCGGTTTCATCGCGCTGATGCCGATGATGGCGATGCAGACCGGCGGTCTGGTGATGGCGCAGCAGATGGGACTCGGGTTCGCGCGGTTCTACAACCCCGCGATGGGGGACGAGGCGGATGTCCTCGAGAACCTGCTCTTCCTTCTCGCCCTGGTGACCTTCATCTCGATCGGGGGCATCGACTGGATGGTGCTCGCGGTCCTCAACAGCTACGAATACATCGCGGTCGGCGGCTTCGTCCCCGGGACGGGTGTCGTGACACTGCTCACCGGGCTGGTGATGTCCGCCTTCGAGATCGGCCTGCGCGTCGCGGCACCGTTGCTCGCGCTGGTCTTCCTCGAGACGCTCGCGATCGGCTTCATCTCGAAGACCGTTCCACAGCTGAACATCCTGAGCCTGGGCTTCCCCATCCGCATCATGGTCGGTCTGGGGACGATCGTGGTCGGGGTCGTCGTGCTCCAGCAGGTCCTGGTCGAGTTCATCGACGTCGTGCTCGCGACGATGCAGGACTGGATCATCTCGGGGGGAGGCACGACCGGTGGCTGAAGACCTCGGAGAACGCACTGAACAGGCGACGCCGAAGCGCTTGCGTGATGCGCGCGAGGAAGGCAATGTCGCCAAGAGCACCGATCTCTCCTCCGCGCTCATGCTCGGAGCCGCGGCGATCGCCCTGTGGTACTTCTTCGGGCCGATGCTCGACAGGCTGGGACGCGCGATGGAGCGCGTGCTGATGGAGCCGGGACTCCGGAGCGTCGGCGAGGGCACCTGGCAGGACAGCGTGGAGGCGGTCGCACTGGCGTCGATGGTCGCGCTCGCCCCGATCGCCATCGCGATCTGGATCGCCGCCGTCGTCTCGAACATCATGCAGGTCGGCTGGATGGTGACGCCCAAGGCGATCAATCCGAAGTTCTCGAAGTTGAACCCGATCGAAGGTGCCAAGCGGATCTTCGGTTCCCGGGCGCTCGTGAAGGCGGCTCTCGACTCCCTGAAGGTCTTCCTGGTGGTGGTCGTCGTCGCCTGGACGGTGCACGGCATGCACGAACGGGTGCTGCTCCTGCCGCTCATGAACATCACCGCGGCCCTCTTCTCCGTCGGCGGGCTGATGGTCGAACTCGCTCTTCGCGTGACCGCGGTCCTGCTGCTCCTCGGCGTGATCGACTTCGCCTGGCAGAAGCATCGTCACGCAAAGGACATGATGATGTCACGACAGCAGATCAAGGACGAGTTCAAGCAGTCCGAGGGCGACCCCGAGGTCAAGCAGCGCAGGTTGCAGTTCGCCAGGCAGATCGCCCAGCAGCGGATCGCCTCCGCGGTTCCCAAGGCGGACGTCATCGTCACGAACCCGGAACACCTCTCGGTGGCCATTCAGTGGGATGCCGACACCATGCATGCTCCGGTGGTCGTCGCGATGGGTGCGGACCATCTTGCGCTCAGGATCCGACAGATCGCGATGAAGCATGGCATCCCGATTCTTGAACGAAAGCCGATCGCGCGTGCGTTGTACAAGCAGGTGTCGGTCGGCCAGGAGATTCCCCCCGACATGTATTCCGCGGTCGCCGAGGTGCTCGCATTCGTCTATCGACTCGAGGGCAGGGAGGCCGGCTGAGTCACGCATGAAGGCATTCCCCGCGGAATGCCGTACTGGAGACACGCCTGATGGCGATTCCGAACCAAGGATCCAGACTGCCCGCCTTCCTGCACAAGATCGCAGGAAGTCGTGACCTGATGGTCCCCGTCGGTTTCCTTGCGCTCATCGGCGTGCTCGTCATTCCCCTCCATCCGACCCTGCTTGATCTCCTGATCTGTGTGAACATCGCCCTGGCCGCCGTGGTCCTGCTGACCACGATCCAGATGCGGCGTCCGCTCGAATTTTCCGTGTTCCCAGCGCTGTTGCTGGCGACGACGCTCTTCCGGCTCGTCCTCAACGTGGCCTCGACCCGCCTGATCCTCTCCGCCGATGGGGGTGATCCCGAGGCCATGAAGGGTGTCGCCGGCAACGTGATCGACGCCTTCGCCAACTTCGTGGCGGGCAACGACGCGATCGTCGGCGGGATCATCTTCCTGATCCTGGTCGTCGTGCAGTTCGTCGTCATCACCAAGGGCGCGACCCGCATGTCCGAGGTCGCCGCCCGGTTCACCCTGGACGCCATGCCGGGCAAGCAGATGGCGATCGATGCGGATCTGTCCTCGGGTCTGGTCACGGAAAGCGAGGCACGCGAGCGTCGGGACGAGGTCATGCGCGAAGCTGACTTCTATGGCGCGATGGACGGTGCCAGCAAGTTCGTCCGCGGTGACGCGATCGCCGGCATCGTGATCACCCTCGTGAACGTCATCGGTGGCGTCGCGATCGGGGTGCTCGACAACGGGCTGACCGCCGGCGAGGCGCTCACCACCTTCGGGCTGCTCGCGATCGGTGACGGCCTGGTGTCCCAGATCCCCGCCTTCGTCGTCGCGATCGCCGCAGGACTCATCGTCGCGCGTGCCGGTGGCGGGAAGACGATCGGTGCGGCGATCCCCTCCCAGCTCACGTCGCAGCCGACCGCGCTCTACATGATCGCACTCTTCCTCGGCATGCTCGCCTTCACCGGCCTGCCGGCATTCCCGCTGCTGAGCTCCGCGGTCGGCCTCGGCCTCCTCGGTTTCCTCTCGCAGCGACGGGTTCGAGCCGATGAGGGGGCGCGTCAGGCACTTGCCGAAGGCGAGGCCGATGACGGGCCCAAGGAACAGCCGGTCGAGGAACTGCTGGGCGTCGACACCATGGAGATCGAGATCGGCTACGGCCTCGTCCAGCTCGTGGACACCGCCCGTGGGGGCAACCTGCTCGAGCGAATCGCACTGATCCGCCGCCAGCTCGCGGTGGAGATGGGCATCGTGCTGCCCCCGGTTCGGATTCGCGACAACGTCCAGCTGCCCTCGGAGAAGTACCTGCTGCGCATTCGTGGTGCCGTGGTCGGTGAAGGCGTCGTCCATCCCAACATGCTCATGGCGATGGACTCCGGGCTTTCAACCATGGAGCTCCCCGGGGTCCGAGGTGTCGAGCCCGCCTTCGGTCTCGAGGCGATCTGGATCGACCCGGGACAGCGCACCCAGGCCGAGAACGCCAACTACACCGTGGTCGATGCGGAAAGTGTGGTGGCCACCCATCTCACCGAGTTGTCCCGGTCGCACGCGGACGAACTCCTGACCAGGGAGGAAGTCTCGAACCTCCTTGAACAGCTGAAGGAGAAGGCGCCCAAGCTCGTGGAGGACACCGTGCCTTCGATCGTCAAGCCGGGCGATCTGCAGAAGGTCCTCCAGGGCCTGCTCCGCGAACGGGTTCCGATCCGTGATCTCGAGACGATCATCGAAACCCTCTCCGACTGGGCACCGCACACCTCGGATCCGGAAGTGCTGGTCGAATACGTCAGGAACGCCCTCCGTCGCACGATCTGCGGCCAATACGTCATTCAGGACGATCAGGGTGCCCAGCAGCTCCATTGCGTCACGATGGATCCGCAGATCGAGGATCGGATCAATGCGTACGTCGATCGCTCCTCGGGCGGCACGACCGTCTCCATTCCGCCCCAGCTCGGTGGTTTGATCGGTCGGGCGACGGCGGAGGCCGTTCGCCCCCTCGTCGAGGCGGGGCATCGGGCAGTGGTCGTCGCAAGCCCCAGCGTGCGATCACAGGTCCGTCAGATCGTGCTGCCTCACCTGCCGGACGTCATCGTCCTCGGGTACAACGAGATCGTGCCCGGCATCGGCGTGGAAAGTCTTGGTCTGGTCCAGCTCCACGATGAAGCGCCGGTCCCGGCCTGAAAGAAGTCGAGCTCTCTCCTCGGGTTCCGCGTGATTCAGGCTTGATGAAATCCCCGGCGGACCCGATGATTATCCCATGTGTCGCCGGCTGGAGGCCGGGACTCGCCACGGGGCCCGCCCCGTCGAACCAACGAGCCACCGTCAAGGCGCTCGTTCAACCGGACTCGCATGCCAGGAAGGCAAATCCCGGTGCTACTCAGGACCTACAAGGCATACTCCCACGAGCAGGCGCTTGTCGCCGCTCGGCAGGATCTCGGTACCGATGTCCGAATCGTCCAGACTCGCCGCGTGCGTCGCCCCGGGCTCCTCGGTCCCTGGATGAAGCCCATCGTCGAGCTGACCGTGGAGGTGCCTTCGCCACCTGCCGACCACCAGAGCAAGCCGCTCCCTGCGGCTGCCACCAGGGCGTACGGTGCATCTGAGGCAGCCGATGCCGAGGTGGAGGCGCCACTGGACATGGAACTCGAGCGTGCGAAGACCCAGCGACTTGCGCAGGCGCTCGCAGTCAAGCTCGAGAAGGAGGCCGGGGTCCGTGCCAACGTCGGTCGCAACGAGCGCCTCGTGGAGCAGACCGCGAATCTCCAGCGTTCGCTCTCGGACCGAGCGGCTCAGACCGTGGATGCCACGAAGGAGCCCACTCGGATCGAGGCGCCGTCCGAGCAGGTCGCTCGACGGTTCACGCTCGTTCCCGACGGTCAGGTCGACCGGGGACGCGAGCGAGAAGCACTGCTCGGAGACGAGCCTGCGGTGACGGACGTTCCACGAGTGCATCGTGAACCGATTCGTGACCTCGTCGATCAGGCCGTGGCCGAGGAGCAGGCGGAGAGCGGGACCTTCGCAGGCATCGAGGGGCGTGATCCTGAAGTGCTCCGTTCGCTCTATGCTCGACTCATCGAACAGGAAGTCACTCGTGAGCTGGCCGACCAGGTGATGGCGGAGACGATCGAGGAGGTCGGCCCCGGGGGGGTCTGTGATCCCGAACGGGTGCGACGTGCCGCCGAGCGGAGGATCGCGGCGATGCTTCCGATCGACGAACAACCGCTCGACGTGAACAGGGTGCGCGATTCGATCGGCCCCTACGTGGTGGCGATGATCGGTCCGACCGGTGTGGGCAAGACCACGACGATCGCCAAGCTTGCCGCAGCCTGTCGGTTCCGAGATGGGCTGGAGGTCGGGCTCCTGACCACGGATTCCTTCCGGATGGCCGCGGTCGAGCAGCTGCGGAGCTATGCGGAGATCCTGAAGGTTCCGCTCGAGGTGGTCATCGAACCGGAGGAGATGGCCGGCGCGCTCGAACGCCTGCAGTCCTGTGACGTCATCCTCATCGACAGCGCAGGTCGAAGTCGACGTGACGAGGAACGTCTGGAACAGTTGAAGGCGTTCCTCGACGAGGCGGAGCCCGCCGAGACCCATCTGGTCCTGTCCACGACTTCGGGCGAGCGAACGATGCTGCGGAATGCGGATGCCTTCTCCAGCCTGGGGGCGGACCGCGTGGTCCTCACCAAGTTGGACGAGACCGACGGCTTCGGCGTCATCCTCAACGTCATCCAGCGACTCGGCACGCGCATCAGCTTCGTCACCACCGGACAGGAAGTCCCGGACGACATCGAACAGGGTGGGGCGGGGCGCATCGCACGAATGCTGCTTGCCGGGGGGCCGCTCGTGGAGCGTGTCATCTCTTCAGGGACCCTCGAAAGCGAGGTCCTGTGATGACGACCGACCAGGCCGAAAGGCTGCGTCGCATGGCACAGACGATCGATGAGGCACGGACCGGTCGCGTGGTGGCTGCGGATGTCGGCGAAGCGCCCGCCTCCAGAGGCGATGCCGACCGCGCACCGGAATCCACCGGAAAGACCTCCGGAGGTGGGGGTCTTCGTGAACAGCCCCGGCTTGCCCATGCGACCGCGATCGTCAGTGGCAAGGGCGGGGTCGGGAAGTCGAACATCGCGGTCAATCTCGCGGTCGCGCTCAGCTCGATGGGTCGCCGTGTCGTTCTCTTCGATGCGGATCTCGGCATGGCGAACGCGGATGTGCTCAGCGGAGTCACCCCGGAAGCGACGCTCGAGGACGTGCTTCGTGGCCGGGCCAGACTCAAGGACATCCTGCTCCCCGGACCGGGCGGCTTCCGACTGGTGCCGGGGTCATCCGGTGTCGCGGCCATGGCGAATCTCGACGGGCTGCAGAGACGTCGCATCCTCGGTCAGTTGTCCGCCCTGGATCGGGTCGCCGATCACCTCCTGATCGACATGGGCGCGGGCATCTCCTCTTCCGTGACGACTTTCGCCGCGGCAGCCCATCGTGCGTTGGTGGTGACCACGCCGGAGCCGACCTCGATCACGGACGGCTATGGCGCCATCAAGAGCCTGATCGCTCGTGGGAGCACCGCACGGATCGAGCTGCTGGTCAACATGGCGGAGTCGCTTGAAGAGGGCGGCGCTGTCCATCGGCGGGTTGAACGGGTGGTCGAGCGATTCCTGAAGGTGCCACTCACCCACGGCGGCACCATTCCCCGTGATCCTGCACTCCCGATCGCCGTCCGGAATCGTCGGCCGATCCTTCTTGATGCCCCCTGGTCTCCCTCTGCCCAGGCGATCACCCGCCTGGCCCGAAGGATCGACGGTCGCCTGCCCCTGACGGATGAACCTGCCGGATTCGCTCAGCCCGAACCGCCTCGGCAGGGGTTCTTTCAGCGGGTTGCACGGTCTCTGATGGGCCGTCGCGACTAGTTTGGACAATCGGTCGGAAATCCTGAAAAGAAAAGGGGTTGTCGGCCGATATCCCAGTGACGCCATGACACGGTCACTTGCCAGCACGGTTGCCGCTTCGATGGCCCTTTCCGGGTTCATCGTGGCGATCGTCGTCGGGTTGGTGGGGGAACACCTCCCACTGGTCACGATCCTGGAGCGGAGCCTCGTTTCCGCAGTGATCTGTTTCGGCGGAGGAATGGCCCTCGGGCTGCTTCTGGACGGGGTCATCAACCGACATGCGCAACATTTGCGCATCCAGACGGAACAGATGGAAGAGGATCAAGCGGTTTCCCTTGACCCCTCCCATCCTGAATCCGACGGTGAACCTCACGCCGAAAGCAGTGAGCCGATGATGGCCGTCTGATAAGTCGGCTTGTACCGGAGTGGGAGTCTGGGTTATACTGACCTCGTCCTCGTCAAGGATCGATGAGGACGGGTGCCGGACATCACGCCGGCGTCATCTGGCGACGAATGGACTCGAACACTTATGCCACAGTCGAATTGGACATTTCGTTCGTGTGGGAGAAGCCGAGTCTTCGGTTTGCGCGGATCATGCGTGAACTGCACGATTGAATGGGGTGTGATTCCTCATTCGCTCGTGATTCCCGAGAGGTGATGCCTTCCAGCGTGTTGAGTCGGTCGACAACTTGAGTTTTTTTGCCGGACATGGTCGTCCGGTTTCCAGGTCAAGGAGCAGACCTATGGCTAGCGCCACGACGAACGCCAAGAAGAGCACGACGAAGAAAGCACGATCAAAGACCACCAGGAAGGCCGCCAAGGGGGTGAAGGCACCGGCCGAGGAGGCCCCTGTGGAAGCGGCGACTGCCGAGCCCCCGCCCAAGCCCACCCGCAGGAAGCGGGTTCCCAAGGTCAGGCGGCAGGGTCCGGCGACCGCCGAGCAGCTCGCCGAGATGGAGATCGAGGCGGTCTGGCTCCTCTACAGGGAGTACCACTGCGAGATCATCAGGAACTTCCTGATCGAGCGCTACCACGACATCGTCCGGTACACCGCCGAACGCATGCACATGCGCCTCCCCAATGAAGTCGAGGTCGAGGACCTGATGTCTGCAGGCCTCTTCGGGCTGATGGACGCCATCGACGCCTTCGACACGGAGCGAGGCGTGAAGTTCGAGACCTATTGCGGGACCCGCATCAAGGGCGCGATCTTCGACGAGCTCAGGGCGATGGACTGGGTGCCGCGCCTGGTCCGTGCACGAAGCTCCAAGGTCGATCAGGCCCGCCGTGCCCTCGAGATGGGCAGTGGTCGCAAGGCCACCGATGACGAGATCTCGGCGCACATGAACCTCGACAAGGCCGAGTTCAAGAAGGTCAGTCGTGACGCGCGGCCCGTGGGAATCGTCAGTCTCAACCGCA
>JAKVBQ010000032.1:8948-35194 GCA_022447205.1 Phycisphaerales bacterium
CAACCTGTCAGAAGATGACATGAAGAAGCTCAAGCGGGATTCCCGTCCCGTGTCGCAGGTCAGTCTCAACAGGAAGTGGTTTGAGACCGACTCAAGCAAGGACGTGCGTGAGATCGACGTCATCAAGGACAAGAAGCAGGAGGACCCGCTGCGTTCGGTGCAGCGACAGGATCTCCAGGGGCTCATCACCAAGGGCCTGACTCGCGCGGAACGCCTCATCATCATCCTGTACTACTACGAGGAGATGACGATGAAGGAGATCGGGATCACCCTCGATCTGTCCGAGAGCCGGGTCAGCCAGATGCACTCCTCGATCCTCGCGCGACTCAAGGCTCAGATGCAGCACCGCGAGAAGGAGTTCTAGTCCCGGTCGCGGCGGCCGCTCCGCCAGCTGCAGACTCGAATCAACCGGATGTTCGATCGGCCGCGCAGTGTGCGCGGCCGATTTCCTTTCCGGTCAGAACCGCGACGTCCGCCGAATCCTCGTCGAGCAGCTGGTTTCGACATCCCCGGCTGGTCTCCTGGATCGATGTCAGGGGAAATGAGCTGCTCATGTCCGTTTCGTGCATTCCAATTCCCTTCGAGAGGGCGTGTTCACGGTTCTGGCGTTAGGATCTCGGTGATCGAAACCTGCCCCCGGGGTTCGATCCGGGACCGATCGTCCGGCTTCGTCCGGTCCGTTCCGGTCGGAGCGTGCTTCAGGCGGATGGGCATGTCTCGAATTCCTTTGGCCCGCTGCTTACAGAGAGTCATGAAGACCTACGAACAGATATGTTCCGAATCTCGAGCTCGAATCAGCGAAGTTGAGCCGCTGGCGTTCCGTGATGCCCCGGACGGGCTCCTGGTCGACATTCGTGAACCTGAAGAGATCGCCTCCGGCACCCTTCCGGACGCCGTCTGCATCCCGAGGGGTCGACTCGAGAAGCTGCTCGGCCACATGGCCCTCGACTCCGGTACCCGCATCACCCTGTATTGCGAGACCGGTGGCCGATCGGCTCTCGCGGCCGACACCCTCCAGACCCTCGGGTACGAGCAGGTGGCGTCGCTCTCCGGAGGCATCAAGGGCTGGGCTGAGGCCGGACTCCCGATCGTCCAGCCTGCAACGACGGATGCCGTGATCGTCAACGAGGGGGGTGAGCATGCCTGGCAGGCGCTCGATCCCACCAGCTGGGAATCGATCCGCGCCGATTACCCGATCTCGACCGCCCGGGTGACCTGTACGGACGGTGTGGATCGGCCCCTGGTCTACTTCGATCATGCCGCGACGACGCACCCGCCGGCGACCGCACTTCGTGCCTACGCTCGATTCCTCGGACTCGAGTACGCGAACGTGCATCGCGGGACGCACCGGCTGGCACGGGCGGCGACCGAACGCTTCAACGATGCCTACGGGACCTGCGCTCGATTCATCGGCGGAGAGCTCGAGCATGGTTGCGTCGTCTTCACCGCGAACACGACGCATGCCTGTGACCTCGTCGCCCACGTGATCCAGGACATGCCCGGCAAGGTCGTGGTGACGGATCTCGAGCACCATTCCAACGACCTGCCGCACCGTCATCGGAACGAGGTCATTCGCGTCGGGCTCACTCCGGACATGCGCCTCGACATGGAGGCGCTTGAAAAGGTCCTGGCATCGGAACCGATCAAGCTCGTGGCGGTCTGTGGTGCGGCGAACATCACCGGCTGGATGCCTCCGATCCACGAGATCGCGCGGCTGGCACACCAGCACGGTGCCTTGATCTGCGTCGATGCGGCGCAGCTCATGGCGCACGCGCCCGTCGACGTCCTGCCACCTGATGATCCCGGCCACATCGACTTCCTGACCGCGGCAGGGCACAAGATGTACGCGCCGTTCGGGGTCGGTTTCCTCTACGGACCCAGGGCGATCTTCGATGCCGCGCCTCCGTATCTCCCCGGTGGAGGCACCGCGAGCGAGGTTCGCAGCGACGGCGTCGACTACATGGCGTCCCCCGATCGTCATCAGGGAGGCACTCCGAACATCGCAGGTGTCGTCGGGATGGCTTGTGTGCTCGACTTCCTCACGGAGATCGGCATGGACCGGGTGCGTGAACATGAACTCGGACTCTTGAAGCGGGCCTGGGATGGTTTCGAGTCGATCAAGGGCGTCACGATCTACGGCCCGGCCGCGATCGAGGAACGAGTCGGCATCATCCCGTTCAACATCGAGGGTGTGAGCGACCTGCTCGCTGCCGCCGTGCTCGGCGAGGAAGCCGGCATCGCGGTCCGCAACGGTCGCTTCTGCGCCCACCTGCATGCGGACCGCCTGCTCGGTTCGCAGGGCGGCAGCACGCTCGAGGTGGGGGTGCCGGGCGGGGCGGTTCGTGCGTCGTTCGGTCTCTACAACACCGACGCGGAAGTCGACCGCCTGATCGAGTCCGTGCGACAGATCGAGCGTCGTGAATGGGTCGGCAGCTACGAGGTCAGGGGTGGAAGCGTCGAGAGCGCGAGCGCGGGTCGCTGCGCGGACGCCTGGATGGAGACCACGGACGCGTCCTAGGGTCGGTCCAGTTCCAGTACGAACACATTCGTGAACTCGACCCCGGAGTGATGGCTCTGGAGTGCGATCGGACCCTCTTCGGCGATCCCCGGCAGGCGGGCGTCCTTGATGACGGTGGTTCCATTCAGGTTCACGGTCAGCACGTCTCCGCGCATCGTGATGATGAATCGATTCCACTTGCCGACGGGTGCGTCGGCGCGGGAGGTCGGTGTCACCCCGGCCCGGACCTCCGGCGACTGGCTGCCGTCGGTGCGGTAGCCATAGACCTCGCCGGAACCGATCGGCCACTCCCACATGTTGACCTGGCTCTTGCTCGAGCCGCGCAGGTAGATGCCGCTGTCGTACTCGTCGATCTCGACCTCTTCGCCGGTGTTGGCCCCATCCGGTCCGATGACCGGGCGCATCATGCGTCCCTGCGAGGGCCCCGCCCAACGCCAGTCGGCGATCAGCACGAAGTCCCCGAAGGACTCCGTGGTCCAGAGGTTTCCGCCGGAACCGTCATGGACGATGCGTCCGTTCTTCGCGGTCCATGATGTCTCGTTGCCCCCGTCGGCCTTCCAGCCGTCGAGGTCGATGCCGTTGAAGAGGGTTGTGAATCCGACCGCGTCGTTGGCGACCTCCGCGAGGGGGGAGTTGGAGGAGGGGAGCTCCTTGATCCGCAGGTTCCTGAAGTCCGCCGGAGAGCCTTCGGCCTCGAGGCAGATGTAGCCATTGCGGGGGTTCACGTCGTAGCCGCCGGAGACCTGGCCGCCGTTGACCTCGAGGCTGATGACGCCGTCGATGCAGGTCACTCGGTAGTGGTTCCACTCGCCTGCGCCCCTGGTTCGTGCCTCGCTCGGCAGGCATCGCTGGTAGCCCGCGGGGTGCGGCCGGTCGGGCGTCATCGTCGCGCCCCAGATCGAGAAGATGTCACCCTCGCTCGTGTAGTTCGGGGTCTCGAAGCCGAGCATGATCTGGACCTCGATCGCCCTCGTGAAGGGGACCCCGAGTGCGGGAAGGGGATCGCTCCAGACGAAGAGTCCGGCGTTGCCCTTCTCCTCCTGGTGTCGCCACTCCATTTCGAGGATGAAGTTCTCGTACATCCGGTCCGTCCGCAGGACGCTGACCGGCAGGCCGGTTGTTCGCATCATGCCGTCCTCGGCGCGCCAGGTGCTCGGCGCACCGTTGACCGCCACCCAGCCGTCGAGGTTCCGTCCGTTGAAGAGCGGCACGAAGCCGTCGTCCTCGCCGGAGGCACCCTGCGTCGCGGAAGCACACGTACCACAGAGGATGAGGGCCTGAAGGGCGAGGGTGAACGTGCGAAGCTTGCGGGTGCGTCTCGACATGGTGTTCTTCCTTGGGGTCATGCCATCATGAGCGTGGGTTCGTCGGCGAAGAGGAGTTCGGCGGTCGTCTTGGCCTCGATCTCCTCCCGGGTGACACCGGGGGCGAGCTCGGTGACGCGGAACCGATGGCGGTCCCGATCCATCTCCATCACGCAGAGGTCGGTGATGATCATGTCGATGCACTCGACACCGGTGAGGGGGAGGGTGCACTCCGGGATGATCTTCGGTGCGCCCTTCTTGTTGCAGTGTTCCATGGTCACGATGACCCGTTTCACGCCTGCGACGAGGTCCATCGCGCCACCCATCCCCTTGACGAGCTTGCCGGGGATCATCCAGTTGGCGATGTCGCCTCGCTGGCTGATCTCCATCGCCCCGAGGATCGCGAGGTCGATGTGGCCGCCCCGGATCATCGCGAAGCTGTCGGCGCTCGAGAAGAAGGAGTGTCCGGTCACTCCGGTGACCGTCTGCTTGCCGGCGTTGATCAGGTCCGGGTCCACGTCCTCATCGGCAGGGAAGGCGCCCATCCCCAGGAGTCCGTTCTCCGACTGGAGCCAGACCTCCATCCCCTCCGGGACATGGTTCGCGACCAGGGTGGGCATTCCGATGCCCAGATTCACGTAGAAACCGTCCTGCAGTTCGCGTGCTGCCCGTCGGGTGATGCCGTCTCGATCAAGTGCCATGATGACCTCCGAGTGGAAAGAGTAGCGACCTCGGCGCTGGTTCGGGGTACCCTGCCCCCATGAACACCACCACTCGAGCGCAGGAGATCCTCGAAGCCCTCGGCATCGCCGGGCATTCGCGGCTCTGTACCCCGGGCACCCCGGGTTCCGTCAACTCCGTCGATCCGGCCACCGGCACGGTCATCGCCGCGGTCGGCCTCCAGTCCGCCGAGGACTACGATCGGGCCGTCGATCGTGCCCGGGCCGCACAGCGAGCCTGGGCGATGCTCCCCGCACCGAAGCGGGGCGAACTGGTCCGGCGGATGGGCAACGCCTTCCGGGAGCACATCGAGCCGCTCGGTGAACTGGTCACCCTCGAGAGCGGCAAGATCCGTGCGGAGGGGATCGGCGAGATCCAGGAGTGCGTGGACATCGCGGACTTCGGGGTCGGCCTTTCGCGTCAGCTCTACGGGCTCTCGATGCATTCCGAGCGATCGGAGCATCGGATGTACGAACAGTGGCATCCCGTCGGCACGATGGGCATCATCACCGCGTTCAACTTTCCGGCCGCGGTCTGGGCATGGAACTCGATGCTTGCCGCGGTCTGTGGTGACGCGATGGTCTGGAAGCCCTCGCTGGTCGCCCCCCTGACCGCGATCGCGATGACCGAGGTCGTTCACCGCGTGATGCAGGAGCAGGATCTGTTCACGCCGGAGGGCATCGACCCCCGGGACCTCTTCGGACTGGTGATCGGGACCGACGAGGCCGTTGGTGAGCGCATGCTGGCCGATCGACGCCTGCCGTTGATCTCCGCGACCGGTTCCTGCCGCATGGGCCGACGGGTCGGTGAGGTGGTGGGCGCGCGTCTCGGACGCACCCTGCTCGAACTCGGTGGGAACAACGCGATGATCATCATGCCTGACGCGGACATGACGCTCGTTCCCCGTGCGGTCCTCTTCGGTGCCGTCGGTACCGCAGGACAGCGTTGCACGAGCACGCGTCGGCTGATCTGTCATGCGGACTGCGTCAAGCAGGTCCTCGATGCACTGGTCCCCGCCTACGGCACGGTACCGATCGGGAATCCCCTCGATCCGGGCACCCTCATGGGGCCGCTGGTCCGTCCCGAAGCGGTCGAGGCGATGCGTTCCGCGATCACGCGTGCCGTGGCCGACGGGTGTGAGGTGCTCAGTGGAGGCACCGAGGGCATCGATCGCTTCGCCGATTCGCCGGGGAACTTCGTCGAGCCCACGATCATCCGGGTCCCGAAGGGTGCTCATCCCGAGATCACCCGGGAGGAGACGTTCGCTCCGATCCTGTACGTCTTCACCGTGGACTCCCTCGAGGAGGCGATCGAACTCCAGAACGCGGCGGACCAGGGGCTGTCCAGCGCCATCTTCACCGACAGTGTTCGTTCCGCGGAACGGTTCCTCTCCCACCACGGTTCCGACTGCGGGATCGCCAACGTGAACATCGGCACCAGTGGTGCGGAGATCGGCGGGGCGTTCGGCGGCGAGAAGGACACCGGTGGCGGACGCGAATCCGGTTCCGATGCCTGGAAGCAGTACATGCGTCGACAGACCTGCACGATCAACTGGGGGACCGATCTCCCGTTGGCGCAGGGCATCGAGTTCGGTTGATCCCACGGTGTCGCTCGCTGATCGACGGTACGATTCACCGGTCCCGGTTCTCATCGGAATGAGTCCCGGACCACGAACATGGAGGACTTCATGATCGCCTCGGCCATCTTCCTGCTGCTCCTGCTGACCCTCGGGTCGATGTTCCAGAAGCGGGTCTCCCTCACCATCGTGCTCTTCCTCTGTTCGCTCCTGTCGATCATGCTGCTCTTCTGGCACCATGCCACCGACGCCTTGAACATCAGTCTCTGAGGAGGGAAGCGATGAGCGATACCAGCGATCTCCATGCCTCCTCGACCATCCGCTCGATCCTCTGGGCACGTGCGGAACTCATCCTCTGCCACGTCTGCATCCTCGGGATCTGCGGGGTCCTCATCGGTGCGTTCGTCATCCAGTTCGCGGAAGGGGAGATGCCGTGTCCGCTCTGTCTGATCCAGCGGATGTGCATGATCCTCGCCGCGCTCGGCCCGGCCTTCGTGATTCTCGAGGGACGCAGTCGGTTCAGCCACGGCTTCTCGATCATCGGGGCAGGCTTCGGGATGTCGATCCTCGCCGCGGTGGGGGGGATGTCGGTGTCCGCCCGTCAGGTCCTGCTGCACATCGCACCCGGTGATCCGGGGTACGGCACGCCGGTCATGGGCATGCACCTGTACACCTGGGCGCTGGTGGTCTTCATCGTGGTGATCGTGGTGAGTGGCGCGACGGTGCTCTTCGAGCCCCGCATCCAGCTCCCGCGTCCGACCCGGCTTCGCTGGTTCACCCGCTGCACGCTCGGCCTCTTCGCGCTGATCATCGCGGCGAACGTCGTGGCCGCGATCCTCGAGGCGGGACCGAATCTCTTCCTCCCGGACAACCCAACCGAGTACCTCGGTCTCTGACCGGCTCAGCCCTGACAGGCACCCCACTGACCGAGCAGGATCGTCAGGTCCGAGCCGTCGACCATCCCGTCGCCATCGACATCTCCCGGGCATGGGATGTCACATGACCCCCAGTCGCCGAGCAGGATCGTGAGATCCTCGCCGTCGACCGTTCCGTCCATGTCGATGTCTCCCGAACAGGTCGTCTCGGCACCCGTGACCAGGGTGATGTTGTCGACCCTGATCTCGTAGGTGTTGCTGCCGTAGCCCTGGCCGGGCACGAAGCTCGTGAAGAGGGCCTCGTCGACCCCGCGCAGCACGCTGCCGTAGGTCCGGTTCTCGGGCAGGCGGGGCTCGTAGGTCTTCGGGTCCTCGTCTCCCGTGCCACCCCAGCCTTCCGGGAGGTCCTCCTGCAGCGGGATCGGCACGCTGAACGACTCCCAGCCGTCCGCCGAGGCGGGGAACTCGCCGAGGTCGTACCAGACTGACACCCACTGGTAGGGGTACGGAGGCGCATCGTAGTCACGCAGTTCAAGGATGACGTGCCTCGTGAACTCGTTGCTCGCGTTGCCGATCCACACCGTATCGATGTCAAGGCCCATCCGGCTGACCTGCTTCTCGAAGAAGTTGCCGATGAAACGTTCGTCAGCTCCGTCCGAGCTGATCACGACACCGAAGGTGTTCACTGGTTGAAGGTAGAGGTGCGGACCGGGATTGCCCCCGGTCGGATCGATCTGTTCCGACCCATTGATCGACCAGCCATCGTTGCTCTCGTCGAAGGTGATCACGATCTCCTCCTCCGTCATGGCGATGGGCGAGGTGATCAGGAGACAGCCGAGTGCAAGCAGGGCGGATGTGCATGAGGCGCTTGTCATGGAGTCATTCTTACCATGGATGTCGCCCCGGTCATCAATCAGCTGGGATCTTGGATCAAGAACTGCCCTGTCGCATTCGATCGATGCTTTCCGGGAAGGGATAGGATCCGAAAACACCCGTGGGTGCGCAGTCCCAGAGTTCGACGGGGGGATAGATGTCTCCCTGGAATCCCGACTGGTGGATCGCCTCGAGTGCGGCCTCGAACGCCGGCTCACGACCCTCGTGGTCGAGGAGCCGATTGCTCCTTGCGCCCAGGAACGAGACCGTTGCAGCGGGTTGCCGGTCTCGCCGGCCTTCCATCATCTTGGCCACCGTCTTGAAGCCTCGATAGAGATCCTCGAGGGTGAAGTGGTCGCGGCCCGCGGGTCGGAGCAGGGCGAGGATCAGGATGCGATCCAGGTCGAACTTCAGCACGTACGGTTCACGATCCTCGCGAGCGTGGATCGAGACCGCATCCCGGAACATCCGCGCGTAGCTGGTCGCCGATTCAAGCGTCCACTGGCTGGTCGGGATCAGCTTGAAGAGTTCCCCGAGGATGCCCCGGGTGTTGTCTTCGGCATTGACGCCGCAGACGACCGTTCGATAGCACCCGTTGACGAGGTCATCGAGAAGGTGCTGGCCCCACTGGATGCGCAGCTTGGTGCGTGCCGCGGCCGCACGCGGGTCCCCGTGGGGGAGCAGCATGACGCAGGGGGCGTCCGGCGTGGCTTCGACGAGACGATCCGCATCGTCCTTGTAGATCCGGATCGCATGATCCACGGAGTCGGTCATCGATCACTCCTCCGTTGCGGGTGCCGTCTTGTCCTTCTTGCCCGAGGCCATCATCTTGCGGGCGTCGTCGGCGGTGACCACCATCGTCTTCTCGATCACGACCGGTGACACCGGAACATCGCCGTAACGTCCCTTGGTGGCGGTGGGAACCACGCGGATCGCGTTCACCACGTCCATGCCCGCGACGACCTTGCCGAAGACCGCATAGCCTGCGCCTCCGCCCTGGGCGGTGCTGAGGAAGTCGTTGTCCTTGACGTTGATGAAGAACTGGGAGGTGGCGGAGTTCGGGTTGTTGGTGCGTGCCATCGCGATGGTGCCGGTCTTGTTCTTCAGCCCGTTCGCCCATTCGTTCTTGATCGGGGCCTTGGTCTGCTTCTGGACCATGTCCGGGGTGAAGCCGCCGCCCTGGATCATGAAGTTGCCGATGACCCGGTGGAAGATCGTGCCGTCGTAGAAGCCGTCCTTCACGTAGGACAGGAAGTTCGCGACCGAGATGGGGGCCTTGCCCTGATCGAGTTCGAGCAGGATGTCACCCTTGTTGGTCTTCATCTGGACGAAGACGAGCTTGTCCGCAGCCTGGTCGGCACTTTCGGCGGCTTCCTGAGCGGGCTTCGCGGTCGGGGCCTCGTCCTGGGCGATGGCGGCGCTGCTGCAGGCGATGGTCAGGGTCAGCGCTCCGAGGCGCACGCAGTGGAACAGGGGGGTGGTCATCTGGTGTCTCCTTTGGCCTCGACATCGAGGCTTCTGCCAAATCATAGGGAAACCGGGGCGGCGTGTTCCGCCCCGGGCGCCTAACATGTGCAAACATTCACCGCCCGGATCATGCCCCCCCCATGAGCACCCCATCCAAGGATCGTCCAACCGATGCGCCGGCCGCCTCGGCCGCAAGCGGCTCAGGGCCCGGTTCCCCGCTGGGGTGGCTCCTGGATCTCTTCAGCAGCGTCCGCTTCGGCATCGTCCTGATGGTGCTGCTCTTCATCTACATGTCGGTCGGTTCCGCAGGCGTGGTCTATCCGGTTCACCCCAACCTCTTCATGTCGGCAAGCTGGGAGTACCAGCAGCTCCGTCAGGCGCCGATCTTCGAGATGACCGAGTTCGAGTGGTTCCACTGGTGGCCGTTCGACGTCCTGATGGGGTTGATCGCGACCACCCTGATCGTCACCACCCTGCGTCGGATCAGGCTGAGCATCGTGAACCTCGGGGTCTGGATGATTCACGCCGGCATCATCGTCCTGATCATCGGGAGCCTGATCTACTTCGGGACCAAGGTCGAGGGCGACACCTTCCTGCCCAGGCGTTCCCTGGTGATCGAGGTGCTCGACGAGTCCGGTGAGCCGATCGAGTCGGGCAGGCGGCTGGGCATCTTCGCCGGGAACACCCTGACCATCGACACGCCGGAGACGCGGTTCGAGGTCCTGGTGGCCTCGACGGATCCCGACTGGGAGCTCCTGACCGGGGACCACGCGGGTGAGCGTGCCTACAGCGTCAGCGTCTTCGTACGGACTCCCGAGACGTCCTTCATCCGACAGGTGATCGACGGTCATCCGGATTACACCGAGGACCTCGTCTCGAGCGACGACCCAGAGCAGCCGTTCCAGCGTGCGGTCAAGGTCACCGGCGAGAAGATCGTCGAACCTCGACTTCGGATCACCATGATCTACGAGGCGCAGGACTGGATCTACTTGAGCAACCAGCTCTCGAAGAACTGGGCGCTCTACCTCCGGGAGAAGGGCGCGAAAGCATGGATCGAGCGACCGATTCCCGGGTCCACGCCACTCTTTTCGGGGGGCAGGGGACTTCCACTCTATGGCGACTACGTCGCTGATCCCGCCAGTGTGATGGTCGGGTCGAACAGGCCCCTTCCTGCATCCGACCCGCTCGACGTCTCGGTTGCTCCCGTGTCACCTGAGGATCCGCTTCCCGGGGTGACGTTTTCGATCGACTCCTACCTCAGGTATGCAGTTGAGCAGTCACGGTGGGTACCAGGCTCGGAGACCAGTCCCGTCAATCCGGTGATCGAGCTCCAGGTCGCCGTCCCTGGCATGGCCCCGAGTCGCAAGGAGCTGGTCGCTTCGGTCCCGGCCTCCTCGAGCATCGAGAACGGAGCGATCCTCTTCAAGCAGGTGACCTCGGAGGACGCCTTCCAGCGACTCGACCAACCGCCCGCGATCAGGGTCCGCATCCCCTCCATGGACATCGACGAGACCCGTGAGGTCCGCAAGCTCATGCCGCTGGCACAGCCCTGGTCGGTCGGGGACAGCGGGTACCAGCTCGTTCTCTCCAACGTGCAGGACGACATCGTCTTCTCGAGCGGCATGTCCTCGGTGGCGTTCGTCGACATCAACACGCCCGATGGTGCCTCGTTCCGTCGCTGGGTCTTCGACGACCCGATGCTCACCCGCGATCTTGACGATGATGGTGGCGCACCGATGGATCAGGCGACACCGCTGCGCGATGAAGCGATCGAGATCGAATACCTCCCGGGCTGGGGGAACGCGCTCCTCACGTTCGTGGCCGGGCCCGAGGCGGACCGGCTGAGGGTGATTCGGCTGGGGACCGACGGCACCTCGACGATCACCGAACTCAAGGAAGGGGAACGGATCGCCTTCGGGGGCGGTGTCGCGATCGACATTCGCCGCTTCCTGCCCCGCGCCGTCCAGAAGACCGCACCACTCGTGGTTCCGGAGGAGCAGAGACAGCGAGAGGCGGGGAACCTCCTCACCTGGGTTCGCCTCGACGTCCCCGGTCAGGCACCTCGCTGGCTCCAGTTCCAGAAGTACCTCTTCGATGACCCGACACTCCGCCTCCAGCGCTACGAATTCAAGCCGACCCTGATCCGGTTCGAGCAGCCGGACGGCACGGTCCGGGAGGTCGAGGCGATCTTCTCCCGACAGCGAGTCCCGTTGCCGAGCGAACTCGTCCTCGAACGATTCGAGATCGAGAGCAACGTCGGTGGATTCACCGGCGAGACCGGTTCCATCAGGGACTACCGGAGCCTGGTTCGCTTCGACGACGGCGGCACCTGGTCGGAGCCCCGTCCGATCAGCATGAACAAGCCGGTCGAGCACGAGGGCTTCTGGTTCTTCCAGTCCCAGTGGGATCCACCGGAGCCGGCACGGAGCAACAATGACCTCGAATCGAGGGGGCTGAACTACACCGTCCTCGGTGTGGGCAATCGCAACGGTGTCATGATCCAGCTGCTGGGCTGCGGGATCGCGGTGGTGGGGATGATCTACGCCTTCTACATCAAGCCGGCCATCAAGCGGCATCGTCGCCGGAAGGTGATGGAACTGCTCGAAAAGGAGGCGACATGACCATGCGACCGAACTGGATCATCGGACTTCTCCTGCCGCTCTGCCTGGCACTGGTCGGACCGGTGCACGGGCAGTCCGACTTCGCCACGGAGGTCGACCTTCGGCCCCTCTCCGAGATCGCGGTGAACACCAGCGGGCGCCTGAAGAGTCTCGGTTCCCACGCCAACGCCATGATGGATGCGGTGAGCGGGCCACGGAAGATCGGTGGACGAGAACCGCTCTTCACGTACCTCGACATGATGTTCCGTCCCGAGACCTACGAGGATGCCGACGTCATCTACGTCAAGAACAAGGCGGTTCGGCAGCAGATCATCGGTGCCTTCAAGCAGCAGGTCGAGGATCGTCCCGAGATCCTCGAGGTGCAGCCGGATCTCATGTCGCGCATGGACTCATTCAAGGCGACCGGTCTGATCTCGCCCACCCTGCTGGTCGATCCGTCCCTCTCGACGCTCCTTGCACGGCTCAAGCTCGACCTCATCCGCAGTGCCTCGCAGATCGAGACGATCGAGTCCGCCACCAGGATCATGCGGCCGGAGGTGCTCGCGTTCACCCTTCGGGTGATCCCGCCTCCTGGAAGCTCCACCAAGGAACGCTGGCGATCGATCACCAGCGCGATGCTCGTTCCCGGCCAGGGGGAGCAGGCCTCGACTCTCCAGCCACAGGTGACCCTCGACGGACTGGATGCCGCCCAGCAGGATCGGATCGCCAGAGCCTGGTACGACCTTGGAACGGCATGGGTGGGTGGTGACGCACCTGGGGTCAATGACGCCGCCGCGCGGTTCCAGGTGGAGCTTGCCGGGGTGAACCCCGAGCTCTATCCGGATCGTGATCGGTTGGCCTGGGAGTCCTGGTACTTCAGGAGCGACCAGCTGACCCGGATCTGGCTGGTGTACATGCTCAGCGTCATCCTGTTGTTGCTCGGACTCGTCTATCAGTGGCGATGGGCCCGCTGGAGCGGGATGTCGGTGTTCCTCATCGCGCTGGTCCTGCAGACCGGGGCGGTGATGCTTCGCTGGTACATCTCGGGTCGCTGGCCGAATGCGAACATGTTCGAGGCGGTGACGACATCCGCGTGGTTCGGCGCGGTCGGCGCGCTGATCCTCGAGATGCTCGTCCGGCGCACTCGGATGCGCAGCATCCTCGCGCTCGCCGCCGCCACCACCTCGATGTTCGCCCTGATGGCGGCGAACTTCCTGCCGGTCTACCTGAATCCGAACATCGACAACATGATGCCGGTGCTGCACGACATCTGGCTGTACATCCACACCAACGTCATCATCTTCAGCTACGTGCTGATCTTCATGGCGGCGATCTCCGCCTTCCTCTACATGGTGCACCGCCTGTTCAGGGGTGCGCCCACCTACGCGAAGGTCGGCGGTGCCGCGAGTCTCGTCCTCGGGACGGGCGCTGGTTCGACCGATGACGGGAGCGAGGAACGTGCGCATGCCCGTCGGGCCCGTCTCGGGGAGACCCTCGACGGCGTGACGATGCTGCTGATGGAACTCTCCTTCGTCCTGCTCTGGGCGGGTCTCGTCATGGGCGCGATCTGGGCGGACCACTCCTGGGGACGGCCCTGGGGCTGGGACCCGAAGGAGGTGTTCGCCCTGAACACCTTCATCATCTTCGCGATCCTGGTGCACGTGAGGCTCAAGGTGCATGACAAGGGGTTCTGGACCGCGCTGCTCGCCATGATTGGAGCAGGCGTGATGCTCTTCAACTGGATCGTGATCAACTACGTCATCGTGGGGCTCCATTCCTACGCCTGATCTCGACCGTCCTCGGTTTTCGGCACGTTCGGGCACCGGCTTCGTTGTACGATCGTTGCATTCAGAAAGGGGTCCTTCATGACCACGATGTCCGGTTCCACCTTCGATACCGATCATGCTGGTGCCGTCTCCGACGGGACCATCGCTGGTCTTCGTGCCTTCTTCGAGTCCGATCCGAGCGCGCGCATCGCCCAGAACGCCGTCACCAGGACCGACATCAATGATGTGGCGCTGAACCGGTCGATCGTGACCGACACCGATTTCAGCTTCTCGACCCTGCTTGATGACTGGGAGGTCACCAACCAGAGGCAGTCCGGTCGATGCTGGATGTTCGCCGCACTCAACCTGATGCGCGTCGGTGCGATGAAGGCGATGAACCTCAAGAACTTCGAGTTCAGCCAGAACTACATGTTCTTCTGGGACAAGTTCGAGCGAGCGAACTACTTCCTGGAGCAGATCATCGACACCGCGGATCGAGACGTGGACGATCGGACGGTGGCCTTCATGCTCGATGGACCGATCGATGACGGCGGCCAGTGGAACATGTTCATGAACCTCGTTCGTCGACACGGCGTGGTTCCCCAGTCAGTGATGCCGGAGACCCACTCCTCCTCGAGTTCCGGCCGAATGAACGCCCACCTGAAGTTCAAGCTTCGCGAGGGCGCTCGGACCCTGCGCGGACTGGTGGCTGCAGGTCGCTCCTCGGACGAGGTCCGGGCCGCGAAGGAAACGATCCTCTCCACGATCTGGCGGATGCTCTGCGTGCATCTCGGTACGCCGCCTTCCAGTTTCGACTGGCAGTGGAACGACAAGGATCGCGCCTTCCACCGTGACGGCGAGATGACCCCGCTGCAGTTCGCCGAAAAGTACGTCGACCTTCCGCTCGACGACTACGTCTGCCTGGTGAACGACCCCCGTGAGTCAAGCCCCTACGGGCGGACCTTCACGGTCGAGCGACTCGGGAACGTCGTGGGCGGCAGGCCGGTGATCTACCTGAACATCGAGATCGACATGATGAAGTCGATCACCAGGTCGGTCCTGGAATCCGGCGAACCGGTCTGGTTCGGATGCGACGTGGGGCCCCAGATGCAGCGCCAGCTGGGCCTGTGGGATTCCGACATGTTCCGGTACGAGGATCTCTATGGTGCCGGATTCGACCTCGACAAGGCCGATCGCCTCGAACATCATCAGTCCCTGATGACCCATGCGATGCTCTTCACCGGGGTCGACGTCGTGGATGGCGGGACTCGTCGTTGGCGGGTGGAGAACTCCTGGGGTGCCGACAAGAGCGGTCGCAAGGGGTTCTACACCATGAACGACTCCTGGTTCGACGAGTACATGTTCGAGATCGCAGCCCGGAAGTCGATGCTTCCTGCCGAGCTCCAGGCCGCCCTCGATACCGAGCCGATCGTCCTGCCCGCATGGGATCCGATGGGTTCCCTCGCTCGCTGAACCCCCTCGGACAACAGTCGTCCTACCCGGCCCGCCTCTCGATTCGTTCGTGAGGCGGGCTGTCATCTGGTGATTGGGAACCGGCCTTTGGCGTCCTGAAAGCCCGTTATGGCGTCCTCAGGGCGGATTCAGGTCCTGGTAACCGCATTGGTGTCCAGATTCTTCCCGTCCAGCTGCAAGATCGGTCCGCCTCGATCGGAATCTGATGAACGACGACAGGCCGCGCCCGACCTCGGCGTGGATCAACACCCCGGACCTCGAACTTCAATGGAGAAACATCAGATGACCAACATGCACCGAACGATCCTGACCGTGGCCGGACTCGGCCTTGCCTGCAGCAACATGGCACTCGCCCAGTTCTCCCAGTGGGAGGACCACACCATCGGCGCCGCCTTCCTGGACGGCGATTCGACCCTTTCCGACGATGTCCTCGTCGAGTTCTCGCCGGTCCAGTACCCCAGTGGGCACACCCACTCCAATCGTGCCGAGGTACGTGGCGAGGACACGCCCTGCAACAACTTCAACCGCCTCGAACTGATCGTCATGACCGCCAAGTTCGACTTCGGTTCCTCCATCGGCACCCAGGAGAACCCGCGCTTCCGCAGCCGTCACAACGGCGGGATGATCAATCTCTCCATCAACGGTTCCGCACCTGCATTCGCACTGGACTGGATGGCCTACGACGGCAGCACCATCGGTGGTGTCCTGATTCGTGTCCTCTCCGGCGGCTTCAGCGGTGACTGCACCGAGATCATGCTCGAAGGCGTGGTCAAGGACTGCTCGATCGGACTCGAAGAGGGCTGGGTCGACGCCCCGATGCCCTGCGATGTCCCCACCTACGACGACCTGGCCCTCGGCACCGTCTACTGGGGTGGCGACACCTTCGTCACCGACGGGATCCCCTGCAAGATCGAGCCCTTCCTCCTGCCCGATGGCAGCACCTACTCCGGTGGCGCGACCGTCGGACTCGCCGACCGTTCCTGCGGCATCGACTTCGAGCTCGAGACGAGCACCTGCGTGGTCAGCCATGACTTCACCGGTTTCGGCGGCGCGACCGACGTCAGCTTCCGCGTCGGTGAGCAGGGCGGCGAAGTGAACCTCTTCATCAACGGTGCGGGTGCCTGCGCGAGCAACTGGATCGACTTCGACGGCCTGACCTTCGGTGGCGTCCTGGTGACGATCGCTCAGGGCGGGTTCGAGAACCAGTGCACCGAGGTCGAACTCTCCGGTCTCGTGAACTCACTCGGCATCGGTGGTCAGGAGCACTCCGTGGACTGCATCGAGTGGATCGATGGTGACGACGGCAGCGGCAACGGCAACGGCAACGACGAGTGCACGAGCTACGACGACATGATCCCGGGTCCCACCGCCGTCTACCACGCACTGGACTCCTTCATGACCGACGGCATCTACTGCGAGGTTCGTCCCCAGCAGTTCACCGACGGCAGCGAGTACACCGCAGGCAGCGCCTTCGCACAGCCCTCCATGCTCGCTTGCGGCAGTGGTCAGGAGCTCGCCACCTACGCCTGCGCCGTCGACCATCGCTTCGCCGACTCGATCGGTGCCCTGGAAGAAGTCAGCCTCACCGTTGCCGATCATGGCGGCCAGATCAACTTCGAGATCAACGGCGACTTCCTGATGCCCCCGCAGTACCTCGATCTCGACGGCCTCGTGATCGGTGGGGTCACCGTCACCGTGCTCAGCGGCGGCCGGAGCGGCGAGTGCACCGAGCTCCTGCTCGAAGGACGCGTCGAGAACCTCCTGGTCGGTGGCGGACAGCACTTCGTGGACTGCCTCACCGGCACCCCGGCTGAAACCACCCAGCCCGGCGACATCAACGGCGACGGCATCGTCGACGGACTGGATCTCGCGGAGGTCCTCGGTGGCTGGGGCCTGGCCGACGGCGACGTCAACGGTGACGGAACCACGGACGGCAGCGACCTCTCCATGGTCCTCGGCAACTGGTCCGGCAACTGATCCCGATCAAGCTCCTCGACCACGCAGCACCCACCCCATGCCTCGGCATGGGGTGGGTTTTTCGTCGTTGATGCCGATATCGCGGCAGGGGTGTGCGCTGGTGGTGTTCAGGGGTCGATCTCGTCCACATCCGGCACTGGCTTCTTGGATGGCATGGAAGGTCGATGTATCCTCGTCGTGACCCATGAAAGGGGATCCGACATGAATCGAACCATCGCATGCCTGCTCCTGATCCCGGTCTTCGTCCTGCTCCCGACCTCGATCGTGCGTGCCGGTGATGAAGAACCCGCGAGGCTGGGTTTCGGCGACTGGGCGCTCGAGGACGACGGGCGAACCGGCTGGCTCGAAGTGACCTGGGACTGGCCGGATGGTCGACTCGCCGGTTTTCAGTTCGAACTCTCCGCACTCAGCATCACGGGCATTCGTGGTGGACTCGCCGAGGAGTACGACTTCACGCTGGCTTCCAGTGCCACGACGGCCATCGGGTTCTTCTCGACTCCGCAGGGCTACATCCCTCCGACCGACGGGGAGCAGGTGCTGGTGATCGTGGACTTCGAGCTTGCCAACGATGACGACATGATCCGGCTGGAGGAGGTCGTGTGTGCCGATACGAATGCTCAGGCCATCGACGTCATCCATGACGAGACGATCAATCCCTATGAACAACCCTGTTGTGGTGACATCAATGGAGACGGCCTCGTCGATGGTGTCGATCTCACGATCCTGCTGGGTGAATGGGGGGAGCAGGGGGCCAGCGATCTCGACGGTGATGGCCTCATCGATGGTGCCGACCTCACGATCCTGCTGGGGTGCTGGGGTCCCTGTCCCTGATCGACCCCGGTGTGACCAATTGAAAACGCCCCCGACCCGGAAGTGGGTCGAGGGCGTCTCCTGTGGGGTTCGTGTGATCAACGCCAGTTGCCGAGGATGATCGAGAGATCCATGCCATCGATCGTTCCATCACGGTTCAGGTCGCCGGGGCCGGAGCGTCCCCAATCTCCGAGGATCACCGCGAGGTCGGTCCCGTCGATGCGTCCGTCGCCGTTCAGGTCACCGGTCAAGGGCGCACCATTCCGGAAGTACAGACCGACCGGGGCATGGAGGAGTCCGTCGCCGACCGACTCCAGGGTCATCTGGTAGTCGCCGTTGGCCGAGAAACGGTGCAGGCCGGTCGAACTGGTCAGGAAGACACGCCCGTTCGGGCCGGTCTCGAGCCTCTGCGGCCTGCCGATGTCGTTCGCGACGGAGTTCGCGGAATTCAGGAACCAGCCGATGAACAGGTTGCTCTGTCCGTCGTAGCGCGCGATGCGATTGGTGCCTGCATCGGCCACCAGGAGATCGCCATTACCGAGACGGCATACCGCAACCGGGGCATCAAGGTGTGGAATCAGGAGGGAGCCGATCTTCTGGTTGATCGTGGTGCTCCAGACCTGGATCCCGGACGCGGATCCTTCCTCGCCCCACACGACCAGCAGACGGTCATGGCCCGGTTCAAGGAGGATGTCGTTCGGACGTCCGCCGATGGCATACACAGCCACCTCGTTGCCATCCGCGTCGAAGACGACGACCTGATCCGCATCACGTCCGCTGACCCATGCGCGTTCATCATCGGCCACGACGTCGTTGGTGCCGTGGATCGACATCCCGCCAGCGAGGAAACCGTTCGAGACACCGTTTGCCGGGTCATACTCGATCACGAAGTCGTTCTTGAAGCTGCTGACCAGGAGCTGGTCGTCCGGGCCATGACAGGCCGCGTACGCGAAATCGACCCCGCCTTCGCCACGGGGGACGAGCGTCCCGAGGAATGCCCCGGTCTCCCAGTCGAATCGCTGGACGAAGTTCCCCGCGGGATCGGCCACCAGCAGGTCGGACTGTTCGACCTGGGGCTTGACGTCGACGGTCACCAACGCCAGTTCCACATTCCCCATGTCGTCCGTGGCGAGGTACTCGAAGGAGTCGGTGCCGACGAAGCCGGTCTTCGGTCGGAAGCGGATCTGGGTGCGACCGAAGGGGCCGGTTCCCTGGGAGAACTTCATCGTGCCACCCTGGGCGCTTGCGATGTCCATCCCCTCGATATCGGGGTAGGTGCAGGTCGCGTCGTCGTTCGCCAGGACGTCGATGAGGACGTCGGTGTTCATCAGGGTCTCGGCGGTGTCGTCATCGGGGAAGAGCTGGCTGGCTTCAGCGCCGATGCAGTCACTTCCATCGACGTAGTCGAAGATCGTCTGGGCCGCCGTCGGATGGAAGCCGAGGTGGATGTTCGAGACGCCGCCCGCACACAAATGGCAGTATCCCATGATCGTGCCTTCACCACAGACCTGCTGTGTCTGGCAGGAACCGAAGAACCCGGCAGGTGCGCAGCGGTCGAGTGGCGGACAGAACTCATGGGTGTGGGGGCTGCCCACGATGTGCCCGAATTCGTGGGTCATGACGTAGATGTCCCAGTTGTTCGGATCGTGATCGCTGAGGGGATAGGGAAAGAAGCCGCTCATGCCGCCGCTCACGCCGTAACCCCATCCATTGCAGAGGCCGCCGATGTAGGCACGTCCGCCACCGAGGCCGCGCGCGCTGCAGAGGATGACGGCATCCCGATCGACATCGTCGCCGTTGTCCACGTACCAGTTCCGGAGTTCGGTCAGTTGGGTGGCGGTGTCGGGCATCGTCCATGGATCATCGGAGTCGTTCCAGGCCCTGATGTTCGAGATGCGGACACCGATCCCGACATCACGACGGTAGATCTCGTCCATCCCGGCGATCAGCGCGATCGTGTAGAAGAGCGCGGTCATGCTGTCCGCGTTGAGCGACGTGTCCCAGAACTCGAAGTCATACTCGAGGGCGAGGTCGATCACCTTGCAGTCATCGACTCCGGCCAGTCCACCCTGGGGGGTGCCGGCGTGTGCATGCTCATGGTCATGTTCCGGCACCTCGAAGAGCTGGTCACCGGGATGACTTCCGCAGGTCCACTCGCCCATCTGGAGGATGCCTCCGAGGGCGGTCTTCGGGTCGTAGACCACTGGTTCAAGACCCGCGCCCGGCATGCCGGACGAGATGACCGTGGTCCCCTTGGCGGACTGGATCAGGCCGTAGGATCCTTCATCCCAGAGGGCGAGCAGTGCAAGGGAGTCGGATTCCCCGGCAACCCGGCCGGTCATGATGACGGCTCCTTCGGGGAGCCTGATCGGTTCCTCGCGTGCCGTCTTCGGATCGCTGGATGACTGCAGGATGAACTTCGCTCCCGGTGCGATCGGGTTGGCCTCCTTCAGTTCGAGTTCGACGACGCTGCCGTCGGCCAGTGGGAAGTCACTGACGAGGACCAGGGGCTTCTCGCGAGCCTCCTTCTTGAGTCGGGTGATCGAGTCCGGCTTGATCCGGATGCCTCTGATGCCTTCATCGATCACGCGGGTGATCTTGAACCGATCGTTCTCAGGGACGATCTCCTTCAGGTCGACGGGTGACTCGTGCGATGCCATGGCGCCTGTTGCAGCCATGGCGACAGCGAATCCCGCAGCGGGGAGCAGTATCGAGCGTTGCATTGTGAATCTCCATTGGTTCGTGCGACTTGGTGCTCAGGTCGCCTCACTCATTGCTAGTCCGCAATCGAGGTGATCTGACAGCATCGCCCGGGTTTCCATGGAAAATCGCCGCGGAACGGGGTTCTGGTCCGGTGCAGGGCGGATTTACGCGACAGGAATCAGGCGGTCCGCGTCCGTCCGGCTCGATCACTCGTGATCCCCATGCCTCGCTTCCGGGTGTTGCGACACTTCAGCCGGAGGCAGGGGTGATCCCCCCGTACCGTCGCTTCCTGGAGGCGAAGTCGTCGATCGCGTCATTCAGTGCGTCTAGATCGAAGTCGGGCCAGCAGAGATCGGTCACGTGGAGTTCGGCGTAGGAGATCTGCCAGAGCAGGTAGTTGGAGAGTCTCCGCTCGCCCGCGGTCCTGATCAGGAGGTCCGGATCGGGAAGGCCGGCCGTGTAGAGGCGGGATTCCAGGAGATCCGGATCGATCTCCTCCGGCCGGACTCGGCCTTCGGCCACGTCGGTCGCAAGGGATCGGGCGGCATCGACGATCTCATCGCGGGATCCGTAGTTGATCGCAAGGACCAGCTGCATGTCCTCGCATCCGCTCGTCGCCTCCTCGGTCTTCCTGAGTTCCTTCACGACGGAAGGGGGAAGCGGGGATTCACGTCCGATCCAGCGAAGTCGGATGCCGTTCTTCACCATCGACGCCCGTTCGTTCACGAGGTGTTCGGTGCAGAGCTGCATCAAGGCATCGATCTCGGCCTGCGGTCTCTTCCAGTTCTCGCTCGAGAACGAATACAGGGTGAGTGCCTCGATGCCGAGTGCGCGGCAGTGTTCGACCGCCATTCGGACGGTGTTCGCGCCCTGCTGATGCCCGAAGATCCTCGGCTGGTCTCGTTCCGCCGCCCAGCGTCCGTTGCCGTCCATGATCATCGCCACGTGCTTCGGCCACGACTCCGGTGGCGCGGTGGGACGCTTGATCGAGGACTCTGCTGATGTGGGCTCCTGGCTCATGCTGTCGCTGCTCGGTTCAGGCGGATGGCCGCGGCTCGAGGGTGCTCAATGTGCCGTGGCAAGGAGGGTCTGGGTCCGTTCCGGTCCCACGCTCACCATCTCGATGGGAATGTCGAGGGTTGATTCGATGAAGTCGAGGTATCGCCGTGCACCATCCGGAAGCTGATCTCGATCGCCGTCGAAGTCGAGATCACCATCCCAGCCATCGAAGGATTCGTAGATCGGCTCGACACCCTCGAGCTGGTGGGCATCGGGGATGAAGCGACTGGTGGTGCTCCCGTCGGGCAGCCGGTAGGCGGTGCAGATCCTGACCTCGTCGAGGCCGAAGAGGACGTCGAGCAGCATGCAGGCGATCGAAGTCGTCCCGCAGAGCATCGAGGTGTAGCCGACGGCGACGAGGTCGAGCCAGCCGCATCGACGGGGCCTGCCGGTGGTGGTTCCGTATTCGCGTCCCTTCTCGCGGATGCGATCGCCGATCGCGTCGTGGAGTTCGGTCGGGAACGGTCCCGCACCGACGCGCGTCGAATAGGCCTTCATGATGCCGACCACTCGATCGATCGAGGAAGGCGGCAGTCCGGTTCCCGCCGGGATCCCGAGTGCCGAGCAGTTGGAGCTCGTCACGAAGGGATAGGTGCCGTGATCGACATCCAGCAGGCAGGCGTTGGCACCCTCGAAGAGGAGCTTCTTGCCCGCCGTGACCGCATCATGAAGGAGATAGGTGGTGTCGGTGATGCGTGGGCCGAGTTGCGCTCCCCATTGCCTGCAGCGGTCGATCAGCTGCTGGGGGTCAGGTCTTTCAGGACACCCAAGCGAGGCCAGTTGTTCCGAGTGCAGGTCGCAGGCGATCCGGATCCGTTCCTCGAGGACGGAGTCATGCAGCAGATCGCCCATGCGGAGGGCGGGTGCTCGGAGGACCTTGTCGGCATAGGCCGGGCCGATGCCTCGTCGGGTCGTTCCGATCGACTCCCCGGAACGGCCTCGCGCAAGGAACTCCTCGAGTGCGCCGTCGAGCATCTTGTGGTAGTCGAGCACGACATGCGCTCGGTCCGAGATGAACAGGCGTCCCTCGGTGTCGATGTGCCTCGACTCGAGCGAGTCGATCTCCTCCATGAGCTTCTCGGGGTCGACGACGACGCCGTTGCCGATCACGCATTCGATGTCAGGTGCCAGGATTCCCGAGGGCATCAGGTGGAGGGCGTAGGTCTCCTCGCCGACGACGACCGTATGTCCCGCGTTCGCGCCCCCGTTGTAGCGGACCACGACATCATGTTCAGGAGTGAGCAGATCGACGATCTTGCCCTTGCCTTCGTCGCCCCACTGGAGGCCGGTAATCGCTGTGTTCATCGTTCCTGTTTCGGGGCGCCTGCCCGTACGTACCACGTTGAGGGCTCTTCCAGCCCAACGACGGATTGTATCCAATTCACCCCTCCTCCGGCGTCCTTCGGGGGCCGTCGTGAGCCTCCGATGGGGGGCCGACTCCACCATCCGTGGGCGCAACCGCCGATATCCGCCTTCTTCCGGTGGAGTTCCCGTTCCGGTGCTCAAGTCGGAGGGCGGGTCGACCGATCCGGAACAGGACATGATTCCATGCAGGGCATTCGGATCCGGGCCGAATCCAACCGAAACGGAGAAGGTGGCATGAACAGCGACAGCAGCGAGATCATCCGGATCATGTGTCCGAATCTTGGTTGTCAACGCATCCTCGCGGTTCCGCCCCGGGCCCAGGGCCGCGTCGTGCGGTGTCGTGGTTGTGGGACCAACATCCGGATCCCGCTTCCCGTCGACGGGGGCGCTCCCGATTCCGCCGCCTCCTCGCCCCAGAGAAACACCGCCTGAAGAGCGGACGACGAGGGTCACTCCAGAACCTGATGCAGGATTCCCGTGCCTCCGGCGGGGGTTGTTCCTATCCTGTTCCTGATTGCCGACGATTCAGGTCCGGCATTCGATGGAACGGCACGCGATGGCACTCGAACTCGAACAATTCGATCCAGGACCGGGCGCTGCACCCGTCGGCCATTTTCCCGAGATCCTGTCCGACGCATCGCTTTCCATCGACGCGGCCTATCTCCATGTCCCGTTCTGCTTCCACAAGTGCCATTACTGTGATTTCTACTCGATCGTCGACACCGGCGACCGGCAGGCTCGATTCGTGGATCGGATCGAGGATGAACTCAGGACGATGGCGGGGCGCATCGACGGGGCGATCGGCGCGGTCTTCCTGGGCGGCGGGACTCCGACCCTGCTCGAACCGGAGCTCCTCGGACGCTTGCTCGAGGCCGTTGGGGAGCACCTGCCTCTCGAGGCCGGTGTCGAGTGGACCGTCGAGGCGAATCCGGAGACGATCGACGAAGAGGTCGCGTCACGGCTCGCTCAAGGAGGCGTCAACCGGATCAGCATCGGGTGCCAGAGCTTCCGTCCTCGGCTGCTCGAGGTCCTCGAGCGGCATCATGATCCCGACAACGTGGCGAGAGCGATCGATCGGCTTCGTTCAGCGGGGATCGATGCCTTCAACCTGGACCTGATCCACGGGATTCCCGGTTCCACCTTCGATGAATGGTGCCTCGACCTCGAGGATGCCCTGGCTCTCGAACCGGAGCACCTTTCCTGCTACGGCCTGCAGTACGAACCGAACACGCCGCTCACGAAGAAGCTCGAACTGGGACGGATCGAACGACTGGACGAGGATCTTGAAGCGGACATGTACGAACACACCTGCTCCAGGCTCGGGGCGGCGGGATTCCGGCACTACGAGATCAGCAACTGGTCACGCCCCGGTGCCGAATGCCGTCACAACCTCGTGTACTGGCGCAGCGGGAACTGGCTGGCCTTCGGCCCGAGTGCGTCCGGGCACGTCGACGGGACGCGCTGGAAGAACGTGCCACGCCTGACCGACTGGCTGGACTCGGGACCCGGCACCCCGGTGGTCGACCTCGAGCGAGTCGATGCGTCCGCCAGGGTGGGGGAGCACCTGATGCTGGAACTGCGGCTTCGGGAGGGCATCACCCGGCAACGACTCGATGAGCTCCTCGGCCGCTCCGATCCGGATGGCCGACGTCGTGCCGTGATCGAGGATGCACTCTCGACGGGACTCATGCTCCGTGAAAGCGACTGTCTCCGGCTATCGGACCGTGGAGTGCTGCTTGCAGATTCACTTCTCTCCGAGCTGATCTGAGAAGTGGTACCGTTCTCCGGTCGATAGAGGACATGTATGGAACGACAGCCATGACCGTCATCAAGCTGATGCGTCCCCAGGACTGGGCGAAGAACCTCTTCGTCCTGATCCCGGTCGTCTTCTGGATCGCCGCTCGCCGGAGCGAGACGGAGACGCTGCCCTATGGCGAGGTCATCGCGCTGACGGCGCTGACCTTCATCGCCTTCTGCCTGGTCGCCTCCGCGGTCTACTGTTTCAACGACGCCTTCGATGCCGAGAAGGATCGCACCCATCCAGTGAAGCGCAGGCGCCCCGTCGCCTCCGGTGCGATCTCGCCCGCGGGTGCGATGGTGACCGGAGCATGCAGTGCGCTGCTCGGACTCGCCTGCGGCTGGTTCGCGGGCCTCGGGGTCCTCGTGGTGCTCCTGATCTACCTGTTCCTGCAGATCCTCTACAACGGTGGTGCCAAATACATGGTGCTGGTGGACGTCGTGGTGATCGCGATGGGCTTCGTCCTGCGTGCCGCGGCAGGAGCCTTCGCGATCGAGAACCAGCTGTCGATCTGGCTTCTCCTCTGCGTCTTCTTCCTCTGCCTCTACCTGGGCTTCGTCAAGCGACTCTGCGACCGCACCTCGGCGGCCCGTGAGTCCGACACCGATTGGAAGTCACCTGCGGGCTACGACAGCATCATGGAGCTCAACTGGCTGCTCGGGGTGAGTGCGGTCCTGAGCGTGATGATGTACCTGACCTACGCATTGAGTGCGCATGCAAGGGAGCTCTTCGGCATCGGTGCATCGGGGATCGCTCTGCTCACGCCCCTCGTCCTGATCGTGATGCATCGGTTCTACCGTCGGGCATCGGAGGGGTTGTCCGACAGCCCGCTCCAGGCGCTGGTGTCGGATCGCATGGTCCAGATCGGTGTGTTCTTCTACTTCGCAGGCGTGATCGCGTGCCTCTACAGCCCGATGGTCCGCAACCTGCTCGAGAATCTGCTGATCACCTGAGTCCTCAGCCGTCGATGACCCCGTCGATCTCCTCGGGGGTCGCTGCGGCTTCCTGCTTCTTCGGCTTGAAGATCCTGAAGAGGCGGGTCATCGGATCGTAGAATTCGTCGACGACGCGTTCCTTGAGGGGGATGATCGCATTGTCGGTGATCTTGATGTGCTCCGGACAGACCACGGTGCAGCACTTGGTGATGTTGCAGTAGCCGATGCCGTCCCGCTTCTTGAGGTCGCTGGTCCGATCCGCGACGTCGAGGGGGTGCATCTCGAGCGCGGCGTTGTAGACGAAGTGACGGGGGCCGATGAATTCATCGTGCTTGTGGTGGTCCCGAAGCACGTGGCAGACGTTCTGGCAGAGGAAGCATTCGATGCACTTGCGGAACTCCTGCACGCGATCGACGTCCTCCTGCTT
>JAKVBQ010000033.1 GCA_022447205.1 Phycisphaerales bacterium
GCATGGGTGAAGCCGAGTTCCCTCGCCCACGCGAATCCCGCCTGCATGGCCGCAGCCTTGCCCTGATTGACCTCCAGCCGGCAGACCCTGCAGGGCGGGTCCGCGGAACGGTCGGACCAGCGGTCCAGCAGTTCCGTGGTCCCGTCATCCGAACCGTCGTCGACCACGATCACCGGCAGGCCGCATGGCACGAGCCCGCTCAGCACATCGAGGATGCTCTCCTCGTTGTTGTAGACTGCCACCACGATCGCGACGCCTCCGGAGTGAGGCGAGGACTTCATCGATTCTCGAGACACGGACTTCGTCATGTCGGACATTGATCTCGGTTCGATCCTGGGCAGCTGCACCAATCCGGGGGATCGGTACGCTCGGCTGCTGAATCCACGATTCTACAAGCTCCTGCGCGCCCTCGGGTTCGACCGGACCTTCGTCCGTGGAGAAGGCCCCTGGCTCTTCGACGAGGCGGGTGACCGGTACCTGGACGCGATCGCCGGCTATGCGGCGATCACGATCGGTCGGAACCACCCGGTCCTGATCGATGCCCTGCACCAGGCCCTTGATTCGGGGCTGCCTTCGCTGGTCCAGTTCGAGGCGAACCCGCTCGCCGGCGCCCTCGCGGAACGCCTGCTCGAGACGACAGGACGCGGCGGTGACCGGGTGTACTTCACCAACTCCGGAACCGAAGGCGTCGAGGCGGCGATCAAGTTCGCACGTGCCTCGACCGGTCGCAGTCGACTGATCCACTGCACGCGCGGATTCCACGGACTGACCCTGGGTGCGCTGTCACTCAACGGGAACCCGGGCTTGCGGGAAGGCTTCGGTCCATTGCTCGCGGATGTCCGGGAGATCCCGTTCGGGGATCGTGAAGCACTTGCCGCCGCGCTCGCGGAGGAACCGACGGCCGCGTTCATCATCGAGAGCGTGCAGGGCAAGACCCTGGCCGTCGCCGAGAACGAGTGGTTGCAGGAGGTCGAACGACTGTGCCGTGAACACGGCACCCTCCTGATCGCCGACGAGGTGCAGACCGGACTCGGTCGGACCGGCGCGATCCTCGGCACCGACCACGCCGGGATCAGGCCCGACATCGTGGTGCTCTCGAAAGCGCTCTCCGGCGGCATGGTCCCCGTCGGCGCGGTGATCGCACGCGACTCGATCCTCGAGGACGTCTTCGCATCGATGGCCCGGTCGCATGTGCACAGCTCGACCTTCAAGGAGAACGTGCTTGCGATGGTCGCGGGGATCGCGAGCCTCTCCATCCTCCGCGAGGAACGTCTCGAACAGCGTGCGGAGGAACTGGGCGCACTGCTGCGCACCCGTCTCGAGACGGTGGCTGCCGAAACCGGCTGCATCCGGGCGGTCCGTGGCCGGGGGCTGATGCTCGGGATCGAACTCGACGTCGAACGGATGGCGGGTTCGATCAAGCTGCCCGTGATCGGCAGGCACCGCAGCACGCTTGTCGCCCAGGCGGTGGTGAGGCACCTGCTGATCGAGCACCGCATCCTCGCCCTCTCGACCTCCGCGGAGTCCGCGACGATCAAGTTCACGCCGGCACTGGTGATCGAGCACGAACAGATCGAGCAACTGGCCGCCGCGGTCCACCAGACGCTCGAACGACTCGACGGCACGACCCTGGGCGCCGACATCCACGGCCTCGCCGGGCTGACCCGCGGCATCATCGGTGGCTGAACGCGGCGTTGCGTGATCCACGTCCCGGGACGACCTCTTCACCCACAGGAACCCCGACGAATGACCCCGGAACAGGAACGCATCGATGCCGAGATCCGGGAGGCGATCGTCGCCTTCCACCATCCCTCGATTCCGGTGCTGCGCGAGCTGACGGTCGAGGAGGGTCGTGACTTCCTCGAACTCTTCGTCCAGCAGAACCCGCCCAGCAGGGTCGAGATCGGCGAGATCAGGGAACTCGAGGTCGACGGTGGCGATGGCCCGATCCACGCCCGGCTCTACCTGCCCGCCGGTCGCACCGGTCCCCACCCGGTCATGGTCTGGTTCCACGGAGGTGGCTGGGTCTTCGGTTCGGTCGAAGGGACCGATCCGCATGCGCGGAAACTCTGCCGGGACACCGGGGCCGCGATCCTCTCGGTCGAATACCGCCTTGCGCCGGAACATCCCCATCCGGCCGCCGTCGAGGATGCGATCGCGGCGATGCGATGGACGCACGCCCATGCCGCGGAACACGGTCTTGATGCGAATCGGATCGCGGTCGGTGGTGACTCCGCGGGCGGGAACCTCGCCGCGGTCTGCACCCTGGATGCACGTGACAACGGAGGTCCGGACCTGAGCGCCCAGTTGCTGGTCTATCCGGTGGTGGACGACGACCTGGACCGACCGTCGTACCGGTCGTTCGCGGAGGGACTGCTTCTCGAGACCGCGGACATGACCTGGTTCTGGAACCACTACTGCCCGGAAGCGGCCCTCCGTCGGTCGTGGCGATGCAGTCCCCTGCGCGCAACGAACCACGAAGGTCTCCCCCCTGCCGTGGTCATGATCGCGGACCTCGATCCTCTTCGTTCGGAGAACGAGGCGTACGTGGAGCGACTCCGGGAAGCAGGCGTCACCACCGAGGTGGTCCGACTCCCCGACCTGCCCCATGGTTCGTTCGGAATGTCCGACAACTGCGGTGCGGTCCGGATCGCGATCCGCGAGGCCTGCCTCGGGATCGCCGGTCACCTTGGAACGACACCGACCGGGTGAACCAGGCACGAAAAAGCCGACGACCCGGCCCGGAGAAACCAGGCGGGGTCGTCGGCGAGCACCGGGACTGTGCATGGCATGGAGAACCGCACAGTTCGCAAGGAGTCGAGAGAACCAGTCTCGCACTCGTTGGTCCATAGTCACGCACCCCGTCGATGTGACGGGGTGCGTTCGATTTCCTTGAAAAACTCGTCAGGGGTTCCGGTTCAGGCGGCGTCATCACCGAACTGGAGCAGGTCCTGCGGCTGGAGCTCGGCAGCGACGACGCGCTCGTCCAGGCCGGGCAGTGCGTAGTAGTCGTCGAGCCTGCCCGCGAGGTAGTGGGCATCGGTCAGCACGAAGCGGCACGGTCGATCGAGCACTCGAGTCGCGAAGCGCACGGCACGAGAGAGGTGCTGCTCCGTGGTCGCCGCGAGGAGCGAACCGTCACTCTCCATGCGCATCGGCAGGAACCGGAACTGCCACGCCTGACGGCGGGTCACGAGGTCGAGTACGTTCAGGTCGATCTCGGAGTCGGTCGGACGAACGATCTCCCCGAGTCGAATCGTGGTTTCGGTCCAGATGTTCTCGATCCGCTGGGGATCGAGTCCGTACATCCGCTGGGCCAGGAGGCCGAAGGGTTCCGGATGGCTCTGCTGCCTTCTCAGGATGAATTCGGTCTGTTCAACCGTCAGCAGTCCGGCCGACACGAGCATTTCACCGATACGCATTCTCTCAGCCTCCCTCAGGTGATCGAATCAGGATTCAAGTGCTTCCTACATCGACGCGGACCAGGCTCGGGTCGAGCCGCAACCACCACAAACACGCGGCTTGTCGCTGGCGGGACGGTGCATGGGCGAACAGGCGCACGGAGCTCGATTCTTTCGGGACCTGCCGCCGGAACGACCCCGACAAAGAGTCGTCCGAGAAGACGGGTCGGGCTTGGAATCGGTGATTCCGGACGCTACGCTTCATTCGAACCCCTTGCTGGAAAGGTGGAGCGGGACTGACTCGCGGCGGACACGACATCGAATCACGACTCCAGGCGGAACTCAGCGCCTGGGGTGATCTCCCTGCCGGAGGAGGCTCCGCGGGACGCCGGATGAAACGACGTCTCGAGTCGGTTCTGGACGGTCCCCTCGGTGCATCAGGCGCCCTCGCGGAGGCGCGCGTGGCGAGACGCCTGATCGATGCAGGCTGTGCGCTCGAGATCGAACTCCCGACACCCAACGGGCGCACCTGCGACTTCGAAGTCACGGTCGACGGCCGGTCGTTCTTCCTGCACGTGAAGTGTCTGCAGGCGGAGAACACCTCCCACCCACCGCTTCCGAGCTTCCTTCGCTCGATCGAACAGGTCGAACGCCCGTTCCTGGTCGAGGTCGACTGGCGCGGTGATCTCGAGGACCGGGAGCTGGCCTCCTTCGCCTCGGCCGCGCGGGCATTCGTGCAGGAGGCCCGGATCGGCGAGGAGCTCCTGCACCGTGATGCCGAAGGACACCCCGCGGGCACGGTCCGCATCAGCACGCCGTTGAACACGGAACGAGCGGTCGTCGCGGTCTCGCGGTGCACCCCGGAGATGATCTCCCGCGTGGGTCGACTCCTGGAACGTGCCTACGTCCAGTTCATGCCCGGCGGTGAGAACGTGATCCTGGTCATGACCGAGGACCCCGCACACGAACGCGTCGTCGACCTCGCCCTGCTTGGCACGCATGTCGAACGCTGGGACCGCATTCCCCGAAGCGGCAAGCGAGTCGCCCACGGTCGGGCCGAGGACGGCTTCTGGTCCGGCGAACGTTTCGACCTGAGCCGGGTCGTTGGTTGGATGCAGTTCGATTCGGAAGCGATGCCACCGCGCCTCTGGTTCCGCCACGAGGAGCGACCGGACGAACCGCTGCGGGGCACGATCATCGAGGCACTCGGCGCGGACTGAATCCGGAGCACCGTCCGACGGACGGCCGAATCAACCCAGATGCTCCTCCGGCCAGTCGCGATCATGCGGCGGCACCTCCGGCAACCTGCGTTGCACGGGCTCCGGCCAGATCTCGAGCAGTGCCTCCTGAGCGGGCACCCCGTCGAGCGTGAAGTTCGAACCCCTTGCCAGCAGCTGCTCGACCTGCCGGCGGCCGATCAGGACGCGGTAGACGCTGGTGGTCTCCGTCCAGGAACGTTCGAGGACCTCGGTTCGCTTCTCGAGGAAGTCCATCAGCCGTCCATCCGACATCGGGGCTTCAAGCGACACCTCCGAAGTCGGTCCCTTCATGAGCTCCTGCACACGCGCAACGAGTCGGTCCCGACCCTCGCCGGTGCGAGCGCTCAGGGGAATCGCCTCGGGATCACGTTCCAGCCAGGCCTCGATCGGATCGACCGCGAAGAAACCGCGGTTCGTCTGCTCGCGAATGACGTCGACCTTGTTGAGGGCGAGAATCCTCGGCTGGTCACCTGCTCCGATGCCGTCCAGGACCTCGAGCACCGTCTCGTACTGCATCACCGCATTCCGATCGGAGACGTCGAGCACGATGACCAGCACGTGCGCACGGACCGTCTCCTCGAGCGTTGAACGGAAGCTCGCGACCAGGTGGTGCGGCAGGTTGCTGATGAAGCCGACGGTGTCCGACAGGAGCGCGCGGGCTCCCCCACCGAGCGGCCAGGATTCGACCCTGGTGCCGAGCGTCGCGAACAGCTGGTCCGCGACGTAGGCGCCGCCTTCGGTCAGGGTGTTGAAGAGCGTCGACTTCCCGGCGTTGGTGTAACCGACCAGTCCCACGGTGAAGTGTTCGAGGGTCCGTTGATCCACCTCGCGGATCTTTCGCTTCTGCACGTCGACCAGTCGTTCACGAAGCTGACTCAGTCGCTTCTGGACGATTCGACGGTCGATCTCGAGCTGCTGCTCACCGGGACCACGGGTACCCACGCCGATCGGTGCACCGCCGGTGACCTGGCCGAGGTGCGTCCACATCGCCCGCAGGCGCGGTGCGGTGTACTGGAGCTGGGCGATCTCGACCTGCAGGCGAGCCTCCCTGGTCCGAGCCCGCGTCGCGAAGATGTCGAGGATCAGCTCGCTTCGATCGAGGACCTTGCAGCAGACCGCCTCCTCGATTGTCCGGATCTGCATGGGCGCGAGTTCGTTGTCGAAGACCACGACCTTCGCATCCACCATCTCGACGAGATGGACCAGTTCCTCGAGCTTGCCCTTGCCGAGATAGCTGGATCCCTTGGGACGCTCACGCTTCTGGAGCAGCTCCCCCACCACCTGCCCGCCGGCGGAATGGACGAGCGCACGGAGCTCCCCGAGAGGGTCCTCGCCGGACTGCTCCTCGCGGGTCAGCAGCACCTTCACGAGCACCGCCCGTTCAGCCTCGACCTCGATGTTGGTGCGGACGCCTTCTTCCATGGAACTCCAATCTCGAGCTGAGGAGTCTAGCGGCTCAGGACTCGGTACCCTCTGCAGCATGGGACGAAACCCGTGAACACCGGAAAGACCCTCATCCTCGCCATCGAATCCTCCTGCGACGAGACCGCCGCGGCGGTGGTCGCCGACGGACGTGAGGTGCTCTCGAACGTCGTCGCGACCCAGCATGAACTGCACGAGGAATACCGGGGCGTGGTTCCGGAGATCGCCTCTCGCGCCCATCTGGAACGCGTTCTTCCCGTCGTCCGCCAGGCTCTTTCGGAAGCGGGCATCCGGGCGGATCAGCTCGATGCGGTCGCAGCAGGCACACGCCCCGGCCTGATCGGCGCGTTGCTGGTCGGGGTGAGTCTCGCCAAGGCCGTCGCCTGGAGCCTGTCGATTCCCTTCCTCGGCGTCGACCACGTCGAGGCCCATCTGCTCGCCGGACTGCTCGGGGACCGGGAGGTCACCTGGCCGGCGGTCGGACTCGCGGTGAGCGGCGGGCACACCAGCCTGCACGCGATGCAGGGGCCGCTCGAGCTCGAGCGCCTCGGTGGGACGATCGATGATGCGGCAGGCGAGGCGTTCGACAAGGCGGCGATGATGCTCGACCTGCCGTACCCGGGCGGCCCGGCACTGGATGAACTGGCGGAACGGTACGAGGGGGAGCTGACGACCGAACTGCCGATCTCGCTGATGAAGAAGTCCTCGCTGGACTTTTCCTTCAGCGGCGTGAAGACCGCAATGCTCTACGCGATCCGCGGCAAGCCCCGTCGCGAGGATGGACGGACGATCTTCGAACGATCGGTGGAAGCGCTGACCCCGTCACAACGGATGGAACTTGCCGCGAGCTTCCGCTCGGCGGTGGTGTCGGCACTGATGCGCAAGACCAGTGCGGCCCTCGACCAGACGGGAGCGCGGACCGTCCTGGCCGGAGGTGGCGTGGTCGCCAATCGACTTCTTCGCCGTGAACTGCAATCGCTTGCCGAGGAACGAGGGCTCGAGCTGCACTTGCCCGGCATGGCGTTCTGCGTCGACAATGCCGCCATGCTCGCCGTCTCCGCCCATCATCGATTCCTCAGGGGTGATCGTGACCCACTCACGACCACCGCCCAGCCGACCTCGCGTGGGAGGGCGTGAACCATGGGGTACCGACCACCCTGGATCGACCCCAGGTCGATCTACGTCGAACAACCACACCCGGCCACCCTCGAGGAGCATGAGCTGCTCCAACAGGTGGAGATCTCCTTCGGCCGGAGTTCGGGACCCGGCGGCCAGCATCGGAACAAGGTGGAGACCGGAGTCCGGATCGTCCACCCCGAGACCGGCATCGAGTCACGGGCGACCGAACGCCGCGAGCAGCGAGTCAATCGGTCCAAGGCGCTCTTCCGGCTTCGCATGAAGCTTGCGATCAAGGTCCGTACCCCGACGGGCCGGGACAACCACCGACCGAGCCGGCTCTGGGAAGCTCGCCGCCAGGGCACCAAGATGCCGGTGAACCCCAAGCACGAGGACTACCCGAGCCTGCTTGCCGAGGCCCTGGACGTGATCATCGCCCGCAAATACGACGTCGCCGGGGCGGCGGGCATCCTCGGCATCACGATGAGCCAGCTGACCAGGCTGCTCCGGCAGGAGAAGCACGTCCTCGCCCGGGTGAACGATGGTCGTGAATCGGTCGGCCTCCCTCGACTGCGCTCGTGACCGGGCAACGCACCGCGGGTAGGCTGGGAGGCATGACCACCCAGACCAGCCAGCGTCTCGATCGTGCCCGACAGCTGATCGAAGAGGAACTCCCCCACCTGATCTCGATCCGGCACGATCTCCACGCCCACCCCGAGCTGCAGTACCAGGAGACCCGGACCAGCGGTGTCGTCCAGCGTGAACTCGAATCGGCCGGGGTCGAGTTCGTTCCCGGCCTGGCCGGCGGGACGGGGGTCCTTGGACACATCCCCGGCGAGACCGGATCGGCCATGGGGCTGCGCGCCGACATGGACGCCCTGCCGATCCTCGAGGAGACCGGCCTCGGCTACGCGTCGAGCATCGACGGTCGCATGCATGCATGCGGACATGACGGACACACGACGATCCTCATCGGCGCGGCACGCGTCCTCTCGAGGCTCTCGGCGGAATCCCCACTCCCCCAGCCCGTGACCATGGTCTTCCAGCCTGCCGAGGAAGGCGGAGCCGGCGGCAAGCGGATGTGCGAGGAGGGTGCACTGGACGGTTCCAGGATCGGTCCTGCGGTCGGCTCGATGTTCGGCCTGCACGGTCACACCGAAAGCACGGTGGGCTCCGTCGGTTCCCGAGTCGGCCCCCTGCTTGCGGCCGCCGACGAGGTGATCATCGACATCAGGGGCGTGGGCGGCCACGCCGCGATGCCGCACAGCTGCACCGACCCGGTGCCCTGCGCGGCGAGCATCATCCAGGCGCTGCAGGGCATCGTCTCGAGGAACACCAACCCGCTCGATTCCTCGGTGATCTCGATCACGCAGCTCACGGCAGGCGACGCGTTCAACGTCATCCCGGACACGGTCCGGATCAGCGGCACCGTCCGCTCCCTGCAGGAATCGACGCGTGAGATGCTGGAACGTCGGATCGGCGAGGTGGCCACCGGGATCGCCAGCGCCCACGGCTGTACGGCGGTGGTCGATTTCATCCGTGGCTATCCGGTCACCCGCAACGAGGCCGGAGCGGTGGCGACCTTCGAACGAGCGGCCGGCGAAGTGCTCGGCGACGATTGGGTCCGCCCGATCGAGCATCCGGTCATGGGCGGTGAGGACTTTTCCTTCTACGGAGAGCGCGTCCCCGCCTGCTTCTTCTTCCTCGGACTCCTCCCCCCTGGCGAACAGGCGATGCCGTCCGTTCACAACGCCCGATTCGACTTCAATGACGAGGCAATCAAGACCGGAGTCGAGGTCTTCTGTAGCCTCGCGCTCGGACTGGGCACCAGCGAATAACCACCTGATGGCCCCTGAAGGCCCCTTTTGAGCCTTTTTCCGGACAAAGCGCTTGCCAAGGCGTCTATAACCTGTAGCATTCAATCAACGATCGTTGATCTTTGGTGACAGACCTGAGGCCAGAATGCCCAACAGCGCCCACAAGACAACTGCCCTCTCCCTCAACCGCACACCGGCTCCAGCCGAGCAACTCCGGGCGGACGAGTTCCCCGCCCGAGGTGGTTCACCGCGTGTGCATGGCTCTTCGCCGGAGCTGCCCCGACACATCGATCCCGGCATGACCCCTCTCCATGCCGGAACCGAAGTGCACTGGATCGAGCAGGCGGGAATGACAACGTCGATCGAGCTCCTCCCGATCGACGGTGCACCCCACACCGAGCCCGCTGCTCCCTTCCGACAGGGCCGCTCCGGCAACGAGCCACACCTGGCCTCAAGGCGGCCGGCAACTGCATCGCTGCACGCAGTTGCCGGCCCCGAGAGGCACGGCACCAATGAGCAGGCGATCGTCTTCCGGTCCGCCCCACGACACGTCGAGCACACCTCGAACGGAACGTGGTCGGCATCCGGATCATCCGAGCCCTTCGGGGGAACCAAAGGCTTGGTCGATGCTTCAATTGACTCGTGCAGCATGACGGATCCTGCCAGGTGTGCCGGCAGGAAGGTGGCGGTGGGAGGACTCGTGGCGAGCAGGTTCGGAACCGGTTCCGACCTGCGTGATGCCGATACCTGGCGAGGCTCGAGCCTCGTCGACAACCTGACTGGATGCACTGACACACAGTGCACCGGAGATCGGCATTCCGGGGCTGATCTCCATCATGCACCCCTGCCCCGACGTTCCGCGGCCGGGCAGGGCTTTGTTACCCGCGTCGGAGCGGTTCATGCCGGTTGGTGCGACGTATCCTCAAGAGACCGGCGAGGACCATCCGACCCTTCATGTGATTCCATCGGCGTCCACGGCGGCAAGTCGTTCCTTGCCGTCCGGATCGACCGGACCGTGATGCATCAGGAGGACGGCATCACGGTCGGGCCGACGAGGCTTCCTTCATTCCGGGGAACATCCCCAGCCTCATCCGATCGCCAGGGCGTCACATGGACATCCCGATCTGAATCCACCATCAACGACCCGGCCTTCTCCGAGCTTTCGTTCATCGGTTGCCCTGGCCGGGCAGGTGGATCCAGGACCCCGGACTCGGTGATGCTCACCGCCAAGGTCGGTACCGACCAGGGCGGCCCCGATGAGTGGATGCTTGTCGGCGGCGCGGGTTTTTTCGACTTGTTCCCAGGCGGCAGGCGGTGTTGATGCCCCCCACTCGACACCGCTCGCTTGTGAACCCAGGTCGCCCCCACCTCCCCCATGCGGAGGTCGGGGCGGCTGTCATTGGGGCCCTCCCAGGAGGCTTGGAAGGTCCGAATCCCGATCGACCGAGGATTGAGGCCTCGACCACCCTCCGCAAGGGCAGGAAATCGAGAAAGATCGGGTTTCGAGGCCGCAAAGGCGCTTTTGATCCCGTACATATAGAACATCGGAGGCGGCTCCTCACCGAACCGGATCCCTCCGAAGGCTGATGTCCCGACACGAACTGCACACATGAGGCTGGACGCATCCCACGCCGCGCCAGCCTGATCCCCACACTGGAGCACTCCATGTTTCTCCCTTTCCTGAGTCTCACCCTGGCCGCCACCACGATGACCGATGGAACGCCTCCTCCGATCCTCGATCGGATGGACTCCCCCATCGTCCGGACCAACCAGCCGAGTCCGTGGCGCGCGTTCAGCGCTTCAACGGTTTCGTCCGACCTCGCCGGGTTCGATGCGATCGCACGCAGGTCGAGGGACTCCGGACAGGACGTCCTCGTCGAACAGGTCCCGCTCGGTCTGGATGTCACGGTGAACCTCGTCCTGCGCGAATCCAGGTCGATCACCCCCGACAGTCGGTTCGTGCTGGCGTCACTCGAGGCCGATGGTTCGGTCACCGAGGTAGACCTGCCTGCACCGACGATCGTCGTGCTCACCGGACATGTCGAGGGCGAGCCGGACTCCGATGCGATGCTTGCACAGGGTGACATGGGTACCACCGGCTACGTCCGGCTGGGCGAGCGAACCTTCCTCGTCTCGAGCGGACCGCAGGGCTCGGACCAGCCCATCCTGAGTTTCGAAGCGGACCTGATGCCGGAAGCCGCCCTTGAGCTGGCTCCCGTCGCCTGCACCCTGCTCGAGATCGACGGACACGCCGGTGGAACCGAGAACAGCGACGAGGGCGGTCTGGCAGGAGGCGGCACGCTGCCCTGCCGGAAGGTCGGCTTCGCGATCGAGACCGACGAAGAGTACCTCGACATGTTCGCCAGCCAGAACGCCGCGAACGCCTATGCCTCCCTGCTGGTCACCGCGTCGAGCGAGATCTACCAGGAGCAGTTCAACACCTACCTCGAGATCGACTACATCCGACTCTGGTCGACCACCGACCCGTGGACGTCGTCCAACACCTCCAGCCAGCTGACGGAGTTCAGGGAGTACTGGGAAAGCAACATGGGCTCGGTCGAACGCGACCTCGCCCACTTCCTCTCCGGTCGTGGCCTCGGCGGCGGCGTGGCCTGGCTCGGCGGCCTCTGCGGCGGCAGCTATGCCTACGCCCTCAGCGCGAACCTCAACGGCTTCTTCCCCTACCCGATCCAGGACAACAGCAGCCAGAACTGGGACCTCATGGTCTTCTCCCACGAGACCGGGCACAGCTTCGGCACCGGCCACACCCACGACAGCTACAACCCCCCGATCGACGGATGCGGCAACAACGACTGCTCGGTGATCCCCAACGGGACGATCATGAGCTACTGCCATCTCTGCAGCGGCGGCATCGCGAACATGCGGATGATCTTCCACCCACGCGTGGAAGAGGTCGTGCTGGACTACCTGGACTCGATCTCCTGCTCATACACCGGTGCCGGTGAAGGCGCGGTCGCAGCGGACGACGAGTACGCGATCGACATCAACGAGATCGTGGTCCTCGATGCCCTGGTCAACGACATCGCACTGAGCTGCGGTGCGATCTCGGTCATCGACCATGACACCACCACCGACGGAGGTGCCCTGGTCGAACTGATCCCGGCCCAGGGCACCAACGGGCGGGACCGTTTCCGCTACACCCCCCAGGATGGCTTCACCGGGGCCGACAGCTTCGACTACACGATCGCGGACGACAGCGGGAACCAGTCGAGCGCCGTGGTCACGGTGACCGTCGCCACGAACGTCTACTTCAACATCTCCGGCGGCGAACTGGACGTGATCTACGCCGAAGGCCAGCCGGTCACGGTGACCATCATCACCGCGGGCGTGACCGTCGACCCGTCAACCTGCACGCTGACCGTGAACGACGGCACAGGGGCCCAGACCGTTCCGATGAACGCGAACTCCCCGACCTCCTTCAGCGGCACGTTCCCGACCCTGGTCTGTCCCGGAAACGCGGACTACTCGTTCAGCATCCAGGCCGTGGGTGGCGCCAGCTACACCAGTGACCTGTACAGCTCGAACATCGGCTTCGAACTCGACGACATCCCAAGTGGCTGCTGCCTGACCTGGTCGGTGAGTGGAGACGCCGAAGGCCCCGAGACCGGGCGATGGGAGATCGGCGCCCCCTGCGGCACGACCACCCGAGGTGCACCGGGAACGGACTTCGACGGCTCGGGAAGCTGCTTCCTCACCGGGCCCGGCAGCTGTGATGCCAACACCGATGTCGATGGCGGCACCACGATCCTGACCTCGAAGCGCTTCGTCGCGGACGAGGACACGAGGGTCACCTGGGCCCAGTGGTACGACAACACCGGCTCGGGAACCGGAGCCGACCCCGGCAACGACGTCTTCAGGGCCGAGATCACCAATGACAACGGAGCCACCTGGGTTCTCGTCGAACAGGTCGGCCCCAACGACAGCCAGTCCAGCGGTGGCTGGTTCGAGAAGCAGATCATGGTGGTCGACTACGTCACCCCCACCACGCTCTGCAAGATGCGCTGGATCGCGGAGGACGCGGCATCCGGTTCGGTCATCGAGGCGGCGATCGATGCCTTCGGTGCCGGCAGCTGCGTCCCGCCGGACCAGCTCCTGGGCGACCTCAACGGCGATGGCCAGGTCGACGGGCAGGACCTGTCGGTCCTCCTGGGGAACTGGGGCACCAGCGGCAACGGCGACATCAATGAGGATGGCATCGTGAATGGTTCCGACCTGGCCGCCCTCCTCGGGAACTGGACAGGCTGATCCCGGCGGCCTTGACGGCAAGAAACCCCACCCCCGGCCCTCAGGGCCGGGGGTGGTTGCTTTTTGGAGTCTTGATCCAGCCCGGGGGACCGGTTAGACTGCCCCGCTCGACATTCAACACCGCAAGGACTACTGCGGGGTGACCCAGGACCAGGCCGGTCCGGTCGCACACCAGGCTCGTCTGCCGGGTGACCCGTGGTGGGAGGTACGAAAGCTCATGGCCAAGAAGGTATCAACCACGCTCAAGATCACCGCCCCCGGAGGTCAGGCCACGCCTGCACCGCCGCTGGGTCCGGCTCTTGGTGCCGCCGGGGTCAACCCCGGTCAGTTCATCCAGCAGTTCAACGACAAGACCCGTGAACTCAACGGCAAGGTCGTCGGCTGTCTGATCACCGTCTTTGACGATCGATCATTCGACATCGAGATCAAGTCGTCCCCCGCTTCCGTCCTGATCAAGGACGCCGCACGAATCGAGAAGGGTTCGGGCGAACCGCACACCAACAAGGTCGGCAAGATCACGATGGATCAGTGCCGGGCGATCGCGGAGGAGAAGATGGAGGACCTGAGCGCTCACACCATCGAAGCCGGTGCGCTCATCATCGCTGGCACCGCCCGTTCCATGGGCGTGGAAGTCGAGGGGAGCTGAGCACATGGCACGATTCAAGCGACACAAGGCGAACGCAGAGATGCGACCGAAGGAACCGATGGAACTCTCGGCCGCGGTCGGCAAGCTTCGTGAATTCAAGGCCCCGAAGTTCGACCAGACCGTGAATGTGGTCGTCCACCTCGGGATCGACCCCAAGCAGGCCGACCAGGCCCTCCGTGGCTCGATCTCGATGCCCCACGGCATCGGCAAGTCCGCCCGGGTGGTGGCCTTCTGCCCCGCGGAAAAGGTCGAGGAAGCGATCGCAGCCGGTGCCGTCGAGGCCGGTGGCGAGGAACTCGTCAAGAAGGTCGAGGGCGGCTGGTTCGATTTCGACGTCGCCATCTCCACCCCCGACATGATGCGGGTGGTCAGCCGACTGGGTCGGGTCCTCGGACCCAAGGGCATGATGCCCTCCCCCAAGGCGGGCACCGTCGCTCCCAACATCGGCGAAGCCGTCAAGGACTACAGTGCAGGCAAGCAGGAATACCGCAACGACGAGGGTGGCAACATCCACTGCATCGTCGGGAAGATGAGCTTCACCGACGAGCAACTCCTCGGGAACCTCCAGCACTTCGCGGACACGATCGAGAAGATCCGACCTGCGGCCAGCAAGGGAACCTACCTCAAGAAGTTCGTCATCTCCGGGACCATGACCCCGGGCATCGAGATCGCCGTCTGACGGTCCAGCCAGAAGGAAGCAACCTATGAGCAAGCCCGTCAAGGAAATGATCATCGCCGACTACCAGCGCCGCTTCAGCGACACTGACAGTGCCGTGGTGATCGAGATTCGCGGCATGAACGCGAACGACAACAACAACTTCCGCGGCCAGCTCTCCAAGAGCGACATCCGCGTGACGATCGTGAAGAACACCCTCGCCAACAAGGCGTTCAGCGGTGGCCCGCTGGAAGGCCTGGCCCCGGCACTCAGCGGCCCCTCGGCCCTGGTCACCGGCGCCGATTCCGTGGTCGAGGTCGCCCGAGAGCTGGTTCGCTGCGCCAAGGAGTTCGACGCGCTCGAACTGAAGGCCGCGATCCTCGACGGCGAGTTCTTCGAAGGCACCGCAGGCGTCAAGCGTCTGAGCGACTTCCCCACCAAGGAAGAAGCCCAGGCGAAGGTCGTCGCGATCGCCCTCGCCCCGTTCAAGAAGGTCGTCGGCGCCGCCTCGGCACCCGGCGGCAACATCCTGGGCGTGGTCAAGGAGATCCAGGAACGACTCGAGAAGGGGGAGACCATCAGCCCCGTCGGCTGACTCCCTCCCACCAGTATTTGATGAACCGACTTTTTCACCAGCGTCACCGACTGGCCAAACAAGGTTAAACGTCGCCGAAGCGGCGCCTCTCGGAACGCGGAACAGAAAAGAGACCCAAGATGTCCGAAGAAGAAAACACCGCTGAAGAAACCCCCGCAGCAGAAGCCAAGAGCTTCGACGCGAAGATCACCAAGCTCGGAGACGAGATCGCCGGCCTGACCCTCAAGGAAGCCGTCGACCTCACCGACTACATGAAGGATGCCTACGGCATCGAGCCCGCAGCTGGTGGCGCCGTGATGGTTGCCGGCGGTGGTGGCGGCGACGAAGGCGGCGCTGCCGAGCAGACCGAATTCGACGTCATCCTCGATGGTGCCGGCGACAAGAAGATCCAGGTCATCAAGGTCGTCCGCGAGATCACCGGTCTCGGCCTCAAGGAAGCCAAGGCCCTGGTCGACGGCGCTCCCCAGCCCATCAAGGAAAAGGCCTCCGAAGACGAAGCCAACGACATCAAGACCAAGCTCGAGGAAGCCGGCGGCGCAGTCAGCATCAAGTGACCCCGCCAGCCTTCCGTGGCGCCCCCAGGCCACGATTCGGCACGTTCCAGGGAGGCTCTCGATCGAGAGCCTCCCTGTTCATTTTGAGTACGATCCGACCCCTCAAATTCAACGTTCGTTGATCTTTGGCCTGTGCTGGCCCCACCGCCGTGTCGATAATCTTGAATAAAACCCGGAATTTGACCTTCGAGTGGTATTGTTCTCGCTCTTAGGGGGGTTTACACTTCTACGCTTGTCGGCGAGCAGGCCTTAATTCCAAGTACGAGCAAATGCGCATCGATCAATCCGGACCTCGGACTGCCGAAGGTGCGCACGCTTCTATCACCCTCGAGGGAAGGTGTCGATGAACGACATGACCGTTCGGGACTTCTCCAAGCGTGGCGACGCTATTCCGGTCCCCGACCTCGTTCGAGTCCAGGAGGTGTCGTATGAACGATTCCTCCAGTTCGATAAACCATTCGACAAGAGAGACAAGGGCTGCGGCCTCGAAGGACTGATGCGGGAAGTCTTCCCCATCGAGTCCTACGACGGAACGATGCGGCTCGAGTACCTCTACTACAAGCTCGACGAGCCGCGCTACACGCCGGACGAATGTCGCGAGCTCCGCCTGACCTACGGACGACCGTTCCGTATCGGCGTGCAGCTGCATCGCGACGGCGTCGACGAGGTCCCCGAGGAGGAGATCTACCTCGGCGAGATCCCCATCATGATGGGTGGCGGCGAGTTCATCGTGAACGGTGCCGAACGCTGCATCGTGAGCCAGCTCCACCGCTCCCCGGGTGTCGACTTCTCGATCGTCTCCAGCTTCGGTGACCGTCCGCTGCACAGCGCCCGCGTCATCCCCGAGCGCGGATCGTGGATCGAGATCGAGGTCACCAAGAAGGACGTCCTCGCGATGCGGATCGACCAGTCGACCAAGCTCGCGGCGACCACCTTCCTCAGGGCGCTCGACGAGAAGTACTCCTCCACCGACAAGCTCCTGGAGCTGTTCTACGAGGTGGAGGATCTCAAGGTCGAGAAGCTGCATCCCGAGCACTACTCGGCGGAACTGATCATCGATACCGACTCCGGCGAGGAACTCTGCCGACCCGGTGCGATGATCGGCGATGCGATCGAGACCATCCAGGCCTCCGGCCTGAAGACGATCCGGGTCATCTGCAACGCGGCAGACCCCCTGATCCTGAACACCCTCGCCGAGGAACGCCTCGACTTCCTTGCGGAAGTCACGGAACACGAGGCCGCACTCCTGAAGATCTACGGACGGCTGCGTCCGGGCAACCCGCCCCAGGTCGACAAGGCGCGGGACCTCTTCCAGGAGAAGTTCTTCGACGACAACCGATACCGTCTCGGTCGGGTCGGTCGCTTCCGCATCAACCGGAAGTTCGAGGACGATGACATGTACACCGTCTGCAAGGAAGACGTCCAGCACCTGCGTGCCGAGGACTTCCTGGCAGTCATCCGGTACATCATGGACCTGCGCTCCAAGCGCAACCGTGCCCACATCGACGACATCGACCACCTGGGCAACCGTCGTCTCCGAACGCTCGACGAGCTGTCGGTCGAGGAGATGCGCAAGGGCTTCCTGAAGCTCCGACGCACCGTCCAGGAACGCATGTCGGTGAAGGACCCGGACGAACTCAGCAAGATCGCCGATCTCGTCAACTCCAAGAGCATCTCCAGTGCGATCGACTTCTTCTTCGGACGGAGCGAGCTCTCGCAGGTGGTCGACCAGACCAACCCGCTCTCGATGCTCGTCCACGAACGTCGTCTCTCCGCGCTCGGGCCGGGCGGCCTCAACCGCAAGCGCGCGGGCTTCGAGGTCCGCGACGTCCACATCTCCCACTACGGCCGCATCTGCCCGATCGAGACGCCGGAAGGCACCAACATCGGCCTGATCGCGTCGCTCGGGATCTACAGCGAGATCGACGACTACGGCTTCCTGCTCACTCCTTACCGCAAGGTGAAGAAGGGCGTGGTCACCGGAGACGTCGAATACCTCCGCGCAGACGAGGAACTCAAGCGCGTTCTCGCGACCAGTGACAGCCTCGACTCGGCGGGCAAGCTCGCCAAGGGCAGCGTCCTGGCCAGGATCGACGGCGAACTCGCCCGCGTGAACGCCAACGAAGTCGAGTACATCGACATCTCGCCGAAGCAGATCGTCGGGGTCTCGGCCTCGCTGATCCCCTTCCTCGAGCACGATGACGCCAACCGCGCACTCATGGGCTCGAACATGCAGAGGCAGGCCGTGCCCCTCATCATCGTCGACCCCCCCTGTGTCGCGACCGGCATGGAGAAGGTCGTCGGCGAGTACAGCGGCATGGTCATCAAGGCCCGCCGTGGCGGCACCGTGACCTTCGCGGACAGCGAACGCATCATCATCGACAACGCCGATGAGTACGTCCTTCGCAAGTTCGTCGGCCTCAACGAGCGAACCTGCCAGAACCAGAAGCCGATCGTCAAGATGGGCCAGAAGGTCAAGAAGGGGCAGACCATCGCCGACGGTGCATCGACCCAGGACGGCGAACTGGCGATCGGCAAGAACGTCCTCATCGCCTTCAACACCTTCGACGGCTACAACTTCGAGGATGCGATCGTCATCAGCGAGCGTCTCGTGAAGGACGACGTGTTCACGTCGATCCACATCGAGAGCTTCGACGTCGAGATCCGCGAGACGAAGCTCGGCAAGGAGGAGTTCACCGCGGACATCCCCAACGTCAGCGAGAAGATGCTGCGCAACCTCGATGACCTCGGCGTCATCAGGATGGGTGCCCGTGTCGGCCCCGGCGACATCCTCGTCGGCAAGGTCAGTCCGAAGTCCAAGTCCGAACTCAGCCCCGAGGAGAAGCTCCTGCACGCGATCTTCGGCCGCGCCGGCGAGGACGTGAAGAACGACTCCCTCGAGGTGCCCGCAGGCACCGAAGGCATCGTGATCGGGACCAAGCGCTTCAGCAAGCGCATGCACCTCAACGATGACCAGAAGAAGGCCCTCAAGGAGTCGATGAGCGACTACGAGGCGGAGATGAACGACAAGAGCATCGCGCTCTTCCGCCAGATGGTCGACAGCCTGAACGAGGCCGCCGACACCGAGATGATCGACCCCTCGACCCGTCAGAAGGTCGGCGCGAGCGACATCGCGGAAGTCATCCTCGAACAGATCGAGAACTTCAACGACAAGTGGATCAAGGGCTCCAAGGAGACCCGCGAGAAGGCACTGCTCGTGAAGGGACAGTTCTGGCCCCGCATCCTCGCGATCGCCGAGGAGAAGGAACGCCGCCTCGCGCACATGAAGCGCGGCGACGAACTCCCCTCCGGCGTGCTCGAGATGGTCAAGGTCTACCTTGCCAGCAAGCGCCAGCTCTCGGTCGGTGACAAGATGGCCGGCCGTCACGGCAACAAGGGTGTCATCTCCCGCATCGTGCCCGAAGAGGACATGCCGTTCCTCGAGGACGGCACCCCGGTCGACGTGCTGCTCAACCCGCTCGGCGTGCCGAGCCGCATGAACGTCGGGCAGATCCTCGAGACCCATCTCGGATGGGCGGCCCAGGTCCTCGGCTTCCAGGCCGCGACCCCGGTCTTCGACGGCGCGACCGAAGCGGAGATCTTCGAGGCGATCGAGGAGGCCAACAACATGGTCGACGACCGGCTCGCGAAGTTCGAGGCGGGTGAAGGCGACCCCGGTCACCCGCGTGACCTCCTCGCCAAGATGCCCAGGACCGGCAAGGTCCAGCTCTACGATGGTCGCACCGGCGAACCGTTCCACCAGACCACGACCACCGGCTTCATGTATCTCCTCAAGCTGCACCACCTCGTGGACGACAAGATCCACGCTCGTGCGACCGGCCCGTACAGCCTCATCACCCAGCAGCCGCTCGGTGGCAAGGCCAGGACCGGTGGGCAGCGCTTCGGTGAGATGGAAGTCTGGGGCCTCGAAGCCTACGGAGCGGCCTACATCCTCCAGGAACTCCTCACCGTCAAGAGCGACGATGTGGAGGGACGTACCAAGATCTACGACTCGATGGTCAAGGGCACGAACACCCTCGAGGCGGGCATGCCCGTCGTGTTCGACGTCCTGTGCCACGAGATCAAGGGCCTTGGCATGAACATCACACTCGAGAAGGAACAGCTCAACGACACGGTCCTGCTCTGATCAGGCCCCGAGCGTCCTTCTTCCGTCGAACGAACAGCACTTCCAGCAACCCTCCAGGGGAGCTTCAAAGACCATGTCCGAGAGCGTCTACGATCGAGTCAATGATTACGGTTCGGTGAAGATCACCCTCGCCAGCCCGAACGACATCCGCAGTTGGTCGTTCGGCGAGGTGAAGAAGCCCGAGACCATCAACTACCGCACCTACCGCCCCGAAAGGGACGGCCTCTTCTGCGAACGGATCTTCGGACCCGAACGCGACTACGAGTGCGCGTGCGGCAAGTACAAGGGCACCAAGTACAAGGGCATCATCTGTGACCGCTGCGGCGTCAAGGTGACCCACTCCCGCGTGCGTCGCAAGCGCATGGGACACATCAACCTGGCCGCGCCCATCGTGCACATCTGGTTCTTCAAGGCGATGCCCAGCCGTCTCGGCAACCTGCTCGCGATGAAGACCGGCGATCTCGAGAAGATCATCTACTTCCAGGACTACGTGGTCACCGACCCCGGCACCACCGACCTCGCCTACAAGCAGGTCCTGACCGAGGACGAATACCGACAGGCCTACGAGAAGAACGGCTCCGGCTTCACCGCCATGATGGGCGCCGAAGCGGTCCGCGAACTGCTCAACCAGCTCGACCTCGTCGAACTGGCGTTCGAACTGCGCGACGAGCTCTCGACGACCAAGAGCAAGCAGCGTGAGAAGGATCTCTCCAAGCGACTCAAGATCGTCGAGCAGATCCGCAACAGCGAGAACGACCCCGCATGGATGGTCCTCGACGTGGTCCCGGTGATCCCGCCGGACCTGCGCCCCCTGGTCCTCCTGGAAAGCGGCAACTTCGCGACCAGCGACCTCAACGACCTCTACCGTCGAATCATCAACCGCAACAACCGCCTCAAGAAGCTGATGGACCTCAACGCACCCGAGGTCATCATCCGCAACGAGAAGCGCATGCTGCAGCAGGCGGTCGATGCCCTGTTCGACAACGGTCGATGCCGCCGCCCGGTCCTCGGCTCGTCCAACCGCCCCCTCAAGTCGATCACCGACATGATCAAGGGCAAGCAGGGCCGCTTCCGCGAGAACCTGCTCGGCAAGCGCGTCGACTACAGCGCGCGAAGCGTCATCGTGGTCGGACCCGAACTCAAGCTCTACCAGTGCGGCCTTCCCAAGAAGATCGCCCTCGAGCTGTTCCAGCCGTTCATCATCCGCCGCCTGAAGGAACAGGGCCTCGCGGACACCATCAAGAGCGCGAAGCGCATGCTCGAGCGACGTGACCCGGAGGTCTGGGACATCCTCGAGCAGGTGATCCGCAACCACCCGGTGCTCCTGAACCGCGCCCCGACCCTTCACCGCATGGGCATCCAGGCCTTCGAGCCTGTCCTGGTCGAAGGCAACGCGATCATGATCCACCCGCTGGTCTGCACCGGCTACAACGCCGACTTCGACGGCGACCAGATGGCGGTCCACCTGCCACTCTCCGTCGAGGCACAGGCGGAAGCCCACGTCCTCATGCTGTCGACGCACAACATCTTCAGCCCCGCCAACGGCAACCCGATCGTGTCGCCGTCGCAGGACATCGTGATGGGCGTCTACTTCATGACCACGATGTACCTCGAGGACGAACGGAAGCCGGAGGAACTGCCGAGCTTCAAGGACATCCCCGAGGCGCTCCTCGCCTACGACACCGGTTCGATCAAGCTCCACGAGCGGATCATGGTCCGACTGCAGCCGTTCGTCAGGACCGTCACCAGCGAGAGCGGTGGTGTCGAACCGATGCCCACCAACCGCCGGGTCGAGACCACGGTCGGCAGGCTGATGTTCAACGAGATCCTCGTCAACGAGTTCGCTCCCGACGAGGTCGACATGCCCTACTACAACTGCTCGCTCGGCAAGAAGGGCTGCGCACGGGTGATCGACGACACGTTCGAGAACCTCGGCCGCCCCGCGACGATCAAGATCCTCGACCGGATGAAGGAAGTCGGCTTCCGAAGCTCGACGACCTCGGGACTCAGCCTCGGCATCGCCGACCTGAGGATCCCGGTCATGAAGGAGGAACTCCTCGACGAGACGCAGAAGAAGGCGGATCGCGTCGAGAAGGCCTACCAGGGCGGTGCGATCACCGAACGCGAACGGCACAACAACCTGCTCGACCTCTGGGCACAGTGCCGAAGCGACCTGACCAAGAAGCTCCAGGAGACCCTGGCCAACGACCGTCGCTTCGACGACGGGCAGGAGGCCTCGATCCAGGAGAGCGAGGGCGACAAGTACCTCAACCCGGTCCACCTCTTCTCCGACTCGGGTGCACGAGGCAACACCAGCCAGATGCAGCAGCTCGCCGGCATGCGAGGCCTGATGGCCAAGCCCAACGGCGAGATCATCGAGACCCCGATCCGGGCGAACTTCCGAGAGGGCCTCAACGTCCTCGAGTACTTCTCCTCGACGCACGGCGCACGAAAGGGCCTGGCCGACACCGCACTCAAGACCGCGGACTCCGGCTACCTCACCCGCAAGCTCTGCGACGTCGCCCAGTCGGTCACCGTGCTCGAGCACGACTGCGGCACCACCCAGGGCGTCCCGAAGCGGGCGATCTTCAAGGGCGAGGAGGTCGACGTCCCGCTCAGCGAGGCGATCATCGGACGCACCGCGGTCGATGCGATCATCAACCCGCTCACCGACCAGGTGATCGTCAAGAAGAACGAGATCATCGACTCCGACATCGCGACACAGATCGAGAAGCTCGGCATCAACCAGGTCTACGTCAGGAGCCCGCTGACCTGCCAGACCGCACGCGGTGTCTGCACCAAGTGCTACGGCATGGACATGTCCACCGGCCACCCGGTCGAGCAGGGCATGGCGGTCGGCATCATCGCGGCACAGTCGATCGGCGAGCCCGGAACGCAGCTCACGATGCGTACGTTCCACACCGGCGGCGTCGCCGTCCAGGGCATGGTCGAACGAAGCTGGAAGGCGCCGCAGGGCGGCACCGTCGAACTTCGGGACTGCAACGAGGTCGTCGTCGAACACGAGGACGGCAACACCGAGATCAAGGCGCTCAAGCGCAACGGTGAAGCCGCGATCCTCGACGACAAGGGCCGTGAAGTCGACAAGTTCAAGGTTCCCTACGGCGCGACCCTGCAGGTCCAGAGCGGCGACAAGGTCCGCAAGGGCCAGATCGTCGTCGAATGGGATCCGCAGCGTGACGTCATCCTCGCCGAGAAGTCGGGAATGGTCCGCTTCAAGGACATCATTCAAGACCAAACCGTGCGAAGTGAAGTCGGCAAGGGTGGCACGACGGAAGTCATCGTCATCGAACACACGGGTGAACGAAACCCGCAGATCACGATCGAGAACGAGGAAGGCAACATCCTCGACTTCCACCACCTGCCCGCCAAGGCACGCATCGACGTGACCGACGGCCAGGACGTGAAGATCGGCCAGATCCTCGCCCGCAAGCCGAAGGAAGCCTCCAAGAGCGCGGACATCGTCGGTGGTCTTCCCAGAGTCACCGAGATCTTCGAGGCCAGGATCCCGAAGGATCCGACGATCCTCGCGGAGATCGGCGGTCGGGTCGAGCTGTATTCCGACAAGCGCAAGGGCAAGATGACCATTCGCGTGGTCAGCGACTCCGGCCTCGAGCACGATCACCACGTCCCGCAGGGCAAGCCCCTGCTGGTCCACACCGGCGACCGGGTGGAGAGTGGCGACGCACTCACCGAAGGACCGCAGATCCCTGCGGACATCCTCCGCATCAAGGGTGTCGAGCCGCTCTACATGTACATGCTGGACGAGATCCAGAACGTGTACCGCGCGCAGGGCGTCCCGATCTCCGACAAGCACATCGAGATCGTCCTTCGCCAGATGCTCGGGAAGCTCCACGTCATCGACACCGGTGACACGGAACTCCTGCCCAACGAGATCGTCGACCGGCACATCCTCCGCGAGATGAACGAGCGCGTGGCGACCATGGTCCGGGTCGATGATCCGGGCGAGACCTCGCTTCCCGCCGGGAAGCTCGTCCACAAGGACGAGGTCAAGGAAGCCAATGCCGTCGCCGATGCGGAAGGCAAGAAGCCCGCGAAGACCAAGCGCGCCAAGCCCGCCGCGTTCCGAACGCTGCTGCTCGGGATCACCAAGGCATCCCTGCAGGCGGAATCCTTCCTCTCCGGTGCCAGCTTCCAGGAGACCACCAAGGTGCTCACGGAAGCCGCACTCAAGGGCGCGGTGGACGAACTCCGCGGACTCAAGGAGAACGTCCTCCTCGGCCACCTCATCCCCGCCGGTACCGGTTTCGACCAGTACAGCAACCTCAAGATCGAGAAGCTCGTCGACGAGCCGACCATCGAGGAGGAAGCGGATGCCGCCATGCTCGCGGAGGCCGCGGAGCATGCGGAGGCGATGGGTGCCGAACGTGCGGAGACGGTGATGGAGGTCTTCACCTCCGAAGACGGCATGGAGGCCGGCATGGAGGCGGACAGCAACGCCACCGACGTCGCGATCGCCGAACCGCCGACGGAAACCACCGGCGGAGAGGAACTCTCTCCCGGCGAGTGACCCGCTCGCACCACCAGATACTTCAAGCGGCCCTGCACCTCGGTGCGGGGCCGCTTTTCATTCAGGGCTCGCCGTCGAACTCGAGGATGCGTGTCAGCATGTCACGCCATTCCCCGTAGGCATACGGGACGTCGAGTTCCTCGTGCAGGGCACGGACCCGGGCGTGCCAGCGTTCGTAGGCCGCCTCCTGCCAGCCTGCACGCGGGTCGCAGAAGTAACTCCGGCAACCGAACGGACGGATGTCATGCACGGTGCAGAGCCCGTCCTCGAGCATCGGACAGTCACCCCTGCGACGGGCCTCTTCGACCATCGGGATCGTGAGCCGGTTCGTCCGCTCGGCGAGTTGGTCGATGAACCAGGCCGCTTCAAGCCCCGTGACGTACAGGCGATGACCATGAGCCTCGAAATGGCAGCAGCGACCGCTCGCCAGGCAGAGTGGACGCTCCCGCCGAACGGTCTCGGCACTCTCCTCGAAGATCAGCCTGAAGACCTCACCGACCCGATCATCGCGGGCCAGGTCGATCCATGTCCTCACTTCATCTGAAGGGATCACCAGTCGGGATCCGCACAGCGACGGGAGGCCTCTTCCGATTCCGTGAGTCGGATCGTGATCTCCTCGAGGGGGACCACCGAGCCCTGCCCCATCCCCGGACACGGGGTCGCCTTCTTCGCCTCGTCCCACGCCTCGGGACTCTCGAGGTTCTCGCTCCACCAGGGCCAGGTACGACACTGCGTGGGCCGTGCACGGTAGACCCGACACAACCCCCGACCGGGCTGGGTCTCCCGATCAAGCAGCACGCAGTCGAATCCATGGCGGGTGTGTCGTTCCCTCAGGCTGCGGCGTCCGTTGATCCTGCGGGTGAAGCGACGCAGGAAGTCCTCGAGCTTGATCCCCATGGCACGAGCCATGTCCGCGGCCTCCTGGTCGTCGAACCAGACCGCTCCGGGAGGGCCGGTGCAGCAGTTGCCGCACATGGTGCACTGGAAACCGAGTCCGTCACGGTACCAGGGCCCTGATTCGGCATTGCCGTCCTGCGCAGTCATGCCGCGTCATCATCCTGGCCGTCGTTCCCCGAATCATCGTTCCCGGAGTCGTCGGGGAAGGGTTCCCTCGGTCCGGGCTCTCCACCCTCGCCCCAGATGTCGATGGTGATGGTGTGCACTGCAGGTGCGGCCCGTCTCGGAGGAAGGTCCCCGAGTTCATCCGGTCGTTCATCGAAGGCGACGCGATCGATCGAATAGATCGACTGGAAGCTCCATTCCGGCATGCCGGCAAGGGCGTCGCTGACCAGCTCCTCGACCTGCTGGATCGAGGTCGCCGTCGACCAGATCGTGACGTAGGCGCCCCGCTCCGCCTGCTCGTCATGGGGTTCGACGACGATGATCGCCTGCCAGAGCGTGAACCCGAGCTGGCGACCACCTTCATCGACGTTGACGTCGCGTTCGACGTCGAGCTCGAGTGACCAGGCTTCCCGCATCTGGAGCAGGAGTTCGTCCAGGTCCGGGGACTGGTCGTCCTCCAGAACGAGAACGTCGCGGACCCGGGAGTTGTTGACCACCTCGTTCTCGATGTTGCTGGGCCAGGTCTCGACGACCTCCTGGAGGCCGAGCCCGACGAGCATCGTCTCCACCTCCTCCCGCATCCGCACCGGGACATGGATCGAGACACCCTTCCAGGCATCGAGGAAGATCTCGATCTCCGGCTCGATGGAGCTCGCGCCGGCACCGATCTGAGCGTCCTCGAGAAGGAAGGGCTCGAACTCCGACCAGACCTTCATGAAGTCACGCTTCGCGGTCGGAACACCCGCGGAGAAGACATCGATCGATCGATAGGCGTCCCTGGAGCCGACCTCGACGACCGGGAAGACCTCGGAAGGCAACAGCGTCAGGGCGGCATGCAGGATCGTGCGGACATGCTCGTGGCTGGCCACCACGTGGAAGGAGTAGGAATCGGCGTCCTCGACCTCGGCCGCGTTGTACTCGAGGGTGTACCCCTGGGTCGGACAGGGCAGGCCGACCGCTTCGACCCCGAGGGGAAGCTGGAAGCCCTGGGCATCGTGCCGATCAAGATCTTCACGCAGTCGATATCCGCGCATCGGCCCCATGGTACCAACCTCCGGCACCGGAAGCACCTCCCCCCGCGACCCTCGTGGCAGCTGGATTGCACTATCATCGTGAGCGCTGGAGCGGGGCGTGTGCGACAGCGGCTTCGAACCAGCTGAAGAACAGGCGATGCGCTCCGGACCGGGGGCCGGGCCGACAACTCCCAGGCATCTCGGAGGACAGCGACGTGAAGAGTGACGTGAGCACGCCAAGGGCACATTGGGGCAGTCGATTCGGCTTCATCGTCGCAGCGGCGGGCGGAGCGGTCGGGCTCGGCAACATCTGGAAGTTCCCCTACATCACGGGGACCAACGGTGGTGGCTGGTTCGTCCTGATCTACCTGGCCTGCATCCTGCTCGTCGGCCTCCCGATCCTGGCGGCCGAGATCATGATCGGTCGCAGCGCCCAGAAGCAGCCCGTCGTCGCCTTCGAGGTCCTGCAGGGCCGTCGGACCGGCTGGTCGCTGATCGGCTGGATGGGCATCGTCGCCGCCTTCGTCATCGCGAGCTTCTACATCGTGGTCGCCGGCTGGACGATGGACTACACGGTGAAGCACCTGGTCGACTTCTCGAAGCCGGTGCGGGCCGAAGCACTCGAGAAGAGCCTGAACTACCAGGCCACCCAGCCGCTGGAGGACATGGCCTTCGTGCTGACCGAGGATCGCGCCGAGCGGATCGCGAAGCCGAAGGTCGCCGAGATCGAGAACAGCCTTCCGCCCAGTACCTGGGAGCTCTATCGGGAATTCATGCTGGCCATGGAACCCGATGACAATCGAACATCGAGGCTTCCCGAGGTCGCTGCGGAGGAGCGCCGCGCCAACCTGCTGATCGATCCTGCCCTTGCTGCCGCGGTCGCGAGCGTGGAGGCGGTCCAATCCGAACTTGACGCCGCCCGAGCCGAGGCGCTCGCGGAAGCGGAGGCCGAAGTCGCGGCGATGAGCGACGAGGCGATCCGGCTGGAAGCCACCACCAACTACAGGCACAAGGTGATTGGTGACGCCATGGCGGCGAAGTTCGTCTCCCTGCTCGAAGACGGCTGGACCAGCACCTTCTGGGCGGTCTTCTTCATGGCGCTGACGATGGCGATCGTGGCCTCGGGCGTCACCCGGGGCATCGAACTCGCCTGCCGGATCCTGATGCCGGTCCTGATCGCGATGATGATCGGGCTGGTGATCTACGCCGCCACCCTGCCGAGTTTCGGCGAGGCGCTCGCCTTCGTCTTCAAGCCGGACGCGCACGCACTCAAGCCCTCGGGCGTCCTCGAGGCGCTCGGCCATGCGTTCTTCTCGCTCGGCATCGGCCTCGGTGCGCTGATCACCTACGGGTCCTACCAGAAGTCCAAGGGCACGCTCTTTGGCGAGTCGGTCTGGATCGCGGGCCTCGACACCGGCATCGCGCTCCTCGCCTGCATGATGATGTTCCCGATCATCTTCGCCTTCGGGCAGGATCCGGGTGCAGGCCCCGGCCTGGTCTTCATCAGCATGCCGCTCGCCTTCGCGGAGATCGGTTCCGGGGGCATCCTGCTCGGCGCGATCTTCTTCTCCTTGCTCAGCTTCGCGGCGATCACCAGTGCGATCTCCCTGCTCGAGGTCTGCGCCAGCTATCTCATCGACCGCTGGAACTGGTCCCGCGTCCGCTCCACCCTGGTGATCGGCCTGATGATCAGCCTGGTGGGCGCACTGGTCGCCTTCAGCTCGGGTGACGGGTTCCTCTTCAGTTCCTGGACCTCGGGCTTCGGCATGAACTTCTTCGACACCCTCGACTTCGTCGCCAGCAACTGGCTCCTGCCGATCGGCGGCCTGCTGATCGCGATCTATGCGGGCTGGTTCCTGCCGAAGCGTCTTCGGGACACCGAACTCTCGGAGGAGCATCCGTTCGCCTACGCGATCTGGCTCTTCCTCATCCGCTTCATCGCACCGGCGATGGTCCTCGTGGTCCTGGCCCAGAAGATCGGGCTCTTCGACGCCAACGAGGCTCTCTACACACTCTGGCACTGACCTTTCAAACAACAACCTCCGGCACGCACGAACGGTGCGGTGCGCCACGACCCTGGAGACCATGACATGGACGGATTCAACGACTTCATCGAGATGATCACCGGCTTCATCTGGGCCGACTGGGTCCTGTACGTGGTCCTCGGTGTCGGCGTCCTCTTCACCCTGTGGAGCGGCTTCAGCCAGTACCGCGCGCTGACCCACGGCGTGGCCGTGACGCGCGGGAAGTACGACGACCCCGATGACCCGGGCGCGATCAGTCACTTCCAGGCCCTCTCCGCCGCGCTCTCCGCGACGGTCGGCCTCGGCAACATCGCGGGCGTCGCGATCGCGATCGCGATCGGTGGTCCCGGTGCGGTCTTCTGGATGTGGGTGGTCGGCATCCTGGGCATGGCGATCAAGACCACGGAAGTGGCGCAGTCGATGCTCTTCCGTGACACATCCGACCCGAACAATCCGCACGGTGGACCGATGTTCGTCGTCAGGGAGGGCATGAAGGCCTGGGGCCTCGGCTGGCTCGGCACGATCATCGGCGGCATCTTCTGCGTGACCCTGCTGATCTCGGCGGTCACCGGCGGCAACATGTTCCAGTCCTGGAGCGTCGGCGGCATCACCGAGGAGGTCCTCCAGGTGGAACCGTGGGTCAGCGGCCTGATCCTCGCGATCGTGGTGGCGATGGTCATCCTCGGTGGCATCAAGCGCATCGGTTCGGTGGCGGGCGTCCTCGTCCCGTTCATGTGCCTGCTCTACGTCATCACCGCACTCGTCGTCCTCGTGATGCACATCGGTGAGCTGCCCGCCGTCTTCGGCATGATCTTCAGCTCCGCGTTCGGCGCCTCCGAGGCCGGTGGAGCGTTCGTCGGTGGCGCCGTCGGCACCGCCTTCCTCTGGGGCATGAAGCGCGCACTCTTCTCGAGTGAATGCGGACAGGGCTCCTCCCCCATCGCGCACTCCGCCGCCCAGACCAAGGAACCGATCAGCGAGTCCGTGGTCGCAGGCCTCGAACCCTTCATCGACACCCTGGTGGTCTGCACGCTGACCGCGCTGATGATCCTCTCGACCGGTGCACTCACGCGTGGCACGGATGACGGCGAGGGAGCCGACGCACGCTTCGCGCAGGCCCCGCTCGTGAGTCACGATGCGGATGCCGGCTGGATCCTGGGCACCCCCACCGCCTTCAGGGATGCCGACTCGGACCCCACCAGCATGGCGGGCCGCACCGAGCTTCCCGAACGAAGCGAGGATTCACTCCGGATCGACGGTGCGTGGCGCGACGGCGACAGGGTCTTCATGGTCGTCACCGGCGGCGAGAGCGTCGCCGAAGAGACCGGCTCCAACCGTGCGGTGTTCAACGGCATCGTGCACCTCCCCGAGGACCCGGAAGCCGAGAGCTACATCCGCTGGAAGCCGATCGCGAGCGATGATGGTTCGGTGGGCATCTATGCGTCGATGATCGGCTCGGACACCATGCCGACCGCGATCCCGAACGTCTACGAGGAGTACGTCGGCGCCACCCTGACCGCACACGCGATCAACCGGGACCTCCCGGGCTTCGGCAACTGGCTGATCCTGATCGCCGCCTGGCTCTTCGCGATCAGCACCATGATCTCCTGGAGCTACTACGGCGAACAGGGCGTGGTGTACCTCTTCGGGACCACGCTGGTGCCGTTCTACAAGATCATCTACTGCCTGCTGATCGTGGTGGCGACCCTGCCACTGGTGAAGACCGCCCGCGAGATCGGCAACCTCTCCGACCTCGGTACCGGCATCATGCTCTGGGCCAACATCCCGATCATGCTCCTCTTCGGTGCCTACGCGATGACGAAGTACCACGACTACATGCGTCGCCTCAGGAACGGCGAGCTGGAGCCTGGTGCGAAGAAGGACGGCGACGCGAACTGATCGCGTCTCATCCGCGATCGAGGTCGCTGCCCAGCAGCTCCTCGATCGCATCAACCGATTCGACCGCGGGGTCGTGGTGTCCGAAGGACGCCACGACCTCGTTCAATTCACGGCGCATGCGTTCCATCGCTTCCGGATCACGGAGGAGCCCGTCCGCGGCCTCGATGATCGGACGGGGATCCGACATGTGCGGCACGAACTCGGGCACGATCCGACGTCCCGCGAGGATGTTCGGAAGCAGCCGGTCCTTCATGGAGAGGAGGAAGCCCGAGGCGTGGTAGGAGAAACGACCGACGCGATAGGCCGCGACCATCGGGACCGACTGGCGGGCGAGATCGAGGCTGACGGTGCCGGATGCGTTCAACGCCAGGTCCGCCCAGTCGAACCAGCCCTCGAGGTGCCCGGTGACCACCGTGACGTCGGACGGCAGGCCCTCGGGACACTGTTCATCGATCAGGGGGACCAGGTCCTCCTTGGCGGCGAGGATCACGGCGGTCGCCCCGGGATGTCGTTCGGCAAGCGCACGGAAGACATCGAGCAGGAGCCGGGTGTTCATCCGGATCTCGGAGCGACGGGAGCCGGGCAGGATCACGATGCGTGGCGAACCGTCAGGCTCGTCGAGCCCTGCACGTTCCTCCTCCACCCGGGAGGGGACGAGCGGCTCGTTGACCACGGGATGACCGACGAAACGAGCGGGGACACCACGTTCCCTGAACCAGGCCTCCTCGAAGGGCAGGATGCAGAGGACCTTCGCGGCGAGCCGCTTGAACCTGCGCAGTCGCCAGGGGCCCCATGCCCAGAACTGGGGTGCGACGAACTGGACATAAGGCGCGCCAAGCGACTTGGTCACCGGTGCGATGCGCACGTTCGCACTCGGCGAATCGACGCCGACGTGCAGGAGGAGGTTCCGTTCGGCACCAAAGGCCCGGATCCTCGCCCGTTCGCGATAGAGCATGCGGATCCGGGAAAGCCCGCCCAGGCCCATCACGCCATCCTCGGCGGTATGCGCCATGATGGTCGCCCCGGCCTCGGCCATCTTCGGACCACCCCAGGCCACGACCTCGATCGAGGGATGCCTGCGACGCAGCTCCGATATGATCCCGGCCGCGTGAGCATCGCCGCTTGGTTCGAAGGCAGTGAACAGGATGGTCCTGGGGGACTCGTCGGTCATTCTGGAAACAACGGTACCAGCCATGGCTCACTCGGGTATCCTTCCCCCCTTGGAAGCCTCCAATCAAGGATCCCGAATGCTCAAGCGAACCCACATGTGCGGCACCCTGCGCTCCGACCACGAAGGTACTGAAGTCGTGGTCTGCGGCTGGGTCAACACCTATCGCGATCACTCCAGCGGCCTGATCTTCATCGACCTTCGCGATCGTGAAGGCCTGGTGCAGGTGGTGTTCGACGGAGACGATGCGGACGCCGCGGTGGTCGAGGCCGGGCGCGGGCTTCGCCGCGAGGACGTGGTGGCGATCAAGGGCTCGGTCCGGGCGCGAGCCGGGGGCGCGAATCCACGACTGGCCACCGGAGACATCGAGGTGGTGGCGACGGCCATCGAAATCCTGGCCAAGACCGACACCCCACCGATCCTGCCCGACGAGCACGAAGCGGAGAAGATCGCCGAGGAGAACCGGCTGAAGTACCGCTTCATCGACCTCCGACGCCCGCGCATGCAGGAGATCCTGAAGACCCGATCGCTGGTCACCCGGACCGCACGCGACTACTTCATGGATCACGGCTTCCTCGAGATCGAGACACCGCTCCTGATCAAGACGACACCGGAAGGTGCGCGTGACTTCATCGTGCCGGCCCGCCTGCACCCGGGCAAGTGGTACGCACTGCCGCAGAGTCCGCAGCTCTTCAAGCAGATCCTGATGGTCGCCGGATGCGATCGGTACATCCAGATCTGCAAGTGCCTTCGCGACGAGGACCCGCGTGCCGACCGTCAGGCGGAATTCACCCAGATCGACCTCGAGATGTCGTTCGTCGATCGCGACGACGTCATCTCGATGATGACGGGTTTCGCACGCAGACTCTGGAAGGACGTGCTCGACGTCGAGATCGGCGAGATCCCGAGCATGACCTACGCGGAAGCGATGGACCGCTACGGCATCGACCGCCCGGACACCCGCTACGGACTGGAACTGAACGACGTCTCGGAGATCGCCGCCAGGACCGACTTCCGCGTCTTCGCCGAGGCACTCGCCAAGGAGACCGGTTGCGTCAAGGCGATCCGGGTCCCGGGTGGTGCGGAGATCTTCACCCGCAAGGTCACCGACGGCTACACGGCCTTCGTCCGGGACTTCGGGGCGGGTGGTGCACCCACCACGAAGCTGACCGAGAACGGCTTCGAAACCGGAGTCGCCAAGTTCCTCGAACCGATCAAGGACGAGTTGATCGCAGCCCTCGGTCTCGAGGTGGGTGACGCAGTCGTCTTCGCCTGCGACACCAGGACGATCGCGACACGCGCCCTCGGCGAACTGCGCCAGAAGATCGCACAGGACACCGACGCGATCCCCGAGGGCAAGTGGAACTTCGTCTGGGTCATCGATTTCCCGATGTTCGAACGAGACGAGGAGAACGGTCGCTGGGTGGCACTCCACCATCCGTTCACGAGCCCCAACCCGGGTCAGTTCGACATCCTCGAAAGCGACCCCGGAGGCTGCCTCTCGGCAGGCTACGACCTCGTCCTCAACGGCTCCGAGATCGGTGGCGGCTCGATCCGTATCCACGACCAGGAGGTGCAGGCGAAGGTCTTCAAGCTCCTCGGGCTCAGCCAGGAGGAGGCCCGCGAGAAGTTCGGATTCCTCCTCGATGCGCTCCGCTTCGGGGCACCCCCCCACGGCGGCGTGGCGTTCGGCCTCGACCGGCTCGTGATGCACCTGGTCGGAACCGACAACATCCGCGACGTCATCGCCTTCCCCAAGACCCAGTCGGGCGGGGACCTCATGACCGACGCCCCGGGGCCGGTGGACGCCTCTCAGCTCGAGGAGACCCACGTCCAGTCGACCGCTGAGGTGGACGACGCCGGCTGAGCCGTCCCCCACGGACCAGATCCCGAACCGCCCGGCCCTTTGGTCGGGCGGTTTGCCTGTTCGGGGTGATTGCCCGTAGCCTGCTCCCATGCGCAAGGACACACTGATCACCGTTCTCATCCTCGTCGGCCTCGTCGCGGGAGCGATCGTGGGGCAGCTGCTCCACATGGGACTCACCGAAGGCGAGTCCCTCAACGGCATCTGGATGGAACTCGGCAACATCATCATCATCCGCCCCCTGAAGCTCCTGATCATGCCGATCGTGTTCCTGAGCGTGATCGTCGGGGTGACCTCGATCGGGGATCCCTCGAAGCTGGGCGTGATCGGTGGCTCGACCGTCCTCTACTACCTGGTGACGATGCTCCTCGCGGTGGTCCTGGGCACCGCCCTGGTGACGACGATCCAGCCCGGCGCGGGCATCGACCCCGAGGTCCGGATGAGCCTGATCGACCAGGGCGAGACCGACTACCAGGAAGGAAAGCTCGACACCCCGGCGGATGTGGCGAAGGAGGATGGACTCGGCGGGGCCTGGATGAAGATCCTCAAGCAGCTGATCCCGACCAACGTCTTCGAGGAACTGGTGCAAGGCAATCCGCTCGGCGTCATCGTCTTCGCGCTGCTGCTGGGTCTCGCCCTCGCGGCCACCGGTCCACCAGC
>JAKVBQ010000034.1 GCA_022447205.1 Phycisphaerales bacterium
ATGGCCAGCACGATGCCGATCGCATTCCGGACTTTCTCGAGGTGCTTGGTCACGAGGGTCCCGATGTCCTGGTGCTCGGTTCCCGTGAGCCACTGGCCGAGTCGTACCCCCTCCGGAACCGCATCGGTCGCGCGACGAGCAACCTCGCGATCCGAGCACAGTGCGGCGTCGCCCATGGTGACGTGCCATGTGGCATGCGGCTCTACCCGCTCGATGCGGTCGAAGCCGTCCGCTGCATCTCCGGTCGCTACGCCTGGGAGGAGGAGTTCATCACGCGCGCGGTCTGGGCCGGCTTCAAGGTGCGAAGCGTCGTCATCCCGAGCATCTATGCGCCGTATGGTGAACGCAAGAGCCACTATCGTTTCGGCAGGGACTGGACCGAGGGCATCGCCGTCTACCTCTGGCTGCTCCTGGTGTCGCTGCTTCCGACCCTTCGCCCCGCAGCCCTCCGTCGCAACCTGCACGGGCTCGTGCGCTTTCCGTCACTCCGGGCCGGAACGGCCATGGGCGTGCGCACCGAGCGCTGCTATCTCGTCGCCTGGTGCTTCGGCATCATCGTCCTGTCGCTGCTCGCCCCCTGGCTGCCGGGAAGCTGGATCGTCCTGGGCCTGATCTTCTGGGGAGGTGTCGCCTGGCACGGTTCCGCCTGGTTCGTCGCGCTGGCACTTGCGGGCTACGCACTCGGCGCGTTCGTCGGGGGCGTGTACGGCCTGCTGGTGCCGGTCCTGGCGCTGGTGCTCGCGATCACGCTGCTCATGCCGGCTGGTCGACGGGTGCCTGCGACCGGATGAGCTTGCCGGACGGCGTCCTCGGCAGTGCGTCGACGATCTCGATCCGTCTCGGAACCTGATGCGGGGGAAGATGCGCTCGTGCGTGTTTCCTCAGGCTTTCGAGGAAGGCCGCCTCGTCACCCTCGTGATCGGGCCTCGTGACGATTCGTGCCTGGACTCGATTCACCGTCTCGCTCAGCGGCAGGGGGGAGACCATGACCTCCACGACCGCCGGGTGTTCCCGCAGGACGTCCTCGACGTCGTTCGGATTGACCTTGAGTCCACCCACGTCGAACTGGAGTCGTGCGCGGCCGATGAGTTCAACGGTGCCGTCCTCCTCGATGCGTGCGAGGTCCCCGGTCAGGAACCAGCCTTCGGCGATGCGCTCCCGACAGGGTGCCGTCTCGGAATCGTCCAGGTATCCGACGAACATCGCATCGCTCCTGACCATCAGTTCCCCGTCATCGGCGAGTTGCACGTCGACGCCACGGACCGGCGTCGTGCGTCCGTCGAAGCCCCAGGTGATCGTCCCGACTTCCGACGCGCCGTAGAGGTCGCCGACCTTGACGCCCCAGACCGATTCGAAGCGTTCCCGGGTCGCCACCGGAAGCGGACTGCCCGCGGTGTAGGCCAGTCGGAGCGAGGTGCTCGGGACGGGACTCGATGCGAGCGCGTCGATCGTCGGAGGAACGGCGGGAAGCACCGTCGCGTCGGAGACCAGCCGTTCCGTCGCGACGTCGATCTCGAGCTTCGGCATCTGGATGACTTCCGAACCCGCGAGGATCGGAAGCATCACCGCATGTTCGATGCCATAGGCATGGTGCATCGGCAGTGCGGAGAGGACCCGGTCCTCTTCGGTCAGTCCGATGGTCGCGTGGAGCGTTGCGGCCACGCGGTCGATCGCAAGAGCCTCGCGCAGGCTGACCCTGGGACGACCGATCGTGCCGGAACTCTGGAGGAGCAGGGAGGCGTGTTCGCCCCGATCCAGGGTGCCGAGTTGCTCACTCGGTTCGAAGCTCGCCTCGAGGATCGGGAGGTGCGACCGTCCGGTCGGTTCGTGCCCGGCCTCGGTGACGATCCGTGCACCGGGGCGGTGCGCGTTGATGAGTCCCAGGACGTCCGCTTCGTTGAGGGGGCCGATGGGCAGGGCCCTTCGGCCGCTCCCCCAGATCGCGAGCACGGCCGCATGGAATCCCGCACCCGAGGGTCCCTGCACCAGGATCGTCGCCCCTGCCTCGGTCGTTCGGTCGAGTTCCGCGGCAAGTCGACGGGCTTCGGTGATGACGTCCGCGCGCGTGCGCATACGATCACCTGCCGCGCTTCTCACTGCCGTTCTCGTGGGATCGATGCGGGCCTGTTCGAGTGCCCGCTCGATCAGCGCCCTCGCCATGAGGCCTTCAATCCGTCGTCTTTCCCGTTGATGACGCCTTCGAACGGCGAATCGAAGCTGATGCCTGCCATGGTCAGCATCGAATGGGGACGTCGCTTGCCGACGATCGGGATGCGACTGTGGAATGCCGCCATGACCATGAGCATCTCCCAGCGCCACCGAACCCGGAAGGGGATCGTGGGGAAGACGCCGCCGGCGAGCATCGTGATCAGCGCGCGATGGGTCTCCATCGGGCCCTTGCCTTCGATCACCAGTTCACGGAAGGAGTGGTTGTAGAAGCTGCCGATCAGCTTGAGGAAGGTGTTGCGGTGTCGCTTCAGCCACTTGTGGTGTCGTCGTTCGGCGCGCTTCGAGGAGAGTCGGCCCTCGAGGACGGCATTCAGGAGCTGTCCCGCGTGCCGACCGCCCAGCATGCCGAGGGTCGCGCCGGTGGACCAGACCGGATCGACGAACGCCGCGGCGTCGCCAACGAGGAAGTACCCGTCACCTGCGTAGGGTGCGCAGGTGTATGAGAAGTCGGAGATCACCTGATTGGTCTCCGGTCCGACCGCGTTCGCCATGCGTTCCGCGATCACCGGGCAGTTCCGGATGCACCACTGCAGCCGCTCGTTCGCCGGGACATCGATCTTCCTGGCGATCCTGCTGTCGACGACGACTCCGACGCTCGTGGTCTTCTCGTCGAGCGGGATCAACCAGAACCAGCCTTCTCGACACATGATCACCGATGCGAAACCGACCCGGTCCCCGCTCGGCCTGACCACGTTCTCGAAGTGCTCGAAGTAGGCGATGTTCTTGTATTCCTCCATGATCTTGCGGGTCTTCATCGCCCGGCCGAGGAGGGAGGCCTGGCCCGATGCATCGATCACGTGACGGGCGCGGACCTCGGAGCCGTCCTCCAGTCTGAGCCTGACGTCACCGGCGGTCAGGTTCTCGATTGCACGAACCCCGTTCCCGCTCGAGATCTCGGCACCGCGTTCGGTCGCCGCGTCGAGGAGCATCTTGTCGAAGATCGAACGGCGCATGTTGAACGCCTGGTGCTCCGACTTGACCATCACGTCCTCGAACGAGATTCGCGTGAGGTCCGCCCGTCCGTCACCGAAGCCGATCTCGATCCCGAGCTTGACCCAGTGCGGGTGGGACCGGAGTTGTTCCTCGAGGCCCATCTCCTGGAGCAGCTCCAGGGTCTTGGGCAGGAAGGATTCACCGATTCGGAAGCGGGGGAATTCCTCCTTCTCGACGATGAGCACGGAATGGCCTGCATCCGCGAGGGTGATCGCGGCCGTCGCCCCGGACGGGCCGCCGCCGATGATCGCGACATCGTGCATTCGGTCGTCGCCTGTTCCCGTCATCGTCTTCATGACGTTCCCGCCTTCACGACCATGGTTCCCTCGATCTCGACGAGCAGCTTGTCCCGGCAGAGTTGTGCGACCCTGAACTCGGCCGTGGTGGACGGGCCTGCGAGCTCGTTCATGATCCTCTTCCTGAGGTGGTCGAGGTGTTCCGCCTTCGGCACGTAGATCAGCATCGAGTCGAGCTTCGGGTCGTCATCCCCCTCGGTGGTCGCCCGGAGGAGTTCCTCGATGTTCCTGATCGTCTCATCGAGCTGTGCGTCGAGGTCGTCGACATGCATCGTCTCCTCGCCACGGACACTCGCGGTTCCACTGATGATGAGCATCCGATCCTCGAGGACGCCGGACACCAGTGCGCTCCTGATGAAGACCGGCGGCAGCTTGCCCCAGGTCTCCGAGTAGCGTTCGGGAAGGATCTGGCGTGGGTTGTCGACTGCTTCGACGACCACGTTCCCGCGCAGCAGGTGGAGCACCAGGTCCCGGCCCTCGTGACCCACGCCGGAGGCGGGGGGGTAGGGATGCTCGTCATCCGGTTGTCCCTCGAATGCCTGGAACCGAGCGGCGTTGAAACTCATGTACCGGTCCTGATCGCTCTCGTCACGAGCATTGATGCCCGGAATGAAGTTCCAGATCCGGAAGATGTCCCGCTTCGGAATGCCATCGAGCAGGTCGGCGTAGGCATCCCGGGCGCGTTTGGTGAACTCCCCACCCTCCATCGATCGTGCATCGTGCAGGACGACGCGGCGATGGGTGACGTGCCCGTCGGACCATTCGGTCAGGTCGTGGTGTTCCTTCCGAAACGCCTTCGCCGGCTGGTCGTCGAGCAGTTCGCGTGCCCATCCCGGGAGATCATCCGGGGTGCCCGCCGCGTGCCAGGCCGGTGCAGGGTGATCTGCGCACGTATTCGTGGTGTCGTCCTTCATCGTGGCGTGCGTCGGTGTCTGCATGGAGTTCGAACTGCTCATGGCCTGTGCTCGCACCCAGTTTAGCAGGGTTCGATGACGATCAGGCCGCTCGTTCCCTGGAAGTCGGCCGCGACCACCGCGGCCGGAACGCCTTCTTCGATGGCTTCGAGCATCGACGCCAGGGGGCCGATCGCGCCCAGCTCGCTTCGATTGCCCTCGTCCTTGCTTCCGGGAGACGCGATGGCGAGTTCGATCTTGCCGATCGGGCCGGGACTCTTCGTCGTGCGTGGTGGGTGCCCTCCGGACCGTCGGAGCAGTGCGCGTCCGGCCCGAATTCGGTCACTGAGGCTGTTGCTCGAGGGCCAGGCCAGTCCGGTATCGGCGAGTCGCGCGACCACCTTCGCGTCCCGTGCACGTGCGGCCGATGCCCCTTCGAGCACGAACGCGATCGCGCCGGAGCCGACCGTCTGGGCGCTCCCATCCGGGCGGAGCAGGAGTCCCTGAAGCTCCATGACCTCCCGGATGATCGAGTGCGACTCCTCGACGCCGATGACCAGGGCGCGTTCCGCCAGTCCGTTCTGGATGCGGAGCCTGGCCAGGTGCAGCGCCTCGAGTGCCGCGGTTCGCGATCCGATGACCGTCAGCGTCGCGCCGCCGATCCCGAGTGCGAGGCTGGCCTGTGCGCTGCCGATGTTCGGCACGCTCTCGGCGAACATCAGTGGATTGCCATGTTCGATCCCGGACTCGATGAGGTCGCTGTAGTAGTCGAGCGAATACCCGATCGCGCCGTGAAACGATCCGATGAGCGCATCGGATGACGACAGTTCCTCGGTGGTCAGTTCCGCGTCATCCACGGCGAGTCGCCCGACCGCCCTGGCCAGGCAGGAGATCTGTGCGAGTCTTCTCGTCGCACGTGGGTCATCGAGTCCTTCCAGTGCGGAGTTCTCCACCGAACCTGCAAGGTCATGAAGTCCCTGCCCCGATGCCGGTCCGCTTCGTGCTCCGATGCCCGGGAGCAATGCACCGATTCCGGTCAGGACCACGTCCTCCTCCATGACCCGTCTCGTCGGGGCCGGCGTCCCCGCACGATTGACCGTCAGGCAGGCATCCGCACCACCGAAGCCGAGCGAGAGGATCGCGAGGCGATCGACCGAGGCATTCGGTGCCTCGCCTCGAAGCAGGTTGAGTCGCGGGAAGTTCTCGGTGTCGGTCGTCCCGTCGGCGGTGGTCAGGAGCTTCGCGTCGTCGAGTGCGGTGAGACCGAGCACCAGTTCGAGCGCACCGGCTGCGCCAAGGGTGTGACCAAGCCGGCTCTTGAGCGCGGTGATCGGTGTCTTCTCGAGGTCGGTCCCGAGCGCCCTCTCGTAGGCCGCGTACTCGGCACCGTCGTTCGCGGGCGTCGCCGTGGCATGCGCGAGGATCCATCCCGGAGGTGCCTCCGTGCCCGCCGTCAGCGCACTGGCCATCGCGCGCGCCGCGCCCTTTCCTTCCGGTTGGGGCTGCGTGAGGTGGTAGGCGTCGGAACACTCGCCGGATCCGTCGAGCAGGCCCAGGATCCCGGCCTCCCGACGTTCCGCGTCATCGACTCGTTCGAGGATCACCACGCCGTAGCCTTCGCCGACCTTCATGCCGACCCGGTCGGCCTCGAACGGCATGGTTCGATCGGGTGCGACGAGTCGGAGGCTCATGAAGCCGCCCAGCGAGAATTCACTGATCGGGTCGTACCCGCCCGCGATCACCAGGTCCGCTTCACCGGACTCCAGCAACAGCGCGCCGTTGATGATCGCGGTGAGGCCGGAAGCACAGGCTGCGGAAAGGGAGATGGCACCGAGGGGCAGGCCGGTTCCCTCGAGGCTGTAGCGGCTGACCGAACTGTTGTTCAGTCGGGCATAGGCCTTGATGTCCTTCCTGCGCAGTCCGTCGCCGAAGTGCCTGATCCCGCCCAGGGTGGTGCCGAGGACGACTGCGGTCCTTTCCGGAAGTCTTCCGGTCCAGCCTCCATCCTCGATGGCGTCCTTGATCGCCTGCTGCAGGTACCGTTCCGCCCGATCCGGTCGACAACCGATCTTCTCGTCGAGATCGAGTGCCTGAGCGACCCTGGGATTGTCCTCCGGATGGTTCTCGAGTCCGTCGCCCTCGGAGAATCCGGTTTCGCCGGAGAGGATTCGACGCACCGCGGCATGGCGATCGGTCCCGACCGCACAGATGGCGGAGGCTCCGGTGATCGCGATCGAGGGGGAGACTCGCGTCGACGTCATGCGTCCGCCTCATCGTGTTCGCCGACCAGCAGGCCGAGGGTGCCTTCGGCACAACGTGCCCCCTCGACGGACGCCGCCACCTCGAGGAGGTGCAGCTGGCCGATGCTTCGAATGAGCCTGGCGTCGAGTTCGATCGATGCTGGTGGGGTCACCGGAGTTCGGAAGCGCATGTCCGAGGACACCAGCATGCCGCCCGTCCGTTCCTCGCCGGGGTCCGCGGCAAGGCCCGCGGCCTGCGCGAGCGCCTCGGTGATCAGCACGCCCGGTACCAGGGGCTTGTCGGGAAAGTGACCTTCGAGGAACCACTCGTCACCCCGGACGTCCCAGCTCGCGACGACATGTTCCGGTTCCAGGGTCAGGATCCTGGAGACGAAGAGGAAGGGGCGCTGGTGTGGAAGGCGCTCGATCAGGTGATCAAGGGACATGGCTCTGTTCCGTCCTGGTATCGATCAGGATCCGGAAGCGTCGGGACCCATCTCGTCGACCACGAAGGCGACGAAGTGGTCGATGGTCTCCATCGACTCCTTGCCGAGCTTCTTGTTCGGGAGCTTGACGCCCAGCCGCTTCTCCACGCCGCTGACCATCATCAGCGCATCAAGTGAATCAAGGCCGAGGGTGCCGTCGAAGAGGGGGGTGTTCCGGTCGAACTGGGCATCACCCAGCTTCAGGTCCTCGCGGAGCACGACCTCCACGGTCGAGTAGATGTCTTCGGTGTGTGTGTCACTCATGGCGTGTGGTGTCCTGACGTCACATACTAGGTTCTAGAGCGGAAGATGGCACTGGCGAGGACCAGACCCCCGATGGAGGTCCCCAGGAGAACGAGCAGGGCATGGCCGATCCGTTCGATCGCCTCCCCGATCGATTCCCCGGGGGAGACGTACCAGAGGACCTGCTGGAAGGCTTCGATCGCCCACCAGTTGAAGGCGAATGCGCCTGCATCCTGCAGGTACCCGGGAAGCATGAAGCTCGGGACCATGCTGCCGCCCAGGGCGCTGAGGAGGAGCACGATGATCGTGGAGAGCGTCGACTGCTGACGCCGGGTCGAGCAGGGCACGGTGACGATCAGGCCGAGTCCCGATGCGGCGGCGGCGGCGAGTGGCACCAGGCATGCCAGCTGCACCAGCTGGACGGTCTCGGTGAAGGAGACCTTGAAGATGAACGCCGCCCAGGCAAGCATGATGATGAACTGGGCGATGCCGATGATCGTCGAGAAGTAGAACCGGCCGAGGATCATCTGGGTGGGGCTGATGCCGAGAGCGGACAGACGACCGGTCAGCCCGTTCTCCCGTTCCTCGAGGAGAGAGCCGCAGATGGTCGAGGCGGAGAACATCAGGAACATCATGCCGATAGCCCCGGTGTAGTAGGTCACCAGTGACTGGTCGCCCTGCTTGGTGCTCGAGGAGATCGCCTTGATCGGGATGGTGCTGGTGTTCATCGGGATCACGGTGCTGCCTTCCGGCTGGGTGCCGGTCTCGGCAGCCTTCGACAACATGGTTCTGAGCATCTTCTGTCGCTCGGTCAGCGGGCCGGCCATCTGCTCCAGAACCTCGAGTTGTCGAGCGATCAGTGCGGGAGCCAGACCTCGGCCGGCGGCCTCGAGCAGCTTGCCCTGCGCGAGTTCCGGTGCGACCGGGTTGGAGGTGTCGTAATAGAGTTCGAGGGCGAGGGGCTTGCCTTCTTCCAGCAACGAGCTTCCGAACCCCTTCGGGATGACCACTGCTCCCGGGTAGGTGCCCTTGCGAACGATGAACATCGCCGCGTTCGAGTCGTCACCCTTGAGGGGGACCAGCTGCATGCGGTCGTTTCCGCTCTCGACGGCCTTGATCAGTGCAGCGCTCTGGATGGACTGGTCCAGATCGAGGATGCCGATCTTGATCTTGATGTTCATCCCGGACCCGAGTCCCCCGAAGGCCATGCCGAACATGGTGAGGAACGCGATCGGCACCAGGATGAACATGCCGAGCCCGAGGCGATCGCGGCGGAGCAGCTTCCACTGGATGCCGAGCACCACCAGGGTCTTCATGAGTCCGTCCTCTCCAGAGATTCCGGCCAGGCGTCGAAGACCATCAGCCATTGCGTCGGGTTGTTGCGCAAGGCCGTCTCGAACGCCTCCACGAAGTTCCTGACACCAGGGTGCTCGGTGAGGTTCCGGCAGTATTCGCCGTCGAACTCGATCGGTGCCTCGACCGTGATCCTGTATTCGTCATCATGGTTCCGCCAGCAGAAGGCCGGCACCAGTGGGGAACCCGTCGTCATCGCGAGCTTGAACGGGCCGGAGGGCAGCCGGGTCTTGTGTCCGAGGAGCTCGCAGTCGAAGCCGACCTGTCCCGGCTGGACCCGGTCCGCCGGCAGCGCGACCGCCTCGTCTCGTTCCAGCGCTTCCTGCAGGGCACGCCAGGTCTCGATCCCGTCGTCGACCGCATGTTCGATCACGCCGAGGTCCCTGCGCAGCTTCGACCGCATTCTCTCGATCGACTTGCTTGGGTCCCGGGCGTAGACCACGTGCACCTTCTTCTCCATCTGGACCAGCACCGAGGCTGCGACCTCGAAAGACCCCATGTGGGCGGTGGCGATCACGATACCGCCTCCGCGCTCCCTGCGAGCGAAGTACTGCTGGATGTTCCCGATCGAGTTGATGTCGGCCTCGTCCTCGATCTCGTCACGGCTGCTGGCGCGGACCAGTTCCTCCGTGAACTGCTGGATCTCGCACAGGACCTCGAGACCGAACTGACGACGATCCTCCTCGTCGTTGCCGGGCGGAAGCAGGATCCGGGCATTGCGCCGAAGCGATCTGCGGATGTCGGGTGCGCTGGCCCAGATCAGTCGGACCAGCAGCGGACGCAGGCTTCGCAGCATTCCCGGGGCGATGCGGTAGCCGGGGCAGAGGAACCCATCGACGAGAAGTCGTTCCGCCAGGCCGAGCCGTGCGATCACATCGGTGGGAGCACTGCCCTTCAATCGAGCCTCTCCTCTTCGGCGAGTTCCACGAATCTCGTGCCGAGACGGTCGATGAACGACCGCGTCGACCCGTCCGGATCGATCTTCATCGGCTCCCCGTACCTGATGCTGACCGTGCCGGACTTCGGGAGGATCGAACCCACCGGAAGAACGGTGTTGGTCCCGCTGATGTGGGTTGGGACCACCGGACAGCCAGACCGCTTGGCGAGCTCCGCCACGCCCAGTCGGAGCCTGCCCAGCTCGCCGCTTCGGGATCGGGTCGCTTCGGGGAAGATCACGAGGTTCCATCCCCTCGAGAGCAGGTCCTCGATCTGTTCGAGATTCGAGTAGTCACCACCGGAACGGTTGATCAGGGCGGCGTTCACCGAGCTGCGGATGAACCAGACCACGATCCTTCGCCACACGTTCTGCAGGGCCGAAAGATCCTCGCGCGGTGCGAAGAAGTCGAGACCACCGACCACCGCCGTCCTCTTCGAATGTCGGTGGGGGAGCAGGGCATGGATCGCGGGGCTGTCGAAGAGGCTCACGTGATTGCAGGCGATGATCCAGGGGGCGTCGAGCCGATCGAGTTGCTCCATGCCGGAGAGTCGGGGTCGGACCCTGAAGCCGTACCGGATCGTGAACACCATGCACTTGAAGATCGCACCGTGCAGCAGCCTGCTTGGAAGGCTGGCCGGAACCCTGGTCCGGATCTTCTTCAGCTTCGGCGTGCTCCTGCTGGTTCGCGGGTGGGCCTTTCGGGTGTTCGAGCCGGGTTCCGCCTTGGAAGGATCCACTTCGAGGTTCGCTCGTTGATCGTCGGCTTCCCGGGTCTCCTCCCGGTTCGATCGGGTTGCACTGGTCGAGGTGATCGGGCTCATGTTCCGCTCCCGCTCTTCACCAGGGCCTGGAACACCGTTTCAAACGACGTGGGACAGACCCGGACCTGTGCGGGATCGACGCCCTGCGAGGCGAGCGTCGCGATCGCCTCCGGAAGTTCCGGGGTGTCCTGGACCTCGATGGTCCGTGCGTTGGGGTTTCCCTGTCCTTCGGCACCTTCGTCGGACGCCGAGGCTCCGGAGACCGGAAGCTTGAGCACGTAGGCCGGCAGACCGGCGACTCGCCGGAGTTCGTCGAGTGCGCCTTCATAGAGCACCCTTCCCTCGCCGAGGATCGTCGCTGCATCGCAGAGGAACTCCACCTCGTCGAGCCGGTGCGTCGCGTGCAGGATCGCGGTGCCCTCCTCGCGGAGCTGTCGGAGCATCGACCAGATCGCGGCCCGGCTGAGCGGATCGACACCGGTCGTCGGTTCGTCGAGGAGCAGGATCCTCGGATGGTTCAGGACCGCGCAACCGATGTTGAGGCGTCGCTTCATCCCGCCGGAGAGTCCCTTGACCAGATCGTGCTGTCGGTCCTTGAGCTGGACGAACTCCAGGGCTTCCTCGACGCGCTTCCTTCTCGTGGCGTGATCGAGGCCGAGCAGCTTCGAGAAGTAGGTGAGGTGTTCACGCGTGGTCAGCGTCTCGTGGAGTGCGTTGTCCTGTGGGGCGTAGCCCATCGATGCACGCCGGATCGACGGGTCGATCGCTCGTCCCTCGAATTCGATCGAACCCTCGTCGGGCCGGATCAGGCCGATCACCGATCGCAGGAGGGTGGTCTTGCCCGCACCGTTGGGGCCCACCAGGGCCATCCAGTCCCCGCGTTCGATCGTGAGGTCGACGCCGGCGAGGGCCACCCGCTGGTGGTACTTCTTCACCAGTTGCCTGATCGCGAGTGTCGGCGGTCCTGTCACGTGCATGCCCTTCGCGCCGCGGGAGGTGGGCCGGGCGTGCCCAATCATCCCGGCCCCGGGAGATGGGGTCAAGGTGTGCGAACCGCCAGTTTCATCGGGAATCACCCGTCGTTCACGAGCGCCAAATCATCCGTTCCGGACATCCAGGCACCTTTTTAAGGGTCTTCCAGTCACGAAGTGGTCCTTCCTTCCTATGGACCATGGACTCTCCGACCACCCCTTGAAAAGGACACCACCACATGCCTGCGAACACTTCATCTTCAATACGCTGTCTTGCGTCCATGTCGATCCTCGCCGCCAGCTTCTGCGCGCAAGGGATGGACCTGATCGACGTTCCCGAGGACTTCCCCACGATCCAGGCCGCAGTGGATGCACTCCCGGACGCCGGTCCCCTGGGCACCATCTACCTTGCGCCCGGCGTCTACAACGAGAACCTCGATCTCACCGGCAAGAACGTGACCATCGTCGGCAATCCCTTCGATCCCGAGCAGGTGGTCATCGACGGTTTCGGTGGCCAGTCGACCATCGGTATCGGGAGCTTCGAGGGCGAGGATTGCCTCGTCTCGTTGCTGGGGGTCACCATCATCGGGGGTTCGGGCTTTCCGCATGCAATCACGGGCCATACCTACGGAGGTGGCCTGCGGCTCGACCCGGGCACCTCGGCCCAGCTCTGGAGTTCGGTCGTTCGTGACAATCATGCCTGGTACGGGGGTGGCATCTATGCGAACAGCCAGTCCCGTCTTGAACTGCACAACTCCTTCGTCACCGGAAATCATGGTGAGTACAAGGGTGGAGGCCTGATGGCGCTCGGGAGCCTCGTGGTCGATGGATGCACCTTCGTGCAGAACCAGTCGTTCATGGGGGGGCACATCTGCATGGAGGGTCGATACACCTCGGTATTGATCGAGGACAGCACGTTCAGGAACGGGCTTGCCCTCTTCCAGGAGACGCTTGCGAAAACTGGCCATCGTTCCGTCGGTGGCGCGATCGCGTCCCAGAACTCCCACGGAAGCGTGACGATTCGCCGGTGTGACTTTGACAGGAACATCAGTGCCTGGGCAGGTGGAGCGATCGGTTTCCTGCCTTTCAGCCCCTTCCAACTCGAGTCCTGTGAGGATCAGGCGTTCCCGTGTGCCGATGGACGGCCGATGGTCGAGGACTGCACCTTCACGAACTGCCTGGCCTCCGCCGGTGCAGGCATCGCCTGGAACCAGCTTGGGGGAATCGATGCTGGTCGGCTCGTGTTCGACACCTGCGTGGCTTCGACCGGTGGTGGGTTCCATGCCCTGCGTGGTGAGCATGTTCTCGAGGACTGCACCTTCGTGAACTGCGCCACGACCCATGCCGGCCGTGGTGGGGGCATCGCCTGTGAAGCGGGCTCCCTCCAGATGACCGGATCCACCTTCGATGCCTGCATGGCGCATGGAGGCGCCGGTGGCGGACTCTTCCTCGTGGATGCCGTCCTCGCCATGAGTGACTGCAGGTTCCTGGGCAACGAGTCGGAGGCGCCAGGTTGCGCGCTGCATGCGGTTCGCAGTTCGGTGGGCGACCAGTACTCCGAGTTCCGCGATCACGTCGCATCGACCGCCGTCTTCATGGACATGGAGTCGATGTCCGGGACGTCCGAGTTCAACCGCACGCTGTTCCAGGACAACGGTCGTTTCGCCGACACCGCTCACGGTGCGGTCCTGCTCCAAGCCGATCCGGCGGAGGGCGGTGCCCCGCAGTCGCTGTGTCGATTCACCACCTGCACGTTCGAAGGAAACGAATCATCCGCTGATGGGGGTGCGATCCGTTCGCTCGGCATGGATGTCGACGTCAAGGCCGGGACATTCCGCTCGAACAGCACCATGGGTGGTCTCGCCGATGGCGGTGCGATCAGCATCGAGGATGCCGCGATCTCGATCGCCCTGGCGGAGTTCGACCGGAACACTTCCGGTCGAGACGGTGGCGCGATCCAGCTCGTTCGGGCGCAGTGCGTGGTTCGTGGTTGCTCTTTCAGCGGCAACCGTGCGAATGACTACGGGGGTTCGATCGAGAGCATCCTCGATTCAGTGCTCGTGGTCGAGCATTCCGACTTCACCGGAGGCCCCGGACTCACCGCCCGCTACGGTGGTGCGATCGACATCGATGGTTCCGCGGGACCGGCCTGGTTCTACGGCCTCGAGGTCTCGGGTTGTTCCGTCGAACACCTCGGAGGTGGCGTGTATTCGGATGGACCGGACACGCGATTCTCCCGGTCCCGAATCAGCGGGAACACCGCCTGGAACGGAGGGGGACTCGGCACGAGTGTCCATGCCGGTCTCGTCGAGCAGTCCCGTATCTGCGGCAACACCGTCGGGCAGATCATCGGTCCCTGGGAGGATGGTGGCGGGAACGTGGTCGCCGAGGTCTGCTGTGATGCCGACCTCGATGGTGACGGTCGGGTGGATGGTGCGGACCTGACCATGCTCCTCTCCGAATTCGGAAGTGACGGTACGGGTGTCTTCGGTTCCGACATGGATGGAGACGGCAGGGTGGATGGAAGTGACCTGACCATGCTGCTGGGGGTGTGGGGTGGGTGCGACTGATCGTTCGATGGCTTCTCCTGATGTGACGGGGTCGGATGGTTCGCCATCCGACCCCGTCTTCTCAGTACACTTCGTCCATGCACCTGGTCGAACATCCGGACCGTCGGCTCGATCTCGTCCATGGGGGTTCCCGCCATGGCTGAAGTCGAAGACAATGGGCGAAAGATGCCCTTCGTACTGCTGCTCGCCGTCGGTCTCGCCCAGTTCATCGTCTGTGTCGACTACTTCGCGGTCGCGGTCGCCCTGCCGCCGATGGCGGCCGAACTCGGGGTGCGCCCGACCGACCTGCAATGGGTGGTCACCGGTTACGTCCTCTCATCCAGCGCGTTGCTCGGGATCGCCGGTGCGCTCGGCGATCGCTACGGGCGGAAGCGACTGCTCCTGCTCGGGATCGTCATCTTCGCCCTGGTCTCGATCTGGGTCGGCCTCGGAGCCACACCGAGCCAGGTGATCCTCGCCCGAGTCGCGCAGGGGCTCGGCGCCGGATTGGTCTTTCCCCTGGCCACCGCCGTCATCAGTCATGCCAGTGCCCAGCGACAGCTCGCCAGGAACCTCGCCCTGCTGACCGGCATCGCGACGCTCGGGACCGCCCTTGGTCCCGTCCTCGGCGGGGTCCTGACCGAGAGCCTCGGCTGGCGATGGATCTTCTACGCGAACGTGCCGATCAGTGCGGTCGCCTTCCTCATGGTCGCGATCTTCGCTCGTGAATCACGGGACCCCGGAGCGACCGGTGGCCTGGACTTCATCGGCATCTTCCTGCTCGTCTCCGGGATCGCCGCGTTCTCGATCGGCATCAACCGGATTCCCTACTGGACGATGCCCGCCTGGATCGGCCTGACACTCGGCGGGATCCTCCTGCTCGTCCTCTTCATCTGGTTCGAGTTCCGGACGAGGGTGCCGGTGATCGACGTCCGGCTCTTCGCGAACCGTGGCTTCCTCGGCTTCTCCGCCACGGGGCTGCTCTCCAACAGTGCCTGGTGCTCGCTGGTCCTGCTCGTGACGCTGCAGCTGCAGAAGGTCCTTGGTGACTCGGCGCTGGAGGCGGGGGAGCTCTTCCTCTTCCTCAGCGTCAGCGTTGCGACTGCGAGCTTCATCGCTCCGGCCATCGAGCGAAGGATCGGCATCGTGACCCTGACCCGGATCGCGCTGGTGCTGCAGTTCATCGGAATCGGGTTGTTCTTCTTCAATGACAGCGCGCCATGGCTCGCCGCCGGCATGCTGATCGCCGGCTTCGGCTGCTCATGGGGCTGGGCGATGCCGCAGGCCGGTGCGATCCGAACCATTCCGCGCGACAAGGCCGGCGTGGCGAGCGGTTCCGTCCTGACCCTGGTGATCGTCGCGGGCAACACCGCGGTCGTCACCGCGGCGATGATCGTCGACCTCTACCCCGATGACGTCGCAGGGGTCGCCCGGGGCATCCATGTCGCCTTCCTCTGCAGCGCGCTCGTCGCCCTGCTCGGACTGGTGAGCGCCATGGTCTTTCTCCGGAATGATGATCGATTTCTCCGCACGGCCGAAGGCGACTAGATCCACGGCTGGTCGTCGACGTCGACCTCCCTGGCGCCGCCTTCACCTCCGAGGTGCTCGGTGGACGCAGGCTCGAAGAGAAGCACCGACGCGGTGGGTTCCGCCCGGGGGCGATGTTCCACGCCACGTGGCATGATGAAGAGCTGTCCCGGTTCGAGGACGACCTCGCGATCCCGCATCTCAAGGACGATCCGTCCGCGCAGGCAGAGGAAGGCTTCGTCCTCCTCCTCGTGACTGTGCCATTCGAGTGCGCCCTCACCGTGGGCGAGTTTCAAGTACTGCCCGTTGCACGACCCGATGATGCGAGGGTGCCAGGTCTCATCGAAGGCGTTCAGCTTCTCGTCGAGATCGATGACATCGTGCATGGTCGGTTCCTCCTGGTGCTGGAGCTTGCTGGGAACGGCTCCGGGTCGTCCATCGGCTCACGATATCGTGTCCAGCGGCCTCTGGCGGTCGAAACAAGGGGTTCCTTGGTGCTTTCAGGGCGTTGGTGATCGGTTATCAGGTAGAGTGCCTGATCGATTCGATCACCCCGTCATTCACGGCACATCAGGAGAAACATCATGCATCGCATCAGGACCGTTGCCTTCCTTGGAGCATCATTCGTTCGAACCCCGATGGCGTTCGCCCTCGGAATCTTCCTCGTGGCAGGTGGCTTCACCAGCATCGATTCCGTTCAGGCGGATGACCGCACGGAAGGTGTGCAGGAAGAGTCCAGGGATGGTGGTCGAAAGGCTTCGGGATCGAAGTCGAAGCCCCAGGACAAGGGCAAGCCGAAGGCCGACTACGACGCCGCCGTCGCGAAGATGACCGAGATGGTCGAGGCCGGCGAGATCACGCGCGAGCAGATGAACCAGCGGCTGGAACAGATGAAGATGAGGATGAGCGGTGAGTACGAGAAGCGTGACCCTCGCTCCCGCGCCGACGACAAGGAACGCGCCATGCGCGTGGCCGGCATGCTGATGCAGCTCGGCAAGGCGGTCGAGGCCGGTGAGATCACGGCGGAACAGGCGATGAAACGCGTCATGGATGCCGCCAGGCGCATGGGCATGGACACCGCCCGCGAGGAGCATGCTCCCGCCGACCAGCGGAATGCGCGTGCCGAGTATGCGGCGGCTGCGGAGAAGATGGCCGCGATGGTCGAAGCCGGTGAGATCACGCGCGAGCAGATGCAGGAGCGTCTCGACGAGATGAGGCGCCGGATGGGGAACGCCGATGGAGGCGATCGAAAGCCGTCGATGACCAAGGAGGAGTACGACGAGGCCGCCGCGAAGATGCTCAAGATGCTCGAGGCTGGTGAGATCACGCGCGAGCAGATGCAGCAGCGTCTCGACAACATGAAGCGCAGGATGGGCGCCGACGCCGGTTCGAAGAGGGGGATGAGCAAGGAGGAGTACGACCGGGCCGTCGACCGGATGGTCGAGGCGGTCAAGGCCGGACAGATGACTCGCGAACAGATGCAGGAGCGTCTTGACGGGATGGAGAAGGCCATGAAGGGCGAGGAAGCCGAAGCGAAGAAGATGACCCGCGCCGACTTCGACGCCGCCGTCGAGAAGATGAGGAAGATGGTCGAGGACGGCGAGATCTCACGGGAGGACATGCGCAAGCGGCTCGGTGAGATGCGTCGGATGATCGCCGACGAGGCCGAAGAGGCCGAAGAGGAAGTCCGGGATCCCCGGAGGGCCTACGAGGAGATGAAGCGTCGTCTCGACATGGCGGTCGAGGCGGGGAGGCTCACCCAGGAACAGGCGGACGAACGACTCGCTGAATTCCGCAGGGGTCTCCGTCGCTGAATCCGGGCTTGACGAGAAGAGATCGAATCAGGCGCCCCCCGCTCGTGCGAGCGGGGGGCGTTTCGTTTCGCGTCGCCCTTCGGGAATGTTGGTCTTGGTAGCATGCCTCCATGGCCGGTCCCACCCACGACTTCCTGCAACCTTTCGAGCGCATCCAGCGGCTCATGGACAGTGAGCCGGGTGAGCAGGGAGGGAGGCGGGTGATCCTCATCAATGATCCCGCCGATGTCCAGACCGTGATGCATTCCCCTGTGATCGTCCGCAACGAGACGATGCGCGCCCTGGCCGGTGACGGGCTGATCTTCTCCGACGGTGACAAGTGGAGGGAACGTCGGCGGGCGATGCAGCCATCCTTCCCGCCGAGTGATCCCGAACGGCACGCTCCCGAGGTCGAGTGGGCGGTGGCGGGCCTCATGTCCCGGCTCGAACGGATCGCGGGGACCGGGGAGACGTTCCTCCTGCTCGAGGAGATGCTTCGTTTCACCACCCGACTCATCTACCGTGTCGCCTTCGGAATCGAACTGTCCGTCGATCACGACAAGGCGCCGATGCTGATCAGGTTCTTCGATTCCGCGGGCGAGACCTCGATGGCCTTCATCGATTCCCGTTCCCCCCTCGACATCAACGCGATGCGCCAGTTCCAGGACGCACGTCGCGATCTGGACGAGGAGATCGAGTCGATCATCGATCATGGACGGCGGTCCGGCGTCGGGGCGGACCACGTGCTCGGAGTCCTGCTCGGCAAGTCGAGCGAAGAGCCTGACTTCACGGAGGAGGATGTCCGGGACGAGATCCGCACCCTGCTCCTCGCGGGTGCGGAGACCACCTCGAACGTGCTGACCTGGCTCTTCCTGCTCCTTGATGCGCACCCCGACGAGCGGGATGTGATCGAGGCCGAGCTGGACGAGGCAGCGACGAACGACCGACTCCGGTCGGCGATCCTCGAGACGATGCGGCTCTTCCCACCGGTCTGGTTCATCTCGCGCAAGGCGATCGGGTCGGTCTCCGTCTCGGGACATGACTTCGAGGAAGGTGACTGGGCGTTCCTCTGCACCTATCTCGTCCAGAGGAATCCCGACTACTGGGAGCGGCCCAACGACTTCGTCCCCGATCGGTTCGCACCCGGGTACGAGCTTCCGCATCGTTATGCCTGGTTCCCCTTCGGCGGTGGACGGCATCTCTGTCTGGGGAAGGCGCTCGGCGAGCTGGAGACGTTCGTCGCGGCCCGCCGGATCATGCATTCCTTCCGGCTGGTCCGGGCGGACGACGACCCGCTGCCGCCGCGCATCGGGCTCGTGCTCAAGCCCTGCCACGACGTTCCGATGCTGGTCGAGGAGCGAACTCGTGGTTGACCGTGCGAGCGAGCATGACCGCCGGGGAGCTGCCGGGACGCCTCTCGATGGAAGGGGGCCCTGGTGAGCTTCTCGACGCATTGCATCCAGTGCGACGAGTACTTCGAGTCGCGCCTGCCGATGGACGCATCGATCCCGCTCATGAAGATCAAGGATCCCGACCGGATCCAGGCGATCCTTCATTCGACCCGGGCCGTGCGTCCCCAGCTGATGAGCAAGATCGCAGGGGAATCGATGGTCTGGATCGACGGGCCGGACTGGCTCGTGCGTCGAAGGATCGCACAGGGTTCCTTCCAGCCACGCAACGAACCGTTCCATGTCGAGATCGTCGATCAGGTCGTTTCCGGACTCCTCGAAAGGCTGGAGACCGCGGCGGAAGAGGGTGAGGTGATCGGGCTGACCGAGGAATTCCTTCGCATGACGACTCGATTCCTCTATCGATTCGCCTTCGACATCGACCTGCCCGCCGATCATGACAAGGCACCGATCGTCAGCGCCTACTTCGATGCCGTCTCCCAGCTCGGCTTCTCGATCCTGGACGTGGAGAAACCGCTTGATCTCTCGGTCCACCAGCTGGTGCGGACCTCCCTCAAGGCGATGGACCGGGAGATCGACCTGATCATGGACTCCGATCCCGATCCGGGCAGCCTGCTCGGGAGGATGATCGAGGCGTGTGATGCAGGTGAACTGACCGATCGTCAGGTCAAGGACGAGGTCCGTGGTCTCTTCATCGCGGGAACCGAGACCACTTCCCTGACCCTCGCCTGGTTCATCATCCTGCTCGACGAGAACAGGTCATGGCGCGATCGCATCGAGGCGGAGCTGGCCGTCTCGAGGGAGGTGACGCCGCTGCTCGACGCTGGACTCCACGAGACGATGCGGCTCTTTCCCGCCGTGCCGTTCATGACCCGGATCGTGGAGGGTGTCGCGGATCTCGGGTTCGGACCGCTCGAGGAGAACACCGAGTTCATGATCTCGGTCTACCACACCCATCGGAACCCCGAGCACTGGGATGATCCCCATGCCTTCGATCCCGGTCGTTTTCTCGGTGAACCGGACCGCCATCGGTATGCCTGGATGCCCTTCGGCGGGGGACGTCACACCTGCATCGGCAATCGGGTGGCTCGGATGGAGGCACGCGACACGTTGCGGGCGATCATGGGCCGGTATCGGTTCCACCGTGTCGAAGACACCACGGTCGGCGCACGGCTCGGGATCACGCTGAAACCGACCATCCCGATCAACGTCACCGTAGAGCGGATTCAGCCTGCCTGAAGGGGTCGGGTCACCCGGCCTGTCGGGTCTCGGCATAGAGCTGGAAGATCCGGTCGGAAAGATCCGGCAGGGTGGTGCTCTCGAAGATCAGGGCCGCCGTGATCTCGATCTTGAGCCATTCCGCGAGTTCGCCTGCGATCCAGAGGAGACTCACCGAATCGAGCCCGAGGAGATCAAATGACTTGTCGAGCACAACGGTGTCGGGCTCGCAGTTCAGTTCCTGCGCGATCCTGTTGCGCAGCCATGTCAGGATCTCTGATGCATCCTGTACTTCGGCACTCATCGTTCGGAGGCTCCAGCGGTGGCGATGGCTTCAAACCATGTTCGCATCGCCGTCGATCGACTCGGGGGTGAACTCGACGGTGAGGGAGGGGCCCATCAGGAACCCGTACCTTGGAGCATCATCGACATCATCATGGAACCGCATGAGGAATTCCGAGCAGACCCGACCGATGATCATCGCGCCTTCGGTCAGGGCGAGCGGGGCTCCGAGGCAGTAGTGCCTGCCAAGTCCGAACGGCAGGTATTCCTGTCCCTCGCGAAGGCCCTCGTCGAGGAAACGCTCCGGCCGGTACTCGTCGGGGTCCGTCCAGACCTCCGGGTTCCGGTGGATGAGGTACAGGCAGGTGTAGATCCGGTCGCCTTCGGCGACCTCGATGTCCCCGTCGATGACCATCGGTTCGGGAGCGGTTCTCGCCACCAGCCAGATCGGCGGACGCAGTCGGATCGATTCCCGGCAGCATGCGGTCACCGTGGCGAGCTTCTCGACTTCGCTGATCGATTCCGGAGGCCATGAATCGAACTGTCTGAACTCGTCCCTGATCGCCGGGAGCCACTTCGGGTGGTCGGCCAGGAACTGGAAGGTGTTCGAGATCATCGAGGTCGTCGTCTCGACCGATGCCAGCAGCAGGCTCGAGGTGTGTTCGATCACCCGTTGCTCCGTGACCGAGGGATCGTCACGTTCCCATTCGAGCATGCACTTCATGGCGCGGCTCGGGCAGAACGATCCCGCCTTCGCCAGGTCGTAGATCTCCCTGGAGATCTCGGAGACCGCGTTCTTCCCCTCGCGGAGTTCCTCCATGATCTCCGGGCCGATCCTGCCCAGGGTGTCGAACACCCCGATGCCCGCGAGGCGGTTCGAGGTCGATGCCATCTTCATGAGGGTCATCGCGTGGTCGGTGTTGATGCCGATGTCGATGCCGAAGATCGCACGTGAACTGATCCTGAGCATCACTGCCGCGATCGACGGCACCAGCGGAATGGAGGTCCCCTCGGCAGCGGCCGTGCGCATCCGGTCCATGAAGTCGTCGATCGACTGGCTGATCTCCGGGAGGCAGTCGTCGAACGACTTCGTCGTCAGTCCCGGTCGAATCTGCTTCCGGGCATCCTTCCATTCCGCCCCCGACGTCCAGGGCAGTCCCTCGCCGACCATCCGCCTGAGGATCGGCGGCCTGAGCAGGTCCGGGGCGTTGAGGATCTTCATCGCCAGGCTGCCGTCGAGGAGGATGTGCCCACGTCCCGAGAGCTGGTCGATCGAGACGACGCGTCGGCCGTCACCCCGTTCACGCAGTTCCTCGATGACCTTGATTGGGGAGTCCGTGGGGTCGATCTGCATTGGCGTCTGCTCACTCTTTCGCCGCTGTCCGGTGCGTTCACCGGTGTCCGAACGCCGCCATGGTATGCGCGAAGTCACGGTGCCGTCGATCCGACACGCCCGGAAACGCGTCGATAACCCCGACGTTGCGGGTCGTGCGGTCTGGAGTTGTCGCCAGTCCCGGTCCTTTGCCGAATGGCCTTGCTGGCGCCTTCGGATCAGGTATCTAGAGGGCGGGAGGCATTCCCCCGAAATCCCTGGAGTCCGGCCTGCGGATGGCAGGCCGATATCGACCGATCCGGAAACCGTCCCTCGATCCGACCCATGAGCAAGCTCGCGAACAACCTCTACAACCTCTCGATGCTGGCGATGAAGGACCACTACGTCGACGCCGTGCCGTTGCCGGGCACGATCGACTACACCACCTGCACGCCGGGAGAACTCGAGCACATGGGGAGGCTCGTCCTTGAGCGTTTCGGCCGCGACCCACGCAGGTGGATCGGCCAGGGTGTCGATGACATCCCCTCGCTCGTCGAGCTCCTGGAATCCATGCCGCAACAGACCGCACCTCAATCTCTGGTCACGCTGGAGGAATCCAGGGCGAATGACGACGGCCTGGTGGTGCTGTTCCCGGGTCAGTACGGGCTCTCGAGATCCTTCCAACGACTTGCCGGCCTCGTTCCGGGAGCCAACACCGTGGTGGGGCTCGACTACGACGGTCTCGATGAATCACGACCTGTCGCGAGGTCGATGGAGGAATGCATCGCGTTGTTTCGCGATGAACTGCTCGGCCGAAGAGGTGCACAACTCGAACGCATGGCCCGGTCAGGTCGTCAGCTGGTGATGTTCGGTTTCTGCATTGGTGCCTGTTACGCCCACGCCATGGCCGACTGTCTCAAGCGCGAGCTTGATCTCGACATCCGGCTCGTCTACTTCGACGGGCACCCCGCCCAGTGGCTTTCCGGAACGAGGATGTCCGCGATCTTCCGTCAGTCGAAGAGGGCGCTGGAGATCGTCCGCGTGAAGGGCGACATCGAGCGTCGACTGGTCCGACAGGGTTGTCGACAGATGCGCCTGGTCGGCCGTCATTCCGCCGGGATGGTGGATGTCGATGCACTGCTCCTGCGGTCCTGCGCGATCAGTCGCTCATGGGAGCTCTCTTCGGAGGCATGGGAACCGTATGTCCGCAGTTGTGCCCAGATCGATTTCAACGATCTCAGCCACCTCGACCTGATCCAGCTCCGCCAGGAGGGTCGGATCGCGCAGTACCTCGAACCCGGTTACCGGTTCGCGGCCTGATCTCGTCCAGACGTTCGGCTCCATGCGCCGTGTCCCGCAGGTCACCCCGCGGAGGCGGATCACTGTCCACATGCAAGGAAAAGCCCCGCATGAAGCGGGGCTTTCGAAGGTCTTTTGCCGGGTCTTGCCTCGGTCAGGGGCAGACACCCCAGGCTCCGAGGAGCATGGTGAGGTCTGCGCCGTCCACCTTGGTGTCACCGTTGAGGTCGCCCCTGCAGACGCCGATCGCATCACCCACCGTGATGTAGTCGATCAGGTCGAAGGCGAATCCCATCGCGATGTAGTCATCGATGTCGAAGTCACCGTCACAGTCGATGTCTCCGTAGGTGACGGTGTCAACCACGCCGCATCCGCAGAGACCGGGGTCGGTCTTCAGCGGGTCGTTCGGGCAGTCGTCGATGCAATCGGGGGTTCCGTCGCCGTCGCTGTCGGTTTCGGGCGAGCCACAACCACAGAGACCCGGTTCGAACTTGTTCGGGTCTTCGGGGCATTCGTCATCCTCATCGCAGTAGCCGTCCCCGTCGCTGTCCGCGCAGAAGTCGCATTCGAAGGTGAAATCATTGCCACCGCCGTTAACGTAGGGCCCGTAGGTCTGGGTGGGCAGGTTCCCGCAGAGGGTGGTCCCACTGATCGATGGGATCAGATCCTCGGGCCCTTCGACGGTGTAGATGCCGCCACCCAGGCCGCCGAAGAGTTCGTTTGCGAGATTGTTGTAGATCACCGTATCGATCACGGCCGGGGTTCCGCCATCGTTGAAGATCGCGCCGCCGTTCTCCGCGCTGTTGAAGGAGAAGACGCAGTCGTAGATCACCGGGCTGCTGCCGAGCATGAAGATCGCGCCACCGCCTCCCTGGACGAAGATGTCATCACCCTCCTCGCGGATCCTGGTCGAGTTCTCCGTGAAGAGGCACTCGTTCATGGTCATGCTTCCATCGACGTACATGGCACCACCGTTGCAGTTGAAGCGGCTGGTGCTGTTGCCGGTGAAGGTGCAGTTGTTCAGTTCCATGCTGCCGCTCGCGTAGATGGCGCCGCCACCTGCGGAATCGGAGTTGTTGGAGATGTTCTCCGTGAAGGTGCAGTTGCGCAGGGTCACGTTGCCGTTGACGTACATGGCTCCGCCACTTTGCGTCGTGGAATTGTTCGTGAAGGCGCAGTCGGTCAGGATCGCACTGCCGGTGAAGAGGTAGAACCCGCCCCCGCCGGCACTGCCACTGTTGTCCATGAACACGCAGTTGTTCAATACGGGGTTGCCATTGAAGGTGCCCATGCCGCCGGCATCGTTGTTGTCAACGAAGAAGCAGTTGTTCAAGGTCGGGCTGGTGCCGTTCACCAGCATGCCTCGACCATCCGCATTCTGGATCTGGATGTTCTCGAAGATGGTTTCGGAGCCTTCTCCGGAGTCGACCCTCAGCAAGCTGGTGATGCTCCGGCCATCGAGGATCGAGGTCGGTGCTCCGCTCTTATCGGTGCTGCCGATGATCGTGATGGCAAGACCCATGGTATTGAGGGTCTGATCAGGTTCGTAGAGACCGGCTTCGAGCTGGATGATGTCGCCATCACTGCTGCTGTTGATCGCCTTCTGGATGTCTCCGCCTGCGGGGACATTGATCGTCTCGGCTCCTGCGGAAACAGCAGCAAACATCGCTGTCACAGCAGCCAGGTGTCGCATCATCATCATCGAATTCTCCATTTACGAGGACAGCGCCCAGTATAGGCAGAACGCATCTGAGACTCCAAGAATCAACTTTCCATTATTGGATGTGGATTTTGAATGCTTGCTGCCCTGCTTCTGACGGCCATCCCAGACCGTGCGGGACGGTCGTTCCGGTCTCACTTGGTCGGATATCATCCGGCTTGGTTCACAGCCAGCGCTGATTTTCGCTGTTTTCACAGCAGGTTCGTCTCTTCGGCCCCCACGCTGTCGGGCTGGCGGATGTCGATGCACTCCTGTTTGAGTGCGGTGTACCCGGTCGGATCTGGGCGCTCCTCTTCAAGGCCTGGTCAAAGATGGTCTAGGCTGGTGGTTCGAGGAGCCGTCCATGACCACCGTCCTGCTCGCCACCGCCTGTGTCTTCGGAACTGCCGCGGTGGTCTCCGGCGACACCTATCTGGTCGGGCCGGACTCACCTGATGACATCCAGGCGTTGCTTGACGACGTGATCGTGGATGGTGACATCATCCAGCTCGAGGCGGGTCGCTACCTGATCGAGACCACGATCGACCCCCGTGGCCTGGCCGTCATCCTGCGTGGGGTCGTCGATGAAGACGGCACTCCGCTCTCGATCCTGGACGGTCGTGGTGCGACCCGGGTCATGAACTGCCTGGTCGGTGAAGGACCGGACACGGTCTTCGAGAACCTCGTGGTCACCGGCGGCTCGACCCCGAGTGGTGGTGGGGGACTCTTCAACTTCATGGGGAGCAGCCCGACACTGATCAACTGCCTCTTCACCGGGAACCGGGCCGACAACGGTGGGGGGCTCTTCAACTGGATCGACTGCAGTCCGAAACTGGTGGACTGCGCGTTCATCGGGAACACCGCTTCGACCGGGGGCGCGATGAACAACTTCACCGACTGCAACCCGACGATGACCGGTTGCACGTTCACCGGCAACACCGCCCTCGCCGGTGGCGCGGGTGGGGGGCTCTTCAACTACGGCGGGAGCGTTCCCACCCTCGTCGACTGCGTCATCACCGACAATGCGCTCCTCGGCGGCGCCTCTGGCGGTGGGATGTACAACTTCTATGGTCCCGGCGCGGTGCTCTCGGGCACCACCGTCTGCGGCAACGTTCCCGACCAGATCAGCGGAAACTGGACCGACGAGGGCGGCAACACCGTTCGCGAGGAGTGCCTCGACACCTGTCCGAGCGACCTTGATGGTGACGGCCTCGTCGACGGCGAGGATCTCACGACCCTCCTTGGTGACTGGGGCATGACCGGGGGAGCGAGCGACCTCGACGGGGACGGCCTGGTCGATGGCGCCGACCTCGTGATCGTTCTCGCATCCTGGGGTGCGTGTCCGTAGTTTCGACGGCCTGCCCGATTCGGTTCAGGGACAGACGCCCCATGCGCCGAGGACGATGGTCAGGTCCTCGCCGTCGACGAGGCCGTCGCCATTCATGTCGCCGGGGCAGACCCCGAGGTCGATGCCCATCGCCGCATAGTCGTCCAGGTCGAAGTCACCGTCGCAGTCGTAGTCACCTGCGACATCGGTGTCGATCCGGTTGCAGCCACAGCGACCCGGTCCGGTCTTCTGCGGGTCGGTGGGGCAGTCGTCGATGCAGTCGGGGACGCCGTCGCCATCCGAATCGATGTCCGGTTCCCCCGGGCACTGGTCGAGGCCGTCGCAGACCCCGTCGTCATCCGCGTCCGGACAGTTGAGGCAGTCGTCACAGGACATGGAGACGCAGTTTGCGCCGAGATCCTCCCAGAAGCCCTGGATCTGGTTCGGGGTGTTGCTGCAGACGGTGGTGCCGGCGAGCGTGGTGTCGCCGCCCGAACAGGACATGCCTCCGGCGTTCTCCCCGGCCACGTTGCCGACGATCGAGCAACCGGTCAGCACCGGACCGCTGTCGAGATTGCGGATGGCGCCTCCGATCTCGGCGGTGTTCCCGGCGAACGTGCAGTCGGTCAGGATCGGGCTGCTGCCGTCGTTCTTCATGCCGCCACCGAAACCGACGGCGGTGTTGTCCGTGAACGTGCAGTCGATCAGTTCCGGATCACTGCCGTCGTTGAACATCCCGCCGCCGCCGTGGGTTGCGTCGCTGGCGAGGGAGCTGTTCTCCGAGAACGTGCAGTCGGTCATCGTCGGGTTGCTGCCGCCGCCGTTGCAGACGCCGCCGCCGCGTTCGGTGGCGGTGTTGTCCCAGAACGTGCAGCCGGACAGTGTCGGGTCGCTCGCGTCGTTGTACATGCCGCCACCATGGTCCGTGGCGATGTTGCTCCTGAAGATGCAGTCGGTGAGGACAGGGGTCCCGCCGGTGCAGTACACCGCGCCTCCGAACCGGGCGACGTTGCGCGTGAACTTGCACTCGGTCAGGGTCGGGCTGCCCTGGGTGTTGTGGAGTGCACCGCCGTCGGACTCGTTGAGTGCGATGTTGTCGGTGAACGTGCAGTTGACGAGCATCGGGCTGCTGCCCTGGCAGTACATCCCGGCACCGTCCTCGGAACGACCGTTGGTGAGGACGAGGTTCTCGAGGATGGTCGTCGAGTCCTCGCCCGAGACGCACTGGAGGACGCGGATGCTCGCGCGTCCGTCGATCCTGCTCATCGGGGCGTCCTGCTCGTCGACGGCGCCCCGGATCGTGATCGCCCGGCCGATCGTGTCGAGGGTGTAGTTCGGTTGATAGACCCCGGCATCCAGCTGGATCACGTCCCCGGTGGCGGACATGTTGATCGCCTTCTGGATGTCACCGCCCACCGGAACGTGGATGGTGTCCGCTGCCGCGCGGCTCCCAGCCAGAATGATGGCCGGAGCGATCAGGCTGGCCAGGCATCGTGTCATCATCTCGGAACTCCTCGGGGGCGTTCCAGACTAGTCGACCGATCTCCCCGAGGCCAAGGAAAAGGGTCATCTGTACTCGTGCCATCCTCCTGGTGTATCGTTCATTCCGGCTTCCAGAGCCATCACAGGGAATCCATATGAAGAACAAGACCCCGGCACACCGAGCGGCCTTGAGTACAGAGGACTACCACGCCCTGACCGGATTCGACGGTGCGTGGCGTGATACCTGGTGGAACGACGAGTTCCTCTCGATGATGGCACGGCAGTGGGGCCTGGAACGGGTCGAGACCGTGCTCGACGTCGGATGCGGCGTCGGACACTGGGGGCAGAGACTGCTGAGCCACATGAGCACCACGACCGTGCTCCACGGGGTCGATCCCGAGGAGGCGTGGGTGGAGGGTGCGCACGAGCGGGCGAAGGCCCTCGGGCAGGAGGAACGATCGGAGTTTCAGGTCGGCACGGCCGAAAGCCTTCCCTGGCCGGACGACAGCTTCGACATGGTCACCTGCCAGACGGTCCTGATCCATGTCGCCGACATCCGCACGGTGGTCGAGGAGATGACCCGCGTCCTCAAGCCGGGAGGACTCTTCCTCGCGGCCGAACCGAACAACTTCGGGAGCATGGCGGGGGGGTGCATCGCCGATCCACTGTCACCCTGGGAACAGGTTTCCGACCTCCTGGAACTGGAATACTGCTGCTCACGGGGGAAGCTCGCCGTGGGCGAGGGCCACCAGTCCGGCGGGCACCTCGTCATGGACGCCTTGCGATCGTGTGGCTGGACCGATGTCAAGGTCCACCTCAACAACCAGAGCGCCCGGGTGATCCCCCCCTACACCGATCTCGCCTCGAAGACGATGGTCGACTATCTCCGCACCACCCATGAATCGGGTGCGGCGATGGTGTTGGGCAGCACTCGTGAGAACTGTCTTCGTTACTTCCTTGCGGGTGGTGGCGAGGAGGCACGGTTTCCCGTGCTCTGGGAACAGGCCCGTGCGCGGCTCGCGGAAACGATCAGGGCGATCGACGAGGGCACCCATGCCAGTGCGGGTGGGCACATCCACTACCTGACCTGGGGACGCAAGCCCGCGTCCTGATGCCGGGTTCCTTCCCGAAGACGATGCCGGTCCGGCACCAAGCAGAAGCTGCTGCAATGAGCTGTGGGGAGTTGTTCCTCGTGGCTTGTTCAGGACGAGAGGGGAGTCAGGGGCAGACGCCCCACGCGCCGAGGAGGAGCCCAAGATCGACTCCGTTGATCATGCCGTCGCCGTTGATGTCACCTGGGCAGGTGCTCGGGCAGTCGTCGCATGAACCCTGCGGCAGGAACGTTCCCCCAAGTCGCTCGCAGTGTCCGGAGAGGTTCTCGGTCATGAGTGTGCAGCCGGAGGGCGCGCAGCAGACGCCGGCGCCTGTCACCGTGTTGATCCAGACGGTGTTGGGCTGGCCGTCGTTCGCGATCATGGCATCGAGGTCCCCGTCGCCGTCGAGGTCGCCAAGAGCGAGTGACCTGCTGCGGCTGTCTCCGAGTGCCTGGCCGGAGTCGGTGAAGAGGTCGCAGCCGTCGTTGGTCCAGACGGTGTTGGGTTGATAGTTGTAGTTCGCGACCATGGCATCGAGGTCGCCGTCGCCGTCGAGGTCACCGAGGGCGACTGAGGTGCTGTAGCTGTTTCCGAGTCCCTGTCCGGAATTGGTGAACTCGAACGTGACCTGGGCGCTGGCAATACCGGCGCAGGCACCTCCAGCCAGGAGGGCGGGCAGCAGGAATACGGTGGGGGTGCGGTGGTTCGACATCGTTCCTTGTTACTCCAGGGATGGGAAGGCAGTCGGCCCAGCGTAACGCTCGCCGTCATCTGTCCCAAGGTAATTCTGCTGCCGACTTTCGTGGCTGGGTGTTCTTCGTGGCTTGTTCAGGACGAGAGGGGAGTCAGGGGCAGGCGCCCCAGGCGCCGAGGAGGGAGGTCAGGTCGGCGCCATCCGTGTTTCCGTCACCGTTCAGGTCCCCGTTTGCGGTGTTCCATCCACCCAGGAGCAGGGTGAGGTCCGCGCCGTCGACGACGTCATCGTTCGTGAGATCCGCCGGGCATGTCTCACCCGTCACGTTGAACCACACGGTGTTGGCAGGCTCGTCGAAGGCATTTGCGAGCATGACATCGACATCGTCGTCGCCGTCGAAGTCGCCTAGAGCGACGGTGAAACCGTTGGCGTATCCAAGGGTCTGGTCCGATTCGGTGAAGACGCCGTTTCCATCATTGGTCCAGATGGTGTTGGGCTCCTCCAGGTTGCAGGTGATGGCATCGAGATCGCCGTCATCATCGAAGTCGGCAAGGACCACCTGACAGTTCCTGTTCTCGCCGAGCGCCTGTTCCGAGTCCGTGAAGGTGCCGTTGCCATCGTTGAACCAGACGGTGTCCGGTTCGTCTTGGAAGTTCCCGAAGATCGCGTCGAGGTGGCCATCGCCGTTGAGGTCGCCGAGCGCGACCGTCAGGCTGTTGCTGTTTCCAAGCGCTTGATCCGAACCGGTGAAGGTGCCGTCGCCGTCGTTGAACATGATGCGGTTGGGCTGCCCGAAATAGTCCGCGAGCACGACATCGAGGTGTCCGTCACCATTGAGGTCGCCGAAGGCGAGCCCATAGGTCCACAAGGTTCCGATCAGATAGTCACTGCTGTTCGTGAAGTTTCCATTTCCATCGTTGTGCGCGACGGTGACGACCTCGCTCCCGGTGTTCCTGTTCGTGAAGATGGCATCGAGATCCTCGTCACCGTCGAGGTCGGCCAGGACGACGAGGACGCTGTTGGGTCGTCCGATGTCCTGTTCCGAGTTCGTGAAGGTGCCCTTGCCGTCGTTGATCCAGAGGGAGTTGGGCTGGTTGGAGATCACGATCACGGCATCGAGGTCGTTGTCGCCGTCGCAGTCGCCCAGGGTGACCATGATGCCGGAATCACCGAGTGTCTGTGCCGATTCGGTGAATGTTCCGTTGCCGTCGTTGATCCAGATGGTGTTGGGCTGGCCGCAGCAGTTCGCGACGATGGCGTCGATGTCTCCGTCACCATCGATGTCCCCGGCGGCGATGCTCGTGCTGGAGCCTTCGTCCAGCGTCTGGCCTGAATCGGCGAATTCGATGGGCGCCTGACCGGCGGCTCCGGCGGAAGCAAGCAGGGCAAGGAAGGTCGTGAGGTACGGGACGGCGAGGGGGCAATGGGGCGACATCGGTCTTTCTTTCTCCGGGTCTCTATAGAGGGATGGTAGTCAGCAGGCCCCGGTCTGGCGCAGGCCGGCGGGGTACCAGGCAGAAGCTGTGTATGTACTGGACTGTGGTCGGTTGTTCCTCGTGGCTTGTTCAGGACGAGAGGAGAGTCAGGGGCAGGCGCCCCAGGCGCCGAGCAGGATCGCCAGGTCGGTGCCATCCACGGTGCCGTCCTCGTTGATGTCCGCGCCCGGCATCGCACTGCCCCATGATCCGAGGATGAAGGCGAGATCGCTGCCGTCGACCTTGTCGTCCCCGTTCAGGTCGGCGTCGCATCCGGGCAGGAGGATCACACCGTCCTCTCCCTCGATCACGCCCTGGTTGAACAGCTGCCGGGTGTAGATCCGACATCCGTTGGTGACGAGTCGTCCACCGGGTTCGATGGTCAGGGCGTCCACGTAGAGCACCTCGCAGGGCGCGTTGGAGAAGTTGGGGTGGTTGTTGACGAGGAAGGTCTCGGAACCGGTCTTGATTCGAAGGGATCCGATCGGGAAGTTGGCGGGGTTGAAGCCGTCCTCCGTGGGGCCGACGTCGAGACTGAGGGTCTCCAGCTTCTGCGGCCCGCCGGTGAGTCCGGTCATCTCGATCGTGGCCATGGAGAGTTTGAACCGGGACGGGTCGTTGATCGCGATGTCGAACCGACCACCGACGCCCAGGCGCCAGATCGGATCGGGGAGGCTCAGCGCGGCCTCGCTGCCGAGGACGTAGTCACCAGCGATCGAGATGCCGTCGCCCTCTTCCGTGTGGCCTCCTCCCATGAAGCCGTTGTTCACCTCACCGATGATCGTGCCCGAGTTCTCGATGTCGCCGTAGACGTAGAGAATGCCACGCTGCACGATCGTGGTGCCCTCGTTGGTCAAGGATCCGTAGAGGTTGGTGTCGCCCGCCACCCGGGTGGTGGCTGTGGGTCCGTTGAAGTACTTCTCGTCCTCGCTGTAGACGTCGCCCTCGAGGTAGACCAGACCGGCCTGGTTCTCGATCTGCTCGGAGAAGAAGATCGACGCGTCGTCCTGGATGAGGATGCCTCCTGAGCCGATCTGCAGTCGGTTGAGGAGGAGCGTTCCGGAACGGGGTGCGATGAGGGTTCCCTGGAGGGTGTAGCCGCCGCTGACCCCGGTCTTGTCCAGGAACGCGGAACCGTCGCCCGGGAGCAGCATCAGGTCCGGGCCGATGATGGCCGGTCCGCGGGTCTCATAGCGGATCGCGTTGCCGCGGCCGTCGACCACTGCGTCGGCGAGGAAGCTCTCCATGCCCACGACGAGATCCTCGCCGTTTTCCGCATCCACGGCCGCGGCCTCGAGCGTGGGGTACCAGATCCCGCTGTCACGGTTGAGCACCGCGGGCAGTTGTTCCGCACGGTTCATCCGGATTCGAAGGTTCTTGTCGACGAAGCCGGCGGATGCCACGTCGAGGTCGGTGTCGCCGTCGAGGTCGCCGAGGGTGGAGGAGAATGACATCATCTCCTCGAGCGCCTGTTCCTGGATGGTGAACGAACCGGTGCCGTCGTTCATCATTGCACGGTCGATGCCGTTGAATGTGGTGAACCACCCATCGAGGTCACCATCGCCGTCGAGGTCGCCGAGGGTGACCTTGACGCCGCCGTCGAGTCGCTGACCGCTGTCGGAGAAGAATCCGAACCCGTTGTTCATCCAGATCTGATCGCCGCCCTGGGCGTCGCACACCACGGCGTCGAGATCCTCGTCACCGTCGAGATCGCCGAGGGCGACCCCGTAGTTCTGCGTCATCCCGACCGCCTGCATCGACTGTTCGTAGTTGCCCGAACCGTCGTTGAGCCAGAGGCCGTCGTCGCCGTAGAAGTTCGCGCACCAGGCGTCGAGATCACCGTCGCCGTTGATGTCCCCGAGTGCGACCGTGTAGGTGTCGCTGTCCCCGAGCTCCTGACCGGAATCGACGAACTGGCCGTTGCCGTCGTTCAGCCAGACCCGGTTCGGGTTCTCCAGGTTTCCCACGAAGGCGTCGAGATCCAGGTCGCCGTCGACGTCCCCGAGGACGACTGACCAGCTCTCGTTGTTTCCGAGTGATTGTTCGGAGTCGGTGAAGGTGCCGTTGCCGTCGTTGAGCCAGACCCGGTTGGGGGCGTCCGGGTCGCTTGGCGCGGGACCGTTCGCCACCCAGATGTCGAGGTCTTCGTCCCCGTCGAGGTCACCCAGTGCGATGGACATGCTCGAGTAGGTACCGAGTTCCTGGCCGGTGTCGGAGAAGTTGCCGACGCCGTCGTTCAGCCAGACTTCATTGCCCCGGAATCTCGCTATCACCAGGTCAAGGTCCCCGTCCGCATCCACGTCACCTATGGCGACTTCGGTCACGTCGGTGTTCCAGCTGAACAGCTCGGATTCGACGAACTCGAACGTCGTCTGGGCGCCGGCCACGACGGGTGACAGGAGGATCGGGAGGGCGGACAGCAGGTGGACGGCGGGGGTGCGGTGGATCGACATCGTTCTTTCTTCCTATGGGGATACGGAATGTATCCGGCCCCAATCTAGTGGAGGCCACCGCCGGCACCAAGCAGAAGTTGCTGCAATGGGCTGAGTCGGGTTGTTACTGGTGGGTTGTTCAGGACGAGAGGGGGGTCAGGGGCAGACGCCCCAGGCGCCGAGGATGATGTTGAGGTCGGCGCCGTCGACGAGGCCGTTGCCGTCAATGTCATAAAGCTGGTTTGTACTGTCCCAATTGCCGAGGATTCGACTGAGGTCCAAGCCATCAACCTTGCCATCCAGATTCACGTCGCCAAGGCATGGATCCTTGCTGGCGATGTTCCTGTGCCACGTGGCATTGATGAAGTCTGGCGTCCCGGAGTTGCGTGACCAAATCAGTATGAGGTCTGGTTGTGAATCACCGTCTACGTCGTACAAGCACGGGTACAGCGTCCAATTGCCAGTCATGTCGTCCGGAGCAATGTCATCGAAACTGAAGACCACTGGTGTATTGGCGAGTACCCATCCGTTGTCGCCTTTGATGATTGATTGAAATGACAACGTGGGTGTACCTGTCGGGCCTTCGTTTCTGAAGCTCCAGCTCGACGTGCTTGGGAGGTATACGTAACGCATCGTTGATGGTTGGTCATTGTTGAACTCCCACGGCTCGGTTCTCAGCGTTGCGTCGAAAATGAGACGGTCCTGAATGCCATCGCCATCCAGATCCGTTGCAGGGAACTGCTGTTCCGGTGAAAAACCGAAAGGAACGTTGAACCAGAATGGTTTCGTGTTCGCTGGTGAACCAAGGCAGATGGTTTGTCCGGTCTGCTCGAAGAGTCGGATCGGTGAGTTCTCCAGGCATGCAGTCTGTGTCGGTA
>JAKVBQ010000035.1 GCA_022447205.1 Phycisphaerales bacterium
GCATCCGTGACGTCATGGGGACCGGGCTCGCCGCCAAGCCGATCGCGGCGACCGACGTCTTCTGCGTCGCCTACCCCACGATCCCCGAGGTCCCGGCGGGCTGCCTGCATCCTCGCCGGATCCTCTCCCAGGTCGTCGCCGGCGTGCGCGACTACGGCAACCGCATGGGCATCCCGACCCTCAATGGAACGGTCTTCCATCACAACGCCTACGTCGGCAACCCCCTCGTCTACTGCGGGTGCATCGGCGTCATGCCTCGCGACTGCGTGGAGGGTGCCGCACGCCCCGGGGATCGCATCATCTCGATCGGTGGTCGAACCGGTCGCGACGGCATCCACGGTGCGACGTTCTCCTCCGCGGAACTGACCGACACCCACGCCGACGAATTCAGTCACGCCGTCCAGATCGGGAATGCGATCACCGAGAAGAAGGCACTCGATGCGATTCTCGCGTTGCGCGACGAACCGGGTGGCTGTCTCTTCAGCGCGATCACCGACTGTGGTGCCGGCGGCTTCTCCAGCGCGGTGGGGGAGATGGGCGAGGAGCTCGGTGCGGAAGTCCACCTCGAGCGTGCGCCGCTGAAGTACCAGGGACTCACCCCGACCGAGACCTGGATCTCGGAAGCCCAGGAGCGCATGGTGCTCGCCGTGCCAGCCGACAAGATCGATCGACTTGCGGAAGTCTGCGCCGAGTACCAGGCGGAGTACTGCGATCTCGGTCACTTCGGCACCGACGATCGTGAACTGATCCTCATGCATGAAGGCGTCGAGTTCGGCCGCATGTCGATGGCGTTCCTGCACGAAGGCATTCCCACGCCCGTTCGAGAGGCATGCTGGGATCCCGAGTGGGCACGAGAGGCGGCCGAGCACGGTCGTCCCGAGGCGACCCTGCCGCAGGCGGTGTCCGGTCTCGATTCGATCCTCGACGCCACCTGCTCCCTGCTCGGTCATCCGAACATCTGCAGCAAGGAGTGGATCATCCGGCAGTACGACCATGAGGTGCAGGGTGGCTCGGTCATCAAGCCCCTGGTCGGCGTCGGATCCGGTGGTCCATCGGACGGTGCCGTGATCCGACCCGTGCCCGGTTCCGATCGCGGTCTTGCCATCGCCAACGGACTCGCCACCGGATTGTGTGCGGATCCGTACGTGATGACCCTGGCTGCGATCGACGAGTGCGTTCGCAACCTGGTGTGCGTCGGCGCGGACCCGGAACGGATCGCCATCCTCGACAACTTCTGCTGGCCCGGCTGTGCCGATCCCCGCAGTCTCGGCAGCCTGGTGCGCGCGGCCGAGGGTTGCTACGACGGCGCCAAGGCGTACCGAACCCCATTCATCAGCGGCAAGGACTCCTTGAACAACCAGTTCACGACGGAGGAAGGCGAGAAGATCCTGATCCCGCCGACCCTCCTGATCTCCGGCATGGGATTGGTCGAGGACAGCGGCCGTGCGGTCAGCAGTGATCTCAAGGGAGCAGGCAACGCACTGCTCATGGTCGGAATCACCGGACCGGAACTCGGTGGCTCCCACTTCGCGCTCGTCTCCGGACTCCAGGACCAGCGTCTTCCCCAGACCGACCTCGAGGTCGGTCCGCGGACCGCACGCGTCATCGCGGAGCTGATCGAACGGGGGCTGGTCCGATCCGCTCATGACTGCAGTGAAGGCGGCCTGATGGTGGCCGCGGTCGAGATGGCGTTTGCCGGTGGTCTCGGGCTCGATCTCGATCTCGATGCGGTCGAGGCGCGGGACGATGCGGATCTGGTTGCACGGGCGTTCGCCGAACATCCCTCGCGCTACCTTCTGGAGATCGAACCCGGCGACCTTGCTTCCGTGCAGGAGGCTCTCGAGTCGGTCAGCAACGCGGTGGTCGCCACCGTGTCCGACGAGCCGGTCGTGAAGGTTCGCGCCGCCGGCGACAGCGTGTCGATCGACCTCGACCGCCTGCGTGAAGCCTGGTCGGGTCAACCGAACACCGGAACGGAGCGGTCATGAACCCGAACGCCCTCGTCATCACCGCGCCCGGCATCAACTGCGATCTCGAACTCGCACAGGCGTTCGAGACCGCCGGTGCCCGCGTGGAATCGATTCCCCTGGTGCGCCTGTCGAGGGATCCGGGACTGATCGATCGATTCGAGCTGATCGGATTGCCCGGTGGCTTCAGCTACGGGGATGACGTCGCTGCGGGGCGCGTGCTCGCCACCCTCATCCGCCGGAGCATCTACCCCGCACTCTGCGCTGCGATCGAACGAGGGTGTCCGATGATCGCACCCTGCAACGGCTTCCAGGTCGCGGTCCAGGTCGGACTGCTGCCGGGACCCGCGGATGGCGAGGGCTGGTCGACGGAACCACCGACGCCCACCGTGTCCCTGGCCACCAACCAGACGGCGCTCTTCACCGACTGCTGGACGCCCATGGAGGTCGATCCAGCGACGCATTCGGTCTGGACGCGCGGCATCGACTTCTCGGGTGAGGCGGGCATGCTGCCCTCCGCCCATGGTGAAGGCCGATTCGCCGCCGACGAGGAACTGCTCGATGCACTCGAGGCGAGCGGTCGTGTCGTCCTCCGCTATGCGGAGGGTTCGAACTTCAACGGCTCCCTTCGTCGCATCGCCGGAATCTGTGATGCCAGCGGACTCGTGCTCGGCCTGATGCCGCATCCCGAACGGTTCACGCGGTGGACCCAGCACCCGCGCTGGACGCGGATGGATGCGGCGACCAGGGAACAGGATCCGCCCGGGCTCGCGATGTTCCGCAATGCGGTTCGTCACGCTTCGGGTGTTCCCGTCTGATCATGGCGATGCCGTCGTCTCCTGCCCCTGACGACACCGGCACCCAGGCGAAGTGCCTGGCCTGCGGCTACTCCCTCGCCGGACTTGCGCCGGGGAGGCCGTGCCCCGAGTGCGGTGCACCGCAGGTCCGTTCAGCGAAGCGTGATTCCTCGCTCGACCATGCGCCATCCGATGTCGTCTTCAGCGTGGCCTGGCGCGTCTTGCTCGGGTCTGCCCTCGGCATCCTGTTGATCCTGATCCTGCTGGCGGTGCCGTTCGTCGTGCCGCTTCTGTTTCCGCCGAATTCACGCTGGCCTCTCGTGACGGCTCCGCTCGCCCTCGGCATTCTGATGCCGATCGTCAGCTGGCTCCTGGCCTGGGGGTGGATCGATTCGGGCGCGATCTTCCACAAGCTCGATCCCGGCAATCCGATGGTGCGACTCACCCGATGGGGCGCGGCGGCGTGGCCGGTCTACGCCCTGGCATCGATCGCGTTGTCGTTCATGACCGGACGAATCGGGGTCGCCTTCATGTTGTTGCTCCAGAGCGTGCTCTTCTCGGCGGGAGTCGGGCAACTCATCTGCCTGCTCGTCATCACGGGTCGCCATGCGAGCTGGACCAGGGACGAGACCGCGGAGGGCCTGGCGCGCTTCATCATCTTCTGTTCATGGGTGCTCCTCTTCGGAGCGCTTGCCGGCACCGTGATCATGCTCCTCTACGGAAGCTCGACGATCCTTGCCGCCTTCCCCGTCGTGATCACCCTGCTGATCCTGGCCTGCTCCCTCTTCCTGCTGGTCAAGCTCGCCCTTGGCGCGGGCTGGTCGACCCTCCATCGCTACGAGAACCACCAGTACGAGCGTCGGCGCGCCGAGCGTGCCCATGAGCAGGGCGAGGAGACCGCTCGGCGCATCGATCGCATGGATGATGCGTCGGACCGGGAGCGACGTGGGTAGGGCTGCTAGACTGCGGCGCTCAAACGCATTCCTTGGAGTGATTCAATGACTTCCACCGCCCCCCTCCGTTGTGCCGTCGTCGGCGTCGGTCGCATGGGGCGTCACCATGCCCGCGTGTACGCGCAGATGCCCGAAGCGGAGTTCGTCGGGGTGCTCGACGACGATCCGGTGCGGAGCTCCGGGATCGTCGAGGAGTGGGGGGGTCAGGCGTTCGATTCGATGGAGTCGATGCTCGAGGCGGGGGTCGACGCGGTCACCATCGCGACTCCGACGGTGACCCATCGCGCACTCGCGGAACGTCTCCTTGAAGCCGATGTGCACTGCCTGATCGAGAAGCCGATCGCCCAGGATGCCGCTGAAGCCACCGCGATCGCGGAAGCCGCGGAGCGGCACGGCAAGGTGATCCAGGTCGGCCATGTCGTCAGGTTCGACCCGGTGATGCGAGCGATCCGTTCGATCGAGGGATTGAAGCCCCGCTTCATCGACGTCCAGCGTGTGAGTCCGATGACCTTCCGATCGGTCGATGTCGGGGTCGTCCTGGACATGATGATCCACGACCTCGACCTGCTGCTGATGCTGGTCGGTGCCGAGCCCGAGGAGATCCATGCGAATGCGGTCTCGGTGCTCGGCGAGGCGGAGGACATCTGCAACGCCCGACTGATCTTCCCCGCCGACGAGGACGGCCTGCGCTGCGTGGCGAACGTCACGGCCAGCCGGCTTGCCTTCAAGACCGAACGAACGATGCGCATTCTCAGCGAGGACATGTACGTCACCGCCGACTTCGGCAGGCAGTGCGGTGCGGTCGTCCACAAGAAGGACAACCAGTCGAAGCTCGACGAGATCCGGGAACGGCTGCGCAACCGGGAGGATCTCTCCGATGTCGACTACCTCGAGCTCGTGAAGACCACGCCGCTCGATATCGGTGATGCGGAACCCCTCAGGCTCCAGGCCTCCGCCTTCATCGACGCAATCTGCTCGAACCGGACCCCCGAGGTCTCGGCAGCGGCAGGTTCATCCGCGGTGCGTACCGCGGAGCGGATCATCGCGGCGGCTCGCGACGCCGGTTCGCGCATGATCTGATCGGTTCCATCCGCCACCACGATTTCGGAGTGACGACATGCTTGGATCCCATCTCTCGATTTCCGGCGGAATGGTCAAGGCCCTCGAGGAAGCGGAACGACTGGGCATGGACTGCGTGCAGGTCTTCACGAAGAACCAGCGTCGCTGGTCGGTCCCGCCGCTCTCGGAAGAGGATCGATCCGCCTGGCTCGCCCAGCTCAAGAGGCTCGGCTGGGATGATCCCGCCGAACTTCGAACCGTCAGTCACAACAGCTACCTGATCAACATGGCCTCGCCTGATCCCGAGGGTCGGGCGAAGTCGATCGCACTCCAGCGTGAGGAGCTTCGCCGCTGCGAAGCGTTGTCGATTCCGCTCCTGGTGGCCCACCCCGGAGCCCACCTCGGGGCTGCGCGACCACGTGGCGACCGCAATCGGCTTGGTGAGCCGCCCTCCAGTGATGAGCTGGCTGGTCTGGAGCGGATCATCAGTGCCCTCGATGAGCTCCATGCCGAAACCGCCGGATACGGTGTTCGCACCTGCCTGGAGACGACCGTGGGTTCGGGGACGAACCTCGGTTATGACTTCCAGCATCTGAAGATCATCCGGGAGGGGGTGGCCGCTCCCGAGCGGGTCGGGTTCTGCCTGGATACCTGTCACATCACGGCAGCAGGCTACGACCTCGCCACCGATGCGGCGGCCGCCGAGGTCATCGAGACCTTCGATGGCACCTGCGGGCTGGATAACCTGCTCTCGTTGCACCTCAACGACTCCCAGGGGGCGTTGGGATCACGTCTCGACCGCCACGCCCACATCGGGGACGGTTGCTGCGGTGATGCCTGCTTTCGGGCGTTCCTGAGCCATCCCACGCTCATTTCTCGACCTATGATTCTGGAAACGGCCAAGGAAGAGGCCCCGGATGGCCGAAATTGGGATGAAGTGAACCTTGATCGACTCCGGGCCCTCTGCCCGGAGGGAACGATGTCCCGGTAAGACAGCACCGATCCCGGTGCTTCCAAGTGGAGCCCTTCAAGATCATGACCGCCAGGCCACTGACATGCTCGCTCTTGGGACTCATCCTGCTGCTCACGGGCTGCCTGCACACCGACACGGCGGTGGTGCGAAGTGATCGCCCCTCGATGGCGGTCTACGGCCGAACCACGGTACCCAACCAGACCCAGGTCCTCGACCTGGTTGCTGGTGATCGAGCGGTCGAGGTCGGAGCCTACGACGAGGCGATCCGCATCTTCGAGGAACTGCTTTCGGAGAACCCGACCCTCACCGATGCCTACCTCGGTCTCGGGGGGGTGCAGTTCGAGCTGGGTGACTACTCCGCTGCCGAGGTGAACTACGCCCGTGCAGCCCGGCTCGAGCCCCGCAACTTCACGGCTCAGTTCGGTCATGGGCAGGTCCTCGAAGCCCTGCAGCGCTATGCCGAGGCGATCCGTGCCTATCAGCGCGCACTCGCGCTCCGCCCGGACAGCCTGGAGGCCAATGTCGGTCTCTCCAACAGCTACTTCCAGTCCGACCAGGCCAACTCCGCGATTCGATACGCGGAGGCCGCGGTCGAGCTCGAGCCCGAACTGATCGCCACTCGACTCAGCCTCGCATCCGCCTACGAACTGTCGGGTCGGTACGAGGATGCGATCGCCCAGTACGAGGTCGCCCTCGAACTCGGTGACACGACGCCCGAGGTCCTGCTTCGGGTGATCGGTGCCTACATGAAGTCCAAGCGATGGCAGGAAGCGGCCAACGCCGCCGAGACCCTCGTCAAGATCGCCCCGTCGGCGACCTCCTACGAACGGCTCGGTCGTGCCTACTTCCGGCTCCGCAAGTACGAACTCTCGATGGACGCCTACCAGCAGGCGGTCGACCTCGATCCCACGAGCTGGCCCAGCCTGAACGGGCTCGGCGTGAATGCACTCAATGCCTGGCTCAACAGCGGCCGGTCCGACACCGAGATGGCCTTGAAGGCACGCGAGTCGTTCCAGGCCTCCCTGCAGATCAATCCCGACCAGCCGAAGCTCGTCGAGATCCTGACCAGCTATGCTCTCTGAGCCCCGCGCCACTCCGATGCGGCGACTCATGGAGATCCGCTGATGCCAGACTCCCACCTGCTTGAATTCTTCGATTCACCATCCGACCAGGCCTTCTACATCGAGCACGTCAACGAGGAGTTCACCTCGGTGTGCCCGAAGACCGGTCACCCTGATTTCGGGACGATCACCCTCCGCTACCAGCCGGAAGCGGTCTGCGTCGAATTGAAGAGCCTGAAGCTGTACTACCAGTCGTTCCGGAACGAGGGGATCTTCTACGAAGCGGTCACCAACCGGCTTCGGGACGACCTTGCCGAGGCGATGAGTCCTCGCTGGCTCCAGATCGTCACCGACTGGCGAGGCCGGGGCGGGATTCGTTCCAGGATCACCGCCGAGTACGGGGAGGTGCCCTCCCGGTTCACCACCGTCCATGGGGACGCCACGGCTGGGACCTGAGCCCCATCAGGGTTCGATCCGGGTGTGGAGTACTTGTGCATGGCTGGAGCGGGTGCCTCAGGGCGCTGATCCCGGGCGGGTGGGCCCCATCGGGTGGGATTTTCCTGTTCATCGCCAAGCTGGGGGCATCAATGCCTTGCGAGGGCCATTCGGGGGGGCGATACTGTACGGCTCAGCTGAGAGAGCCTCGACGGCCGAAATCTGTCCCAATCCGCCCTGACCCTTGACCGGGTCACCTTCCGAACACAACCGGAAGCGCCGGACGCCGGAGCGGCAGGATGCCGTTTCGAGGGGCTGTCAAGGCACCTCTTCCCCGAAGGGAAGTGGCATTGAGTTCATTCGACCTCCCGATCAAGGAGCCGCACCATGTCCTTCGAAGCAGCCGTTCACGCCAAGGCGATTCAACTGGACCACCTCGTCCTCGACATGTGTGCGGAAGCCGGTGCCGGCCATCCCACTTCCGCGATGAGCCTCGGTCATATCACGACGGTCCTGATGTACCACACCATGCGGTGGGTCCCGACCCATCCGCGCTATCCATCCTCCGATCGACTGGTGCTCTCCGAGGGCCACGCCGTTCCCATCATCTACGCGGCCTGCGCCGATCTCGGCGTCTACTTCGGCCACGAGGACGACATGCGTCCGATGACCGTCGAGGATGCGAAGACGCTGCGTGCGATCGACTCCCACATCGACGGACACCCCAACCCCATGGAAGGTTTCCCTTTCTTCGATGCAGCGACCGGTTCGCTCGGGATGGGGCTCTCCGTGGCTGCCGGACTCGGCATCGCCGCGCGCAAGGACGGGTTCGACAAGCAGATCTACTGCATCATCGGTGACGGCGAATCACGTGAAGGCCAGATCTGGGAGGCCGTCGACTTCATCGTCGATCACAAGCTCTCCAACGTCGTGCCGATCTTCAACTGCAACCAGTACGCGCAGTCCGACAAGGTCTCCAACCAGCAGTCCTCCGGCGTGACCGCGAAGAAGCTCGAGGCCGCCGGCTTCATCGCCGAAGTGATCGACGGGCATGCTCCCGAGGCGATCCGTGCCGCACTCGAGATCGCCGCCCAGAAGGGTGCGAACGGAGAGCCGGTCGCGATCGTCGCCAACACCGTCAAGGGCTGGGGTTCACCCGTCTGCCAGGGCGGTGGATGGCACGGCAAGCCGCTGACCGGTGAGAAGCTCGAGCTGGCCCACGAGGAGCTCGATGCCCTTCGCGTCCAGCTCACCTCGAGCCTCGTCGCTGGCGACGACCTGAAGATCTACCCCCCGTCGGAATCGACCGCCCCCGAGCCGGCGATCAGCGACGCCCCGTCGTTCACCGGCGCGATGAAGGCCTACGACATGGCTTCGGTCCTGTCGACCGGCAAGCTCTCGACGCGCAAGGCGTTCGGTCTCGCACTTCGTGCCCTCGGCCACGTGAACTCCTCGGTGTTCGCTCTCGATGCCGACGTCAAGAACTCGACCTTCACGCAGTGGTTCGGTGACGACAAGGATCTCGAGGACCGCATGGTCGAATGCAAGATCGCCGAGCAGAACATGATCTCCGTGGCGGCGGGTCTCTCGAGCGCCGGCAAGGTGCCTTTCGCGGCGACCTTCTCCAAGTTCGTCACCCGGGCCTACGACCAGATCGAGCTCGCCATCAACAGCGGTGCGAACCTGAAGGTCGTCGGATCGCACTCCGGCGTCGGTGCCGCGTCCGACGGGCCCAGCCAGATGTCGCTGCCCGACATCGCCTGGTTCCGTTCGCTCTCGAGCGCGAAGGACCATCGCGGCAACCCCGCCTGCTACGTGCTGCAGCCCGCGGACGCCTTCGCCGCCTACGGACTCACCCAGGTGATGGCCGACTACCAGGGCATGTGCTACATGCGGACCTGCCGTCCCGACGTCGAGTTCCTCTACGATGACTCGACGGTCTTCAACCTCGGCGGTTTCGAGGTGCTGACCTCCGGACGCGACCTGATGATCGTTTCCGCCGGGTACATGCTGCACGAGTGCAACAAGGCCCTCGAAGCCCTCGACAAGGCGGGCATCGACGCGACCCTCATCGACATGTACTCCCTTCCGTTCGACTCCGACGGCATTCTCGACATCGCCAACGACAACGGTGGCATGATCCTGACCGTCGAGGACAACTACGGAGGCGGGCTCGGCTCGGCGGTTGCAGACGCGGTCACCGGATCCGGCGACGGGTTCACCATCGAGCAGATGCATGTCGGGCGCATTCCGAAGTCCGCACGCACCGTCGATGATGAACTGGCCTACCTGAACCTGACCGCCAAGGACATCGCGAAGTGTGCCGCCGGCATGCTGGGTGTCGCCGCGGTCTGAGGCATCGGTGCAGGGTCAGTCCTGCAGGCCTTCGTTGGACAGGTACTTGATGATCTCCCCGTAGGCGTTCATGCGTCCGAGTGGTGACGTGGTCTCGCTCGTCTGCTCCGGCTTCACGTGGACCGGTGATTCCGGGAGATCCGGATCGATGCCCAGGATCGAGGCCAGTGCCGCCACGCCGCCGTCCCCGTACCACTCGTTCCGTGCGCCGGTGACCACCCGTGCATCCCTGCGGAGTCTCTCGGCGAGTCCGGAATTCCTGCGCACCTGGATCAGGAAGTCCTTCTGCGACCAGTCTGCGGCAACCAGCTTGTCGATCGAGCCCGTCGTCAGGTCGAACGGCCAGGGTGGGAATGGATCCCCGATCCCGAGGCGACCGAAGGTCGCACGCCATGCATCCCAGCCGGTACCGCTTCGCCCGTTCGGTCCAAGGGTGTTGGCGATCATCACCTCGTCCCGCACCGTCCTGTGGATCAGGTCGCGTTCGGAACCGAGTGGCGTTCGGACCGCAGGTCTCGGTCGTCCGTCGTCGTTCACGAAGGCGTTCTGCATGCGGTAGAGGTCCAGCACTCCGAGGTGATCGAATCCGAGCGCATTCGGGGAGATCGCCCAGACCTTGCCGAAGAGCTCCTCGTGATCCGCGAAGAGCCCGAGCGCTGCTCGGGCGCCCGCGCCCTCTCCAAAGAGGATGCGAGCCCGGGGTTCGGCGATCGTTCGGAATCGAATGTCCAGCCAGGGAATCAGTTCCTCGACGAGCGCCCTTCGTGGTGATCCGTTGACCTGTGAATCGATGAAGTGGTGGTGTCCGTGCGTTCCGATCGGATCAAGGACCACCCAGATCGCCTTCGGCAGCAGGTTCACCACCTCCCTCCGTTCCGTGAGGTTCGCGATGTGTTCGGCGACCCGGCCCGCCGCTTCCTCTTCGGGAACAAGGAAGATCGTCGGCCAGAACCTGCGGTCGTGCTCGATGTCGTGGTAGCCCTGTGGCAGGACCACCCAGGCACGCTGGATGCCCGGTGCGTCATCACGATCTGGCAGGAATCGTGATGTCCGCTCGACCTTGACGAGATGTTTCCTCGGCGTGGTGGCGACAGGAAGGGGGGTGGTTCGATCGATTTGGAGGACGAGGATGTCCCGCCGGTATCGATCGAGATCGACGGTGACCACCGGGCCGTGCAGGTCGCCTCTGCCGCCGGGCCCCGGATCGTCATCGAGGAAGTCGACGACGACCTGCGCTCGAAAGCGACCATCGAAGGTGCTGGGTGATGCCGGGTGGGCGAGATCCGGTGCACCTGCACGCAGTTCATCACCATCAGGCATGAACCTGATGGTTTCACTTCCCAGGCTCCAGGATGCGATCGGCTGCATCTGGAAGGGGGAGGGCCCGTTCATCGGCGCCCCGACGTCCTCGAGTCCGTCATCCATCAGGTGGAGCAGGAGCCTCGTCCTGCCGGGAGCTGACGCGATCAGGTCCCTGAACTCGGGGGCGAGTTCCACGACCAGCAGATCCTGTTCCACGGCGGGTTCCAGGGCCGCTTCGACCATGTCCGATTCCTGGCCGTCCTGGACGGTGCCGGAGAGGATGGAAAGCAGCATGGCCGGGAGGAACAAGTTCATGGACCATCAACGTACCGCCTCCAGCGAGGTTGCCCCGTTTTTTCACTCCTGGCCGGGTTTTTGGGGGCCTCAGGCGGGATTTGGACACAGCCTGCAGCCGCGCTGTGCCGATATCGTGGTGTGAAGGTGCCTTGCCCCCCTGGAGACCCGCCGACCATGACCCGTCACCATCATCACGCCCGCCTGTCCGCCCTGAGTGCCGCCGCCCTGGTCGGTGCCCTGATCGGTGGGTGCGGGGGACCGAATCATCCTGAGCGCGTGTTGGACTCGACCTCCCAGTCACTCACCAACTCGGTGCAGGGCCACATGAGTTCCGGTGACGGCGTTGTCCAATACCGTTCGCAGGGAGCGCTTGATGTCGTCGTCGATTCGATCGGTGGCGATGTCACCGTGATCGGTGACCCCGACGTCAACCTCACCACCATCGAGGTGGTCCGCGAGGCGCACCATGGGTACCTCCGTGGCACGGATTCGGAGCAGGCGCTTCGCATGGCCGACTGGTCCTCGGCACTCAAGCCGGGCCCCGGTCCACTCGAGACATTGACGATCAAGACGTCCTATGACGGTCCCGAGCCCTGGTACATGCGGACGCATGTCCGCATCGTGACGCCCGACCTGGCGAGTGTGCAGATTCGCACTCCACGCGGTTCGATCGAGGTCATCAACAACACGGGTTCGCTGGACGTTCACACGGATGAGGGCAGCATCCTCGTCGCCAGCGTGCATCCACAGCGTGGCGACACCACCCTGATCGGGAATGAAGGCGACATCGACTATCGGGTCCCGAGGGGTTCCACCGGCGAGTTCGATGTCGGTGTCATCGAGGGTGACATCAAGATGCGGGTCACCGAAGGCCAGTGGCGTTACACCGACCGAGGCAACACCGAGGACATGGTCAACGCCACCCTGAACGCCGGGACCAATCCCGTCCTCATCAGGACCACCGAGGGCGACATCCGCATCTCGGTCGTGCCGAATCCGCTGGGCTTCGGACCGATCCGGACCGGCGCCTGAATCACGCTTCGTCCGCACCCGGCGGTGACTCTGGCTCCATGGCCATCACCCGGCCCCGCCGTGCCTCGATCTCCGCCTCATCGATCGATCGAAACCAGATCGGCGCGTCGCGTCTTGACGTCACATCGACGGAGAGGAACCCTCTTCGGACCTCGAGCGCACGCCATCGACGGGGACCGATTCCGACCGCGTGATTGCAACGAATCGACTTGATCGACTTCCATGGCAGCAGCTTGCGAGTGTTCGGGGAGACCTTCCGGTCGGCGTCGATCATCACGATGCCAAGTTCGTTGACGATCCACTTCATGTCTCCTCCCCGTTCCTGACGAGCCACCCAGTGCCGTCGTGCCCTGATCGCCAGGGCGATCGTCGTCACCAGACCGAGGAGACTGAAGACGTCGAAGACCCCGCCGGTGATGATGAAGATCGTGGTGACGGTCGCCATTCCCAGAACGACACCGACCTGGAGAATGCCCGCCGTCGGATTGCGGTAGCCGATGTACACGACTTCCGTGCCGAATTCGGCGCCGCATTCCGGGCACCTCCCGGTCTCCTCGAGGCCTTCCAGTGGATAGTCGCATCCGAGACAGGTCCTCGGTCCGTCATCGAACCCGTTTCCGCCGGCCTCGAGTCGTCTCTTCAGGTACTCTCTGTTCATGCGCGAGATCCACGACCATTTCTTCAAGGAAGCCAAGCGTAAAGGATACCGCTCCCGCGCCGCATTCAAGCTTCTCGAGATCGATGATCGCAAGCACCTGCTCTCCAAGGGTGATCTGGTCCTTGATTGCGGCGCCGCACCCGGTTCCTGGCTGGAAGTCGCTTCACCTCGCGTCGGCCGCAAGGGGCGCGTGCTCGGTGTGGACCTGAAGCCGATCGATCCGAACGGTCTTCCGCAGAACGTCCAGGTCGTGGAAGCTGATGTCCTGACCTGTGACGTGCCTGCACGGCTCGGTGATCTTGCGGATGTCGTGCTCTCGGACATGGCTCCTTCCACGACCGGCACGCCCTCCGCGGATCACTTCCACTCCGCACGACTCTGTGACGACCTGCTTGATCGGGCTCCGGGCTGGCTACGGCCGGGCGGCCACTGCGTGATGAAGGTCTTCGAAGGGGAGGCGTATCCGGATCTTCTCAAGCGATCCGGGCGCATGTTCGAGAAGGCCAAGGGGTTCAAGCCGAAGGCCTCTCGTTCCGATTCGGTCGAGATCTACCTGGTCTGTCACGGCTTCCTCGGGTCGGATCCCGAGGGCCTGCAGGAGGATGACCACCAGGCACCGCGGCGCAAGCCGACCGGCTGGTCGTAGCCGCACATCCTGCTGATTCGGCGGCTCGGAGTCGGCAGTTCCTGCGCACCACATCATCAAGTGTCAGCTGTGACCCGCTTTTCAGGCTCCCAGGGGGGTTTTTGTTCTGGCCTGCGGCTTGCTTCACACCAGTCAACAACGATCCCCGGAGACCCAGCATGAACACCGTCACGATCACACCTCCCAGCTCCGCCCCGATGCAGATCAAGTCCCACCCGGACGCTCCCAAGAAGATGGAGCAGTCCGCCGGCTTCCAGGCCGCGATCGACGTCGAGATCCATTCCGCCCAGAACTCGCCCGGCTGCGAAGGCGTCGCGAACGTCATCGACATGGACGCCTTCTTCGCCGCCTGGGGCAGCACCGACTCCGAATACGACATGGATGCCAACGGCATCGTGGATGGCGCGGACCTGACGATCCTCCTCGCCGGGCAGAGTGACCAGCCGATGCCCGGATCCGTCGATGACGTCCTCCAGCAGTGGGGGGTCCAGGGCGAGTCGACCGCGGACCTCAACGCCGACGGCATCGTTGATGGAGCCGACCTGATGCTGGCGCTCGCCGGCACGCCCAGCGATGAGCCGGCGCAGGGTGGCAGCGAGTCCCAGCAGGAGGACATCGAGTCCGACCTGCCGACCAGGCTTGTCGACCTTCTTGCCGACTGGGGCACCGACGCGGCACGCAGCGACTACACGGGTGACGGGATCGTCGACGGTCTCGATCTCTCGTTCCTGCTCGGTGGCAATGTCTCGGACAACAACGGCCAGCAGGGAGCGATGGAGCACCCCGAGGCCTTCGACCTGCCGACCTTCACGAATGAGTCGCCACAGAACATCATCGATCCTCTCGCCACCTTCCGAATGGAAAGCGCGGTCGCTTCCACGAAGGATCTCAGCGGGCGGATCTTCGACCAGCTCCAGAGCATGGGGTTCGAGAGCCAGCCTCCGAGGAACCTGGACAAGCTCGTCGACGCCTTCAAGCTCAATCCGATCCAGTCCAAGGCGGTCATGTCCAACATCGCGGACCTCTTCGGCGGTGATGACCGGAAGGACGTCGGCCGAGGTTGAGCCCTCCTGCAACGATCGAGTCGTTCCACACCAGTGGGCGTGGCCCGCTTCCCTCGAGGGAAGCGGGTTTTTTCATGGCTCATCCGTGCGTTGACGGGCGCGAGTCAGGTGCAGGCCAGCCACTGGATCGACTCGAGGCGTTCCGCGAACCGCTCGACCGCCGATCTCGGGCTGAACGCCGAGACTCTGAAGTAGCCCTCGCCGCAGCGACCGAAGCCGCAGCCCGGCGTGACCACCACGTGTCCCTGCTCCAGCATGACGTCGAAGGCCTGCCAGCTCGAGACACCGTCCGGGCAGGCGACCCAGGCGTACGGGGCGTTCCTGCCGCCGAAGACGGTGAGCCCCGACGATTCGCACGCTTCCCGGAGGATGCGCACGTTCTCCATGTAGTAGTCCGTCAGCATCCGGACTTCACGACGGCCCTGTTCCGAATAGAGGGCTGCCGCACCACACTGAACCGGCCAGCTCACCCCGTTCGAACGGGTCTGCCAGCGCCTCGTCCAGAGGTCATGCAGCTTCACGCGGCGGCCATCACGTGTCGTGCCCTCGAGAGCGGTGGGGCAGATCGTGTACCCACAACGGACGCCGGTGAATCCGCCGTTCTTGGAGAACGAACGACACTCGATCGCACAGGTCTCGGCACCTTCGATCTCGTAGATCGAGTGCGGGATCGAATCGTCCCGGATGAACGCCTCGTAGGCGGCATCGAAGATGATGAGTGCGTCATTGGATCGTGCCCAGTCAACCCACTTCGTCAGATCGGCGCGCGTCAGGACCGCACCGGTCGGGTTGTTCGGACTGCAGAGGTAGACGACGTCCACGGATGACTCCGGAAGCTCCGGGACGAAGTCGTTCTCCCTGGTCATCGGCATGTAGAGAACACCTTCGTAACCGCCCTCCGGCATCGCATCTCCGGTCGCACCCGTCATGACGTTGGTGTCCACGTAGACCGGGTAGACCGGGTCCGCCACGGCGATCCGGTTGCCCGCTCCCAGGATCTCCAGGAGGGAGCCGGCATCACCCTTCGAGCCGTCGGAGATGAAGACCTCCTCCTCCCTGATCGAGGTGCCCCGTGACCGCTGGTCGTGCTCGATGATCGCGGATCGCAGGAAGTCGTGGCCGAGGGGCGGCCCGTATCCGCGGAACGTCTCCCGGTTGCCGAGTTCGTCGACGGCACGCTTCATCGCCTCCCGAGCGGCTTCCGGAAGCGGTTCGGTCACGTCACCCACCCCGCAGTTGATCAGGTCCTCACCGGCCTCCGGGTGCGTGGCGAGGAAGGCGGTGACCCTCCGGTCGATCTCCGGGAAGAGATAGCCGGCGGCCAGCTTGAGGTAGTGCTCGTTGACCAGGACCATGGGCGTCGCCTCCGGATGCCTCGTTCAGTTCATGACCTTCTCGGGTTGCTCCGTGCCCTGCAGGCGTACCGCGTAGGCGGGAGGCAGGTTCGCGAGCACCAGTTCCCGATGTCCCCCGAACCTTCGGCGCATCGACTTCCCGTGCGCGTCGATTCGCCGGATCTTCTCCCGGCCGGTCCTGCCGACCACCGTCGATCGAAATCCTCGCACCCCGGCGTACTCGAAGTAGACGAGCTCGCCCTCCGGCTTCAGGTACTCCATCAGGGACTTGAAGATCGCCCGGGTGTCGCTGGGTGGGAAGTTGTTGAACGGCAGCCCGCAGACGATGAAGTCGAACCGACCCTCGACTTCCGTCTCCTGGATCGGAGTGGCGTGGAGTTCCACGGTGCAGTCGGGGTTGTCCTTCCGGAACGGGCCGAGGAGCTTGCTCTCGAGTTCCCGGCAGAACTCATGGTTGATCTCGACGAGGTGGAATTCATCCCCGGGTTCGAGTGCCTCGAGGATGTGCTTGGTGAACGGTCCGGTGCCCGGACCGACCTCGAGGATCCGCCTCGGCGAGCCTGCTTCCCGGAACGACCGTGTCATCACCCGTGCGAGTGCCGGGGAGGACGGCCAGACGGAGCCGGTGTGGTAGGTGTTTTTGATCGCCTGGGCGAGAAATGAGAACATCAGGATTCCTCTGTAGAAGGCCGATCATACCCCCCGGATGGGATTAATGAAACGGCCGCGATCGTCCCCTCGACGACCGCGACCGTTTCGATTGCTTGAATTCGCGCCTGAGCAGGGTCAGGCGGCTCCTTCGTCACCGGAGCGCTTCGGACGGGCCTTCAAGCGAGGTCCGTTCCTGTCGAAGATCGAGGTTGGAAGTCGGGCTTCGCCCTGTTCTCCAACCGAACCCACGCCGTTTGCGCCGGAGCGCTGGCTCATGGTGGGCTTTCGGTCACCGGGGTTCTCCCGGCGTGCCCGTGCTGCGTCGATCGAGCGATCCATCATGTTGAGGATGTTTCGCACGCGTTCCAGATGATCGTCATTGCTTCCATAGTGCATGGTTAGCTCCCTCCAGGTGACACTTTCGGCCGGTTCGGTGGCACTCTTCTCCACAAGGCTCCTTTGCGGACCAGAAGAGCTCCGGACCTGCCTGCACAAAGCGCACAACTTCCTTCATGCCCCCCTGTCGCGCTCCTGAGGGGCATGACCGGTTTTCGGACTGCGCTACAATTCAGGGACTGTTCCCTGAAGAACGCACATGGAGACCTGCAGTGAAGTCCATCACCGGCATCTTGCTTCCTTCCCTTCTCGCCGCTTCCTGCCTCGCCCAGGCGACATTCGCTGGCGAGGTCGACCTCCCGCGCTACCCGTCCATCGCTCCCGATGGCAGCGAGGTGGTCTTCTCCTGGAGAGGGGATCTCTGGATCGTCCCGATCGAGGGAGGCACGGCACGACGCCTGACCGTTCATCCCGGCATCGATTCCCGGTCCGCGTGGCGGCCGGATGGCGAGCTGCTCGCATTCGAGAGCGATCGAGACGGCTATCGCAACATCTGGGCGATCCGGCCCGATGGTTCCGGCGTGAAGCAGCTGGTGCAGACCGACCGGTATGCGGTCCTCACCGACTTCGGTGCCGGTCCCGACGGTCCTGAAGCGCCGACGATCACGTTCGACTCCCGTTTCGAGGGCGACTTCTACCGAAGTGGACGGTCCTACGAGGTGGATGGCGATGGTGGGCCGTTCCAGCGCGTTCACGATGCCTATGGGTCCGCCGCCACCCGCTCGCCCTCCGGTGACCGGGTCCTCTTCGAGCGAGGAGGCAGTTCATGGACGCGACGTCACTATCGCGGGCCCGATGCGCGGGATGTCTGGCTTCATTCGCCCGAGGATGGTTTCGTCCAGCTGACCTCCTGGGAGGGCAACGACGGCAACCCCCGGTGGCTCGACGGGGACACCATGATCTTCATGTCGGACCGTGACCATGACACCGTCAACCTCTATCGACAGGCGGTCGTTGCCGGTGTGGAGCATGCGGAGCCCCTGACGGCCTTCGAGGATCGTGACATCACGGCGTTCGACGTGTCCGCCGACGGCAAGGTCGCCGTCATGCAGCGTTGGGACACGTTGTACTCCCTCGACCTCGAGGATCCCGACGCGGAGCCCGTCCCGCTGGCCATCGAAGCCAACGAGGACGGCATGGATCGGGTGGTCCCCCTGAACGTCTCTCGCCGCGTCACCGAGGCCGCGCTCAGTCCCGACGGCAAGGTGATGGCGACCGTCGCCTATGGCGACGTGTGGGTCCGGAACGTCGATGGTTCGAGCCCGACGCGACGCGTCACGCACACCCTCGCGCACGATCGCGAGATCGCCTGGAGTCCCGATGGCCTGACCCTGTACTTCGTCAGTGACGAGGACGGCGTCGATTCGATCCATGGGGCGCGGGTTCTTCGCACCCGTGGTGAGATCCGTGATGCCTGGACCGAGGCACTCGAGCCCGAGGAAGACGATGCCGAAGAGGAGGAGGCCGACGCGGAAGCGGATGCGGAGGACGAGCCCGCCGATGAGGCGGATGGCGATCCTCCTGCCGAGCGCACCGGACTCGCCGGTGCATGGACGCTCACCGTCGACATGCCCGGTGCCGGCCCGCTCGAGATCGAGGTCGAGGTCACGGCCGGTGAGGATGGCGGGTGGCTGGTCACGTTCACCTCGCCCCTCTACTCGGGAGACGGGACCGCCAAGTTCGATCCGGAGACCGGCAAGGCATCGTTCACCCTGGAGGTCGAGAACGGCCCCCAGGTCTTCGTCCAGGCCACGGTCGATGGCGATCGACTGAACGGCACCGTCAGCACCCTGGATGGTGAACTGCCCATCAACGGCCAGCGCGTCGCCATGGAGGAGGTCGCCGAGAACGACGACGAGGAGACCACCGAAGAGGAGGAGGCGTCGGAACCCGACCCCGCACTCGATCCCGATCGCTGGCATGATGCGATCGAATTCGACATCACGCCCGTCGTCGCCACCGAGGCCAACGAGCGTGGTCCCCGTCCTTCGCCCGATGGAACGATGCTCGCCTTCCGGCGTGCGGGCGCGGATCTCTTCATCCTCGATCTCGAGAGTGGTGAGGAACGACAGGTTCACGAAGGCTGGGACTTCTGGGTGACCTACGACTGGTCGCCCGATTCCCGGATGCTGGCCCTGGCCCTCGACGACCTGAACTTCAATTCCGACATCTGGCTTCTCCCCGTCGACGATCCCTCGGCGGCGGTCAACATCTCACGCCATCCCGACAACGATGTCAGTCCGAGCTTCTCAGCCGATGGGCGCGTCCTCGTGTTCTCGAGCGAACGCAAGGACGAGGAGTACGACGTCTACCGCGTCTACCTCGACAAGGCCCTCGAGGGCATGCACGAGCCCGAGCTCGAGGCGTACTACGAGGATGCCGCGAAGGCCGTGAAGAAGCTGAAGCCGATCGCGGTGCGGAACCCTGAAGACGAGAAAGGCTCCGATGACGACAAGGACGCCACCGATGAACCGGACTGGGAGCCCTCCCTCGGTGACGCGTATCGCCGACTCCAGCGGATGAGCAGCCTCCCCGGGAGCGAGCGGAGCGTGATGGTGACACCCGCTGGTGACCACATCCTCTACGCGAACACCGGTGGCGGTCCCGGCGATTCCGGCATCTGGTCGGTGAAGTGGGACGGCACCGGTGCGAAGCGCCTCGGGTCGGGTTCCATGCAGCATCTGACCCTGACCGGTGACAAGGTCGTCACCGTCAGCAGTGGTGCGGGCTGGTTGACGATCCCGGGTGGCACCTCGAAGTCGATTCCCATCGACGCCGAGATCGAACTCGATCTCGAGGAACAGTCGAGTCGGAAGTTCAAGGAGGCGGTTCGCATCTTCGGCGAGGTCTTCTACCACCCCGACATGAAGGGGTACGACTGGGACGGTCTCGCCGAGGACTACCACGAGCTCGCCGCTCGCGCCTGGACCGGTGACGAGTTCAACTGGGTCGCCGCACGGCTGCTGGGTGAACTCAACGCATCGCACACCGGTATCCGCACCAGCGGTTACTCATCCAGCCTCTCCCGTTCGCAGGGTCGTCTCGGGACGATCCACCGCCCTCACCCCGAAGGTGGCTTCGAGGTCCTCGAGATCATCGAGGGTTCCCCCGCGGCGGAGGGGCCGATGCCTCTCGAGGTCGGGGACCGGATCGTCTCGGTCGGGGGTGAACCGATCGAACCGCTCGACACGATCGAGGAGCTTCTGCGTGGCAAGGTCGGCGAGGAGGTGCTGGTCGGCATCGTGCGCACGATGCCTTCGGACGATGAGGATGGCGAATCCGTCATGCTCGAACTCGATGCGATCATCGAGCCGGTGACCGGTCCGGCCTACGAACGGCTCCGCAAGGCGAAGCGTGAACGTGATGCGCAGGACCGCATCGACGAGGCCTCCGAAGGACGCATCGGCTACCTCCACATCGAGTCGATGAACCAGACCTCCCTCGACGAGTTCGAGCGAGATCTCTACGCGGTGGCCGAAGGCCGGGACGGCCTCATCATCGACGTTCGCAACAACGGTGGGGGCTGGACCGCGGACCGGCTGATGGCCTCGATCGCCGTGACGCCTCATGCCTACACCATTCCCCGTGGGGCGGACGACTCCGATCGGACCGGCTACCCCCAGGACCGGCTCTTCATCCAGCGCTACGTCCTGCCCATCAACATGCTGTGCAACGAGAAGAGCTTCTCCAACGCGGAGATCACCGCGCACGCCTTCAAGACCCTCGGTCGCGGCACCCTCGTCGGGCAGCAGACCTACGGCGGCGTGATCTCGACCGGGGGAACGTCACTGGTCGACGGGACCACGATCCGCATTCCGTTCCGCGGCTGGTACCTGCTCGATGGGACCGACATGGAGAACAACGGTGCCATGCCCGACCTCGTCGTGCCGCAGACCCCCGAGGACGAGTCTTCGGGCAGGGATGCACAGCTCGAGGCGGCACTCGCGGATCTCATGCAGCGCCTCCCATCCTCGGAGGAGAGTGAGTGACGAGCCCGAACCAGCACGAGTCCTGGCATCGGCATCGCCCGCACCCCTGGCACGGGCTCGCCGTCGGTGACGATCCGCCTTCGGAGGTCGATGCCTTCATCGAGCTGACGCCGTTCGACGTCATCAAGTACGAGACCGACAAGCGGACCGGATACCTCCGCGTCGATCGCCCGCAGCGGACGAGTTCGACGCCCCCGACTCCGTACGGCTTCATCCCGCGCACCTGGTGCGGCAGTCGTGTCGCCGCCCTCAGTCCGACCAGCAACGCCGGCGACAAGGACCCCCTCGACATCTGCGTGCTCACCGAACGTCCGGTCAACCGGACGGAGATCCTGCTCAAGGCCCGGGTGATCGGTGGGATCGCGATGATCGATGGAGGCGAGGCGGACGACAAGATCATCGCGGTGATGGTCCGGGACGCCGTCTACGGGAAGGCCGAGGACCTCTCGGACATTCCGACCGCCCTCATCGATCGTCTTCAGCACTACTTCTCGACCTACAAGATGGTCCCGGGTGTCCCTGATGCGGTCACCATCGCGGGCACCTACGGCCGCGAGCATGCCTTGAAGGTCATTCGCGCGTCGATGGAGGACTACGAGGAGGAGTACGGTTCCTCGCCACCGGTTCCCGACGGCGCCTGATCGGTCTCGTCGTCACCCGTGGACTCGGCCGGCCCTTCCGCAGCGGACCTGATCCGCGCGGTCTCCTCGGAGATCGTGTCGTAGATGCTGGCAAGGAGTCCGGTGATCGGGAAGCGTCCCTCGATCGGGGATGCGCCCAGTCTTCGCAGGAGGGCGTGCTTCGCGAAGTTCTTCGGCGCTTCCGCTCGGAAGAGATCGATCGAACTCGAGGGCCGCCAGAACTCGTCGACCCGGCTCTCCAGTGACCTGACCGAACCGGCGAGGCTCACGATGTCCGGGTTGGTGTGGGCCTGGCTGACTCCGCGTGTCGCGAGCATCCTGGCTTCCTGGAGATCATTCCTGAATCGCTCGGCGGTCCTGCCCCGAAGTGCGATGACCAGTTCCGGCGTCTCCTGGAGTCGTTCGAGCAGGAGCAGCGCCACCACGACCTGATGGTGGCAGAGCGTGTCGCTCGGGCAGCTGCAGCTGGAGTTCACTTCGGTGATGTTCGGGAAGAGCGGATGTCCCGCCTCCTTGAACGGCTCCTCGACGATGGAGGGAAACTCGCCGGCCAGGAGCTTCGCGGCGTAGATCGCTTCCGATGCCGTTCGCTGCAGCACCCTGCCCCAGGCGATCTCGCTCAGCTGGGGGAACTCGATGCGCACCTGGAACGGTCGTGCCGGTTCGCACTGGACGTTCGCCGTGACCAGTCCCGCACCGGTCTCGAGCATCGTGGTCTGGCCGAGTCGTCCGTATTCCAGTGCGAGCTTCATCACGCCATTGGGGACGTTCTGCAGGAGCGTCTCGGCCCAGGTGCCTGCGGGCCATTGCCATTCGGTCTCCTCCTCCTTGCGGCGGAGCTTGAGTCCGTTGCGGACGCGGCGCGGGCCGTCGGGGCGGGTCTTCTGTCGAGGTTCCGGAGTGGGCGTCATGATTCCACCACCTCCTCGAGGTTCGAGTGCCTGAGCGAGAGCAGGTCCCGCAGCTTCTCGGTGGACAGTTCGGTGACCCAGGATTCTCCGACGCCGATGATCCGTTCCGCAAGCTCGGTCTTCTGCTCGATCATCTGGTCGACCCGTTCCTCGAGCGTGCCGATCGAGATCATCTTGTTCACGTTCACGGTTCGGTTCTGGCCGATTCGGAACGCCCGGTCCGTCGCCTGGTTCTCGACTGCGGGGTTCCACCAGCGGTCGTAGTGGAAGACGTGGTTGGCCGCGGTGAGGTTCAGGCCGACACCGCCGGCCTTGAGGCTCAGGATGAAGATCGGTGCGCTCGGGTCCTTGGTCTGGAAACGGTCGACCAGCTGGTCACGGCGCGCCTGCGGCGTACCACCGTGCAGGAACAGCGGGTCGACGTTGAACTCGTGCCTGATCATGGAGACCAGGAGGTGCCCCATCTGTCGATACTGGGAGAAGATCAGTGCATGGTCGCCGTTGGCGATCACTTCCTCGAGCATCTCGGTGAGTCGCGTGGACTTGCCGGAGCGGTCGGGGGTCGGTTCCCCGGGGTCCGCGCCGATCGAGTCGAGATAGTGGGCGGGGTGGTTGCAGATCTGCTTCAGCTTCACGAGTGATGCAAGGACCAGCCCGCGCCTTCGGATGCCCTCGGCGGTGTCCACCTTGCGCAGCATCTCCTCGACGACCGCGTCGTAGAGCTGGGCCTGTTCGGTGGTCATGGCGACGGTCTGCTTGGATTCGACCAGCGGGGGCAGGTCGGAGATCACGTTCTTGTCGGTCTTGAGTCGCCTGAGGATGAACGGCTGGACGAGTTCACGGAGTCGCTTCGACTGCTGTTCGTCGCGGTGGCGTTCGATGGGCAGCGCGAAGCGCCGCCTGAAGTCGCCCGAGGATCCCAGGTAGCCGGGGCAGCAGAACTCCATGATCGACCACAGTTCCGTCAGGCGGTTCTCGACCGGGGTACCGGTGAGCGCGATGCGATGTCGACTCTTCATCGCACGGATCGCCGCGGTCTGCTTGGTCGGCGGGTTCTTGATGTGCTGGGCCTCGTCGAGCGTGACCCGCCACCATTCGATCTCCTCGAGCATCTCCCGATCCCTCGTCACCAGCGAGTAGGTGGTGACGATGACGTCCATCTCGTCGACGATCTTCTTGAAGTCATCGCCGATGGGTCGTCCGAGCCCGTGCTGGATGTGGACCTTGATCTCGGGTGCGAATCGTCCGAACTCACGCTTCCAGTTGCCGAGCACCGACATCGGCACGACGAGGAGGGTCGGCCCGATGACCGAGGGGTCCTCCGCGTGCTGGCGTTCATGCTGGAGAAGCGCGATGAGCTGGATGGTCTTGCCGAGTCCCATGTCGTCGGCCAGGCATGCACCGAGACCGAACTTGTCGAGGAACGTCAGCCAGCTCAGTCCCATCAGCTGGTAGGGGCGAAGCGAACCCTGGAAGCGTTCCGGCTGCTTCACCTCGTCGAGGCGCTGGTCGAGCTCGACGTCACCGAAGACCTGGGCGACCCAGCCGGTGGCCTTCATGCCCATGATCGGCAGCGTGTTCTCGGTTCCGTCGACTCCGTGTGCGAGGCGCATCGCCTCGAGCACCGACATCTCTCCGCCCGGATGTGCATTGACGAACTCCGCGGCACCCTCGACGTCCTCCGCGCGGATCTCCACCCACTGACCGTCGACACGGACCAGGGGCGTGCCCCGTGCGGCCAGTTCGCGGAACTCCTCGAGCGTGACCGGCTTCTCCCCCAGGGAGATCTGCCATGAATAGTTGACCAGGCTGTGCAGTCCGAGATCGCCGTGTCGTGCCGGACCCGAACCCCAGGTGCCGCCGCTGTCGCTGTCCAACGGATCGGATTCGATGAGCAGTCGGGCCGCGAGCCGGCTCTGGCTCCTGCCCCACCAGCTCGGAATCAGGACCTCGACCCCGCTTTCCGCGAGGATCGGTCGGATCTCCCGCAGGAACTCGTAGGCATGTTCGAGCGAGAGGTCGATCCCGATCGGGGATGAGGTCGAGAGTGCTTCCTCGAGGGGAGGCCAGATCCTCGCCGCACGGGCGAGTTCCGCGAGCAGCACGTCTTCGGCCGTTTCTCGTTCGCCGCCGATCCGCGAGAGCATCTGGTCACCGGCCGAGTCCGGGTTCCAGATCCGCTCCGCATCGATGATGATCGGAGGATCGTCGGTGGTGATCAGGTGGAAGGAAAGCCGCCAGGTGCTTCGGGCCGCCGTGGCATCCTCGAGTTCGCTGTCCGGTTCGTTCAACTGCAGGCAGAGTCGGACCACCCTCGAGGCGCCGCTGTCATCCAGGTGGGCGATCCAGGTGCGCGCGGCACGCAGCATCGGCATCTCGCCACCATGTCGGACCGGGATCTCGGTCGTCTTGTTGAAGAGACCTTCCAGCCATCCTGCATGACCGTCCGCGATCAGGTCGCGCCCCTCGAGCGCATCCGGATAGTCGTCCGCGACGAGGATCGAACGCACCATCGCATCGCTCATCGAGGAGAGTGCCTCGTCGAAGATGTTCCAGGCGTCGAAGCCGTTCTCGTCCTCGACCGCGCAGGCGATCGCCGGCATCGAACCGAGCAGGTGTGCGACTCTTGCACTCGTCTCCCGGTCGTTCAGCCATGGAAGCCAGTTCGCCCGGAGCGCACCGTCGCGTTCCTGGGCCATGGTGGGGATGAACCGCTGGCTCTCGAGGAGCCCGATCACCAGCTTGCCGGTCTCGAACCAGAACTGGACGTCGTGCCCCACGTCGAATGATTCGTTCGGGACCCGGTCCTCGAGACGCAGGAGGATCTCCACCACGCGCTCGTTCCGGATCGGGATCATCTCGACCGAGGTCGGCTGGAGCACCAGCCCCTCCGAGTCGAGCGACCAGTGCATCATCGAGGCGAGTCGCTCGCTGGGCTCCGGGATGAGGACCTCCTCGACCGGACGGTTCGGAATGTGGAGCACCGCGCTGCCGATCGCCTCGACGTCGTCCCTGGTGAGGATCCGCCCCTTCACGAGTGCTTCCAGGAGCTCCTCCCCCGGCACGGAGAACGCATGCTTCTGTGAAGGCAGGGTGGCCACTCTGGTCGAGGAGCCACCGGTTGCCTCGGTTTCGAGCTCTTGCTCGGCGTGCACTTCGCCGGCGTCCGTCGTCTCGAGTTCATCCTCGGCGTCCGTCGCGTCGATCAGCGTGCGACCTGCATACGTGCTGGTCGCATCGTGCATGGACTCTGCCCAGAAGTTCAGGGCGTTTCCGGTCCAGGCGGCGTGAAGGACGAACATGTGGACGATGACCTCCGCGATGCACCGTCCGATTCGGGCGCACGACAGTGGAGCTTCCACGAGCACCTTGCGGTGCTCGTGGGGCGCCGGGGTACTGATTCCGCTGGGGCTCGAACCCAGGACCTAGCGATTAAAAGTCGCTTGCTCTGCCAACTGAGCTACGGAATCGAGAATCAAACAGTGTAGCGCTTCCTGAGGCACTTTTCGGCACTTGGCAGGCGGTCCACGAATCCTCCCGGCCAGCCCCGGCTGGGAGGGCCATTTGTTCTGTACGGGCGGCCCTGGGGGGTGAACAGGGGGGATTCCATGGCTTCTCCACGGCTCCTGCTGAATGCCGGCCTGACTTTCGCCGATTGAATTCAGGTCGCGGAGCGGCAGTCGCCGACAACATCAGCCGGGCTCCCCTGGATGGGTGCAGGCCGATTCCTCTCGTATCCGGCATCTCCAGTCGATGCCGCATGGAGTGATTCCCATGAGTATTCGTGCACTCTCTGGATTCCTGCGGACCGATCATCGCCTCTTGCCGAGGCTGTTTGCCCTTGGTGCAGCCGGCGCGGGTCTCATCGTGCTGAGCGGCTGCCACATGACCTGTCGATGCGTCGTGGAGGCAACCTCCGATCAAGCCCCTGACACGATGGTCTTCGGCGCCCAGCCGACGTTCTCGACGCCCAGCGCGCCGACGTCCGAGCCCCCGGGCATCGGCCCACGCTACGTCGGCTTCCTCGAGGACATCGGTGCGGCCTACATGACCGATGAAGGTGCGATTCAGACTGATTCGAGCCTGACCCAGGTCTCCTTTGCCAGCGAAGGTGCCGATTTCGACCCCACCATCGCCCCTGCAGGTGGTTGGATGGCGTATGCCTCGACCCAGCATGCGGAAACCGCTGACATCTATCGCAAGCAGATCGACGGCCGGACCATGGTCCGGCTCACCTCCGATCCTGCCGAGGACGTCATGCCTGCCATCAGCCCTGACGGTCGTTGGATCGCGTTCTCCAGCAATCGTGCCGGCAACTGGGATGTCTGGCTGATGCCTGCGGAGGGCGGGGCTGCCACCCAGCTCACCTCCGAATCGGATGACGAGCTCCACCCCGCGTTCTCACCCGACGGCTCCCGGATCACCTACTGCCGCCGGAACACCCGTTCCGATCGCTGGGAGATCTGGACGTTCGAGCTCGATCGGCCGGGTGCGCGCACCTATGTCTGTGACGGCCTCTTCCCCCAGTGGTCTCCCGACCCGACTCGAAACACCCTGCTTTTCCAGCGTGCTCGAGAGCGGGGGAGTCGTTTCTACGGGATCTGGACCGTCGAATTCCGTGACGGACAGGCGATGAGCCCCACCGAGATCGTCTCGGCCAGCGATGCAGCCATCATGCACCCCGCCTGGTCGCCCGATGGTGCCTCGATCTGCTTCTGCAGCGTGGTGAGGCCTGAGGGAGCCACCGCCTGGTCGGAACAGGCCGACCTCTGGGTGATCGGCGTGGACGGAACCGGTCGTACCGCGCTCACCGACGGCCGCTACCGCAACATGCAACCCACCTGGAGCCCCAGCGGGCGGATCTTCTTCGTCTCCGACCGTGGAGGCTCCGACTGCCTCTGGTCGGTCTCCAGCGCCACGACCGGGGCTCGATTCGATACCGGCACCCTTGCCATCGGCGAGGATGATTCCGACGGCTGATACCCCCGGAGTCCCGCTTTCCGCCCCGGAACCGGGACCTGGCTCTGCTGACATCCGTACAGGGCGCTCGATGACAATTCGTCAATGTCATCGAGCGCCCTGTGCCGATCAAAGAGGTACGAGTTGGAACTCGGTTTGCAGGCAGGAAGCCATGACAAGTACATGTCCCTCTTTGTGCGTTCGGATTCGGCATTTTCTGCGCCTTCCGATGGTCCCATCCCTGTTCGTCGTGGTGTGTGTCGTTCTGGCGGGTGGCTGCCGGTACCAGAAACCAACGAATCTGAGCTCCCCCTGGCTGCCACAGCAGCAGGTGTGGGCGGTGGCCCCCCTCGCCAATGAGAGCGGGGTCAGCAGCGTCGATCCCCTTACGGTGACGGATGCACTGGTCCTCGAGGCCGCCTCGATCGAAGGCGTCGACGTCCTTCCGCTGAACCGCACCCTGGAAACGATGCTCGCCCTGCAGATCGGCCTCGACGGGATCCCGACCCTCGAGGAGTACCGGATACTCCTCGAGACGCTTGGGGCGGATGCCATCCTCGTCGGCACGGTCATCGCCTTCGATCCATACCAGCCCCTCCGGCTGGGTGCCTCGATCCAGCTGATCCAGCCCGACCAGGTCGCCCAACGGTCCGTCGATCCGCGCTCGCTCTCGATGTCGCTCGGCGACCATGCCCCGGCGACCCAGCCCACCCCCAGCCCGCTCCTGCAGGCCTCAGGCATCTTCGATGCCGAGAATCACGGGGTCCTGATGGCCCTTGAGACGTATGCGGCAGGTCGATCCACCCATGAACTCGCTCGAAGCGGCGTGGGGCTCTACCTGCTCGACATGGACGAATACTCCGAGTTCGTCTTCCACCAGCTCCTGGCCCGCCTCACCTCCGAGGCAGGCACCATGAGCGCCTCCGCCGCTCCCTGAAACAACGAAAGAATTTGACTGATTTTCCGGCTTCTCGTGCGTAGAACGCGGATTCGACGGGTTTTTGGCCCCGCCGTCCGATACGCGCTCATCCGAGTCCGGGAAACCGTCGATGAGTAGGACGCACTCGTACATCACGTCGGCCAGCGATGGCAGGCAGGGTGGCGAGGGACATGTAGAGGAGGCGGGGCATCGTACGGTCGTCACGATGCCCAAAGCCTGGTGGGAGGCGACCCGGACGAACGGATCCCTTTCTGATTCCGTACGAATCAATGACAAGGGTTCCATCATTCAACGATGCTTGGGCTTCTACCAATGAGCGAACATCTCCCCATCGTCGAACGCTTCATCGCCTACCTGAACGAGGAGCGTCACTTCAGCCCGTACACCGGCCGTTGCTACGGCCTGGACCTGCGTCAGTTCACCGACCATCTTCGTTCGGCACACAACGTGTCGTGCGGCGAGGACGCTGAAACCGCAGCCTTCGAACGCCGTCTTGGTGGGCAGGAACCGGATCCTTCCGGTGGCACCTGCACCGATCTGATTCTTGCCGCCGACGTCGAGACCATTCGTGGCTTCATCGCGCACCTTGGCGAGCAGGAATACTCCTCCGCCACCATGGCGCGGAAGATCGCGACGCTTCGTTCCTTCCACAAGTGGATGGAGCGCAAGGGTCTCGTCAAGACCAACCCGATGGTGCTCATCCGCACCCCGAAGCAGGCCAAGCGCCTGCCCAAGGCGATCTCGGTCGACCAGATCGAGCGCCTGCTCTCGGCACCGGATGACTCCGAGCTTCTCGGCGCACGTGACCGTGCGATCCTCGAGGTGCTCTACTCCACCGGCATCCGCGTCAGCGAAGTCGTCGGCATCAACCGCGGCGACGTCGATGACCAGGGCGAGGCGATCGTCATCCGCGGCAAGGGCAGGCGCGAGCGCCTGGTCCCCCTGGGTGCCCACGCACTCAAGGCCCTTCGGCACTACATCGGCATGCTCGATCAGCAGCTTGCCGTCGCCGGTCTCGCCGCCAGCGGCGAATCACCGCTCTTCGTGAACAAGCATGGTGGTCGGCTGAGCAGCCGCTCGGTCCGCAGGAAGGTCTCCAAGTACCTCGCCGAAGTCGGCCTGGATCCCGAGATCAGCCCGCACACCATCCGTCACTCCTTCGCCACGCACCTGCTCGACAACGGCGCCGACCTTCGTTCGGTCCAGGAGCTCCTGGGTCACCAGTCGCTCAGCTCGACGCAGGTCTACACGCACCTTTCGCGCCAGCGCATGCGTGACGCGTACGACCAGGCCCATCCGCGCGCGGAATCCGCCTGAGCCCGGCAAGGACGCATTCGATCAAGACAGCACCCCGCGAGTCATCGCGGGGTGCTTTTTCTTCTTCATGTGCGTTCGTTCACGGGCAGGCGCCCCAGCTTCCCAGCAGCAGGCTCAGGTCCGCGCCGGTGACCGACCCGTCGCCATCGAGATCCGCCGGGCAGTCGGAACTCAGGCAGGTGCCCCAGAAGCCGAGGACCTGGGAGAGGTCGGAACCGTTCACCACACCATCGCCGTTGATGTCGCCGATGCAGGGGGCTTCGGAGAGTTCGACGCTGAGTTCGGTGACCCAGTTGAAGTTGGGATACCCCAAGTCCGCCACGTCCCTGAAGTACATGGTGCAGAAGGTCTGGTAGTCCCGGTACCAGGTGGTGCTGTTCGAAGGGCTCGTGTTGCCCGCGACCGAGAGGTAGTCGTAGGCGAATCCGGCGTGCATGGTGACCACGAGATTGGTGTCCGCCGGAACGGTGATGGGGGGGTCCATGATCGCCACGTGCTGGTCCATGTTGCCCATGATGCTGATGTCGCAGCTTCCGAGCAGGACGAGGTCCACGTCCGGACGGACCGGCGCGCCCCCATCGATGTCCCGCCAGAGTTCGATGCGTCCGTTGACCGGTGCGCTGTCGTTGTACGACCCGTAGGTGACGCAGTTGATGGTGACGTCCCGACCCGCGGTCTCGCCCTGTGAGAGGTCGTAGGCCACGGCCCACTGGCCTGCATCGGATCCGCAGGAGCCCCAGTCCTTGACGCACTCGCAGCGGTTCGCCCTCTGGACGACTGCGAGGGAGTCGTTGTTGGTGATCTTGTCGTCCGCCGGGTCACAGCTGATCGGACAATCGTCGTTCACGTAGTTGCTTGACCCGGAGCAGGCATTGCATTCATACGCGGCATTGTCGCAGACCGTGGTGTCGGAGACACCGATGAGCTTGCTGTAATAGCTGAACACCGCCCAGGTCTCGGGTCCGGGAGCGAAGTTGCCGGTCACCGTGCAGTTCTCGAGGAAGAGGAACTGACCGAAGATGTCCGCCTTCATGATCGCGGATCCGTTGTACGGGAAGTCCCAGAGGCAGAGGTTGCGGGTGAAGGTGCAGCCGTTGCATCGGGTGAGTCCCGCACAGAAGAGACCGCCGCCCATGTCGGCCTCGTTGTCCTGGATGAGGCAGTTCCTGATGGTCACGCCATCCCCGAAGTCCACGTAGATCCCACCGCCGCGGGTCTGGCCCCATTGGCCCGTGCCGGTTCCGTTCTGGATGACCAGGTTCTCGAACACCGTCGAGTCCATCGACTCGTTGCTGTTGATCGTGATGACCGAGCCGCCGGAATCACCGTCGACGATGGTGATCGGGTCGCCGGCGTCATCGACCGTCCCCCGCACGGTGATCGCCTTGCCGTTCGGATCCAGTCGTTCGACATAGGTCCCTTCAGCGACAAGGATCAGGTCGCCGTTCGAAGCGGCGTTGATCGCGCCCTGGATCGTCGGATGGTCGCCCGGGACGTTGATGGTGTCCGCCAGGCACGGCGTGGCTGCAAGGAGCAGCAGGCATGATGTGCGTCGCATCTTCATGAGGTGGTTGCCTCCGTCGGGTTCGTGTTCCGTCCAGCCTAGCGCGAATCCACTGGATTGCAGGTTCTTTCAATGGAATGCGAGCGGGGTTTCTTCCACTTCACAGGTACATGAAACTTCCTCAGGACGGGTTGCAGGTGATATTGGACGTCGCGCCGACCGGTTCATCAACAGTCGCCCCAGAGTCCCAGAAGGATTGAGAGGTCCGCACCATCGACCGTGCCGTCCCCGGTGAGGTCGGCGATGCAGTCTCCCGACCCGCACGCGCCCCAGAGTCCGAGGAGGATCGAGAGGTCCGCACCATTGATCGTGCCGTCCCCGGTGAGGTCGGTCGGGCAGTTGCAGATGGTGTTGCCGCCGAGGTCGTTGAAGGGACCAGTGACGTTCTCCGGCTCGTTATTGCAGACTGTGGTGTCGACGAGCTCAAGGATCGCGCTGCTCGAAACCGCGTTGATGCCGCCTCCTTCACCGAGGACCGTGGTGTTCCCGGTGATGCTGCAGCCGGCGATCCGTGGCTGTCCGGAGTCCCCGGTCCACTGGACGCCGCCGCCTTCGGCGACCG
>JAKVBQ010000036.1 GCA_022447205.1 Phycisphaerales bacterium
GAGGCCCTGCATCTCGACCAGCATGTTGCTGATCTCCTGAAGGCCGCCTTCGGCGACGTTCACGACCTGCTCGGCTCGTTCGGCGTTGGTCATCGCGGCGTTGATCGCCGTCTTCTCGGCACGGAGGTTCTCGCTGGCGATGAGCCCTGCGGGATCATCCGCGCCTCGGTTGATGCGGAGACCGGTGGACAGACGCCCGAGGGTCTTGGAAAGATCCATGTTCTGCCCGGCAAGAACGCGCTGGGCGACCATTGATCCGATGTTTTCGTTGATACGACTCATTGAAATCCTCCGTGAATGCAAAAGGCCGCATCATGCGGCCTCGCGTGGCACGATGTTGGCGCTCCCCCCGTGGGAACACCTCTGGGAGCACGGTCACGCAACATCCACGCGTGAAGAGTGCCTGATCGAATGTGCACGGTGCCTCCGGCGATCCGCAGCCCCTCCACAAGGACGGCATGCCGCCTTCGGAGGATCATGACGTTCATCGGTGGCTCAAAGGCGCGACTTCAACCAGAGACACTGGGAATTCACGATGCAGGACACCCCACGCGCATTTTCTGCACGTGGGGCGTCCGATTCCGGATTATCACTCGTGACCTGCCTGTTACTGGAGAAGTGCCAGTACGTTCTGGGCGTTGTTGTTCGCGGTCGCGAGCACGGAGGTGCCGGCCTGGTTGAGGATCTGCGCCCTCGTGAGCAGTGCCGTCTCCGAAGCGAAGTCCGCATCGCGGATCTTGGATTCGCTGGAAGTGATGTTCTCGAGCCCGATCTGGAGGGAGCGGACGTTGGTCTGGACCGTGTTGCGCTCGAAGGCACCGAGTCGACCACGCATCTTCGAGATCTCGAGGATGGCGTTGTCCAGGATGTCGCTGGAGAGCTGCGAGTTCCCCTTCGAGAGCTCGTTGTCCTGTCCGGACTTGAGCGAGTCGAGGAAGAAACGCGCCCCATTGGCATCGAGTTCGCCGCCAAGGCGACTTGCCGCGACCGACCCGACGCCGATCGAGACCTGCTGGGCGCTGTTCACGCTCGGGCCGAGCTGGAAGTTCGCACCACCACCGGTGATGCTGAACTGGGACTGGTTCGCGGGAGGCGTCGTCGCTGTTGCGAAGGCCTCGGTCAGGTCCAGCTCCATCGAGAGACCAGGCGTGTTCATGGAGACGGCGAGGCCGCGCCCCGTCGCAAGGGCTCCATTGACGATCGCCTGGACATCGACACCGGTGTCACGCTGGGCTTCCACGCCGCCGGGAGCGGTCCAGGCGTTGAAGCCGGTTCCGCCTGATCCGACGGGTCGGACGGAGACGAAGGAATCGCTGCCGTAGCCGGATGACTGGAAACGGATTCCCGAAGCGCCGGCCGAGTTGACGAAGGTCGCCTCGACGCCGGTCGAGTCGGAGATCAGGTTGATCGCATTCACGATCGAGGACTGCTGGGTACCGGAGGCGAAGGAGAGGGTCTGTGCACCCTGTTCACCGGCGATCTCCAGGGTCAGTGCCCCGGAAAGCGCGAAGGTGTTGAAGCTTCCGCTGTTGCTGGAAAGCCAGAGTTCGGCCTTCTCGGCAGGCGTCGAGACCTCGACATCGACGTCGAGCGAGTTCGCGGTGCCGAAACGAGCGCTGTCGATCCGGGCGAAGGCGATGTCGGCCGTCGAGAGCGCCGAGGTCGTGTACTCGAGCGAACCGTTGAGCAGGTCGAGACCCGCGAAGCTCGCGACGTTGGAGATCCGGGTGATCGAGTCGATCGCGCTGTCGATCTGCAACTGGTTCGCGTCGACCTCTTCCTTGCTGACACCACCGGTGTTCGCAGCCTGGACGACCAGGTTCTTGATCGAGTTCAGGAGATCGGCGACCTCGGCGAGATACCCTTCGGTCGTGGCGATCACGGAGCTTGCCCGCTCCGAGTTGTCGATGGCCTGGGTCAGCCCCTTCATCTCGGAACGGAGACGTTCCGAGACGATGAGCCCTGCCGGGTCGTCGGCACCACGGTTGATCCGGAGTCCGGTCGAGAGCCTCTGGAGGCGGACCGCGAGATCGGAGTTGCTGCGCTGCAGATTGCTCTGCGCGATCATTGAAGAGACGTTGGTATTGATCCGAGCCATTGGAGATCCTCCTTGAAGATGGCTGGAGATCCGGGCGACCGTTTCATCCGGTCGCTCGGTGGGCGAGTGTCAGGCGCTCTCCCGCGCCTGATTGGTCCTGGCCACGAGTTTCGCGGCCTTGGGCAGGACCGTCCCACCCTTGCCGTTGTCGACGCGACCACCGAGGCCGCGCTTGAGTTCATCGAGATCACCGCGGTAGTTCGCGGCCTGCTCGTTTTCACGCTTGATCGCCTCGTACACCTCCTTGCGGTGTACGGCGATGCTCGATGGTGCCTCGATGCCGATGCGCACCTTGTCACCACGGATGTCGACGATGGTCAGTTCGATGTCATCGCCGATCATGATCGTTTCGTCGCGCTGTCTTGAGAGAACCAGCATTCGGGTGTCCTTCCTTGGAACATGGTTCGCGAGTCCACTCGCGAGGCCCGTCTGCTCACGGACCGGGAGATGAGTGCGAGGATCAGGCGGATGCCGCCCGGGCGGTGGATTCGAGCCGCACGATTTCATGCCGCGTGGTCCATCGCTTCTCGGCGAGCACCAGCTGCATCGCGGTGCAGTTGGCGACGTTGATGACGACCGGGCCCTGGAGGTTCGCGGTCAGGATGTCGTCACGCTTGTTGACGATGACCAGAACCTGGGCGTCGTCGACGTCATCCATGCAGAGTTCCACCATCTGTTCACGCCTGATGTTGGCCTTGAAGTCGGCGATCCAAAGGGAGGGATCGGTGACGACGAACGCCAGGTCAGGTGCCTCGACGGACTGGAGCCAGAAGAAGACGCCGTCGTCATCCGGCTGGAGAAGGACGAATTTGCGATAGCTCGAGAAGCCGAGCAGCCCCGAAGGGAAGTTCACGATCCGTGCGTCATCGACTTCTACGCTTCCAAATCGTGTCGTCTCGATGTTCATCGGACGCTCCATGTTCTATCCGGCCAACCAATCCTTGGTCCTGTGGTCGCCCCGAACGAGCGGGTGCCGACCTGACCTCCTGTCGTCCGCCTGCAGTCGACCGGGGAATGCAGGCGGTTTCCCGCAACGCGCGGGAGGAAAAACGAGACTTCCTATCTCAGGAAGTCGAGAAGACTGAGTTGCTGCGAGCGACCGATGGTCATCATGCTCGCCTGCAGCTGTTGCTCGAGCAGGGCGTAACGAGTCGCCGCTTCGGCGAAGTCCAGGTCACGAACGTTGGAAAGCAGTGACTGGTCCTGGACCATGAGGTCCTCCTCGCGAGTGATCGAGTCGGTGACTCGCCTGCTCCGGACGCCGACCTCCGCACGAGCCTCCGCAGCCCGCAGGACGTCGTCATCCAGGTGTTCCGTTGCAAACGCTATGCCTGCCTCGTCATCCGCCAGCAGGGCGTCCCTGAGCATGATCAGGTGGCTGAAGAGGCCCTCAGCGGCAACTTGTGCGCGATCGGAACCGGCAAGAATCGCGTCAGAAGAGGCACCGAGAATGCCGAGATCCTCGGCCGCACCACTGTTGTTCAGCCGCTCGACGGTGATACCGCCCCCTCCACCAGTGCCGTCAACCAGCTCGATCCCGTTGCCGTCGGCCTTGAGGCGTGCCTCGAACTGCGCCGGGACCGTCAGACCGGAGGCTTCTGCTGCATCATTGATCGCCTTCAGAACGTCTGCGACGGTGTTGGAACCGGAGATGTCGGTCTCGAAAGTCGAGCCGTCACCGAGTGTTATGCGGAAATCCTGGTCAAGGGCGGGATCAGGCAGCCCGGTTTCGGGATCGAACCCACCGGATACCGAATCCACGCCACGACCGTTGTTGAAGTCCGAGAGCAGCGTCCCCTCGGCGAATGATCGGATCCCGAGCTCCGTTGCGGTCCTGCCGCCGGCAACCTCGGAGATCGACATCGAGGCGCCGGAAAGCTCGTTTCGGAAGTTCAATCGTCGACCATCCGGATCGATCTCGACCCGGATCCCGATCCCGAGGGATTCGATCTCGCTCACCAGCTCCCCGACGGTGGAGACCCCGGAGAGATCCACTTCACGCACCTGGCCTCCGTTCTCCAGGCGGATCGAGCCCATCGGAATGGTCAACCCGGGCAGGGCATCCATCGAGGTCAGTTCGGTGAGCTTCGCATCCAGGTCCGCCCCCGCCGTCCCCACACCTGTACCGTAGGTGCCGGTCAGCCCGAGATCGGCTGCGGTCGACTGGCCTTCGACGTCGGAGATCGTGATCGGGCCGTCGAACCCGACGACGTAGAGGCCCTGACGGCCGGTCGGATCGATCGCGACCGATGCCAGTGGGTCGACGGTCTTGATCTCGCTCTGCATCATCGCGACGACGTCTCCGATCGTCTCCGCATCGGAGAGGTCGATGACGAGCTCCGTTCCGTTCACGTTCGCCCGGATCGAGCCCGGCTCGACGCCGAGGCCGCGGGCACCGCGAAGATCGGAGAGCCGGGTCTCCATGGTCAGTTCGGGGTTCAGGTCGGACAAGCCGCGGACTCGGGCGCTCATCGCGCCGAAGGCACGTTCCGCCGACATCGTGACCTCGACTCCGGAGGCAAGACCGGTGTCGGTGAGCATCCCGGATCCGATCCCGAGATACTGGTAGACACCGTGCATCTCCTGCATCGGAGCCGTACCGACCGACTGGCCGCCGAAGTAGTGGATCCCACGGTGCTCTCGGTTGGCGATGGAGACGAGGGACTGAAGGATGGAGTCGACGACCTGCGCCTGGTTCGCGCGGGTCTCGGCATCGGAACCGATCCCGATCTGTGACAGCCCGATCCCCTTGGCCTCAAGGATGAGTTCATTGACGTCCCCGAGCGACTGATCGAGCGTGGCGAGGAGGGAGTCCGCCTGCTGGAGGTTCGTCAACTGCTGGGTTCGACGCTCGATGACGTCGGTGAGCGAACCGATCGTCGAGGAAGCGACCGCATCATCGGAAGGACGGAGCACGCTGAGACCGGTACCAAGCTGCGCCTGCAGCTGGAGGAGGCTGACGTTCGAACGATTGAGGTTCCCCAGCATCATCCGGGAGGCGAAGAGGTTGGGAACTCGTGCAAGCGTGCTTGGAATCGGGGTCATGGCAACTTCCTTCGCGATGACTACGCAATGCTCATCAGGGTCTGCAGGGTTTCATCGATGACGCTGATGAACCGCGCCGCGGCCTGGAACTGCCGCTGGTGGGACATCAGGTCGATCGCTTCCTCGTCGAGTGAGACGCCGGAGACCGCCTGGGCCTGCGCGTCGAGGCTCTGCCGCACCAGGGAGGCGCCCTGAAGCCGGGTGTTGGCGGCACTGGTCCGGACGGCGAGGTCGGTGACCCCTGCCTGCCAGGACTCCCGGAGACTTCGGCCGCCCAGGTCGTCGATCGCAAGATCCTGGAGTTCGACCATCGCGAGTGCCGTGGCATTGGAACCGACGATGTACTCGCCTCCGGCTCCGAGGAGGGTGGGATTTCCGCTGAGTGATTCGGAGACGCCGATGTCGAAGCCGCTTGATCCGGTGAAGAAGGTGTTGATCCCGAGCGCCGAAAGCACGCCACTGGAATCCTCGCTGAACTCGATCTCGTAGCCCGCAGCGGCCTCGAGCTTGAGTGAGCCGTCGACGGTGGTCGAGGCGATGGCACCAGCACCGACCTCGGAATTGATGGTGGACACGAGATTGTCCATCGACATCGAATCGGGATCGACCTGGATGAGGTAGCTGGCCCGCGAGCCGGTTTCCGAATCAACGACGCTCAGGACGAAGCTGCCGTTCTCCATCGGGAACGGAATGCCGGAAGCGGCGGTCGACATTGCAGCGGAGGTGTCGCTCGCCATCGTCGTGCCGGTCACCGAGGTCCAGCCGTGCATGCCCTGTCCCTGGGAATGCACCCGGTTCACCTGGTGGATCAGGTGGTGGGCAAAGGTGTCGAGCTGTTCGATCGCCGGGTCGACGGTCTCGTCGCGCTGCCGGATCAATGACCCGATGGTCCCGTTGTCGACGATGAGTTCACTGCCGTCCGCGGCGACGCGGACCGATGCCTCGAGGACGCCGTCGGTGGATTCCATCCGGAGTTCGATTCCCCTGGATTCCCCGGAGAGCACCACGGGAATCGAGCCGACGAGGATGTCGACGGCACCGTTGGGCTGGTCGACCGTCGTCACGTTGATGAGTTCCGCCACCTGATCGACGAGCGCATCGCGCTGGTCACGCAGGGTGTTGGCCTGCCCGGCGCCATGTTCGGTCTGCGCGATCTGGACGTTGAGCTGGGCGATCTCCTCGAGCAGTCCGTTCGCTCGTTCGACGGAGACGCCGAGCCCCCGATCGATCTCCTCGCGAACCACGGTGTACTCCTCGCGCAGCTGGCGGATGCCGCCGGCGAGACTCTCGCCCTGCTGGAGTACCAGTGATCGCATGCCGGAATCGGTCGGGTTGTTGGCCAGTTCCGACCAGCTGTTGAAGAAGGCGGACAACTGGGAGGAGATGTCCGCATCGGTCAGCTCGTTCTGGAGCATCTCGATCGCGGAGAGGAACTGCTGGTCGATCGCGGCGCCCGCCTGCTCACCGATCGCGGTGCGCAGTCGGGCCTGGAGCGCGACGTCGATCTGTCGGGTGATCGAACCGAGCTGGACGCCGGTCCCCATGAACTGACCGCCCCCGATCGCCTCGGGTCGACCCGGCAGGATGCCGACCCGCTGCCGGTGGTACCCGGGGGTCGCGGCGTTCGCCATGTTGTTGCCCGCCACGGTGATCGCGGCCTGGCTGGCGAAGATGGCGGACTGCCCGATTTGTAATGCACCATTGAGACTCATCGCGTGTCAACTCCTGATGTCGATTGCCGTCTGCCACGGTGAACCGTTGGCGATCCGCCCCGCCCGTTCGTAGACCCCGGCACGACTGAAGCCGGCCTCGACGGTCTGGACGATGCCCTGCATGTGCCTCGAAAGGCTCTCCGCGGCCACCCGGACCACACCGCTCGCCGCACGCACCGTGACCACGAGCTTGCGGAGCTCGTCCGCGATCGCGACCAGCCTGGAGCGCCGTTCGCCGGAATACTCGATGAGATCGGAGAGGGCGACGCCCCCTTCCCCCGTCACGCCGACTTCGGCGGCGATCGCACCCGCCAGCTCGGTCCGCTTCTGGTCGAGGGTCCTGATCGCCTCGACGAGATCCCGCTCCTGGGTGCTGGCCTCGATCAGATCCGCGACATCGGCTCTCTGGACGGCGGCACGCTGTCGTTCCACCAGCGCATCAAGCGTCTGGTAGAGCCGTCGCTGGTCGTCAAGCAGCTGCTCGAGTCTCCCGAAGCCCTGATCGACGATGTCGTTTCCGGTGGTGTCGTGCATCAGGCAGCTCCCTGTCCGAGGGCATCAAGTCGGTCAAGCATCGAACGTTCGACGGCCTTCACCATCGGGAAGCGTTCGGGATCGGTCATCGAGTCCGCGACCGCCCGATCGAAGATCGGACCGAGCCGCTTCTCGCCGTCGGTGGTGCCGAAGGGTGCCGCCGCCTGGTTCTGTTCGCGAATCTTCGCGAGCAACGGCGCAATGAAGGCTTCCGCGACGAGCTTGCGCGATTCCTCACGGATCGTGGCACGCTGATCGTGACCCTGCTTCTCGGCGAGGACCTCCTCGAAGGAGGCCGTGCCCGGGAGGGGAAGCCCGCTCTTCGGTACGTCGAGCGCGGGCGGCATCGCGATTGATGAGAGTTGGTCGATCATTCCTCGAGCTTCCAGATGTCGACGTTGATGAGGGAACCGCTTCGACGAAGCGCGATGATCACGTCGATCTGCTTGTCGACGGGAACCTGGAGCTTGCGCATCTGTGCCACCAGCTCCTGAAGTCGTGCACCAGCGGGCGTGGTTCCCTCGGTGCTGAGTCCGATCGAGCTGTCGGTGCTGAAGATCGGGTCGAACTGGGTGGGTTCCGGAGTCGGCTGGATGGTCACGTGTTCCAGACCCTCGACGGAGACGACCGTCGGCCTGAACCGGACATCGGAGCCGACCACCACCAGACCGTGACTTCGGTCGAGGTAGACGGTGTTGGTGTTCGCAGTGACCAGCCGCTCATCGAGCCTGGTCTGTTCGATGGTGCCCAGGAATCGGATTCGCTTGTCGACGTCATCCACTCCGGCTGGGAAGCGGACCAGGACCCGCCCACCCTCGCTCAACGTGGCGAGCGGTGCGACATCGTCCTGGAGGTCGAAGTCCTCGTTGATCGCATTGGCGATCTCGCGAGCGGCGATCCCGGATGATGCCCAGGGCTCGAGGACCCGCATCTCGAAGCAGACCGCACCATTCGCGGGATGGAGACGGAAGATGTCCTGCTGACGGAGCGGCGGAATGACCTCGACTCGGCCGGCATCCTGCAGGGTCACGCGCACGGGATTGGGCAGGGTGAGGGGAATCGAAGCCCCGACCGCGGTGACGATCACGGGCGCATCGTCGTTCCTCAGTCCGGGATCCGGAGGCATGAGGATCGCGTATTCGAGTCGACCACCGGCGAGGCTCTCGGCATCGAAGGCGCTCGAGACGCTCAGGTCGACGAGATCACCACGACCGGCGACATGCGGCACATCCGCGGTCACGAGGACGAGGGCGAAGCTCTTCGTCTTGCTGATCGCCATCTCGTTCAGGCCGGGCACGTCGAGGTTCTGGAGGAGTGTCACGTAGCTTCGGGCCAGGGTCGGTGACTTGGAGACATCGTCACCCGTCCCCTGCAGGCCGCTGACCACGCCGTAGCCGATCAGTCGATCCCCGACACCATCACGATTCACGACCTCGGTCAGGGAACCGATTGAAATCCCGTTGCGCGCAGATTCTGCGTGTCCACGGGGAGCCGACGAACCGATCGCGGCGATCATGAGCAAAGAAAAGAGCAGCTTCTGCCTGAACACGGCGGACCTCCTGTCCTGGGACCAAGTCAACGCCCTACTCATGCAATTGGCAGGCCAGTCGGAGCCACGCCGCATTGAAATCCACAACTCGATGGGCTGGGCGTAGAATCACGGCGTGCCGAACAGCCAGGACAACCTTGCCGACCCGCCGCGATCGAGCCGGATCGCCGATGGCGCCACGATCCTCCTTCTGGTGGGCTTCCTGGTCGTCTTCATCCTCGCAGCCAGCTGGAATGGCCCGAACTCAGAACCACTTGCCCTAAAAGCACTTGCAATCATCGGGTCCTCGCTGATGCTGGTGGCCGTCTGGGGCATGGCAGCGGCAGGATTCGGGGCCTGGGCACTTCGATCACTGCCCCGGACCCTCACCGAAGGCACCGGGCCGGTCACCAGACTCCTCTCCGCGCTTGGGCTCGGCGTGCCGCTGCTGCTCTGGATCACATCCGGACTGGGCACGATGGGCGGACTCGACCAGGTCACCGGCTGGGGCATCCTGATCGTGGGCCTCATCGCACTCGGCCTGGCGATCAGGACATCGACGCACTGGCAATCGCTGGGGACGAGTGCCGGATGGCTGCCGAACCTCTCCTGGACGGCGGCACCGGCACTTGCAATCCTCTTTCTCGCAACGACTTCCGCTCCCGGCTGGCTCTGGCAGACGGAGTTCGGTGGCTATGACGTCCTGAGCTACCACCTGCAATTGCCGCGTGAATGGATGGCGGCCGGTCGGATCTTCACACCGACCCACAATGTCTATGGCGCCCTGCCGAGCTTTCTCGAGGCTGGCTTCCTGCACCTGATGGTGCTCGATGGCAACCCGATCACTGCGGCGTACTCCGCGCAGTTGCTGCACGCCTCCCTGGCTCTGCTCACCGGGCTCACCACTGCGGCAGCTCTGGGGCGCTGGCTCGGCCCGGGCCGCACCGGTCCGGCCTTCGCACTGCTGATCGGTACCCCCTGGGTCATCGTGGTCGGATCGCTTGCCTACGACGAGATGGGGGCAGCCCTCATGCTCGCGACGGGGATGCTCCTCCTGGTGCCCCGCGATGATGAGCCTGAACTCACCACCACATCCGAACGTGTGCGAGTCGGCTTCGCCACCGGCATCCTCGCCGGCGGTGCCGTCGCCATGAAACTGACCGCCTCCGGCCTGATCGCGCTGCCTCTGGTCTACCTGATGATCCGTCGGGTTCGGAACAAGGGCTGGGTGGACGCGATCCCCGCAGGAGCGATCGCCGGGTTCCTGATCCTCCTGCCGTGGCTGGTTCGGAACTACATCGAGACCGGCAATCCGGTCTTTCCCTTCCTGGCCCCGATCTTCGGCAACGGCCACTACACCGCGGAACAACTGGCGCGATTCATGGGCGCACACACCTCGACCGAGTCATTCGTCGGGCGAGTCGGGCTCTTCATCGACCAGATCCTTCGTTTCGGCATCGGTGCCAACCCGACGCCCGGTGAACCCTGGCTGCCACAATGGTCGCTACTCCCGCTCCTCGCCTTCATCGGTCTCGTGGTGGGCCTGATTCGTCCTTCCACGCGTCGCATCACACGAGATCTCCTGATCCTCACGGTCATCCCCTGCGTGTTCTGGCTGGCGGCGACGCACTTGAAGAGTCGTTTCCTGGTGCCGGCGATCCCGGCATTCATCGGAGCCGCCTGCCTGCTCGTGCCGCCCCGCCTCGACGAAGGCATACGGAGTTCGAAGGGACTGCGCTGCCTCCTCGGCGTGCTCCTCACCGCATGGTGCCTGCTGCCGGTCTGGCTGTACTGGAACGAACGCTCGATCGACGGTGCGCCGGCGGCCTCCGCGATGATCGGGAGGCTCGACCTCATGACCGGCATGACACCTGCCGCAGCAGTTCGTGAACAGACAGACCAGGAGGCGATGGCGGAACTCATCACCGCGGGGGGCCCGAACACGCTGCTTGCCATCGCGCCGGAAAACGAGCGGATCCTGTCCCTGGGCAATGCGACCCCGTACCTCGCACCACGCAGGTTCACCTACACCACGGTCTGGGACCTGCATCCTCTCAGCAGCCTCATCGATGCACATCCCGACGACCCGGCGGCGGTCGTCGCAGCCCTGCGGGAACGCGGGTACACGTTGCTGCTGGTTCATCGGGGCATGCTCGAGAACTGGTCCCGCAACGGCTGGCTCGACCCCAACCTCGGCCCGATCAAGGTCGGCCCGATCCTCGAGCGACTCGTGCCGGAGTTCGCCTGGCCGAACGGCGAGATCCTCTTCAGGATCCCCGGGGATCCGCCAGCCTCCTCCGCCGAGGTCCTGGATTCGACGACCGGCGAGGACATTATGAAACTGCCGGATGGTCCGTTCAGGGAACCCGAAGGCCCCTGAGCAGATGGTCATTCCTCGGGCATCGACTCGAGCTCGATGCGACGACGATCCTTCTCGAAGATCGCACGCAGAGCCTCGAGTCGCAGCCGCATGAAGGAGCCCTCTTCCTCCTGGGGAAGCGCCTGATCGATCAGATCGCAGGCCTCGTCGATCGCTTCGATTCGTTCAGTCCTCGGTGCATCCGAGATCGCCGACACCTCCATCAGCTCGCCGAGACGGTTGATCAGTGCCGCCTGGTCGGGCGTCACCGAATGCAGCTGCTCCATCAACTTCTGTTGTGCTGCTTCCACGGGATCGAGCGGAGGCGCGGTGGTCACCACCTCACCTCGAGGCACCGGCACCGGATCGGACGGTCCAGCCGGCGCGATCGGTTCAACAGGTGGATCGGGTTCGCCCCCGTCAACCTCGTCGGCAAGGGTGGAGACGGCGGGTTCGGTCGGCACGGCTGGTGCTGTGGCAGAGGATGCCTCCTCGGCTGCGACCGGAGCCGTCGCCGGCGCATCAAGCAGGCCGGTCGCGTAGAGCATCAAGCCGACGATGATGATCCCGAAGCAGACTGCCAGACCGATCGCCTGCATGCGCACGTAGGACTGGAGCCTGCCGATCTGCTTGTACTGGGCATGCTTGATCAGTTCGACCGCGGAATCGGCGGGGCTGGTCTCCACCGAGCGCATGCCACCCGGCAACTGGTGTTCAAGTCCGAGCGGAACTCCGCAACGCGGACAGGCCATGTCGTCCTGACCGACCATGCCGGAACAACCGTGACAGAATCCGAGCAGCCTCGCGATCCCCGGCACCTGCCCGGCAAGGAGCCAGAAACCGCCGGTGGTCGGACCCCGGATGATCGTCTCTCTCGTGACGTGACCATCACGGATCATCCTCCGCAGTCGCTCATGGGTGCATCCGGGAAAGAACGGTCGATCGACGGAGCGCACGAACCAGGGACCGATGTCCTGGGAGGTGGCCGCCCGACTCGCGGGATCCAGCAGACCGCCACATGCCGTGCAGACGTTCCCCGAGTGCTCGTTCGAGCCGCAATAAGGACAGATCATGTTGGCCTGAGCAGTCATGGTTCGGTGTCGTCCGGACCGCCCTTCATGGACGGTGCTGCGTCATTGTAGTTGCTGATGACCTACCATGGCATCCCATGGTGACCGACAGCACCCGATCAAGACCGACGAACCACGCCTGCCGGCACCGGTCCCAGACCGTTCTCCTGCTCGCGCCGTTGCTTCTGGTGATCGTGGGGATCTCCGGGTGCACGAACGAACGCACGGGCGAAGTGACCGCGAGCCCTCCGGAGGCAAGTCTGGCGAGCATGCGCACCGCCCCCCCTCCACCATCCGCCTACTGGCGGATCCCGGGCGCGAAGGGCCGCGGGCAACCGATCTTTCCGGAACAGATCGAAGAGGTGATGATCGAGATGGCCGGCAAGCGCGCACTGCAGGAGGTCGTTCTCGATCGACTGCTGGCACGTGAACTCGCCGCACAAGAGCGGACGATCGATGCCGAGGCCATCGCTCGAGAGGAAGCCGTGCTGCTGGAGGCACTCGACGATGATGCGGACCGGGCGACACGCCTCCTCCGGACGGTCAGGCTGAAGGAGGGTCTCGGACCCAACCGATACCGAGCACTCCTGAGGCGGAATGCGATGCTGCGTGCACTCGTGGCCCGGGAGGTCTCCATCACGGAAGAGGCGATCCGAGCCGTCTGGGACAGGGAACACGGCCCTCGAAGGGTGGCACGCATCGTCGTGGTCGAGAACCTGCAGGATGCCCGGGTCGTGTCCGACCGGTTGGCGGCAGGCGAGCGCTTCGCTGAACTGGCGGCGAGGATGTCCATGGATCCGAGCGCATCGACCGGGGGACTCGTCGACCCCGTCGCTCGACTCGATCCCAGCTGGCCGACCTCGTTCCGCGAGACGCTCTGGTCACTCGAAGAAGGTGCGGCCTCGAATCCGATCCTGGTCGATGATGCCTACGTCCTCGTGCAGCATGTCGAGGAGCTTCCCGGTGATGGCAGCACCCCTGAATCAGGCCGCGAGGAGGCCATCGAGATCCTCCGCCGGTCGCAGGAGCGGCTCCTCATGGACGCGCTCGCCAGGCGGATGCTCGACGACGTCACGATCGACGTGATCGACGGTGCACTCGAACGCGCCTATCGCGAAACAGACTGAATTCAGGTTGGAACCGACGCATACCGCCAGCATGCCAGTGGCAGCAGGACCGCGGTGGGCAGCAATGCCATGACCGCGGGTGAGATTCCCGCGACGGGAACCATCATGACCACCGCGGATGTCAGGAGCAGCGGTATCCCGAAGGCGGCGCACTGGACGCTCTGCGGAAGCAACGGACCCGGCATCCTCCGGAGGAATGCGGGAAGCACGATGACCAGCACCAGCAAGTTCACCCCGATCGATCCGATCCTCGACCAGACCACCCTGCCCAGCGCACTGGAGGAATCCCCGCCTTCGGCCCGGAGCCCCCTGATCTGGTTCGTCGACAGCATCTGTGCATGGTCCCGGTATCGGCGAACCGAGAGCGCCCGGGGGGAGAGGTCGGTCGGATAGACGTCGACCGACTCCGACCGTTCGACCACGCCCTCGTCCATCTCCGTCCGCCTGATCGCGATCCCGTCGTCCAGGTTCCAACGGTCCTCGGCCTCCTCCCAGGTGGCGGAGGGAGCGAAGATGCGGGTGACGGCAGTACCGTTCGGGTCGCGGATGAGGACGAGCAGTTCGGTCGCTTCACCGGCATCCGGATCGAGTTGCGAGGCGTAGAGAAGGTTGTCGTTCACGTCCCGGGTCATCGGGACCTCGAAGATCGAGCGGTTCTCGGAGAGGATCTGCCCATGCTCACGAAGCAGCATCTTGGCGAGTCCGGGGATGACGAACTCCTGGTTCAGGACCTGGAAGACGTTGAGCAGCGCCGCCGAGACCATGATCGAGATGGCGACGCGCGGCAGCGGAAACCCGGATGCAAGGAGGGCGACCAGCTCGCGGGAACGCTGCATCTGGGCGAGGGTGAAGCCCGCAGCGCCGATCGACACCAGGCCGATCATGAATCCGAAGAACTGGAAGACACGAGGCCCGTGGAAATCGAAGATCGCCGCGACCGTGGCGAGCGGGACCGAACCGAATCGACCCGAATCGACGGCACTTCTCGCGGCTCCGACGAAACTGTCGAACTGCAGGACGACATCGATCGAGACCGCGAACACGTACAGCAGGCAGAACAGCGTGACGAAGTTGCCGAGGAAGCGAAGGGCGATGGTTCGGTCGATGAGGAGCATCTGGTCCGGATCAGTTCCTGGAGAGTCGCCACCACGAGATGGCGATGAGGAGAAGAAGGATTCCATTGCCGGACCAGGCCACGATCAGGCCCGGAACGAGGTCGCCGTACTTGATCATCTGCTCGCCGCCGCTGATCAGGAGGATGTCGATCACCGCAGGCACGAAGGCGAGGGCGTAGATCCCGAGCGGCAGGCTGCCCCGCATGAGGACCGCGAGGACCGAGCCGAGCATCAGCAGCAGGAACGTGGTGAAGGTCTGGGCGGATCGATGGGCGAAACGGGCGAGGATGTCGTGACCGATCGAGCGGATCTCCTCATCCAGCCTTCCGGCGTGGTAGGTGACCCTTCCGAGAAGACGCTCGGAAGGACCGTCGACGGCGGGATCGAGCGTGCGAGCCGTTTCCAGCAACGCCGCATTCGAGGATGAGTCGTACGGTTCGCGTGGACATCCCTCGACCGAAAGACCGGTCAACCTGGGTGGCCAGCGGGTCCGCAGGTCACCGCGGCCCCTGAGGTCGTAGGCATCGGACGTCATCGCCCGCAGTTCGAACCGAGGACTGCCTTCAGCGGTGGATGGGATGATCACGAGGTCGGCCTGATCCACTTCGGCGCGTCGGACCGCTTCATCGTCCTCGTACTGGATGATCGTCATCGGATCACCACGAAGTTGCTCACCATCGAGTCGAGCGTTGCTGATCCTGACCCGCTCGATACCCAGCGAGGAGACGAGTTCGAGCGTGCCTCCTTCGGCAAGGGCTTCGGCGACGCATTCGTAGGCATCCACGTGATCAAGTGCCTGCAGGAGACCTTCCCGGCGTGACACGATCGATGGGTAGACGGACAGGTCCTGCTGAAGGCTCAACAGCTGCAGCGAATTCCGGGTCTTCGGCCCCGAGGAGTAGTCCTTCGAGAGGCTCAGTGCCTCGGGAACCGCCTTCGGGACGAAGATCAACGAGCCGTCATCATGGCGATAGATGGTGGCGTCGACGAGAGCGAGTTTCAGGAGGGCGTCTCGACGCCGATGATGGATGTCCACGGTCGCGTAGCGGGCGGTGAATTCGGAACGAGGTTCACCCTGGCCGTCCGTCTCCAGTGCCGCGACACCGAGCAGGATCAGGCGTTCATCCGCGCCGGTTTCCGGTGGCTCCTCGGCGATGAGGACGTCATCCGCGAACAGCTGGGTACTGCCCAGCGAGAGGGCCTCCCCCTTCTCGACCGTCGTCGTGAAGACCCGGGTCACATCCCGGGCGATCATCTCCTTCAGCATCCCCCAGAAATGCGGCACGGCGAAATTGACCAGAAGGAACATGATGACGGTCAGGCCGAGTCCGAGCCAGAAGACCGGGGCGAAGACCTTTCGGTACGGCATGCCGGACACGCTCATCGCGAGGATCTCGTTGTCACCAGCCATGCGATGCAGGACCAGGGTGGCGGCGAAGCCCGCGGCGAACGGGAGTGCGAACTGAAGCATGGGGACGCTGGCGAGGAGCGCGTACTTGCCCACGTCCATGGGATCGAGCTTGTTCTGGATCAGCGGCTTGATCGTCGCACCGAATGCGATGACGACCACGAGAACCGCAGTCGTCAGGACGACCACCTTCAAGAGCTCCACGCAGACGTAGCGCCACAAAATCCACGACATGCGTGCATGGTCGCTCCATCACGCGAACCTCGCAACCGGAGTCCGAAAACCGGCGTTCAGGTGGTTCCAGGGTGGGGTCGTGCGGGCAGTGACGTTCATGAGGGAGGAAGTCCCCCTGAACGGAGGATTCCGATCCCCCCGCCCCCCCCTGTTTCCGATGCTCTGGGTGTCGAGGAGGACACCACCAATGAGGTCTTCAGGACCGGGATCCATGAACAGGGGCCGATCAAGGCACCATCGCGCACGAGGCTTCAGCCTCGTCGAGGCGCTCATCGCCCTGGCCATATTGACGATGGTCTTCACCGCCATCGCGTCGGCGATCGGGGCCGGCACCGCCTCGGCCGGTGAGGCCCGGACCCGCGTCGTCGCCACCCTGGCCGCTGATGAACTCCTCGCGGAGATCCTGGCGACGGACTGGGACCGGCTCGGGGACTGGGACGGCCACTCGGAAGCCTCGGGTGATGCCGTCGCACCGGACGGCCGGAGCGAACCCGCACGCAGGGGCATGGCCAGGCACGTCCTGGTGCACGACGAGACAAGACTCCTCGAACCCTCAGGGATCGAAGTGCCCGGACGTACGGTGGTCGTCGAGGTCCGTGACCGGGACGGCAGGGTCCTTTCGAGGCTCGAGCGATTCATGGCGGACCCATCGGGAGGCACCACATGAGACCGCACCGTGGCATGACACTCCCCGAACTCGTCATCGCCCTCGCGATCACCTCGATCGTCGGGGCCGGTGTCGTCGCGATGACCGATGCGGTGACCAGGGCACTTGATGACGGACGCTCCGAACGCGAACGGACGATCGCCTCGGCGGTCGCCGGAACGCGACTCTCCTCGCTGGTCGCTCCCAGCAACTGCCTGCTCGAGATGACCGCGCAACAGACGGTCCTCTGGCGTGGGGACACGCTCAGGGACGGAAACGTCCAGGCGACCGAACTGGGATGGCTCATTTTCGATCGGGACGACGGACGACTGCTCCTCGAATGGGTGGAGTTCCCCGACAGCTGGTCGGCACGGGACCGCGAGGACGCGGATCAGACCTGCAGTCCTGACGAGAACTGGGAGCTGGTGCGAACCCGGTACCGGGATTCGGGGCACCTGATGAACAAGGTCCTCCTCGACGGACTCGAGGAGGTCGAACCTGCGATGTCGACCGCGGAACAGAACGCTCCACTGGAAGTCCGGAGACTCGCCTGGAGGCTCTCGTGGAAGGGCGTCAAAGGCATCGACTCGACCACCGTGGTCGCGGGCGGGATCCATCACCATCAGGTGCCGGAAGGAAGCTGAGGACCATGTCACGCAACCGACGATTGAATGCTCGACGCGGAAGCTCGTTGATGATGGTGATCACCGCCATGGCCACCGGCGTGGTGCTTTCGACCGCCTACGTGGCCTCGCGATCGAACGCTTCGGTGATCGGCTCCAACCTCGCCGCGTCGAGCCAGGCTCGCGTCAACGTCGAGTCCTCGCTTGCCCTGACCACTGCCGCACTCACCATGGATGCAGACTGGCGCGAGAAGCATGTCGACGGCCTGCTCCTGGAACGGACGGACGGGAACACGAGCACGCGAGTCGAGCTCATCGACCTCGCGACCGGTTCGGTTCCCGACCGATCGACGGTCGACATCCGGGCGGTGGTCTCGACGAGTGTCGAGGGCATCGAACGAACCGCGGAAGCGGACTTCTTCATCGCCCTGCCCGAGCAGGCCGGATCGATCGACATCGACCTCGGTGAGTTCGCGATGTTCGCCGGTGACTCGGTGACGGTTCGCTCCGAAGCGGTCGTCGAGGCGTGGTCCGCCTCCCCCGCAAGCGGACGAGGCGACCCGATCCGGGTGGCGACGGCCAACGGCACGTCAGGTGCGGTTCAGGTCCAGGGCGCTGCGGCCGTGGTCCATGGCGTGGAATACGCCTCCGAAGTACGGGCCGGTGATTCAGGCCCGCTTCCCGTCTCGCACATCCCCGACCGCGTCGTGATGCCGATGCCGGCGCCTCCCCGTGACCTGCAAGGCGCTCCGTTCCTCGCCGGTGCGCAGGGCAGGATCGAGACGGACGCACGCATGAACGAACTGACCATGTCTGGTGGCATGATCCTGGAACTCACCGGAGGTGCGGATCTGCTGGTCGAGGGCGACCTCGTGCTGACCGGAGGCTCCACCCTGCGGATCAGTGGCGACAGTCATCTGGTGGTGACGGGTGACGCGAACATCACCGACTCGACGATCGAGGTGGCGGAGACGGGCAGTCTTTCGATGCACGTGGGTGGTGACCTCGACTTCCGGCATGCCGAAGTGGTCGAACCCGGCGGCACGGTGGACACCTGGGTACCGGATCTCGACCGGGTGAAGTTCCTCTCTCTCGCGGCAAGGGAGACCATCCCCCGCTGGCGGGTCCGAGGAAGAAGCCTGGTCAAGGGCGAGTTCTACGCACCCACCGTCGAGTTCCAGCTTCAGGGTCGCGCAGTGCTGGTCGGCAGGATCGCCGCGCAGCGGGTCCTCCTCGAAGGCCGGTCCTGCCTGCTCTACGACCCGGCGCTCGACGATCGAAACGGCTACACGGCGATCGATGAACGCGCCTTCGACGAGACCGGGGAACTCCTCGGACCGATCGCCGAACTCGAGGATCTCTCGACCGAAAGCCTTGCGGAGCTCAGCGAGGAACTCGATGTTCCCGTTGCGGCGGGTGAGGAGTACGTGGAACCGGTCGAGGAGGTCGAGGACTGCGATGCCAGCGGAGGGGCCCGACGCTGGAACCGCCATCGAGCATGGAGGGGCCATCGCTGGTGGAACGAGCACCGGGCCAACCACATCCAACGACAGGCGAGCTGGTCGTTCAGGATCAGGCACATCGGAAGGGGCTTCTGATGAGGATGAGGCCTGCACGAGGATTCACGCTGACCGAGGTCATGATGGTGCTCGTCATCCTGGCGATCGCCGCATCGATCGTGATCCCGTTCGCAGGTGACAACAATGCCGGTCGGCTCCGTGCCTCCGCCGAACTTCTTGCCGCGGACATCGAGGACATCCAGGCGAGAGCACTGGCCGAACCGACGGACCCGGTTCGCCTGCGCGTCGATGACGATGGTGCGGGATGGTGGCTGGAACACGTGAACGACCCGGGAACACCACTCGAGGGAATCGACGGTCGTCCCGTCATCAGGAGGATGGGCGCGGAGGCCCTGGCCGGAATCGACAACGTCGTGATCCGGGTCCGGGATCTGCCGGAAGAAGGCCTGGAGTTCGATGACCAGGGCGCACCGGTCGAACTGGCGAACTCGATCCTCTTCGAACTGGAGACCCGGGAGAGCGAGGATCGACTGCAGGTCGAGGTCTCCGCCTCGACAGGACGAACCTCGATCACCAGACCCTGACCGAACACCTGTTCGCAGGGCCCCAACAGCCCCAGGACGCATGAAACGGCCGAATCACCCCCAGGGAAGCTCCCGGGAGGGGCCGGGGTACACTTGGATTCGGGAACTTGCCCGTCTCGGCCTGCGTAGAAGGGTGATGACCACCTCCCCACTCACCGGGTGCATGGGGAGAGCCGGCTTCCCAGGGGCGCTTCAATGATGAAGAAGAAACGATCGGAGAGGTCAATGAAGAAGATGACCAGGAACACCTGCATGGGTGTCACGACCGCTGCATTGTGCGTGGCATCCCTCAACGGACACGGCTCGCTGTCATCACCTCCGAGTCGCGTGTATTCGGCGTTTCTCGAGGGCCCCGAGACACCGCAGTCCGATGCGGTGCGGGCCGCGATCGAACTCGGAGGCACCCAACCGCTCTACGACTGGAACGAGCTGGTCGCCTTCCATCCGGGAAGCCCCGAGTTCCAGCGCCAGGTCCCCTATCGGGAGACGATCCCGAACGGCCAGCTGGCGAGCGCGGGCAATCCGAAGTACGCGGGTTTCGACCAGGTGCGTGACGACTGGCCGACGACGGACATCCAGTCGGGCCCGTTCCAGTTCTCCTGGTTCGCGACCACGCCGCACGACCCCAGCGTGCACCGAGCCTTCATCACGACGAGCGACTGGGACACGAGCCAACCGCTCAACTGGGACCAGATGGAGGAGCTTCCCCTCAGTCCCCCGGTGCTCGAAGGCAATTACTACACGTTCAACACCATCCTCCCCCAGCGGAGCGGCAAGCACGCCATCTACGTCATCTGGCAACGAATCGACGCGGCCGGTGAGTGCTTTGGCAACGTCGCGGACGTCAACTTCGGCGAAGGCACGCCCGGTGCCTGCGGTTCCCCGGGACCCTGCGCCGGCGATCTCGATGGCGACGGCTTCATCAGTGGCTCCGATCTCAGCCGACTGCTCGCCGGCTGGGGATCGAACAGCGGACAGTGCGAGTGCGATCTCGATGGTGACGGCATCGTCGCCGGTTCCGACCTCAGCCTGCTGCTCGGCAACTGGGGACTCTGCGGCGAGGACTGCAACGAGAACGGCATCGCCGACGCCAACGACATCGCGGACGGCGCGACGGACTGCAACGTCGACGGCATACCGGATGAATGCCAGCCGGACAACGACTGCGATGGCAACGGCGTCCACGACACCTGCGAGATCCTCGCGGATCCCGGGCTGGACTGTGATCGCAACGGCGAGCTCGACGGATGCCAGATCGCCGCGGGCGGCGATGAGGACGACGACGGCGTGCTCGATGCCTGTGAACTCGAGGGATTCACCTGGTCGATGGTGATCACCAACGACTGGGGCACCGGATTCAACGTGGACCTCACGATCCACAACGATTCCAACCAGTGCCTGAGCGGATGGAATCTCGAGTTCGATGCGGACTTCTCGATCGACACTGTCTGGAACGGCTCATTCGTCGGGCAGGAGAACGGCCGGGTCAGGATCGTGAACGAGGTCTGGAACGGGAACGTCTGTCACGGTGAGAGCTTCACCATCGGCTTCCAGGCCACGGGCAGTCCCTCCGAGCCGACGGACATGCGACTCGATGACAGCGTGGTGAATCCGGCGGAATGAACGAGCTTCCCTGTCGGGTCTTCCGTCAGGGGCATGGATGAAGAGAGAGAGAGAACGACTCGGGGTGACATCTCCGGGTCGTCCTCGAATGGGCTCGCTCCGTCCGCATCAACGATCAGGGACCGCCGGAACGATGTCGGTCTGAAGCGCGGGTTCGGCGGCGGGCACGCCACCGGGTTCGAGCCCCAGTTCGGCACGCACGATGTCCCGACCCCCGGCGATGGCCGCGGTCTTGTAGAAGGCGATGTCCCGGTTGCACCCCTGTCGCCCGAAACCGCAGTCAGTGGAGAGGATCAGCTGCTCGGGGTCGATGTGTTCCAGTGCCCGGCGCGTCCGGCCCGCCACGTCCTCGGCGAGATCCACCTGCAGCGACCGGTGGGAGACCACGCCGACCGCGACCTTCTTCGGCAGGTTGCCCTTCATGTTGTTGGTGCTGAAGAGATCGATCTCGCGGAAGTCGCGATCGGTCATCTCCACCGTCCAGACGTCCCCGGGCATCTCGTGGAGATACAGCTCGAAGGACTCCTTGTAGCTGTCGTCCTCGATGACCCGCTGCATGTTCGGGTTCCCCCAGCAGGTGTGGATCCAGAGCTCGACGTCCTCGAGGCCCTGGACCTCGCGCTTGAACGCCTCGACCATGAACTTCACTTCCTCGCTCTTGGCGCCATAGGTGTTCGCCCAGAAGTGCAGGGTCGGTTCCTCGATCTGGATGCAGGTGCAGCCCGCGTCACGCAGGGCAAGCAGTTCGGTGTTCATCGCTTCCGCCATGTCCCAGATCACCTGACGGTGGTCGGTGTACTTGTCGGTGTAGAGGTCGAGGAAGAGTCCCATGACCTGTGAACAGCAGGTCCCGAACTTGACGGGCTTCGAGGCCCGCTGCTGGGCGATCCGCCAGATCTTGGCGTAGTCCAGTGGACGGTGCTCGATCTTGTCGACGACGCGTGGCCAGCGCCATCCGGTGTAGATCTCGTTCAGGAGCGTCCCGGGCGGGTAGCGAAGCCAGGGCGAGCGCGTTTCGTCCGACTGGAGGTAGTCACCCTCGAAGCCGTGCCATCGTTGCAGTGGATAGTGGTGCCAGGAGCGACCCGCCATGTCGTCATCGCAGTGGAGGTCGCCATGGGAGACCAGATCGAGTCCCGCACGTTCCTCGTCCGAGACGACGACGGTCATGGCATCGCCGAACTTCTCACGGTACCGGGTGTCCATCATGCACGTATCGAGCGGACGCCCGAACATGCTGTCGTCGTACCAGCGAGGCCTCGGCCAGGAACCGGTGATGGTCGCGGGGAGGATGACGTCCTTGGTGACGGTGTACATGAGCAGGCTCCTTCTTCAGGGGAGAGCCTACCGCATGTGGCAGAAGAAGGAGGCCCGAGGATCACTCCGGGCACTGCCCCCACTCACCGAGCACGATCGCGAGATCCGCACCATCGATCATGCCACTGCCATCGACGTCGTAGGCGGGATCGGACTGCCCCCAGTACCCGAGGATCATCGAGATGTCGGAACCGTTGACGACCTGATCGTCATTGATGTCGCCGTCGCATGGCGCAGCGTCGGGAACGTCGATCGTGAGCTCGAGGACCGGGCGCTCGTTCCCGCTGTTCACGACGGTGACCTGGCTGGTGGTGCCTGCATACCCCAGGAGCGACATGGTGGACGCCTCGTCGAACTGCAGGTTGAGCCCGGACGTGATGGTCAGGCTGAAATCGGTTCCATAGGGCCAGTTCAATGACGTCTGCCAGTCCCCGCCGTTCCAGAGCGACATGCACACGCTGCTGTTGAGGGGGCCGGTGTCGAACGCCATCGACAGGAATCCGGAACCCTGCATGTCACTGTAGGGACGAGTCCCCTTGAAACGAGCCGAGATGAGCGTGGCATCGTCCGGAATCTGGGTCAGGTCGAACTGCCAGACGGCGGCCCGCTTGCTTCCCACGCAGCTCATGTAGACGGACTGGCAGTTCCGCATCGAAAGGCTCGATGGATTGGTGCTTCCCATGTAGGACATGCTGCAGCAGCCGGTCGCATTGAGCGAGGCGGAGCTGGAAGCATGCACCTCGATGATCTGGTAGTCGGCCATGGCCCCCGAAACGGCGAACATGGAAGTCAGGACGGTTGAAATCGAGAAGATCTTCATTGTCAGTCTCCTTCGGGGCAGTCGCCCCAGTCACCAAGAACCACTGCCAGGTCCGCTCCGTCGACGAGGCCGCTGCCGTCGAGATCATGGAGTGCGCTCGAGGATCCCCAGTAACCAAGAACCTGCGAGAGATCGCTCCCATCGACGACGCCATCTTCGTTGATGTCACCATCGCAGGGCGGACCGGTCTCGACATCGAAGATGAACTCGAGCTTCGGCGCGTAGTTCCCGCTGTTGATGAAGCTGAGGACACTCGATCGGTAGATGTTGACTATGAGATACGGATCCAGGTCGGACTCGATGAAGTACGACAACGGAAGCACGAAGGTGTGGAGCAGTCCGCTTGAGAAGTACACGTCTTGGGACTGGTCGGGGTAGAAGTAGGCCTGCTGCGCACTGTAAATGCCGAGACCCGAACTGCCGGCCCCCTTGAGTTTCAGCGTGGCGTTGCCGACCGAACCGGTCTGTCGGTACACCTTCAGGCGGACCTCGACGAGTTCCGCGCCTTCCGGCAGCTGGGGGATCTGGAACATCCAGTTCGCGACGTCCCTCCCGTCGGAGCAGTAGCCGCCCATGGTGCCGCAGTTGTCGGTCCAGATCGGATTCGGCTCGGAGTCCCAGGCATCCAGCGTGCAACAGTCACCAAAGCTGTAGTCCGCATAGAGTCGTCCGGAATCGACCGTGGAAACCGCGATCTGCTGTTCCTCGGCAAAGGCCAGTGAAACCGTGGCCAGTGCACATGGGATGATGATCCTGTCGATGATGCGCATGCTCATTCTCCTTCGGGGCAGTCGCCCCACTCACCAAGGACGATTGCCAGGTCGGCACCATCGATCAGCCCACTGCCGTCGAGGTCGAATGTCGGGTTTCCAGTCCCCCAGTAACCGAGGACCAGGGAGAGATCCCCGCCGTCGACGACATCGTCGTCGTTCAGGTCACCGTCACAGGGCGGTCCCGTGCTGTAGCTGACGTGAAGCGTGGCCGCCGAAGCGAGATTCGTGAAGGTCCCGGAGCGATCGATCCCGATCAGCAACCAGTTGCTTCCCGATCGAATGCTCTCGAGGAGCTCGAGATCAACCGGGTAGTCGCCGGGTCCGGGGTCGGGAATCGTCGGGGGATGTGGAACGATCTCGCCCTCCGTGTCGTAGACCTGGTTGGCCACCGAGACGTTGAAGGTTCCGATCCCGGGCATCATGCTCAGCTCGAACCACTCGGTCTGGCCGTAGCAACAGACACCTTGCAGGCGAACGAAGGCCCCCTCGATGTCGGCATCTTCGGGAACGCCCGAGAGGTCGAAGTCGAACATGCCGACCCGCCGCCCGCCGTACGTGTAGGTCAGGGTGTTCAAGGAACAGGAAGCGGCCTGGATGATCTGCGGGTTGTAGTAGATGCTCGGCCCGTTGGCACACTGGAATCCCCCGCTCATGCCGGCGGTCGCCACCCGGGTATTGGAGATCACCAGTTCCTCCGCAGGTGCAGAGGTCACCAGGCAACCCATGAAGCAGAGGAGGGTGACCGGAAGCATGACGCGCGCGCCTGCGAACCGTGCCCGGCTCGAAACTTCGGGGTTGCATCCATCAACAGATACATTTATGCTGGTATATGATCTTTTCAGCATATCTAACTCCAAACAGTTCCGGTGGTAGGTGTTCCGATCTTTCAGGAGAGCAAAGCGTGCCGGTGCCTGAGCCCGAGTCAGGGTTCAAACACCGGTATCAGTGTACCGAAAAATGCACGGAGTGCAATCCGACCTCCCGCGAAAATGAAAGGCCTTGGGATCACAAAGCAGCCCCGAGAGCCCCAGACCAGGGATTCATCCAGCATTCAAGAACCCATCGAGCAGGATGACCACCAGGAAACGCCACCCCCGGACCTGATTCGCACCGCCCCTCCAATGGACTCATGACAGCCAGATCAGCAAAGACAACGTCACCGTTCTGGACCAACCAGCGACTGGAAGTCGTCGCCAGCCTGCCGTGCTGGGACATCGTCCTCAGCCTGCTCGATGGCAATCGCAAGACCGCCGCTGAACTCGCGACACTGACCGGCCGAACACCCGGTGCATTGCACGCCCCACTTCTCCGGTTGGTGAAGGCCGGCATCATCGCTTCGGAGGTGATCGATGATGCGAGCAAGGGACGACCACCAAGAGGCTACCGGCTGGTCGAAGGTGCGTACGAGAAGCCATGTGGCAGCGGTGCCGCCTACGAGAAATCCGTCCACCGGGCGACCTCTTCGGGCCTGAGGCTGATCCTTCGCAACTCCGAGGACCTTGCCGAGGAGAACGCTCGGCTTGCGAAAAAGGGGCGTGCGCCCATTCGATCGGAACGTTGGATTCACTTCGGGAATCTCAATGACGAGGATCTCGACATCGTCTCGGGCCACTTCGACGCCATCCTGAAGCTTCTGGCCGGGAAGCGGTCCGGTGGCGGTGGCAAGCGATATCGAATCGCCTTGATGATGCTTCCGGACGATCTCGAGGACCACTGACCCCGGTCATCCCCGCTTCATGGCAAGAGCAAGACCGTCACCGACGGGGACCAGGCTGTACGCGACACGCTCGTCGTCATGCAGGGTTCGGGCGATCTCGCGGGTGGCGATCACGTTCGAACCATCCTCCGCCGGGTCGACCACCTTGCCGCCGAGGAACATGTTGTCGATCCCGATGAAGCCACCGGGACGCAGCAGTTCGAGGCCGAGTTCGTAGTAGGTCGGACTCGATTCCTTGTCCGCATCGACGTACATGAAGTCGTACGTGCCCGCCTCACCGGCATCGAGCATCGCCTGGAGACTCTCGGCGGCGGGCCCGACCCGGGAGGTGATCCGATCGGACATGCCGTCCCGTTCCCACCAGGAACGTGCCACCGCCATGTACTCCTCGCTGATGTCACAGGCAACAAGCTGGCCGTCGGCCGGCAGGGCATGGGCGATCGCCAGGGCGCTGTAGCCGGTGAACACCCCCACTTCGATCGCACGACGACCGCCGATCCCGGCGAGGAGCAGCCCCATGAACTGCGCCTGTTCGGGCGAGGTCTGCATGCCACCTTCGGGATGCGATGCCATTTCCATGCGGAGTGCCCGCTGCACCTCGGTCTCACGCAGCGAATGCGCGTGGAGCCATGACTGCATGTCCGTGCTCAATGATCCGGTTTCCCTCGACATGGAGACTCCTTGCTCGTGAGAGGATGATGGGTCGTCACTTCGCGGAGGCGACGGGACTCCCGCAGTAACAGGATGCCGGGGGGACCACGTCGGCACTCTTCCAGGCCTTGCGGAAGGCGACATCGACGTGACTCGCCTCCTCGTCACGGCCCTGCCCGCGCAGCGCATCACGAAGCCCGAGCAATGCCCAGCCGTTGGCCGGGAAGATCTCGAGATCCCGAAGGTAGACCTGTTCGGCATCCTCGTAGCGACCGTCGACGATCAACAACGCACCGTAGGCATGCCGAGCCGGCATCATCCACGGAACCGGTTCCGCGTACTTGAGTCGCTCCTCGAACTGCATCGCGTTCGCCAGGAGGTCGAGCCCCCGGTCACGGTTCCCCGCCTTGAACTCGATCTCACCCTCGAGGACCAGCCGGCCCAGCGGCATGACCTCGGCCGCCGGCTGGTTGCCGAGCATCCACTCCTCGGCGGGGATCAATTCGACCGCCTCGTCGTAGGCGGCCAGTTCCCCGCGCGCCGACTCGATCCGGTCGGTGTTGGCGAAGGCGACGCCACGCGCGTAGTGACGCAGCGCCCGTCCGATCAGCGACCATTCCGGCGGTGTCGGTTCCGCGAGGGTCTCCTCCCAGAGTCCGAAGCGGACCAGGACGTGCCACTTGCAGGCCGCCACCCCGTCGGCGAAGTACGCCATCGCCTCAAGCAGCGGCTCCGGGACTTCCTCGGTGATCGCCCGAGCCGCGGCAACCGCTTCGCGACGTCGTCCCTGCATGGTGGCGGCGAAGGCGAGGAAGTGGCGGTTGTGTGCCATGTAGAACCGATACTCGCCTGCGTTCGGGTCGGTCTCGAACCAGGCGTCATCGAGGGCCGCGGCCCGACGGTTGCAGTCAGCGGCATCGTCGTAGCGTCCGGTCTGCATCCAGATGTGGGAGGGCATGTGCACGAGGTGGCCGGCGGCAGGCACCAGGTCGATCAATCGATCCGCGGCGGGCTCGGCGACCTCCGGCCAGGGGGAGGCTTCCATGCAATGGATGTAGAGATGATTCGCAGCGGGATGATCGGGGTGCAGGCGCATGACCTCCTCGAGCATCGCGCGAAACTCCGGCGTTCGATTGAGCGGCTCCCCGTCAAGCGACCAGTATTCCCAGGGCTGGGTCACCATCATCGCCTCCGCGGTCCAGGTCGTGATGTCCGGATCGAGGGGAAAACGCTTCTGGGTCTCGATCATCGCTTCAAGGTAGGCCTCGTTCTGTTCAGTGAGATCCTCGGGCAACGGGAGGTTGTAGCGATGCTGGATCGCCTCGATGAGTGCACGGTTCGAGGCACGCTCGCGATCCATGCATTCCAAGGCACGCCGGGCAGCGGCATGCGACCACTGATCCTTGGGTGGATCGATGGCAGGATTGTTCTGGTTGGGTCCGGAGGCGTAGGCGATGCCCCACCATGCCATCGCGAAGTCGGGATCAAGCGCCGTCGCCTGGCGGAACGAGGCGATCGCACCATCGAAGTTGTAGCCGAACATCAACGCGAGTCCCTGGTCGAACCACCTGCGGGCCTCCTCGGAGTTCGTGGCAACTTCGCGACGATGCGCACCGAGTCGCTCGAGGATCATCGGTGGCGGCTCGCCGACCTCGGGCAATGAATCGGCTTCCTGAGGGCAGGTCGGGAGTACGGTGAGCAAAAGGCAGGCGATGGTGGTGACCATGTTGCAATGTCCGAACGTCGTGTCTGGGTGATGAAATCGGAATGATCGGGATGCTATTGACTCTGCGGCGCCCCGTCGTCCGAATACATGACCGATTTGCGTATGCGATCCGTAAAACACCGCCTCACGGCCTTCAGAGCTGGTTGCATGGGTGTTTGATTTGCCGACATCCAGTGCATTCTTGCAGTGGTTTCGTCGTCGAACGATGCAATTGAAAATGAGTCTCAGGAACGATTGGGCAAACTGGGGGTTTCTTCTCCGACTTTGTCTTGTCACTGCCGAATCTACAGTCATCATTCAAGAAGAAGGCGGTTGATTCCGACCCCTGCAAGGAGCCAGACCATGTCGAACGACACCAACGGACAATGCGGCAGCTGCACCCACTTCGGCAGCGATCTTCCCAACGAAACACTGGTTCAGGTTCGTGTGAACCTCGACGCCTCGAGCGACGTGGTCGCGGGCTGCGGTGCACCAAGCAACGCTTCGGTTCACCTTCGCGTCAGCGCCCTCGGCAGCTGCGACGCCTACGCGCCCGCTGCCTGACCCGACGAACGACGAACCATTCCGGACAAGTGACAGGAGCAGCTCCATCCAGGGGAGCTGCTCCTGTTCTCGTCATGGGGTGGCATCACTTTCTTCAGGGGCATGACGTCCAGGCACCGAGCAGGATCGTGAGGTCCGCGCCGTTGATCATGCCGTCGCGATCCAGGTCACCACGCGGGAAGGAGCCGATCGGCTGGTTGAAGTAGGAGAGCAGAAGCGCCAGGTCACCGCCGTCGACGCACCCGTCCATGTTGAGGTCGGGAGAGGTCTGTGGCAGGGCCCGGTAGGCGATGGCGCCCGCGGATTCAAGGGGGCCTCGTCCGTTCCGGGAGACCTCGGACAGCCCACCGAAGTAGTTGAGATCAAACAGGCCTTCAGTGCTCGTCACACCGTAGCGGATGTCGTTCTGGGTCTCGTTCGGCACCTTGATGATGTCGATTCCGCCACCGAACCAGGCAATCGCGGCACCGAATTCGCTCAACTCCCAGTGGTTCACCCATCCGGATCCGTAGGGGTAGTAGAACCCGATGGCACCGCTGTCGCCGTCCATCACCATGACCTCGTCATCCATGAAGGCGATCGCGACCGGCGAGTCGATGCCCTCCAGATCGGGGATCGCGTGACGGATCGCACCGGTCTCGGGATCGATGCCGATCAGTTCGTTGCCGTTCACCGAACCGGTGATCCAGAGGGTGCCGTCATCGCCGACGGTCATGTCGGTGCCGGTGCCGGAACCCTCGAAGAGCGCGCCCTCGTATCCACCGCTCAGGCCGGTTCGGAAGACCCACCCACCGTATGCATCGAGAATGAAGACCTGTTCACCGGACTCGACCATCGCCTCGCAGAAGACCAGGTCATGATGCTCGAAGAAGACGCCCTGGTACTCACCGTTGATGTCGAGCTGCAGGACCTTCTGCAGGGCACGGTCACCCACCAGGACGCTGGTGTCCGGAAGCGGCAGGATCGAACTGGGCAGGTCGAGGAACTCGGGGAACTCCGGCAGGAAGTCGCCCTTGAACTCGTGCGTCTCGGCATCGAAGCGGGAGATCGAGTTGTCCAGGGTGTCGAGCACCAGGTATTCCGGATCGGTGATGAACGGGGCCGGCTCGACCTCCACGACGACCTGGGCCATCGAGACATTGCCGTACTGGTCGGCGGCCTGGTAGCTGAAGCTGTCGGTTCCCACGAAGTCACGACGCGGGAGGTACTGCAGGATGTCACGACCCATGAGCCCAGCGGACTCCATGCGCCTGACGATCCCACCTTGCGAGGAGATCATGTCATGGGAATCGATGTACGCACTGGAGCAGACCACGCCGTCATTGAGCAGGACGTCGATCCTGGCACCGGAATTGCGGTACGCGACGGCCTCGTCGTCGTAGGCTGCGATCGAGGCCTCGCGACCACCGAGGCATCCGATCGTGTCGAAGTAGGTACGAGCCCGTTCCTGGTTGCGCATGTGGAACCAGAGTCCGATGTTCTTGTGACCGCCGGGGCAGAGGTGGCAGTAGCTCATCACTGAACCGCGCTGGGGCTGGGAACTGTCGATCCCGCAGGTATCGGCCGGCGGATCCAAGGTGTGGGTGTGCAGGCCGTCGAGCAGGTGCCCGAATTCATGGATGAAGTGCAGGATGTCCCAGTTTTCGTCATGGTTCCTGACCGCGGGATAGGGGAAGTCGCCGCGCATGTTCCCGCACACCAGATAGGCGCGGTCCGGGCGGTCACAGGACAGCGCACCGATGCCACCCGCCTTGCCGCCACCGATCGAGCGACCGCAGAGCAGCATGGTGGCGTCACGCGGAATGTCCAGCATGTTGTTGGCCGGGTCGCTGCAGTAGTCGATGAACTGTTCGAGCTGCGCCGAGTAGTGACCGGAGGTCCAGGGATCGTCCGGCTCGGTCCAGACGTTCACGCTGGCAAGTTCGACCTGGGCACCCAGGTCCCGGCGAACCACCTCGTCGGCGGTGTAGAGGATCTTGGCGACATAGACCAGCGTGGCGAGTCCGTTCTCGTTGAGGCGATTCGAATAGAGCTCGTAGTCCAGTTCGAGTGCGATCCGGATGAGGTGGCAGTCACCGGCGGCACCGGCAAGTCCGCCATCGGCCATCGAGGAATCGGCATCGAGAACCAGATCGTCGAACGACATGCCGCAACCGCCGTCATCGGGCGGGAGCACGCCGTCCGGCCGTGCAGCAGGCAGGATCACGTCCTTCGGTGTCGGCTGGCTGGTATCGCGGGTGATCCGCGCGGTGGTGCCTTCATAACTGAAGAAACCTTCCATCCGATCGTCCTTGACGGCGATCATCACCACCGAATCCTTCCTGCCACGAACATGCCCCTTGAGGAAGGTCACGTCCTTCATCTCGAGGACGCGCTCGACGGTCTTCCCTTGGTCCCCGACGCGCGAGAACTGGAGCGCGCAGCCCGGACCGAATGGATTCCAGGGGCGGAGGTCGACGTCGACGTTCGTGCCATCGGGCATGGGAATCGAACGAAGCTTGACGACGCTCCCCCCGGCGGCCTTCTCCTTGAGTTGACCGGCATCGAATGGCGATGCGATGCGTCGTGACGTGCGATCCTGCTTGGCCTTGGCAATGGAGTTCGAGATCGACGGGGTGGTCGGGCTCGGCGCCTTCTCCTGGGCGAGGCCGGTGTTCGAGGC
>JAKVBQ010000037.1 GCA_022447205.1 Phycisphaerales bacterium
GGCAGGAAGGTGTCCGGCTTCATGAACCAGGCCACCCGCGACCAGCCTTCAGGCGCGGAACGATCGGTGAATGCAAGCCTGACGTGGCCATCCTCCATGCTCGTGGTGCAGCTGTCCGGATCGGGATCCAGACCCTCGAGCCCCGCCATCTGGAGCAGCTGCTCCGGTCCGAGGACCAGGAGATCGGACGGAATCGAAGGGCCACCGTCGTTGCCCGCCGGGACGATCATGAGTCGCACCGGATCGGACGCGAGCTCGAAGAGCCACCACTCTTCACCGTTGGAACCCACCCAGAGGAAACGTTCACCGAGCTTGCGCAGGCGAAGTGCGAAGCGTCCCCCATCACGCCAGAGTTCGAGCGCGCAGTCCTCGAAGGTCGTACCGCCCTCGGTCTCCTCGCGAAGCTCGATCGTGCCACTCGACTTGAGCGTTCGCAGCAGGGCGGATCGCTGCTGCTGCCAGGCGAGGAATCCCTCGAGATCGAACGGCGTCGATGCGGGACCTTCCTGCCCCGTCCGGCACGAGGCAAGGAGGAGGCATGCCAGCAGACCGGAAAGCACTCGGCAAACCGGAACACCGAGGAGACGGGTGTCAGTCATCTGAAGCCATGATCTCGCCGAGTTCATCGGCGATCTTGCGTGCATCGTCCTCTTCGAGCTTCGGATCGAGCATCTCGATCGGTGGCAGCGCGGGATCGGTTCCCCGGCGCCGCAGGAGGAAGACATCCCCTTCCTCGGTCCGAGCGGAGCCTTCGAGCCTGAGCAGCTTCTTGCGGACGAGGATCAGGCCCAGGACCCACCGGAATCCACGGCGTCGATCGTCGTCCTCGCTCCCGAGCCGATCGAAGAGATCCAGCAAGGCATCGTCATCGACCAGGACCCGTCGAGGGGCGTCGGGCTCGGGCATCCGTGTGCGCCACCAGCTGAAGAGCCCCTGGGGTCGGGAACCGGATTCCCAGGCCTCGAGGCAGTATTCCCGGCGAACCAGGCCGAGCGCTCCATCGGCGATTTCAGCCTCACCGGGCTCACAGAGGCAGGCAATGCATTCTGTGCCGGGTTCGAGCGTTCGATCAGTGGCGGCGCAGGTGCCGATGAACCGACCGAGCTTATAGGAAGATCCGGATGAGTCACCCTTGGTCATACCGGATCATGGTAACGCTCCGAGCGAAACTCGTTCAAAACGTATAGGTTGAAGGACACGTGAGCCTCGACAACATCTTCAATCTCTTTCGCGGTTACCCGACCTGGGAGGTCCTGGTCGAGCTCGTGGTCATCTGGGCCTGCGTCTGGCTGATCGTCCGCTTCCTCCAGGGCACGCGGGGCGCCGGGGTGGTCAAGGGCTTTGCGGTCATGATCGTCCTCCTGACGCTCTCAATCCGCCTTTTGGGGGAAACCAGTGATGCGTTCGGGCGGATCAAGTTCATCTCGAACCAGATGCTCGGCCTCCTGGCCATCTTCCTGATCGTGGTCTTCCAGCCCGAACTCCGGCAGGCGATGATCCGACTGGGTCAGACCAGGTTCTTCGGCCGGCGGAATCCCCAGGTCGTCAAACTCGCGGATTCGATCACCGAAGCGGTCGAATTCCTCTCGAAAAACCAGTTCGGCGCACTGATCGTGATCGAACGCAGCGTCCGTCTGGGCGGCCTTGTCGAGGGCGGGGTCCAGATCGATGGCTACGTCACCCCCCGACTGCTCCAGACGATCTTCTGGCCGAACTCCCCACTCCACGACCTGGCGGTGGTGATCCGGGGCGACCGGATCATGGCCAGCAACGTGCAGCTTCCGCTGGCGGAGACCGGTGCGGTGGCGATGCGGCTCGGGTCGAGACACCGGGCGGCCGTCGGTGTCACCATCGAGAGCGATGCACTGGTCGTGGTGGTCAGCGAGGAAACCGGCAAGACCAGGCTGGCTGAATACGGAACCCTGAGCCCTCCGATTCCGCTCGAGGAGTTCAAGAGCAAGCTCCTGGAGCGACTCCACGCCCCCGTCACGAACGATGAACCGCTGCTGGACGAAGAGGAGTCGACCTCATGAGCGCCCTCGGCGGAAACAGTCAGGCCAGGTTCGGGACCGTGATCCTGGTGACGGCAGTGACCCTGCTCATCTGGATCTTCGCGGCCGGCGAAACCAGGGAACGCGCCGTCATCTGGGCGAGGGTCCAGTTCGAACCGGCATCCGGGATCTCGACGATCGTCGCACCGAAGACCACCCAGCAGCTGGCACTCACCCTGAGCGGAAGCGCCCGTTCGATCCAGGAAGTGCGTGTCGCCCTCGAGGAACCCCTGCTCCTGCCGACCGGCACCAAGGGCATTCCCGGTGACAAGGGAACCCACCTCGTCGACGTCGTCACCGCACTGCGCGACCAGGAGATCTTCTACAAGGGCGAGGTCTCGGTGATCGCCAGCGAACCCGAGGCGATCGAGCTGCAGATCGACAGCATGACGGAGAAGACGATCCAGGTCATCCCGGTGATCCAGGGTGCGACCCTGGGCGGTGAGGCGGTCGCCGAACCTCCCACCGTCACGGTGACCTTGCCAAGCCGACTGGTCGGCCTGATCCCCGACCTCTCCGTCATCGCGGAACCATCGGAGAAGATGATCTCCAGGCTCGAACCGGGCAGGCGGCACGTGATCCAGTCGCCGGTGCAACTGCCCGCCGAATTGAGAGCCTATGAGGAGGAGATCGAGATCCGGCCGAGATCGGTCCAGCTCGCCTTTCCCCTGATCCTCAGGACACGAACTCTGGCACTCGAACAACCGGTACCGATCCAGGTCGCCGCACCGCCCCAGGACCTGGCCGAACACACGATCGAGATTCCCGACCAGTTCCTCGGGGACGTGGTCATCGAAGGTGCCGCCGAGGACATCAAGAAGTTCGAGGATGATCCGACACCGGTCGTCGCCTTCATCCACCTCACCTCGGACGAACTGGCCCGTGGCATCGAGGAAGCGGAGGTCACCTTGTGGCAGCTTCCCGAAGGCCTGCAGGTGGTGTCGGTCGCCGGCGGGACCGCACAGCCGATCGTCTCGATCAAGATCACCCGCAAGGACGGGTGAGGGACCGCCCGACTACTCGAAGCGCAGCGCGTGCCACGCCTTCTTCCCCCGACGGAGAAGCACGGTGTTGCCATGCAGCAGATCATCCGTCGAGAGCGTTCGCTCGAGGGCGACCTTCTCGCCGTTGACACTCACCGCACCCTGTTCGAGGAACTGACGGGCCTCCCGCTTGGAGCTGGCCAGCGTGGTTTCGGGCAGCAACGACACCAGGTCGAGTCCCTCCCCATCGAGCGTGGACCTGGCATGGGTGCTCGCGGAGACATCGGCGAAGACCTCACCGAGGAGCTGTTCATCGAGATCGCGCACGGCGCCCGAGAAGAGCGCGGCGGACGCGTTCCGGGCTCGATCACATTCGGACTCGCCGTGGATCATGGTGGTCATCGACTCCGCGAGTGCACGCTGTGCCTCCCGGGCCTGGGGCTGTTCGCTCGCTGAGTGCTCGAGTTCCTCGATGCGCTCCCGTTCCTCGAAGGTGAACCACTTGAGGAACTTGATGACGTCCGCGTCCGTGGTGTTGAGCCAGAACTGGTAGAAGGCGTACGGCGAGGTCTTCGCGGGATCGAGCCAGATCGCGCCCTGCTCGCTCTTCCCGATCTTGCCGCCGTCGGACTTCGTGACGAGCGGGTTCGTCACCCCGTAGGCGCGCCCCTCCGCATCCGGTGAGACATGATCCTCGCGACCGACGAGACGACGCACGAGGTCGATCCCGGCCACGATGTTCCCGTACTGGTCGGAACCACCGATCTGCACGGTGCAGTTCATGGTCCGGTTGAGGTGCAGGAAGTCGTAGGCCTGCAGGATCATGTAGCTGAATTCGGTGTAGGAGATCCCCTGCTCGCGTTCGGTCAGTCGGGCGGAGACGGACTCCTTCTGGATCATCATGTTCACCGAGAAGTGCTTCCCGACGTCGCGAAGCATGTGGATGTAGCCGATCGACCCGAGCCAGTCGTGGTTGTTCACGATGCTCGCACGATGGGAACCGGCGCAATCGAAGTCCAGCATGCGCTCGAAGGTCGGCTTGTAGGCCTCGATGTTCGCCTCGACCTGGTCACGATCAAGGAGCTTGCGTTCCTCGCTCTTGCCCGAAGGATCGCCGATCAGCCCGGTCGCTCCACCCATCAGGGCGATGGGACGATGGCCGGCTCGCTGCCAGTGCGCGAGCATCTTGATCGGCATCAGGTTGCCGATGGTCAGCGCCTCGGCGGTGGGATCGAACCCGCAGTAGGCGATCCGGCCGGGGGTCTTCAGGTGCGCAACGAGGTCATCAGACGTGGTCGAGTGCAGAAGACCACGCCAGGCCAGTTCGTCAAGGAACGAAGTCACGTTCGAACTCCAGGTTCGGGTCGGGGAACGAGTCCGCGGAGGGAGGCATCACGCCAGTGCGGCGGTCTTGGAAGCGATATCGGCCAGAAGCGAGTGCCAGCTCTCATCGAACTTCCGTGCACCCTCGACCTGGAGTTCCTCACTGGCCCTCGCCAGGTCGACACCTGCCTCGGCGATCCGGTCGAGCATCGCCAGGCTCGGGGCCCCGTCCTCCGCGAGCGGACCATCGAGGGTCCCATGATCGAAGAACGCCTTGAGCGTGCCGTCCGGCATGGTGTTCACGGTGTCCGGTGCGGCCAGTCCGCTGACGTAGAGGCAGTCGGAGAGATTCGGATCCTTGGTTCCGGTCGACGCGAAGAGCAGGCGCTGACGCCGCGCTCCCTTGGCCTCGAGTGCCTTCCAGCGATCGGTGGCATGCCAGTCGACGTAGGCCTTGTAGCAGGCGCCACCCATCGCCAGTCCGTTCTGGTTCTTCAGTTCGTCCGGGAGCTCGGGCGCGGTCTTGACGTCCCAGCGGGAGATGAAGAGGGACGACACCGAACAGCCCGTCGGTTCGAGTCCCGCCTCGACACGCCGCTCGAGACCGCGCACGTAGGCTTCCGCGCAGCGCAGGTAGTGTTCGACCGAGAAGACCAGGGTGACGTTGACGGGAATGCCCGCGAACGTGAGTTCCTCGACGGCGGGCGCACCTTCCGGCGTGCCGGGCACCTTGATGTACAGGTTCTTCCGATCCGCCTTCGCGTGCAGCTTCTTCGCCTGCTCGATCGTCGAGTCGGTGTCGTTCGCCAGGAGCGGCGAGACCTCGAGGGAACACCAGCCGTCCACGCCGTTGGTGGCTTCGTGGACGGGCGCGAAGAGGTCGCAGGCCCGTCGAAGGTCCTCGATCGCGAGCTCGAAGAAGAGCGCCTCGCCGGAGAGCCCCGCTTCCATGTGGGTCCGGATCGAACCGTCGTACTCCTGGCTGCCGGCGATCGCCTTCTGGAAGATCGAGGGATTGCTGGTCAGTCCGGTGACGGACATCGTCTCGATGAAACCGGCGATCGTGCCGTCATCGAGCATCTCACGGGTGATGTTGTCCAGCCAGATGCTCTGGCCCATGGCGTGCAGATCGGCGGTCGCGGGCATGTCGTTCCTCCTGAAACGGGTGTCATCAGGAGTATATCCCACCTGCAGGCAGGGCGGCCTCGCCCCTGCCCCGATCGGTCTGCTAGCCTGCGCGAGAACTTCATGGAGACACCCGAATGAGCATCGACACCACCGACCTGAGCCTGCTTGAACGGCCGGAATGGACCGCCCTCGCCGCCCGTTTCGAGGAGACCGGCACCGCCACACTGCGCGATCTCTTCGCCTCCGACCCGGATCGAGGCTCGGAGCTCTCGGCGGAAGGCGCCGGGCTCTTCCTCGACTATTCGAAGAACCGCCTCGATCGGAAGACGATCGGCATGCTGATCGCCCTTGCCGAGGCATGCGGCCTGAAGGAGCGGACCGAGCGGATGTTCACCGGTGAGAAGATCAACATCACCGAGGATCGCGCGGTCCTGCACGTGGCCCTGCGTGCGCCACGTGACGCGGTGATCGAGGTCGACGGCGTGAACGTGGTCCCGGCCGTGCATGAAGTGCTCGACCGCATGGCCGACTTCTCCGAGAAGATCCGTTCCGGCGCATGGACCGGGCACACCGGCAAGCGGATCAGGAACGTCGTCAACATCGGGATCGGCGGGAGCGATCTCGGTCCGGTCATGGCCTACGAGGCGCTCAAGCCCTTCAGCGATCGCTCGATGACGTTCCGCTTCGTCTCCAACGTCGACGGCAACGACTTCGCCGAGAAGACCCGGGACCTGTGCCCGGAAGAGACGCTCTTCATCATCTCGAGCAAGACCTTCACCACCCTGGAGACGATGACCAACGCCCACACCGCACGCGACTGGTCGCTTGCCGGCCTCGGAGGCGATGACGCCGCGGTGGCGAAGCACTTCGTCGCCGTCTCGACGAACGCGAAGGGTGTCGGCGACTTCGGCATCGACACCGACAACATGTTCGGTTTCTGGGACTGGGTCGGCGGTCGATACTCGATGGACTCCGCGATCGGCCTCTCCACGATGCTCGCGATCGGCCCGGACCACTTCAGGGACCTGCTCGCCGGCTTCCACGAGATGGACGTCCATTTCCGTACCGCACCGCTGGAGGAGAACCTCCCCGCCCTGCTCGGGCTGGTCGGCATCTGGAACCGCAACTTCCTCGGATGCGACACCGTCGCGGTCCTGCCCTACGACAACGAACTCTGTCGCTTCAGCGCCTACCTCCAGCAGCTCGAGATGGAATCGAACGGCAAGCACGCCACGCTCGGTGGTGATCGTGTCGGCTGGGACACCTGTCCGGTCATCTGGGGAGAACCGGGGACCAACGGCCAGCACGCCTTCTACCAGATGATCCACCAGGGCACGAAGCCGGTGCCGTGCGACTTCATCTGCTTCTGCGAACCGGCGAACCCGATCGGCGATCACCAGGACAAGCTGGTCTCCAACGTCTTCGCCCAGGCGGAGGCCCTCGCCTTCGGCAAGACCGAGGCGGAAGTGAAGGCGGAAGGCGTGCCCGACGCGCTGCTCCCCCACAAGGAATTCGACGGCAACCGACCGACCAACGTGATCATGGCGCAGAAGCTCGACCCGAGGACACTCGGACGGCTGGTCGCCCTCTACGAGCACAAGGTCTTCACGCAGGGGACGATCTGGGGGATCAACTCCTTCGACCAGTGGGGTGTCGAGCTCGGGAAGGTCCTCGCGAAGAGGATCATCCCCCAGCTGAGCCAGTCGGATCCGGTCACCGACCACGATTCCTCGACGAACCAGCTGATCAACCGCTACCGCACGCACCGTCTCGGTTGAAGCGGGCGACGAGAAGACCTCGCCCGATCGGGCCGTCCGTCCGGACCTCGACGTCGGTTCCTTCTGGGAGGGCCTCCCGCATCACGTCGAGCCAGCCCTGCGAATCGAGCAGGAGCAGGCGATGCCGTTCCTGCACTTCCTCGGACCGCTCCGTGTTCGAAGCCAGTGTCCGCCACGTGAAGTCGATCTCGAGAATGTCGCCATCGATGCGAGAGGTCGCCTCACGGACCAGCGTCCCGCCCTCGAATGACGTCCGGACATGCTGGTCCCGGGGTTCGTCCATGTGCTCGGCAAGCAGCGGCGGTTCGACGAGGAGGATGCCTCGGTCGGTGACATGACGACCCAGGCGGGCGAGCCCCTTCCGAAGTGCCGAGTGATCGGTGAGGTAGCCCATCGCACCGAACAGGCTGGTCACGACATCGAAGCGTTGGTCGAGTTCCAGGTCCAGGACGTCCGCGACATGAAGCTCGACGTCGGGAAACGCATCCCGTGCGAATGCGATCATGTCCTCGGAACGGTCCACCCCCACGACCGCTCCATGCCTCGCGAGAAACGGCAGGTGGACACCGGTCCCGCATCCGGCATCAAGCAGGCGACGGGTCCCCTCCGCCAGGCCGTCGTCACTCCAGTACCGGGCGAGATGCTCGACCTCTTCCGCGGGCGCACGCCCTCGAGCCGCGTAGATCGCGTCATACCAGCGGGCGATCCGCCGATACGGAAGGTGGTTGTCGAGTGAAGTGGTTCCCATGAGGTCCGAGGATACCGGAGGCGGGGATCCACCACCCCCGGCGTGGTGCGGGTATCGTCACTGCATCGTGAGCAGCAATGATCCAACCAGGCGCAGCGTCGCAGTGGTCTCCTCGAGCCGGGCGGATCTCGCTCACCTGATCCACCCCCTGCGCGCACTCCAGGCATGTCCGACACTCGATCTGGAGGTTCTCGCGACCGGGGCGATGCTGCAGGATGAATACGGCAGGGGCGTGGACCGACTGCACGAGGAGGGGTTCACGGTCCGGGAGGTCGGAGGACCACTGGAGATCGAACGTGGTGTCGATGCGGCTCGAGCCATCGGCTCGGCGACCACCGCCTTCGCCGAGGTCCTTGATGACTCCACACCGGACCTGCTGATGGTGATCGCCGATCGTTTCGAGATGCTCGCGCCGGCGAATGCGGCACTGGCGATGCGGACACCGATCGTCCACGTGGAAGGCGGCGAACGCAGCGAAGGCGCCATCGATGATGCGGTCCGCAACGCACTCACGAAGTTGAGTCACCTGCATCTGGTGACGACGAGTCAGGCACGTCGTCGGGTGCTCGCCATGGGCGAGGAACCGTGGCGGGTCCATCAGGTCGGGGCGGCCAGCCTCGACCACCTGCGTTCGAGCAGGATCCCGGAACGGCCGGAACTCGATGCCTGTCTCGGTCTCGACGGGAATCGTCCGCTGCTCCTGGTCGGGATGCATCCCGTGACCCTCGCCACGGACCCGCTCGCCGACACCGTGGCGGTGCTCTCCGCCCTCGAGGATCGCGAGGAGGCACTCGTCTTCTGCTTCCCGAACGCGGACGAGGGCGGCCGTGCGGTTCGTGATCTCGTCGACGACTTCGTGCAGTCCAGGCAGCACGCCCACCTCTTCACGAACCTCGCACCGGAGACCTGGTTCGGCCTGCTGCATTCGGCGGAGGTGATCATCGGGAACTCATCAAGCGTGGTGATGGAGAGCCCGTCGATCCCCCTTCCCGCCATCTGCGTCGGCGATCGACAGGCAGGGCGCGAGCGTGCCTCGAACGTGATCGATGCCGCACCCTGTGCGGATGAGATCGCACGTGCACTTGAAGCGGCACTGGGGATGCCTCGACTCCCGATCGAAAGCCCCTACGGGGACGGGCACGCCTCCGAACGGATCCTTGCGGCGATTCTTGACGCACCGGGCCGGGAAAGCCTGCTGTTGAAGCGCACGACGATCCTGGACGATGCCGGCATCAGGCACCACGGCTGATCAACGGGATTCACGAAGCCCGGGCGGACCGGGCCGCATCGACGATGAGTTCGATCCCCTGCTCGACCTGCTCCCGGGTGGAGGTCCGTGCGAGACTGAAGCGCAGGCTCGAACCGGCGACATCATCCGGGACCCCCATGGCGAGCAGGACACCGGAAGGTTCGATCGATCCGCTCGCACACGCCGAGCCACCCGAGGTGGCGAGTCCGTGCTCGCTCAGAACCACGACCATGAACTGGGAACTGGTCCCGGGAATGGCGATGTTCGAGGTGTTCCACAGCCGTGGCGCGTTCCCGCCATTGATGATGAGCGGGCCGATCTCGGAATCGAGTCGCCGCTCGAAGTCGTCCCGAATCGACCGCATCGCTTCGATCGCATCGGTGGCAAGCCAGGATCCGGCGAGTTCACACGCCTTGCCGAACCCCGCGATCGCCGGAACGTTCTCGGTTCCCCCCCGTCGTTCCCTTTCCTGAGATCCACCGAGGGAACGCGGCGCGAAACGCGTTCCGGCACGAACCACCAGGGCGCCGGCCCCCTTGGGACCGTGGAACTTGTGCGCGGAACACGAGAGCATGTCGACCGGAAGGTGCTCGAAGTCGCAGGGCATCCTGCCGATCCACTGCACCGCATCGGTGTGCAGGAGAACCCCGTGCTCACGACACAGGCCACCGATCGTCTCGATCGGCTGGATCACGCCGGTCTCGTTGTTCGCCCACATCACGCTGATGAGGGCGCAGGCATCGCCACGTTCCTTGAGGAACCGCTCGAGATGATCGAGGTCGACCAGCCCGTCGGAATCCACCGGGAGCTCGAACCGTTCACCACCAAGTCGGACGCACTCCGCGACGGCGTCCCGGATGGCGGGATGTTCCGTTGATGGACACGCGACGATGGTCCGGCCCGGCGTGCTCGATCGGACCTGTTCGAACCCACCGACCACGGCGAGGTTGCCCGCTTCGGTCCCCCCGGAGGTGAAGACCACCTCGTTGGGCGAGCATCCGATGAGATCGGCGACCGAGTCCCTGGCCAGGTCCACCCGCCTCCGTGCCGAGAGCCCCCTGCGATGGGCACTGGAAGGGTTTCCCCAGTCCTCCGCGAGGCATTCGGTCATCACGGCCACCACCTCCGGCGCCGGGCGGGTGGTCGCATTGTTGTCGAGGTTCACGCTCATCAGGACCTGACGGTACCTGCTCCGCGTTGATCGAGCGAGTCCCGATAGACTCTGCGCATGCAGGTTCGCGTCGTCGAGACATCCTTTCGGACCAGGAGCGTCCAGACCCGACTTCCGTTCAAGTTCGGGATGCAGGTCCTCCAATCGGTCCGCCTGGCCGAACTTGCCGTGCTGGTCGAGAATCCGAATGGCGAGCGGATGACCGGACGTGCCAGCGACCTGCTGGTCCCGAAGTGGTTCGAGAAGAATCCGGACACCACCTCCGAGGAGGATGCCACCGCCCTCGCGGAGAGCGTGGAAGCCGCGGCATCGATCGCGACCCTCCTCGGCTCGACCGCGGGTGCGCACCCGGTCTTCGAACTCTGGAGCGTGATCCATGCCGAACAGGTGGGCGCCTGCGACCATCGGAATTCGGACGCCCTGGTCAGGGGCTTCGGCGTCGCGATGGTGGAGCGAGCCCTGATCGATGCGACGACTCGACTGGCCGGGTGCTCGTTCAACACCGCATTGCGCAGTGGCATGCTGGGCTTCAACCCGCGCCGCCTGGTGGGCGAGGCGGCGGGCTGGTCCCCCGATCGACTGCCGGACCCTCCCACCTCGATCGAGGTCCGACACACCATCGGCATGCTCGACCCGCTGACCGCCGGCGACATCCAGCCGGGTGAACGCATCCATGACGGACTTCCCCAGTCTCTGGAGGAGGACATCGACGCCTATGGAGTGCGTTGCTTCAAGATCAAGGTCTGCGGGGACGAGGACGCGGACCGGGAACGCCTTCGCGACATCGCACGCGTGAGCTCCGCTCATGTGGGCCCCGACGCACGCTTCACGCTCGACGGCAACGAGCAATGCCGTGACCTGGAAGCGTTCGCGGGCATGCTCGAGACCCTTGCAGCCGATCCCGAGGTCGGTCCGCTGGTGGAACGACTGGAACTCATCGAGCAGCCACTCCCGAGAAGAGAGACGTTCGACCCGGAGGCGAACACCGCGCTCGACCGCCTCGCGAGGATCGCACCGGTGATCATCGACGAGGCGGACACCGATGGCGACGCCTTCCGACGGGCGATCGAACTGGGGTATGCAGGCACCAGCATCAAGGCGTGCAAGGGCGTGTTCAGGGCGATCGCCAACCGGGCGCTCATCGACGTCCGGCGTGATGCAGGAGCGACCCACCTCTTCCAGAGCGCGGAGGACCTGACCAATCTCGGTTCGATCCCGCTGCAGCAGGACCTCGCCCTGCAGGCGACCCTCGGCATGGACAACGCTGAACGCAACGGTCACCACTACTTCAGGGGACTGGATCACCTTCCTGAGACGACACGACACGAGCTGGCGACAGCCCTGCCGGGACTCTACGTCGAGGACGGATCGACCACCCGGTTGAGGATCGACTCGGGACGCCTGGACCTGACCGGAGTCGTCGACGGGGTCGGCCTTGGTGGCCACCTCGGTTCATTCCAGCAGGAGGAGGCGTCATGAGCTTCACCCCACTGGGACGACTCCGGACGATCGAGGCGTTTCGCGACTACCTCAGGGCATGCGACCCCGAATTCGACTGTGATGTCGAGATCGAGTCGGAGAACGGGCCACTGGCGTCGAAGCTCGACCTGGCCACGCCGGGAGGCACGGTCCGAACCATCGGCAACCGCTTCTGCGTGCACCCCATGGAAGGCTGGGACGGGACGACCGACGGCGCACCGACCGAACACACCCTTCGTCGCTGGCAGCGATTCGGTGCAAGCGGCGCGAAGCTGGTCTGGGGCGGAGAGGCCTTCGCCGTCCAGGCGGATGGTCGGGCCAATCCCAACCAGCTCTTCCTGAATCCCGATGCCGACAACAAGGCCCGTCTCGCACGCCTGCTCGAGGAACTCCGTTCCGCGCATCGAGCTGCCTTCGATTCGGACGAGGACCTGGTGGTGGGCCTGCAACTCACCCACTCCGGTCGCTTCAGTCGTCCGGAAGGCCCGATGGCGCCGAGGATCGCGGAGCGGAACCCGGTGCTGGCGGAGAAGTACGCGCTGCCGCCCGAGACGCACGTGCTCTCCGATGATGAGCTGCGCGTGATCAGGGACAACATGATCACCGCGGCCAGGATCGCTTCCGAAGTCGGCTTCGACTTCGTGGACGTCAAGACCTGCCACGGCTACCTGCTGCATGAACTCCTCGGGGCACGGACCCGTGATGGCGAGTACGGAGGTTCCTTCGAGAACCGGACCCGACTGTTCCGGGAGATCGTCGAGGCGATCCGCTCCGAGTGTCCGGACCTGCTGGTCGGTACGCGCGTCTCGATCACCGATCTCTATCCTTTCGTGGCGAACGAGGAGGATCGCACCGGCATCCCGCTGGACCTCGAAGCGAACCTGCCCTGGGTGCATGGGTTCGGTGTCGACCGGGATGATCCGCTCCGATCGGACTGGACGGAACCGGTCGCGTTCCTCGAGCTCGCGAAGGGTCTCGGCGTCTCGATGGCGAACCTCACGGTGGGCTCTCCCTACTACTGCCCGCATCTGCAGCGCCCGGCCGCATATCCGCCGAGCGATGGCTACCTTCCCCCCCGCGACCCCCTGCTCGAAGTGATCAGGCAGCTTCGGACGGTGCGTGAGATCAAGTCACGGGTCCCGGACCTCCCGCTCGTCGGCACCGGGTACTCCTACCTCCAGGACTGGATCGCCCACGTCGCACAGCACGAGGTGCGTCATGGCCACGTGGACTTCGTCGGACTCGGTCGCTCGACGTTGTCCTACCCGGATCTCCCGGCCGACGTGATCGCGGGGCGAACCCTCGACAGGAAACGTCTCTGCCGGACGTTCAGCGACTGCACCACGGGACCGCGCAACGGGATGATCTCCGGTTGCTACCCACTCGACACCTACTACAAGATCATGCCCCAGGCCGGCGAGATCCGGAAGATCCGGACCGAAGCCTCAAGGAAGGGAACGTGAGATGAGCACCGAGCTCCAGTCATCAGGCAAGAACGGTTCACTCTTCGGTCGCTACCTCCGAACGCTTGGTCCGGGCTACATGCAGTCCGCGATGACCCTCGGAGGCGGAAGCGCCTTCGCCGCCCTCTTCGCAGGTGCGGCCTTCGGCTACGAGCTGCTCTGGGTCGCTCCGACCAGCATGCTGCTGGGCATCATCGTGATGTCGGCGGTGGCCTGGCAGACCCTCTCGACGGGCAAGGATCCGTACGACGCGTTGAAGGAACACGTGCATCCGGTCTTCGCGTGGGCGTTCGCCTGGGGAGGGCTGATCTCCTCGATCATCTGGCAGTTCGCGCAGTATGCACTGGCCGCCGCGATGATCAGCCTGCTCCTCGGAATCGAGCCATGGCTGGCCGGCCTGGTCGCCCTGGCCTGGTGCATCCCGGTGGGACTGCTCTACGGACGTGGCGGTCGCGTCGTGCGGTTCTATGAACTGCTCCTGACCGGCATGGTCTGGTTCATCATCCTCAGCATGCTGGTGGTGGTGATTCGGAGCGGTCTTCCCGAACCGGGTTCGTTCATCGCGGGCTTCTCGATGAACATCCCGAATGACTGGTCCGGCGTGAACGCGCAGGGCGAACCGACCTCGATCAGTTCGACCGTCGTGATCGTCAGCGGCCTGGCCGCGGCGGTCGGGGCGAACATGCTCTTCGTCTATCCATACACCCTGCTTCGCAAGAAGTGGGGTCGAGCCGAACGTGACGTCGCCCTGCTCGACCTCGTGCTCGGCATGTGGCTTCCGTTCACGATCGCGGTGAGCCTGATGGTCGCGGCGAGTGCCGCCGTCTTCCATTACGGCGACGCACCCTTCGTGGGCAGCAAGATCACCCCGCGCGCCGCCGCCGAGATCTTCGCCGAACCGGGACGGCTCGGGGAGACGGTGGGCCTCTGGATCTTCGGGCTCGGAATCCTCGCGATGGCGCTCTCCTCGATCACCATGCAGATGCTCGCCTCCGGTTTCGCGGGCGTGAAGCTCTTCGGAATCAAGGAACATTCCACCGGCCACAAGCTCTTCACGTTGCTCCCTGCGGTGGGCGTGCTCGGTGCGATCTGGTGGTCGGAACTGGCGGCCTGGGTACCGGTCCCGACCAACATCATCTGCGGCATCTTCCTCCCCCTGAGCTACCTTGGATTCCTGATCCTGAACCTGAGGAAGGACTACCTCGGCAAGGATCTCCCGGGCGCGGCGAACTCCGCGTTCTGGTCGATCGGCATGGTCATCGCGATCGCGGCGATCACCGGGGGCCTGGTCAGCGTCCTGGTCCTCCAGCTTCCGGGATTCATGGACAAGCTCGGCCTCTGATCCGACCGACACTCGACGAGCCTCGGTCTCGGGTAGTCTCTGTCCTCGATGCCGAGCATGATCGACTTTCACGAACCAGAGCCCAACGCCTTCGGCGAGGACGGCATGTCGTCCTCGCCCCTGCCGCGACTCTGCTACGCCGCGGCTCATGTCGTGATGCAGGAGACCTACGCCACCGTCGATCACGCCCCGGAAAGACCCGGGGACGCCGAGACGATCGCCGACCACGTCGACTGGGAGTCGACCATGGCGGTCCGCGCATCGATCGGCGGGAGTGGCATGGGCATCGCGGAGGCGATGGATACCGCACAACGGTTCTCCCTCGGCTGGCGAACGGCACGTGAACTGATCGAACGGACCGGCCGGCTCGACCTGCCAGGGGGCTTCTGCGCCGGAGCGTCCACGGATCATCTCGACCAGGTCAGGACCACCACCGATCTCGTCGACGGGGTCTGTGAACAGGTCCGGGTGATCAGGGAGGCAGGCGGCATACCGGTGATCCTGCCGATGCCGATGCTCGCCCGGGAGAAGACCGATCCGGAAGGGTACGTCACCGTCTACGACGAGATCATCAGGCATGCCGGTGACGGGGACCTGATCCTCCACTGGCTCGGCCCGATGTTCCTGCCGGAACTGGAGGGCTACTTCCCGGAGGACTCCTTCGAACGAATCATGCGGATCGACCCCGAAAGGGTTCGTGGCGCGAAACTCTCCATGCTCGACGCGGCGCTCGAGCGACGGCTGAGAAGGATCCTGCTGGAACAGGACCAGATCATGCTGACCGGCGACGACTTCCACTTCGGTGACCTGATCATGGGCGAAGGCGGGCCGACCGGTGCCATCCGGATCGATGGGAGGGAGCTCCCGGTCGGCGACTTCAGTCATGCACTCCTCGGCATCTTCGACGCGATCGCCCACCCCGCGGCACGTGCCCTCCGCCTGCTCGCATCAGGTGATCGAACCGGATGCAGGGAGATCATGATGCGGTGCGAAGCGCTCGGGCAATGCGTGTTCCAGCACCCGACGCGGTTCTACAAGACGGGACTCGCCTTCCTCTCCTGGCTGAACGGACACCAGCCCAACCGCATGCTGGTCAACCACGAGGAGGACCGACGGGATCGCGACCACCTCCGTCGCGTCGCCGAACTGGCCAATGAAGCCGGCGCGATCACCGACGCGGCCACGGCACGCACCCGGTACGAGGCCTGGCTTGCCGAGGAATGCTGATCGTCACGACATGTGCGCTCGGGGCCGAAAGCACCGAGGTGACCGACGGAGAGGATCCGATGAATCAGCGATCCGAGATCGGGGTGTAGTCGACGCCATGCGGACCGATGTAGGCGGATCCGGGTCGGATCAGCTTGTTGTCGGCCAGCTGCTCCATGCAGTGCCCGGTCCAACCGACCATCCTCGCGATCGCGAACAGCGGAGTGAAGAGGTCGAGGTCCAGACCGAGGCAGTGGTAGGTCGTCGCGGAGTAGAAGTCCACGTTCGGGTAGATCCCTCGTGAACCGACCTTCTCGTTCATGATGTCCTCGATGCGACTCGACATCTCGTAGAGCGACTGGTTGCCGGTGTCTTCGGCGATGCCCTTGGTGAACGTCTTCAGGTAGGTCGCACGGGGGTCGACCGCCTTGTAGACGCGGTGACCGAAGCCCATGATCTTGTCCTTGTTGGCGAGCTTCTGCTCGATGGCGGCATCGACCTTGTCCAGGCTGCCGATCTCCTCGAGCATCCGCATCACGCCTTCGTTGGCACCGCCATGGAGCGGACCACGCAGGGCACCGATCGCGGCAGCCATCGACGAGTACATGTCGGAAAGGGTCGAGATCACCACCAGGGACGTGAACGTCGACGCATTGGTGCCGTGATCGGCGTGCAGGATCAGGCAGACGTCGAGCGCCTTGCCCATGGTCTCCGTCGGCTTCTCACCGTTCAGCATCCACAGGAAGTTCGATGCGATGTCGAGGGAGGAGTCGGGCTCGATGATGTCCAGTCCCTTGCGATGCCGATCGAAGGCGGCCACGATGGCCGGGGTCTTGGCGACCAGCTTGATCGACTTGCGCACGTTGGGGCCGGGCTCGTTCACATCGGCTTCGGGATCATGCAGGGCGAGCGACGCGACCGCGGTCTGCAGGGCATGCATCGGCGCGGCGTCGGTGGGGAACGTCCGGATGAGATCGATGACGCCACCCGGCAGGGCATATTCCTCCCGAAGATCGTCGACCAGGCCGTTCAGCTGCGACTGGTTCGGAAGCGTGCCGTTCCACAACAGGTAGGTGGATTCCTCGAAAGTGGAATTCCTGGCGAGGGAATCGATGTCGATGCCGACGTATTCGAGGATGCCGTTGGCACCATCGATGTACGACATGCTTGATTCCGCCGCGATGGTGTTGGCGAGGCCCTTGTCAAAGATCTTTTCGTCCACTGTCACGCTCGTCGTCCTACAAAGTCATCCAGAGCCGCATGCCGGGGCGGGCGGCGTTCAAGCAAACTGTCACCAGCTGCCATGAGGGGCCGTTCGAAAGATCATCCACTGCTCCTCGACAAGGCCAGCCCACCAGCCCTGGATCGAAGACTCCCGCAGTAATGAGCACACCATGATATGAACCAACGGCGGTTGATACAAGAGCAGGCTTGATACGCATCAAGCGCGATAATGATCCCCCACATACACTCAGGGCCATGTTCATCCCATTCGGAACGGATCGTGCACCGCGCAGGGCGCCGTTGATCACCCCGGTGATCATCGTGGCCAACATGGTCGTCTTCGCCATGGTGCTCATCCTCGCCCGTGAGACCGGCCGTGACGTGAACGCCATCGTCGATCTCGGGGCATTCGACTCCCGGAGCCCCTGGCGGATCTGGACCTTCCTGACCTGCCTGTTCCTGCACGATCCGGGGGACATCTTCCACCTGATCTTCAACATGGTCTTCCTCTGGGTCTTCGGATGCGCGGTCGAGGACCGGCTCGGGCGAGTCGGCTTCTCGTTCTTCTACCTCGCGGCAGGACTGGCCTCGGTGCTCTCCCAGTGGGCGGTGAGCGCCATCCAGGGGGACCCATCGAGCATGATCGGCGCAAGCGGTGCGGTGATGGGCGTCACCGGTGCGTTCGTCGCGCTCTTCCCCCGCGCCCGAGTGCGAATGCTCTTCTTCTTCTTCCTGATCGGGATCATCTGGGTCCCGGCGCTGGTGGTCGTCGGAATCTTCTTCGCACTCGACGTCCTGGGCCAGTTGACGGACTTCCTCGGCCTGCAGAGTTCGAACACCGCCTACTTCGCGCACATCGGCGGAAGCATCTTCGGATTCGGAACGGCGTTCCTGCTCCTGGCGACCGGGCGACTGAAGCGTGACGACTTCGACATCTTCTACCTCTTCAAGCAGGCCAGGAGACGAGCGGAGATGCGTGCCGCGGTCGGGGGAAGTGCCGGCGGCCCTTGGGCCAGCGCATCCGCGGACACCAGTCGCAGACTGGCCGCGAACATCAAGAAGGCCAGGTCGAAGCCCGAGGAACCCCCGGAGGTCAGGCATGCCCGGGCGGACATCGCACGACTGATCAGGGAACACCAGCAACCCGAAGCGGCCCGTCGATACGCAAGCCTCCTCACGGATCACCCCGAGGTCACGCTTCCCGCGGAACAGCAGCTCGACGTGGCGAGCACGTTCTACGCGGAAGGCAGCTTCGACGAGGCCGCGACGGCGTACGAGCTCTACCTGAAGCGGTTCAAGTCGGAACGTCGTCGCACCGAGACCATGCTCCTGCTCGCGGTCCTCTACACCAGGAAGGTCAGGAAGCCGGAACGAGCAGCCCAGCTCCTGGACGAACTGGAACCGATCGCGAGGGAGGCGACGCACAAGGAACTGCTCGCCACGCTCAGGAGGGAACTGGCATCATGACCCACCACGTGCGGATCAAGATCTGCGGGATCAGGGACCAGGTCGCCCTCGACACCGCGGTCGAGAGCGGTGCGGATTTCGTGGGGTTCGTCCGATGGGCGGGAAGCCCACGCCACGTCGAGGGGGACGAGGCGATCCGGCTTGGGGCCACGCTGCCTGAAACGGTGGAACCGGTCGGCCTGTTCGTCGATGCCTCGCTCCAGGAGATCCTGACCTGCCCGTTCAAGTGGATCCAACTCCATGGCAACGAGGACGAGACGCTTGCGGAAGCCCTTCAAGCCGAAGGCAGGCACGTCATTCGAGGCTTCCGCTTCGATCAGGATCAGCTCATGAGATGGGATGCCTGCACCGCAGTCGACCGACTGCTGGTGGACGGCTCGCACATCGGTGGCACCGGCGAGGGATTCGACCACGAAGCGCTGGCCGCCATGCTGCCGGAACTCGACACCCCCCTCTTCGTCGCGGGAGGACTCACCCCCGACAATGTCGGCGAGGTGATCCGTTGTTGCACGCCATGGGGGGTCGATGTCTCCAGCGGAGTCGAACGCCTGCGCGGCGTGAAGGACCCGGAACTGATAGACGCCTTCTGCGAAGCGGCCCGACCGGACGAGGTCGAGCCGAACGACTGACCAGGCGGCATGAAGACGACGACGCGCACCGGAACCCGATCCGGGGCGCGTCGTCGCTGAATCAAGCACCACCACGTGCTTCACCGATCGAATAGGCCCGGACTCGCCCGGTGTGACGGCACCGGTCCGCATTTTCGGAGAAAGCGTCCCAGGAGTCCGGAAGCCCGGACAAAAAGCCACGCGCCCGGCAGAACCAGGCGCGTGGCCGGAGGAGAAAGATGATCTTCGTGCGTCCGTTCAGACGCTGGATGCAACTTCCATCCTGCTTTGCTGTCGTGCGGAGAGACCCTTGGACCGGTCATCGAGCCAGTCCGACATCTGTCCACGTTTCGTCTTCCACCCGTCCGAAAAGCGGTCGAGCAGGAACGCATCGTAAAGACTGAGAAGCGCGCGGTCGAATGCGGCAATCGACTCGATCCGCTCGCGAGTGGCGTCAACGGGTGTTTCTGCAGGGACCTCCGGACGAGGCAGTCGAAGCCCCCCGACCGCGAAGCGATCACCCTGCAATGAGCACGACCAGTCGAACTCGCCATCGGAGATCAACAACCCCATTCGACGAGGCCACTTACCATTTCGAGTCGCGATCCTGGACTCCGGCCAGCTGGTCGGACCATCGCCGGTCAGCAACTGACGACCGGTCATGCCCCAGGCACACTCGCTCTCGATCGAACGATCGATGGTGATCGCGATCGAACGTCGGTCCGGCCGATCGATCAGCCCTTCGCCATTCTCGAACCGCCACCAGAGCCAGAGCAGGAACACGTTGCCCAGGAAGTCCTTGGGTTCGGGGCCGCCTGTCGCCCAGGGCACCTCCGGTCGTCCCTCGACCCCCCCTGCCGGCGCATGGCCCAGACTGTCGGGGAGCGCATCCTCGAAGGAACGCATCTGCCCGCGAGGTGCGATCAGGTCCAGTGCCAGGGAGCCGGAACTGCGTGGCTCGAGCCGCCCTCCGAACGTCGCGGTGAAGAGATCGCGCAGCGGAGCGACGATGGAATCACTCGTGGCAGGCGCCAGGACGGTGCGTTCCGCCGGATTCCAGAGGACCGGCACCAGCTTGGAACTCCTGTAGCGACCCTGTCCGACCTCTTCCTCCCACTGCCGCTGTGCCTCGACTCGAGCCTCGCGGCGTGCGGTGCGGGACAGCCAGCCCGGGGCGGCATCGCCGAGGGCGGACCCCCTCGACTTCTCGGCGATCGCGATGTACGCCCGCCGGACCTCCGGAGGAACCCTGACCACGTCGAGCCGCATCCCGGCGTGGATCCACCCATCGAACGCCATGCGTTCCAGGGCGAATTCCTCGTCCATGATGTGGTATCCGGCGGTCCAACCGGCCTCCGGGCCGGGCGGAACCCCGATCGGGGTGGGGCGGGCCGGATTGGCGGCGAAGGCATCGATCACGCCCTGGTCGATCCGCTCGGGGGCGTTCCCAGTGACAGCAAAGCGTGCGTACGTGACGGTTCCGTTCAGAAAGGGCATTCGGGGATGCTCGCTTCGCTCGAGGCCGCGCGAGGAGTTCGAACAAGATGTCCACAGCACGGCGGGCTGGAAGCCTCATCCGGGGCAGGCACCAGAAAAATCCGAACCCGAACCGTCACACCGGGTGCCGAGACTCATAGGGAAGGTGGACAGATTTGCTTTCAAGGAGAAACCACCATGAGCACCCGACCGAACCAGAACCACGTCCTCTGCACTCTCGCGACCGGCCTCGGTCTCGCCACGGCCGCACCGCTGTCAGCCGATGTCCTGATCACGGACGTCGACAACGCCTTCATCACGACCGCCGAACTCACGAATCCGGCCCTGGCCCTCACCGACGAGGATGAAACCATGCTGGTCACCGAGGGGTTCGAGACCGAAGGCACGAGCCTTGATGCCATGGCCCAGGTCGGTGACGCCTGGTCCGCAGGCAATGCACATGCCTTCGCCGAGGAGCTGGAGGACGGATTCCGGCTGTTCGGTGATTCCGACGTCGCCTACAACCTCGAGGCCCCCGTCTCGGGATCAGCCATGGGTGATTCGGCGACCCTCGTCAAGGTGACCCTCGAGGCTGATCTCACCAGGGTCAGCGGCCAGTTCTGCGTCCGCTCCGGAGGGGATTCGTCGATCCGACAGGTACTGATGTCCTTCTACCGGACAGGTGAATCCCAGAATCCCCTGGTCTACATCGACAACGAAAGTGGTGACGACTGCCGAGAGTTCGAGCTGCTCCTGCCCCCCGGGGAATACCAGTTCCGCAGCCGCGCCTTCACCTTCATGACCACCGATCTCCATGCATCCCAGGCATCCGACAGCTGGTGCCAGTACGGCGGCGAGGTGGTCTTCATGGAGATCGCGGATCCGGACATCAACAACGACGGCAAGGTCGACGGCGTGGATCTCGGACGCTTCCTCGCCCAGTGGGGCTCCGACAACCCGGACTTCGACTTCAACGGTGACGGCAAGGTCGACGGACAGGACCTGGCCATTCTGATCGGGGCCTGGACCTGAGATACCGCATGAAAACGGCTGTCACGGGGGTGACTTCCTGCTCCTCAGGTCCCCCTCCCCGCGATTTTCGCGGGGAGGGGTTTTTTCATGGACAGAGATGTCACACCTCATGAGACCCCGAATAGCAAGAGATGGAGAACCAACCAATCGCAAGGAGCAACCACATGAAGAACCTCACGACCACCCTCGCCTTCGCCAGCTTGTCCATCGTTTCATTCCAGGCAGCCCACGCCGAGGACGAGCCCCTGTTCGACGTCGGCTCATTCATCGCCGGAATGCAGGCCGAAGGCCGGTTCGGAACCTCGGATGCGCCGCTTGAAGGGTCCTGGTCGTTCCCGGAGGATCAGGAAACAGCCGCATACGTCTATGACATCGCGGACACCCCGATGGAGTTCGAACAGGACGGCGTCGGACCCGGTGGAGCAACCAACCACGGCAGGACTGCTTGTATCGCAGAAGTGGACGAGACCACGGTCACGATCGGCATGATGGCCGAAAACAGTGTCGATACTGCAGGCCAGGTAATGCCGTACATGACATGGGCGCAGGTCAGCGGCGAATTCCACATCAACATCAACGCACCTGCCGAGCTGAACTACGAATTCTGCGCATACACGGAGAACGTCTCCGCCTACTCGGTACTCCGGGTGAAGAAGCTCGTCAATGGAACTTTCGGCGGGGCTCCACTTGCGGAACAGAACGTGCCCTCCAACGCCGGTTCGATCTGCAGCTCCGGAACCCTGACCCTCGACCCCGGCTACTACCAGTTCTACTTCGCGAACTGGTCCAACGTCACCTCGCAGAACGGCTTCCCGGGGTCGAAGTCCGCGATGGTCGTGACCATGGGTGAACTCGAGATCACTCCACTGGTGGTGCCGAACCCTGCCGACATCACCGGCGACGGGAAGGTCGACGGGCAGGATCTGGCGCGCCTGCTCGGTGCCTGGGGCTCCAGCGCGGGTGGTGGGGACCTGAACGGTGACGGCACGGTCGACGGACAGGACCTTGCCATCCTTCTGGGAGCGTGGACGGGCTGATCTCGACCCCAGCCCATGTTCTTCCGGGAACGGACCGCCCCAGTGCAGTGGGGCGGTCTTTTTCATGATCCCTGAGGTTCACGGTCACAAGTCGACCTCCTCCTCCTATGGACGGTTGAAAGAACGCCACACCCTTCACTCAGGAGACATCATGAACACCACCACCCTTCCCGTCGGCTTCGGACTCCTCATCGCCACCACCTCCACCGCCCTCTCGATGCCCGTCGTGAACGTCGACGACATGATCGTGTCGGCCAGATCGACCGTCTCGGTGGAGGACCCGGCACTCGCCCAGAACGACTGGGACCAGGAACTCAACAGCGGTTTCCAGTGGGCCGACGCCAACCAGAATTCAGTGGCGAACGCCTCGATCGAGGCCGGAGCCTCGGGACATGGGCACAGCGCCTGCCTGGCCGAAGAGACCCCGGCGGGGTTCAGGGTCTGGAGCTACGCCTATGGATCCTCCTATGCGAAGCCGGACCAGAAAGTCGAGTTCGATGTCAGCGCAGGCGGCCAGTTCGGCTTCGAGATCGAGCGGCGCACCCGGGTCACCGGCTATGCCTGCGCCTGGGAGGATGCCCCTCTTTCGCAAGGACAGACTCGTGCCATCCTCTGGGGCAACACCGACCAGGGCTTCGTGCGACCACTTGACCACGACGTGCGCGACGGCCAGGACTGCACGAACTTCCAGTTCATCCTCGAGCCGGGTCAATACGAGTTCAACATGAGTTCGTGGATGAAGGTCACCAATGAAGGCGCCGGCCAGTTCGACAACTGGTCGGAATCGGAAGCCGAACTGAAGTTCGAGGAACTCGCCAACCCGGATGTCGATTTCGACGGCGATGTCGATGGAGCCGACCTCGCGAAGTTCCTCGGCGCCTGGGGCACGAGCATGTGGGAGCACGACTTCAACGAGGACGGCATCGTGGACGGAGCCGACCTTTCGATCCTGCTCGGCATGTGGACCGAATGAGACGCGGGTCGAGCATCCGCTGATCACGAACGAAGGCCGTGCTCCGGGGGGCACGGCCTTCGTTCTTCATTCATGCCTGTGCGAGATCGGGTCAGGCCGCGTCCTCGCCCTTGCGCATCACCTTGCGGGTGCCATCGGGCTGCACGTCGACACCGAATCCCAGCTGGACGAGGTGCTGCATGGGGCCGTGCGGCCTGGACTTCTCCTCCTCGAGCCGCTCCGCCGCCGCGGGGTTGGCATACCGACTGAACAGCATCGCCTTGATGTTGGCCCAGATGCCTCGAAAACCGCTGAACGTGTAGTCGACGGCGGTCGGTTCGTACCCGCAGTGCACCATGCAGTGGGCGCACTTGGGGTTCCCGCTGGCGACACCATAGTCCTCCCAGCGGGTCTCCTCCATCAACGCCTGGAACGAGTCCACGTACCCCTCCTGGAGGAGGTAGCAGGGCTTCTGCCAACCGAAGATGTTGAAGGTCGGGTTCCCCCACGGGGTGCATTCGAAATCGCGCTTCCCCATCAGGTACTCGAGGAACAGGGGCGATTGATTGAAGCGCCACCCCTTCTTCCGGTTGGAGAGGATCATCTCGAAGAGTTCGTTGGTCTCGCGTCGCTTGAGGAAGCCGCTCTGGTCGGGCGCCTTGTCGTAGGCATAGCCGGGAGAGATCATCATGCCCTCGACCCCGACCTCCATCAGTTCATCGAAGAAGGCGCGGCAGGCATTCGGGTCGGCGCCCTCGAAGAGCGTGGTGTTGGTGGTCACCCGGAACCCCATCTCGACCGCCTTGCGGATGCCGGCGAGCGCCTTCTCGTAGGTCCCGTCCCTGCAGACCGCGAAGTCATGATGCTCCTGCAGTCCGTCGAGGTGGACGCTGAAGCTGAGGTACTTGGAGGGCGTGAACCAACCGGCCTCGAGCTTCTCCTTGAGGAGGATCGCGTTGGTGCAGAGGTAGATGTACTTCCTTCGCTCGACCAGCCCCTGGACGATCTCGCGGATCTCGGGATGGAGCAGCGGCTCGCCGCCGGGAATCGAGACCATCGGCGCCCCGCATTCATCGACTGCGGCAAGGCAGTCCTCGGCGGAGAGATCACGCTTCAGGATGTGCGGGGGATACTGGATCTTCCCGCAACCGGCACAGGCGAGATTGCACCTGAAGAGGGGCTCCAGCATCAGGACCAGGGGATACCGCTTCCGGCCCGCGAGGCGGTTCCGGATCACGTACGAGGCCACGGTCCACATCTGTGAGACTGGTACACCCAACTCGAGACACTCCTTGGACAGCTGGAGGCGGGAAGCCCCGCCAGTGTACCGGGGAGGGGCCTTGCGATGTCTCCCCGCCGGGCTTTCCCGGACTCCTCCCCCGTCGAAAGCCCGTTTGAAAAAGATTCGAACTCCGCCGAACCGGCCTTCGGAGGCGGGCGTACCCAGACCGTGACCGCACTCAACTGCCATCTCACCCAGCCCGCCACACCCTTCCGCAAGGGAGAAGAAGTGGCGTCCGAGGCCATCGGAGCCGTCCGTTCCGCCCTGCCCTCGGCTATTCTGCGCACGCAGGAAGCGGCTCGATTCGTCCAGTCGGTCGCCGCTTCCGCGTTGACCCTCCCCACGGAGATTCCGGTGGCAGACCGTTCCGACGAACAGCTCCTCAAGGACCACATCGATGGAGATGCTGGCGCGTTCCCCGAACTGGTGGAACGCTATCGCAACGAACTCCTCCACTTCCTCATCCGCTTCCTCGGCTCTCGAGCCGCTGCGGACGACGTGTTCCAGGATGCCTTCCTCCAGGTCCACCTCTCGGCCGAGTCTTTCGACACGAGCAGGCGGTTCAAGCCCTGGCTCTACACCATCGCCGCCAACAAGGGACGGGACTACCACCGTCGCCAGAAGCGTCGCTCTGCGGCAAGCCTTTCGGCACCCGTGGGCGGCGAGGGCAACGAGACCCAGTTCTCCGACCTGCTGGCCTCCGAGGCGCCTTCGCCCGATTCGCCCGTGGACACCAAGGAACAGGCCGCACTGGTGAAGAAGGTGGTCGATGAACTCCCAGCACACTATCGCGAGATCCTGCTGCTCAGTTACTTCCAGAAGATGAGCTACGGTCAGATCGCCGATTCACTCGACATCCCCCTGGGCACGGTGAAGAGCAGGCTGCACAGTGCGGTCGCCAGCTTCTCGGAGTCCTGGAAGCTGGAGTCGGGTGAGACGGATCCGACGAAACCATCCGCCTGATGCACGCTCGGGCGAACGCCCTGAAAGTCAGAGAAACGATGACTGCTGAAAACCGCATCCAGAACCTCTCCGAAGACGACGCACGCGTACTGGATGCCCTGCTCGAGCACGGTGGACTGGATCACGAGGCCATGGAATCCCTGGAGGGAGACGACCTGGAGCGAGGAAGGCGCATCGCCGACCTGCTCTCGCTTCTCGATGCCTATCCGGTCGAGGATGCATCGGACGACCTGGTCAACGCGACGCTGGCCCGGGTGAATCGAGCCGAGAGCGATCGAGCGGACCGGATGAACTTCCAGGCCCGTCAGGAGATGAACGAGCAGCTGTCGGGACGCCGCTGGCGGTTCCCCGACCTCTTCGCGACCGCGGCCATGCTGCTCCTCGCGGTCGGAGTGATCTGGCCGGTGGTCAATCACGCCCGTCAGTCCAGGATGATCGCGCTCGACCATGACAACCTGGTCGAGAACCACGAAGCCATGATCGGATACGGCTCGGCCAACAACGGCGTCACCCCGATGCAGTCGGTGGCCGGCCTTCTTCCGGATCCCTTCGACTGGATGAATGCCCACTCCGGCATGCACAACAAGCTGCTTCGTGATGCCTGCGCCCCCTACGGCAGGCCGAACGACTTCCACAGCCCCGGCGGAACCCTGGTCGACCAGCCCTACAGCTACCAGCTCTGGCAGGCCGGGCAGGATCTCACCAGCTCCGAACAGCCGATCGCCTCCAACACCAACCCGCTCCCGATGATGGCCTCCGGAGCACCCCCGCTGACCGGGCAGGACGCCATGCGCAACGCCCACAACCACGATGGTCTCGGCCAGAACGTGCTTTTCGGGGATGGGCACGTCCAGATGATGGAAATCAGCGAAATCGGGGGGGACCGGATATGGGACCCGGGCACCACCGCCCAGGGGCACATCATCGCCATTATTCGGGGCGAAATCAGCGGGGAAACCTCCCTGTTCCTGATTCACTGAGCGCCCCACCCCACCATCGCCGCCCGAGCTCCGGGCCCAAGATCGCATTCGACGGGTTGAAGACCGGTGTGGCCCTGCTACACTCTCCGATTCACCCTGAGCCCATCGTCGGGACAGGGAGACGTCCTCATGAGGGGCCCCGGATCCGGGTCAACCCGGAAGGGTCGAAGAGCGCCATGCCGAAGAACAAATCCCACAAGGGCCTCCTGAAGCGCGTCAAGATCACCAAGAGTGGCAAGATCCGCTTCCGCAAGCCGAACAGCCGCCACCTCAAGAGCAACAAGTCGGGCAAGGCGACGAGGTCCTACCGGATCCCGCAGTACGCCCGCGCCGGTGACATGAAGCGTCTCGGAACGCTTCTCTTCCGCCCCCTTCGTTCGCAGGACCAGGCAGCAGCCGAAGCCCGTGACAAGGCGAAGAGGGAAGAGAAGAAGGGCTGAGCTCCGGATCGCACCTGACTCCGGAAACGAACTGAAGCGCGTCGGGACAGAAGAGACCTCGGACGAACCGGGTCCCCCGCCGAGCACCAATTGGAGACAGCACCATGCCTCGCGTACGCAAGGGTGCCGCCAGGAACAAGGCACGCAAGAGAATTCTCCGCAAGGCTCGTGGCTACTACGGCACGAAGTCCCGTCACAAGCAGCAGGCCAAGGTCGCACTCATGCGTGCAGGCCAGTTCGCCTACCGTGACCGCAGGAATCGAAAGCGCGACTTCCGACGACTCTGGATCACTCGAATCACCGCAGCATGCCGGATGCGCGGGACGCGTTACAGCGTCTTCATCCACGGCATCCAGCAGGCCGGCATCCTCCTCAACCGGAAGATGCTCAGCCAGATCGCGATCGAGGACCCCGCGACCTTCGACGAACTGGTCAAGACGGCGAACGAAGCTGTCGCGGCCAAGTCCGCCGCCTGACATCGATCACATGATGAACACCGACGCGGTCACCCAGTGGGTGGCCGCGTTTTTCATTGCCGGTCTCCGGAATGAAGACAACGGCGGCCCTTGCGGGCCGCCGTTGGAAAGGGTTCTGGCACTCTGACCGGAAGACCGGATCAGCGGAGCAGCGAGAGCACTGCCTGGGGCTGGCTGTTGGCCAGTGACAGGGCCTGGGTCGCGGCCTGGCTGAGGATCTGCGCACGGGTCAGGTTCGCGGTCTCGGCAGCGAAGTCGGCATCACGGATCGAGCTCTCTGCGGCAGAGGTGTTCTCGAGTGCGATGGAGAGACTGCTGATGGTGGAACCGACGGTGTTCTTCTGGAAGGCACCGAGGCGACCACGCATGCTGCTGACCTGCTTGATGGCCTGCTCGATCGCGGTCTGGGCCTTGCCCAGGTCACCATTGACCACGTTGGCATCGCCGCCGGCCTTGATCGCATCGAGGTAGCCGCTGGCGTTCGAACCGAGGCTTCCGGTCGTGACCGTCTGGATGCCCAGTGAGACCTTGTTCGACAGGTTCACCTTGGGGCCGAGGTTGAAGTCAGCACCACCACCGGTGACGAAGAACGTCGAGGTACCACCTGCAGCACCATTGCCTGCGAAGGCTTCGGTGAGGGAGAGGGAGACATCGAAGCCCTCGGAAGCCACTCGTGCGGTGAGTCCGTCACTGGTGGCCCGCATGCCGTTGATGTTGACATCGGCATTGAGACCGGCGCCCTTGTACTCGGAGACGGCTGCGCCGTTGCCGGTGGAGGAGACATAGCTGCTGCCACCGTTGTCGGAGAGCTGCTTCACGCGGACGAACTGGTCGTTGCCGTACGAAGTCGAGTCGAGTCGGATCTCGTCGGAGGCACCGGACAGGGAGGCGGTGACGCCGATGGCATCGCTGAAGGTGTTGATGGCTGCGACCACGGCCGAGTTGGCGGTGCCGGAAGCGAAGGTGAACTGCTGGGTGCCGTCGTTGCCGGTGACCTCGAACGTGACCTGGCCTTCGCCGTTGGCGGACATGGCGCCGCCGTTGTCGAGCAGGTACACGGTGCCGGTCGATGCGGAATCGACGAGCGTGACGTCGACGCGGATGTTCGATCCGGCGGCGTCCGAGAGCTTGGCGGAGTTGATCTGGACGTCTCCGAACACGGCGGAATCGTCACCGCTGAGGGTGTAGTCGAAGTTGCCGTTCAGCAGCTTGATGCCCTGGAAGCTCGTCGAGTTGGCGATCCGGTCGATCGTCTGGAGGATCGAATCGATCTGGATCTGATTCGCTTCCTTCTCTTCCTTGGAGACGCCGG